>WGMT01000045.1 GCA_016124945.1 bacterium | reverse complement strand
CTTTTGCCTTTTGCCTTTTGCCTTTTGCCTTTTGCCTTTTGCCTTTTGCCTTTTGCCTTTTGCCTTTTGCCTTTTGCCTTTTGCCTTTTGCCTTTTGCCTTTTGCCTTTTGCCTTTTGCCTTTTGCCTTTTGCCTTCTCTTCCCACCACAAAGGATCAGCCATGCTCATCATCGACGCCCATCTCGATCTCTCAATGAACGCGCTACAGTGGAACCGCGATCTACTGGCTTCGGTCTACACCATCCGCACCCGTGAACAGCGCCTCTCAGGCAAAGGACGCGCCCAGGGCACCGTCGCCTTTCCCGAAATGCGACGCGGACGCGTCGCCCTCAGCTTTGCCACGGTGCTCTCTCGCTCCACAGGCACACCTTCGCCCTACATCGACTTCGATTCAGCCGCCCAGGCACACGGCATGGCGCGGGGACAGCTCGCCTACTACCGTGCACTGGAGCGCCAGGGCGTCGTCCGCGTCGTCGACAACGCCGCCGATCTGGCCGATCATTGGGCGGCGTGGGAAACGTGGGAAGCGGCCGGCGCAATTGCCGGTGACGAGCCGCCGCTGGGCTTCATCATCAGCATGGAAGGCGCGGATCCCATCCTCGATCCGGCGCAGTTGGAGGAATGGGTCGATCTGGGCTTGCGCGCCCTTGGCCTCACCCACTACGGGCCAGGCCGCTACGCCGGCGGCACCGCCACCGAGAAAGGACTCACCGATCTCGGCCGCGCCATCCTGCCCGAAATGGCCCGCCTCGGCGTCCTCTGCGACATGACCCACTTCTCCGACGAGTCATTCTGGGAGGCATTGGCGATCTACGACGGCCCTGTACTGGCCAGCCACAACAACTGCCGCGCCATCGTCCCCCACCAGCGCCAGTTCAGCGACGACCAGATCCGCGCCATCGCCGAACGTGACGGCGTCATCGGCGCTGCGTTGGACATCTGGATGGTGGTGCCCGGTTGGCGCTTCGAGGATCAGGGCAAGGGCAACGTCTTCCTCAAGCACGTCCTCGATCACGTCGATCACGTCGTCAAGATCACCGGTTCCACCCGTCACATCGCCATCGGCACCGATCTCGACGGTGGTTTCGGCCTCGAACAGTCCCCCGCCGATCTCGACACCATCGCCGATCTGCAGAAGATCCCCGACATGCTCCGTCAACGCGGCTACGGCGAAGACGACATCGCGGGGATCTGTCATGGGAATTGGTTGAGACTGCTGAACAATTGACGATTGACGATTTGCGATTGACGATTTGCGATTGACGATTTACGATTGTCGGGTTGGGGGTGTGATGCCTTTGTGGGAACGTTGTCGCGAAAAGGTATAGATTGTTGACACTTCAATTGCCCCATTCCGCACTCACATCCTCTACCAGACAATCGTAAATCGTCAATCGTCAATCGAAAATTCACCCAAAGGGGGACTTTATGCGAGAGGAAGTTTTCACCGACAAGGGCGCCAAGCCCGTCGGCATCTACTCACAGGGGATCGTGGCCAGTGGCAAGACGGTCTACATCTCAGGCCAGGGGCCGATTGACCCGGCAACGGGGCAGTTGGTGAAGGGGAATTTCCGGGAAGAAGCGGACCGCGTCTTCCAGAATCTGGCGATTCTGCTCGAAGCGGCGGGCACATCCTGGGCCAACGTGACCAAGGTGGGCGTCTTCCTCGCCGACCTGAGCAACTTCGCCGAGATGAACGAAGTCTACCAGCAATATGTCACCAAGCCCTACCCGGCGCGCACCACCGTCGGTGCACAGCTTCCGGGCATTGCGATTGAGGTCGATTGTATCGCGGTGGTGCCGGAGTAGAGACGACGCCGCTGAGGAGAGCGGGACGACGGACGACGGACGACGAACGTTAAGCGCGTGATCTCGCTTAACGTCCGTCGTCCGTCGTCCGTCGTCCGTCGCCCATCCCTCACCCCAGGTACGCCAACAGCGCGTTCGTCTCCACTTGCCAGATTGAGCCGGTGAAGTAGGTGTGGAAGCCGAGCGCTTCGTTGATGTGGAGCATCGCCGCATTGGAGGCGATGTTGTTGGTGCGAATGTATTGCACTTCGGGACGTTCGGTGAGTAACCGCTCGATGATGGCCGCCTTAAGCCAACGCCCGATGCCCCGTCCGCGGTGGCTGGGGTAGACGCCGGTGCCTTGCTGATGCACAATGTGGCCGCGGCTGGGGTACCAGGTGATCTCCGAGTAGCCCACGAAGGCGCCGTCGCCGCGTTCGGTGACAATCGCCGTCCACCGTTTGCCGCCGGTGCTGAGCAGCATGTTTTCAAGATAGCGCAGGAGATCCGGCGAGTAGTGAACATCGTCCATGTCCAGTTCCTCGCGCGGCTGATCATTTAAGACCACGTTGAAGAGTTCAGCCATCGGCCCCAACAATTCCTCGGGGTAGGCGTCTTCCACAAAGCGCAGATCAAACGGTTCCACCGGGGCGGCATCGAGCCAGCGCTGCACAAGTGCGCGGTCAACTTCGCCCAACACCAGTTGATTGGTGCGGCTGCTCGCGCCCAAGGACGCGCCGATACGCCGCGCAAACGCTTCGCCGGCAGGGGCCGTGCTAAACGATTCAAGCATCGTCAGTGTGCGATCACGGCGCAGCGCCTCGTCGGCCACAAAGCCCAGCAGGCGACGCCCCAGGCCGCGGCGTCGCTGTTGAGGATGCACCTCGATGGAGGCTTGCATCAGGTGTGGGTTGTCATCACCGGGCATGACGAAGCTGTTGGCCTCGCCCAGGATGTCGCCGTCCTCGGTAATGGCGACGACACCGCGCATGTCAATCGCTTCGGGGATGCTCTTGATACGCGCCACAAACTCGCTTTCCCCAAGCGGCGGATCATGTGGGTGCCGTTCCTTGCGCATGGCGACAGTAAAGTGGTAAAGCGCCCCGTACTCTTCTTCGCTGGCATTGTGATAATCAAATGATTTGATCATCCAATCGGGCATGGGGGAATGTTTCCTCTCCTAATCGCTTAATCTCTGACTGCTTCCCGTTCCAACGCCTTCTTCCCTGCCTCCAACAACTCAACAATTCTGTCTACATCATAGACACAGCCACCCCAGGTGCCGCCGCTGGCATTTTGCAGCGCGGCCCACAGGCGGGTGTCATCTGGCAGGCGAGGATCAGCGGCGAGGCCAGGGTAGGTGGTGCGCTCGGCGAGGACGTGGACACCGGCTTCGGGTGAGTACTTGTGGCCGTTATGACCGACCAGATCGATGCTGCCGGTGAGGTTGACCGTGTCCACAATGATCTGGATCAGGTCACCCTCACGGACGTTGGCGATGGGGCCACCGGCCAGCGCTTCGGGGCCGACGTGGCCGATACAGGCACCGGTGCTGACGCCGCTAAAGCGGGCGTCGGTGATGAGCGCCACCTCTTTGCCGAAGGGCAGATACTTGAGCGCCGACGTGATCTGGTAGGTCTCCTCCATGCCTGAGCCGGACGGCCCGCGCCCGATGAGCACCATGACGTCGCCGGCTTTGATCGGGTTGGCATGGTTGCCCTTGACGGCGGCGATGGCCTCCCGTTCGCTGAGGAAAACACGCGCAGGGCCGATTTTGCGGTAGACGCCGTTTTCGTCGAGCGTTGACGGGTCAATTGCCGTGCTTTTGACCACCGATCCTTGGGGTGCGAGGTTGCCGGTGGGAAAGGTGACGGTGCTGGTCAGTCCGCGGGCTTTGGCCTTGGCCGGGTTCATGATCACATCGTCCGGGTCGATGCCGTCTTCGCTGAAGAGGCGTTCGCGCAGCCGCTTGCGCCGCTCGCTGCCTTCCCACTCGTCAAGCAGATCGCCCAACCGCCGCGCGTGGACAGTCAGGGCGTCGAGCTTAAGCAGGTTCAGATCGCGCAGATGCAACATCACCTCGGGCACGCCGCCGGCCATGAAGACGCGCACCGTGGGGTGGCCCACCGGCCCGTTAGGCAGCACGTCGACCAAACGGGGCGTGATGCGGTTGATCGCTTCCCAGTCCTGTACGCTGGGGCGGACGAGGCCACCGGCAAAAGCAACGGCGGGGATGTGGAGCAGCAGGTTCGTCGATCCACCAAAGGCGGCGTGGACAACCATGGCGTTGTGCAACGCGTCTGGGGTGAGGATGTCGGCATTGGTCAGCTTCTGGCTCTCGAGGTAGGCCAGGGCGTGGGCCGAGCGCACCGCCAGATCGAGCCAGATGGGCTGGCCGGATGGGGCGAGGGCAGCGTGCATGAGTGTCATGCCCAGCGCTTCAGCCACCACCTGACTGGTCGCCGCCGTTCCCAGGAACTGACAGCCGCCGCCAGGAGAGGCGCAGGCGCGGCAGCCCAGTTCGGCGGCTTCTTCCATGCTGATTTCGCCGTGGGCAAAGCGCGCGCCGACAGTCTGGATCTTGCCCGCATCTTCGCCTTCGCTGGGCGGCAGGGTGACACCGCCGGGCACGAGGATCACAGGCATGTCCCGCTGCGCCGCCAGCGCGATCATCATAGCGGGGAGACCTTTGTCGCAGGTGGCAATGCCCATCACGCCGCGGCGCGTGGGGAGTGAGCGGATCAGGCGACGTAGGACGAGGGCGGCGTCGTTGCGGTAGGGGAGCGAATCGAACATGCCGGTGGTGCCTTGTGTTCGCCCGTCGCACGGATCGGTGACGAAACCGGCGAAGGGGATCGTCTCCAATTCGGTAAAGGTTTCGGCGGCGGCTTTCATAAGCAAGCCCACTTCCCAATGGCCGGTGTGGTAGCCCAGGGCGATGGGGGAGCCGTCTTCAGCGCGGATGCCACCCTGTGTGCTGAGGATCAAAAATTCGCGGCGGCGCAGATGGCGCGGCGTCCAGCCCATCCCCGCGTTCTGGCTCAGCCCGAAAATGTCGCCGCTGGGTGAATTGAGCAGAAAGTCCTCGTCCAACGGCAACATGCCAATAGGGCCGGTGGCATGCGTCGTTACGTCGTATAGCTTTTCGTCATCCGAATCAATCGGAATATGTCCATTCAGATGCATCGGAGTCTCCTCTCGTGGCGCAGTAGTCGTGATGCGTGTCGGTTTGGTTCGATAACATGAGATTAGGCGATTTAGGGACTAATCTCTCTATCTCTACTCCCCAGTCCCTTCCATCGCTTCGGGAAACAGGACCACCTGAATGTACTGATCCTCGCGTAGGATTTCGGTGGCGATCTGCTGAATTTCTTCAGCGGTGAGGGCGGCAACGTCGGCCTCGAAGTCGAGGATGCGGCGCGGGTCGGCTTCAGCGTCAAGGGCGTAGTCGGTGAGGACGTCGAGCCAGAAGCCGTTGTCTTCGAGCGAGAGTTCATGATTGCGCAGGATCTGCGCCGTCGCCTTGGTCATCAAGTCGGCGGAAGGGCCATCGTTGCGCACATCGGCCAGGATCTCGAAGACGGCAGCGATGAGTTCGTCGACGCGTTCAGGGTCCGTGCTAAAGGCGACGTTGGCAATGTAGCGGGGATCTGGCTCCTCTTCCAACGACGCCGACGCAAAGGACGCATAGACACCGCTGCGCGCCTCACGCAGGTCCTCGCGGATGAGGATGTCGAGGATCCCTTCTAGTGTAGCCAGGCGTAGGCTGTTCTCGTAGGTTGGCTCAATGGGGCCCACCCAGAGTAGTTGCACAATAGACTGTGCTTCTTGACCGGCATAGACGGCTTCTTCGACCACGCCGGTGGGTGCATCGGGTTGCACATCTTGCCAGGTTTCGTCACGGTTGATTGTAGACAGGTTGCCCAGGTAGGTCTGGGCATAATCTTTGAGGACGTCCACACTGAAATCACCCACAAAGACGAAGGTGAAGTCCCCTGCGTCGGCGAAGCGATCCTGGTAGATCGCCAGCATGCGTTCCGGGTCGAGCGCCTGAATTTCGGCCAGCGTGGGGAAGCCCTGACGCGACTCCTCGCCGTAGAGGACATCTACCAGCGCGTCTTGGAGTGCGGAGGACGGCGTGAGATCGCGATTGCGCACAAAGGCGACAAGTTGGGCCTGCAATGTGCTGTAGGCAGCAGCGTCGAGGCGCGGGGCGGTGAAGTAGAGATAGACGAGTTGGAAGAGGGCGTCCAGTTCGTCGGGGGGCGCAGCGCCGCCGATACTTTCGGTCAACTCGCCGATGCTGGGGGCCACCCCCACGCCTACACCGGTCAGCAGCCGGTTAATTTCGGTGCGCTCCAAGTCGCCCAGACCGCTTTCGGCGATGAAGCTTGGGGCCAGCTCGGCGGCGAGATAGTCTTCGTCGGAAACAAGCGACGAGCCACCAGGGCTGATGCCGGCAAAGACAACCTGCTCGGTGAAGTTGGTAGGCTTCATGATGACGCGCACACCGTTGGCCAGTTCAATTTCGGTGACGCCCAGTTCGTCGATGGTTCTTTCCCAGATGATTTCTACGGGCGCGGGGATCTCGTCTACCAGTTCGCCGGAGACTTCCACATCGACGTAGGGTTCGAGTATTTGGGCTTCGGCGGCCATAATCACAGTGGCGAGATCATCTTCGGCGGGCAGTTCGATGTCCGCTTTTTCGGGCGCAACCACGAGGACGGTACGGTTCTCTTCACCTACCAATTCCTCGACCTGACGGTTGACTTCGTCTAGGGTGATACCGGGGAGCATGGCTTCCACCAGCGCCAGTTCGGCGGCAATGCCGGGGATGGGTTCGCCGGTGAAGAAGTTGCGCAGATATTCGGCGGCGTAGGTCTGGCTTTCGGTGTTCTCGCTGTTGCTGTAGATGCGGCGGTAGAAGCTCTCTAGCGCGTCTTTGGCGCGTGTCAACTCCGATTCGGTGAAGCCGTGACGGCGAATGCGCTCTACTTCGGTGACAATGCCGTCGAGGCCGGTGAGGATCTCTTCGTCTTGCACCTGAGCGCCGATCTCTACGCTGTCCATAGGGCGCACCAGATTGCTGCGGCTGTAGTAGGCCGAGAGGAAAGGGGCGTCGGGTTGGCGGCTGAGTTCATCAAGCCTGAAGTTGAAGAGGTAGTTGAAGAGCGAACGCACAATCAATTCACGGTAAGCGCCGACGGTCTGTCCTTGTTCGGCGGACAGTTTGTACGAAATCTCAACCGATGAAATCGGATATTCGGGGTCGCTGACCACCCCGTATTGGGTCTCGCTGTGGCCGGGCACATCAAAGGTGGGTCGCGGTGTTGGGTTTTCCGGCGCGGGCAGGTCAGAGAAGTGTTCTACGATCATGGCTTCGAACTTGTCTACGTCGAAATCGCCGACGGCGACGACGGCCATGAGATCGGGTCGATACCACGTCTCGTAGAAGCGGCGGATGGTTTCGGCAGGGGCGGTGCGCACAATGTCCATGTCGCCGATGGGCAGGCGCTGTGCATAGCGCGAGTCGCCCAGGATCAGTGGCAGGATCTGTTCGCGCACACGGCCGCCGGCATTCTGATCGCGCAGCCGTTCCTCTTCGACGATTACGCCCCGCTCGGCGTCCACTTCGGCGGGGTCAATGGTGGCGTAGGCTGCCCAATCGACGAGAACCCGGAAAGCGGTATCCACGATTTCGGCATCGTCGGTGGGGAATTGAAGTTGGTAGACGGTCTCATCAAACGAGGTGTAGGCATTGATGTCGGGGCCGAAGGTCATGCCCACCCGCTCGAAGAAGTCGATGAGCGCCTGCTCAGGGAAGCGTTCGGTGCCGTTGAAGAGCATGTGCTCTAAGAAGTGAGCCAGGCCCAACTGGTCTTCGTCTTCGAGGACGGAGCCGGCATTGATCGCCAACCAGAGTTCGGCGCGGTTGGCCGGCTCGGTGTTGCGCTTGACGTAGTAAGTCAGCCCATTGTCGAGGACGCCGTAGCGAATCTCAGGCGAGATGCCCAGCGGCGCGTCCATGTCGAGGGTCACGTTGCTGGGGAAGGGAAAAGCAGGGGTGTCCAGTCCTTGGCAGCCGCCAAGAAAGAGGGCCAGCAGCAGCAACGGGATGAACAAACGTGCGGTTTTGGGCATCAAGTTCTCCTGTGAATAAAAAAATTGGGCGATTATGAGATTAAGCGATTAGGGGATTTCAGATCGTCATGACGATCTGAAATCCCCTAATCGCTTAATCTCATAATCGCCCACTCGCTTCAGTTCAGTCGGCCGCCACCGGCGTCGTCTTAAGTGTGGTGCCGGCGTTGAAAAGCTGGCCGACATCGTCTTTAGGCAGGGTGGGGCTGTTTTCGTAGAGATAGCAGGCCGCCACACGGTTCTGGCCTTCGGGCTGGTATAGAGGCGGCAAAGACTCTTTGCAAATCGGCATCACGTGCGGGCAGCGGTTGGCGAACTTGCAACCACTGCCCATCTTCTCGGTGCCGTCGGGCATGATGATCTCTTGCTGTCCCCAGGTGCGTTGCAGATCGGGCCAGGGGATCGAGTCGATGAGCAACTGCGTGTATGGGTGCTTGGGATCGCGGATCACAGCGTCGACATCGCCCGCCTCCATGATCGATCCTTTGTAGAGGATGATGATGTAGTCGCTGATGTGGTAAGCCGTGGTCAAGTCGTGTGTAATGTAGAGGATGGTGATCTTGTATTCGTCGTTGAGCTTACGCAGACTCTTGAGAATCGTTGCGCGCAACGACGCATCGACCATCGACACAGGCTCATCGGCCACCAATAGGCGGGGCTGGAGCAGTAACGCTCTTGCCACCACCAGGCGTTGACGCTGTCCACCGCTCAACTGGTGAGGAAAGCGGCCCAACGTTTCGTCAGGGCGCAGACCAACGCTCTCAAGCGATGCTTCAATCATCTGACGCGCTTCGGTTCGGTTGCTGGCAAGGTTAAAGTTTTTTACCGCTTCGTCGAAAAGGTGATCGACCTTGTAAAACGGATTGTAGACAGCAAAGGGATCTTGAAAGATGGCCTGCACTTCTTTGCGTAAGCGGACATTTTCGCTACTGTTCAGCTTTTGAAGATCCTGCCCTTTGTATTGGACAACACCCGACGACGGCGACAGGAAACCCAAAGTCATCAGCCCCAACGTCGATTTGCCGCTGCCGCTCTCACCCGCTACCGTGATGACACTGGGCGCATCGGCATCGACGGAGAAGGAGATGTCGTCCAGTGCGACGGTGCCGCCCTTGAAGACTTTGGTTACATTGTTAAGTTCTAACAGCTTGGCCATGATCCTGTACCTTCCCCTCAACTCCATTTTCGTATAAGTAACAAGCTGCCCAGTGGGTTGGTTTGTGCTCGCGCAGCGGCGGCATGGCTGTTTTACAGATGCTCATCGCATGCGGGCAACGGTCGTTAAAGACGCAGCCGGGCGGCAGCGCCGACAATGGCGGCGTGATGCCGGGAATGCCGGTAAAGTCTCCCTTATTGCTGAGACCGGGGATGCTCTTGATCAGGAGTTGCGTGTAGGGGTTGAGCGGATCGGTGAACATCTCTTTCACCTTGCCCAACTCCACCAGTCGCCCGGCATACATCACGGCGAGGCGGTCAACGAACTGGGCCATCAAGCCCATGTCATGGCCGATCAAGATGATGGCGCTGCCCAGTTGATCCTGAAGTTTGCCCAAAGTTTCCATCACCTGGCGCTGTGTAATCACGTCGAGCGCGCTGGTTGGTTCGTCGGCGATGATAACCTTGGGGTTCATGGCCACACTAATCGCGATACAGGCGCGCTGCTTCATGCCACCGCTCAACTCATGCGGGTACATCCGCCCCACTTTGGGATCGAGTTCCACGGAGCGTAAGGCATCGTTCGCCATCTCAACCATTTGTGTTTTGCTTAGCCCAAGATTGTGATCAACCATGGAATCGATGATCTGATCTTGGATACGCATGACGGGGTTCAGCGAGTTCATAGCGCCCTGCGGCACCATGCTGATCTCGTTGCCGCGTACATGGCGCACTCGCTCTTCGGTGAGTTTGGTGAGATCCGTATCGCCAAGCCAGATTTCGCCGCCGGCAATTGAACCGGGCGGCTTGATCATGCGCAAAATCGCCAGGGCCAGGGTTGACTTCCCTGAGCCGGATTCGCCTACCAAACCCAATCGTTCACCAGGACGCAGTTCCAGGTTGATGCCGCTATTGGCGACCACAGTGCCGGCATCTGTGTAATAGTGGACGTCCAGGTTATTGACGCGTAGAATTGGTTCGTTACTCACCGAGTCCTCCGCACTCTTGGGTTGGCCAGTTCGTCCAGGCCCACAGAAATCAGAAACAACATGATAAAGATCAGCGCCACGATGACAATCGGCACCAGCGCCCACCACCAAAGACCACGGAGGAAAGCATTCTGATTGATCACCCAGTAGATGGTGACACCTAACGTCGGCTCGCGCAACGGCCCTAGCCCCAACGCCGCCAGGCCCATCGAAGCGAAGATGGCACCAGTCACCGATCCCACCAAACTAGCACCCAAATAGGGCAACAGATTGGGGATCAACTCTTTAAAGATGATAGACATGTTCGACATACCATTCAGGCGTGCCATCATCACATAAGGGCGTTCACGCATACTCAACACCTGCGAGCGGATAACACGCGTTGGCCCCATCCATGCGGTCAGGGCGATGATCAACGCCATCTGATTGAGATCAATACCGCCACCGGTAACACCACCGATGGTCGAAGCGATCACGATCAAGATGAGCAGCGCAGGCACCGTCAGCAGCACATCGACGATCCAACGCACGAACGCATCATAGGCGCCGCCATAAAAGGCAGACGTGAAGCCCAGAACGACGCCAATCAGGACGCCGATCACACCGGCGAGGAGACCAATGCGTACTGTCATCCATGTGCCCACTACGGCGACGGCGTAAAGGTCGCGACCCTGACCGTCGGTACCAAACGGATAGGCGACGGGCGCTGTCTGTGCACACTCAAGATCCGTCCTAGGACAATAGGACAACGTTGGCGGCACGCTAGCAGGGCCGGCCAAAGGATACGGATCGAGTATTGGATCAATATAGAAGTAACCGATGATCGTGAAAATCGTCATGATCAGCATGATCCCAATGCCTGCGGCCAGTGTCTTATTGCGGCGCAAGTATCGCAGGAACGTACTAACGCGTCCGATAAACGACTCGCCGGAACGATAGTTCGCCGTCGGCTGAACAGTGGTGTTTGCAGTCATCTACGACCTCCACAAAAATTGAGCATCCAGGCATTTGCTACGGAAAGGAGTGAGTGGCACATAGGTTAACTCTTCTCGTAGCTGATCCGTGGATCAAGGAACGGATAGAGCAGGTCGATGATGAACATCGCTATACCCAACGAAACAATGATGAAGAAAACGATGCCGTAGATCGTGAAGTAATCGAGTTGATAGATAGAGCGAGCCAGCTTTGTACCCAGCCCTGGGTAGCCCATCACCAGTTCTACAAGCACTGAACCGGAGACGATGTAGCTCAGACTCAGAGCGAGGCCTGTCACCTGTGGCAGCAAGGCATTGCGTACTCCATAACGGAAGAACATCCGCCGATCCGAGAGTCCTTTGGCTTCGGCAAAAGTCATGTAGTCTTCACCTTCGACCGTTACCATCATGCCGCGCATGCCTAGCGCCCAACCACCTATCTGCGTGACGACCAACGCAATCGCAGGCAAGATGGAATGCCGCAATACCTCCATCGCGAAAGAGAAGCTCATATTCGGTATCGTCCCTAGCCCATAACCGCCACCAGTGGGTAACAATTGCATACGGAAGGCTAGAAAGTAGACTAGAGCCAGCGCCACAACATAGGCTGGAATAGCCCCAAAGCCAAGGAACAAGGGGAGCACATACCTAGCAAATGCATTGGCCTTAGGCCACACCATCAATGCTCCGATCAGGCTACCGGCCGTAAAAGCAATGAGCAAAGAGGTCAACAGCAGCCCCACAGTCCAGGGAAGCCCCTCCAGAATAATTTCCCAGACTGTCTTAGGATAATTGGAGATGGAATAGCCCAAATCCAGACGGGCCATGTCTCCCATATAATTGATGTATTGGCGCCACAAAGGCTGGTCGAGTCCGAAGCGCTCTTCGTAGGCCGCTACCATTTCGTCGAAGCCTTCTTCAATGTAACCGCCGCGTGAGGCTTGTTCCATCAATTTTTCGCGCAATGGATTACGAGGTGTCAGGTGAGGAATTAAGAAGTTGACAGAGGCTGCTGTCCAAACAATAAGCAACAACAAGCCTAGTCGTTTTAGTAGAAAGGACCACGAATACCTCATGCGAAACTCTCCTACCTAGCTAGTCATACCTAAAGTATCAGTCGCACGATTCATGCGGGTAGAGACGAGGGGCGGGAGATGCCCCACCCCTCGTTGTTCACTACCAAGCTTCGTTCTTTAACACCAGAACACTAGGCCTTCTGCAGGCTGTGTAGGATCAGCGGCAAGGTCAGGTGCCACATGGCTCCGTTCACGTAAGCATTGTCTGCGGTGGGCCAGTTGGTCCAGTAAGTGGTGTTCATCGGAATGCGGTGCAGCCACTGCTGAATAGGCGAATCCACTAGATCATCCAACCAGATTTCCATGGCCTGTAGGTAGAGATCCATGTAGGCAGGGTTGTTAGGATCAGGCATAAAAGTGGCCATCTCTTCAATGATGGCATCATACGCCGGGTTGTTATAGCGGGAGTTCTGGGCTGTTGGCTCACCGATAGGGGCGTAATACTTACCGGTGTAGAAGTCCAGCGTGGTGTACGGATCAGCGATGCTGCCACCATGGCCGTTGAGCCAGATTCTGGCCGTACCTTCGCTAATGCGGGTGCCGTGATCGGCAGGCATGCTGAACTGTGCTTCGAAACCGCCGCGGCGCAACTGCTCAGCAATGACGGGACCGATGTCAGCAAAGACGCTCCAGCCACCGATTTCTGCCTGGATGCGCTCACCATCCTTCACCCAGAAACCATCGCCGTCCTTCTCGTAGCCGGCCATCTGCATGCGTTCGGCAGCCTTGTCGAGGTTGAACTCTGTAGTGGGATATTGCTCCAGCAATGGTCTGGTCGCTTCCACATAGGGGAGCATCGGTTCGTAGTAGGGGAAGGGCAGTTCGGTGAGAATACCCGATCCTTCTAGGGCGACATCAAGCATCTGTTCGCGGTTGATACTGTAGCTCACGGCCCAACGCACATTCTTGTCGTTGTACGGCTCGACGTCGTGGTTGAACCACATCGAGGTGGGCCACCAATCCATGTAGCCAAAGGGCGCTTCGCGCTGTGTGTGTGTAATGATAGCGGGGTTCTGGGCCACGGTGGCGCCGATGGTGGTGGCGCGCAGGTCCAGCGTCTGATCCACTTCGTTGTTGATCATGCGCTGTGTCATGATGGTGTCGTCGGCACGTGGTGTGGCAAGGATGCGCAGCGGCACAGGCAATTCGGCAAAGCCGGTCTGCGCGCCCCACCAGTCGTCGCGGCGATCGATGAACTTTTGAGTGTTGTTCCAGGACACGATCTTGTACGGGCCGGTTGCCAACGGCCAGCCCTGCTCGACATCGAAGTAGGTGAACGAGGCGACGTCTTCCACGCCACTGAAGACGTGTTCCGGCACCCAGTGGATGCCGGTGTCGAACTTGGACATCAGCATTTCGAACATGAAACGAGGACGAGGACCGTTGAACGTAATGAGGGCGGTCAGATCATCCACAACTTCAGCCGACGCCACCGCAGCCTTTACCGCAGTTGAGCGGGTAATGGTCGGTGCGTTGGCGATCAACATGTCAATCGTGAAAACAACGTCCTCTGCGTTGAAGGGTTCACCATCGCTCCAGGTGACGCCTTCGCGCAGGTTGATGGTCAACTGGGTGAAATCTTCGTTGTACTCGTAGCCGGTGGCTAACCAGGGGATTTCCTGTTCGCCGGCAGCCGCAAAGGCAGAGAAGAAGTAAAGGGGTTCCCAAAGTGCAGCGCTGCCAATCTGGTGGGTGGCGCCGGTTGCATAGGGATTCGCCAGACCCGTGTCGATAAACTGGCCAGGATCGCCACCGAACATATAGACGATGGTGTCTTCGCGGGCGACATTAGGAACGCCAGCCGCAATATCAGCAGCGGGCGCAGCAGGCGCAGCGGGTGCCGCAGCCCCGTCACCGCCAGGTGCGGTAGGCGCTTCGGCGGCGCCACAGGCAGCCAGCACCACACCGGCAGTTGTGAGACCACTTAAGCGCAGGAAATCACGTCGATTCAGTTTTGTGTTCACAAGCTTTCCTCCATTGAAAGTCTGTTGGGACTACGAAAACAACACCATTGTTTAAACACACGATTGTTTAAGCGCACGACTTTTTTCGCACACGATGGTTAATACGTGCCTGAAATAAGCCGAACGCAGTAGAAAGCGTTAAGGCAAGCCATTGGGCTACTATTTGGTGGGGAGCAGCTTCCTTTCCAGCCAGATCGGGCAACATCGGAATCGGGTGACAACTTAATTTAACATAAATAAGTTGAATGGAACGCGCTATGAAGTTGTGAACAAAATATTCGGGGGGAGCAAGAACAGATTACATTGGGAATCGGCAGGGCTGAGGTCGTGGCCGCATTGATTGTTGAATCTAGTGGGAAAATCTCAGCTTGTCAATCTGTCTTGCTCATCGAGTATATGACAGGTCTAGGCGCGTGTCAAAACAGAATGTACAGTTAACCTTAGGTTGGGTAGGGCCACAGAGTGTGATATAGTGTGGCAGTGTAGTATGATAAAGTGCCGATCAAGCAGCTTGCCCGCATCTTCTACACAGGACAACTTCCCACGGTTGCATTTGCTGTTTGATTCCTACCATTTCACCCCTTTGAGATAGCCCGTGTCTATTGACTCGAAGCGAACGTTTGCACCCACTGTTCCACCAGCAACAGACGATACAGATGCATCAGACAGGTACAGCGCAACCAGCCGACAGCGCCCTTCGGCTGTTGTGGCGACGCAACCAGTTCGCCGTGCCAATCCCGTCATACGCTCTTTCAACCGTACAAGGGGGCTGATCGGTCTGTCGTTGCGCAGGCTGCGTCACCAATTGGGCCTCACACTGTTGGCCCTGATCGGCATTGTGCTTGCCGTGGGGCTGGTGACCAGTGCCGGCTTCTTCTCACAAGCCGTTGATCTGGTCGTTATGCGCCAGGAACTGGCCGAGTACACACGCATTACCGGGCGGCCACCTTTCTCCGCGCGTGTCTTTACCGTCCATTCGGCGGCGGTGCCGTTGAGCCTGGAACGCGCCGAAGCACTAGGACAGCGGGTGGCCGATACAGTAAGTGATG
Organism: bacterium; assembly: GCA_016124945.1. Taxonomy (GTDB): domain Bacteria; phylum Chloroflexota; class Anaerolineae; order Caldilineales; family Caldilineaceae; genus RI-153. The sequence goes on along the minus strand of WGMT01000045.1, from coordinate 92,458 downwards.
CAGTGGGGCTGCCACAGCGGGAGCGTGCGCTACAACTGAACAGTGACATCGTCAAGGTCGTTAACCCCAACACAGGCGCAAGCGGCAACAGCAATTCCTCGCGCAACACCAATTTGCTTTACATTCAAGACATAGCGCAGCACATGACTATCCTCGACGGCGCGGCTTTTGACGCTGACGGCGTGTCGACGCAAGCGCTGGATGTGTGGATCTACACCAATTGGGCAGACAGCACCGGTATGCAGGTAGGCGAAACACATACGCTTCAGGTGGGTGAGAATGCCCTGCCCATTCGTATCGTCGGCATCTGGCGCGCAACCGACGCTGATGATCCGTTCTGGATGAGTGACCCCGATTCGGCGTTGGCCGACAAGTTGATTGTGCGCCGACAAGACTACCTCACCAGCATCGAACCGGTAACCGATGTCCCGGTGCGCTCCGTCACCTGGCGCGTGGTGCTAGATGAGACAGAAGCCCGCCCCTCCGAAGGACGAGACTATGTCACCGGCTTCGAGCGCGCCGGGCTCTTTATCAACCGCTTCCTGCCGGATGCACGATTGACCACACCTGCACTGCCGTTGGCCAGTTTCGTGGATCGCCAAACCACATTGACCACGCTGCTGTTGGGCTTCAACGTGCCGGGATTGGGCTTTCTGCTCTACTTCCTGGTGCTGACGTCGGCCGTGATCGCCTACTGGCAGCGGCGCGAGATCGCCATCATGGTCAGCCGCGGCATGGGGCGGCTCACGGTGCTCAACTTTACGCTGGCCGAAGCACTGATCCTCTTTGCGATTGGGCTGCCGTTGGGCATCGGTTTTGGGATGCTGTTGGCGCGGTTGATGGGCTACACCGCTAGTTTTCTCTCATTTTTGCCGCGTGATCCGCTGCCTGTGTCGCTGGACGGTTTCAACTGGCAATTGATTGCACTGACGCTTGGCATCGTCCTGGCGGCGCGGTTGTGGGCGGCGGCGCTCGCCAGTGGACAGAGCGTGGCAACACAATCGCGCGAACACAGCCGTCCTCAGCAAGGACCATTCTGGTATCGCTACTACCTCGATCTGCTGCTGGTGGTGCCCACCGCCTATGCCTACGATCAGCTTGCGTCTCAAGGATCGCTGGGTATGTTGGTGCGCGACCGGCCCGAAGATCTCTACAAAGATCCGCTGCTGATCCTGGTGCCGGCGCTCTTTATCGTCAGCCTGTCGCTCATTGCCATGCGTCCTTTCCCGTTGGCAATGCGTCTGCTCGATTGGATCGCCAATCGCTCACCGTGGCTGCCGATCCACCTGGCCTTACGCCAATTAGGACGGCAAAGCCACACCTACATCAACCCGTTGTTGCTGGTGATCGTGTCGTTGGCGCTGGGCGTCTACACATTTTCCATGGCGGCTAGTCTCGATCAGTGGCTCGTGGATCGGATCTACTACCGCGCCGGCGCCGATCTCGCGTTTGAACCATTTTCCGAAGTCATTGCCTTGAGCGGTGGCACAACGGGGGCGGAGTGGATTCCACCTGTGGGCGAATACGAGGCAGTGCCCGGTGTCGCCAATGCCACCCGGGTGGGCGACTACAACGCTGAGATCCGTCTGCCGAATGGACGTGTGCGCGGGCGCTTTTTGGGTATCGACCGCACCGACTTTTCCAGCGCGGCCTGGTTCCGTCCTGATTTTAGCGCTGAATCATTGGGCGGGCTGATGAACCGATTGGCCTCGTCGTCGGATGCGGTGCTGGTGTCACAACGTTTTCTCGAAGAGAACGTGCTCCAAATCGGCGATCAGTTGACGATCCTCGTGATCACTGATGCAGGCGTCAGCGTCACGAGTAATTTCACAGTTGCAGGCGTCTACACCTACTTCCCCACCATTTACGATGATCAAGTGACCATCGTAGGCAATCTCGACTTTCTCTTTTCGTTCTTTGGCATCACCATGCCACACAACATCTGGCTTGATTTGGCACCGGGCACCGACAGTGACGCAGTGCTAGCGGCGATCCCTAAGCAGACGGGGGTAGGTGTAATTCGCGCCGCCAATGTTTCGGCCACGGTAACGGTTGAACAGGCGCAAATGGAGCGTGTGGGCGTTTTCGGCACGCTGTCGGTGAGCTTCCTCATGTCGGCGCTAATGGCGGCATTGGGTTTGCTCACCTACAGCTACGCATCGCTACACGAACGGCTATTCCAGTTCTCAGTCCTGCGTGCGGTGGGGATGCCGCGGCGTACCCTCATGGTGCAAGTGATGCTAGAGTATACGACTTTGACGGCTTACGGCGCGATTGCCGGTGTGATCATTGGCTCTTTTGCCGCCGAACTCTTTGTCCCCCTCTTCCGTGTCTCCGGGGATGGCCCGATGCCGTTGCCGCCACTGCTGCCGGTGGTGGCCCACAACGAGATCCTGCCACTGGTGCTTTTCTTTGCTGGCGCCATGATCCTGCTGGAGTTGGTTGTCCTCTCGACGGCGCTCTACCAGCGCATTTTCGTAGCCCTGCGTATGGGCAACCAGGCGTAGATCTTCGTCCCTAATATTGGTTTGACCACCAGACAAAAGTATACCCAAGTTGACATGAGCCGTAAGGCATGGTAATTTTTCAAAGTGAACGCCGAGACGCCCGTTGCTTTTTTCGGCGGCTTCCACAATTTTCCCGACTGAACACAAACTGCATACGCTTTCCCTGATGTCACGGCTTCTCTGATGTCACGGCTTCTCTGATGTCATGGCGGTCCCCCATTCCGCCTGTCATATTGTTGTTTCTTGGCATGTCACTACGTAGGATCAGTGTAGTATCAGTTTTTGTTTCCGGGTATCAGCCTCACTTCAATTAAAGGAGAGAAAACAGCATGACTACAGGACGATCGTTAAGTCGACGTGATTTTCTGCGTACGACGGCGTTTGGCGCGATGGGGCTAACCCTGGCCGCCTGTGCTGCACCTGGCGCCGCACCGTCAACCGATACTTCAGGAAGCGGCGATGCCGCCCCCTCTGCCGAAAAAGTTACCGTCCGCTTCCATGCCCGCATCGGTCAACAAGAGGACACCCTCTACGACATGATGATGCCTAAGTTCATGGAGGAAAACCCGAACATCGAAATCGTACGCGAATCCTTCCCCGGCGCTGAATTTCAGACCAAGGTCTCTACCATGTTGGCGGGCGGCACCCTGGGCGACGCCATGTGGAGCGCGCTGGGTGGGGCAACCATCTACTTCCAGTGGGCACAGGGCACCATCGCCCCCATTGACGAACTGGCCCAATCCGCAGGTGTCGACCTGAGCGGCTGGTACGAAGGCTGCCTCAATGCCATCACCATGGAAGGCAATCTGTTGGGTCTGCCGTTCAAGGCGCACCCAGGTTGGGCTGTCACCTACTACAACGCCAGCGCCTTCGAAGAAGTTGGCCTCGACGTCCCCACGGCCGATTGGACGTTGGACGATCAGATCGAAGTTGCTATGGCACTGCAAAAGACCGAAGGCGACCGTGTCACCCGCTACGGCTACCTGCCCGGTGGCTTCGAAAACGCCTGGAAGGCGCTGCTCTGTACCACCCGCGCCTATGGTGGCCAGTTGCTCAACGAAGACGGCACCCAATTCTTGCTCATGGAAGATCCAGCACGCCAGGCCGTACAGTACAGTTGGGACATGTTCAACGTCCACAATGTGGCGCCGAAACCCGACCAGATCCTGGGCACAGTGAACGAAATGTGGATCGCAGGCACGCTGGGCATGAATCAGGCCGGCACCTTCCGTTCAGTAGCAGACGCCGCCATCGGCGATACCTTCGACTGGATGGCCGTCGGCAACGCCAAGGGCCCGGCCGGCGTCGGCGGGTCGGACTACGAGGTTGATGCCTTCTGTGTCACCTCTGCCTCCGAAAATCCTGCCGAGGCCTTCAAGTGGGTGGAATACCTGTGCAACCACGAAAGTGGCGTGCAGTTGGGCATCATCGGCGGCACCATCGGCGGTCGCCCCGATGTCTACGGCGACGAACGTCTGCTGCAATTCCCCTTCCGCCAGGTCTTTAAGGAACTGATGGACAATGCACAGTCGGCTCGTGTGGTGGGCAACTGGCGCCAGGCCGAGGCAGAGAGTGTCCTGCAGCAGATGTGCCAACCGCTGTGGGCAGGCACAGAAGAGCCAAACGACGCCTACATGGAAACCATCGCCGTCGCCGTTCAGGACGTGCTGGACAAGCCGCGCCCGTAACATCGGTATACGGTGGAAAGATGACGACCGCCGAGCCTGGCGGTCGTCATCTTTCCACCGTATCGCGCTATTCTGTTGCACCAGGTTGAGAGGACGTTTTCATGAGCACAGTAAAAGCGACCCGCCGGGGATGGCTCGGTTCTCCCCTTCAACGACGCGAGGCGATTGAAGGTTATCTGTGGATTTCGCCCTGGGTGATCGGATTTCTGATCTTTTCGTTGGGGCCTATCATCGCTTCGGCCTATTTGAGCTTAACTGAGTATAAGATTGCCGGCACACCAGAATGGATTGGCTTGGAGAACTATCGCCAGGCTTTTTTCGTAGACAAGCAATTCTGGCCGTCGCTATGGCGCACAGTTTACTACTCGGTTGCGTTGGTGGTTTTGGGCGTTTCGCTCTCACTTGCGGCGGCCGTTTTGCTCAACCAGAATATTAAAGGCCGTGCTTTCTACCGGGCGCTCTACTATCTCCCTTCGTTGACCCCTGTGGTGGCGCTTGCCATCCTCTGGCGTTGGCTGCTCCAGCCGCAGGTAGGGCTTGTCAACACCATGCTCTACCAGGTGGGAATCCAGGGCCCCGGTTGGTTGACCGACCGCGACTGGGCCATCCCGGCGCTGATTATGGTTGGGCTGTGGGCCAGTATTGGCGGCGGACGCATGATCATCTTCCTGGCCGGCTTGCAAGGCGTGCCCAAGGAACTCTTTGAATCCGCCGAAATTGACGGGGCCAACGCCATCCAACGCTTCTTCAACATCACCTTGCCGTTGATCTCACCGGTGATCTTCTTCAACGTGATTTTAGGCGTGATTGGTAGCTTTAGCGTCTTCTCGGTAGCCTACATTGCCACCGAAGGCGGCCCCAACTACGCCACCTGGTTCTACATGCTCCATCTCTACTACAACGCGTTTAGCTACTTCCAGATGGGCTATGCCTCGGCGCTGGCGTGGATCTTCTTTATCATCATCTTTATTCTCTCGTTCATTCAGATCAAGCTCTCGAACCGCTGGGTCTACTACGAGTTCAGTTAAGGAGATTGGCATGGCCACGACGCCACAACGCGCGCCCGCGGTGCTTCCATCGCGGACGCAACCACAGACCACAAAATCCGTAAACTGGCCCAAACTCCTGACGAACGTCTTCGTCTACACGGTGGCAACCGTCGTCGGCATTCTGTTTGCGCTGCCCTTTTTGTGGACGATAGGCAGTTCACTGAAACCAATTACCGAAATCTTTCAGTTCCCGCCAACGCTCCTGCCCAACGAACCGCGCTGGGCCAACTATGCCGACGTCTTCCGCATTGCACCGTTCTGGCGCTTCATCCTCAACACCGCCTACATCACGGCGTTTGCGATGATAGGGCAGATCTTGTCGGCATCGGCGGTAGCCTATGGCTTTAGCCGCTTCCGCTTCCCGGGGCGCGACATGCTGTTCCTGGTGGTGCTTGGTACAATGATGTTGCCCTGGCAGGTGACAATTGTGCCCACCTTCTTAATGTTCCGTTACCTGGATTGGATCAACACCTACTGGCCGTTGATCGTCCCATCGTTCTTCGGCGGCGGCGCGTTCTACATCTTCCTGCTGCGCCAGTTCTTCTTGACCATCCCCAAGGATCTGGACGAAGCCGCCAAGATCGACGGCGCGTCCTCGGTGCGCATCTTTTGGAGCGTCCTGCTGCCGCTGGCCAAACCGGCGTTGGCCACAGTTGCCATCTTTGCCTTCATCGAGCACTGGAACGAGTTCATCGGGCCGCTGATCTTCCTCAACACGCCCGAAAAGTTCACCGTTTCCATCGGCCTGCGCTACTTCACCGCTTCGGCCTTCGAGAGCGACGAACCACGCGAGGCCATCCTCATGGCAGCGTCGTTGATCGTGGCCCTGCCGCCGCTCATCCTCTTCTTCGTGGCGCAGAAATACTTTGTGCAGGGTATCGTGACGACAGGCTTGAAGGGGTAGTTCGCACGCCAGGCTGATTCAACTGAAGAGAGACGAAAGACGGTGGACGGAATACGAACGTTAAGTGCAGATCACTGCTCTACGTTCGTATTCCGTCCACCGTCTTTCGTCTTTTCTGCAAATCCAAAACACTCAACAAAAGGATTTACCATGAAGATCACCAAGATCGATACCCATCTCGTTAACATGGGCAGTCGTAACATTCCGTTCGTCAAAGTGTGGACGGATGAAGGCATTTACGGTGTGGGTGAAGCCTACTCGTGCGGACCGGATAAGGCGACGGTGGAGGCGATCCACGATTTCGAGGGCTGGCTGATCGGGCGCGATCCGCGTGACATTGAGGGGCTGTGGCACTTGATGTACGCCGGTTCGCGCTTCCCCGGCGGCATGGTGCTTAACGCGGCGATTAGCGGCATCGAGCACGCCCTCTGGGACATTGCAGGCAAGGCCGCCGGGCTGCCCGTCTACCGGCTCGTGGGGGGCAAGGCACGCAACAAAGTGCGTGTCTACCAGGGTGTGGGTGGCAAGACGGCTGAGGAAGCCGCCGACATCGCCGTGCGCCTGGTGGAGACTTACGGCTACACAGCGCTCAAGATGGGATCGTCCGTTTTCCCACCGGGGTGGCAGTCGATGCCGTGGAACGCCGTCCTCAAAGACGTGGAAAAGCGGGTGGCGGCGGTGCGCGAAGCCGTGGGCGACAGTGTCGACATCGGCATCGATCCCCATGCGCGCATGTTTGAGATCGGGCGGGCGGCGCAGTTTTGTGAGGTGGTGGCCCCCTTCAACCCCATGTTTGTGGAAGAGCCGCTACGCCCCGAAAACTATGCAGCAATGGCCAAGTTGAGCGAAAAGGTGCGTGTCCCCATCGCCACCGGCGAGATGCTCTACACCCGTCACGAATTCCGCGAACTGCTGAGCTACCACGCCGTGGACATCATACAGCCCGACATCTGCGTCACCGGTGGGCTGTGGGAGATGAAGAAGATCGCGGCCATGGCCGAGGTGCACTACGCCACGGTGGCACCGCACAACCCGTGTGGCCCTATCGCTACAGCGGTGAACGTCCACTTTGCGGCGAGTACGCAGAACTTCATCGTCCTCGAATACCACCCCGACGACGAAGGCATCCGCCGTGACATCGTCACCGAGCCGATCAGACTGGTGGACGGCTACCTGGAGATCCCCGAGACGCCGGGCCTGGGCATCGATCTCAACATCGAAGCGTTGGAGAAATACGGGTTTGCGCCGTGGCACCGATCCTTCCTCACGCGCGAGGACGGATCACTGGCGTACCAGTAAGAAAAAGTTCACCGCAAAGGCGCAAAGACCAGAAAGAAGAGATCCACAGATTTCAAGGATTAGAAGGATTGCAGAGATTTGGAAAAACCCTCTGGAAATCCTTAAAATCTGCGTAATCTGTGGATTTTTATTCTGGTTTTTGCGCCCTTTGCGCCTTTGCGGTGAAAAATTTCGTTAGAGCTTCAACCCCGATAGCACCACACCCTGAATAAAGTAGCGTTGAGCGACGGCAAAGAGGATCAACACCGGCGCGGTCATGGTGGCGGCAGCGGCCATGAGCAGATGATCGCGCGGTTCGGTGGTCTCCAGCGGCAGGTTTTGGAAGAAGCGCAAGCCCACAGCAGCGGGGAAGAGTTCCATGCGGCTCAAGTAGATGAAAGGAGCGAAGAACTCGTTCCAATCGTTGAGGAATTGTAGGATCGCCACAGTTGTAAGCGCCGGCTTCATCAACGGCATCAACACGCTCCATAAAATGCGGAAGGGATTGGCCCCGTCAATATACGCAGCTTCATCCAGGTCGCGGGGAATGCTCATCATGAACTGGCGCAGCAGAAAGATCATGAAGGCGCTGCCACCCAGCCATGCGCCGATGGTGAGGGGGACGTAGGTATTCACCAGTTTGAGGTTGAAGAAGAGGATATACTGGGGAATGAGCGTCACCTGTGTGGGGATCATCATCGTTCCCAGCATGAGGATGAACCAGACGTTCTTGCCCTTAAAATCGAAGCGAGCGAAGGCGTAGGCCGTCAACGATGCCGTGATCACCGTGCCGGGGATGGTAATGCAGATAATGATAAAACTATTGAGCATCCAGCGGGCGTAAGGCACGGCGTTGAAGACTCTGGCATAGTTGCCCCACTGTGGATCGGCAGGCAGCCACTGTGGGGTGAACGAGCGTAGTTCCTGCCATGTCTGCAACGAGCTGGAAGCCGTCCAAAAAAGTGGGAAAGCAAAACAAAGCCCCGTCACCGCCAGGATGATGTGTAGTATCAGGGGGCGCCAGCCAATTTTGCGCGAGCGGCGGGTGGCAACCCCCTGTGTCGGCGTCGAAGCGCCTGCGGTCGTCGTCGCCATCAGTTAGCCTCCATAGTAAAAGACCCAGCGTCGTGAAAGGCGCATTTGCCAGACCGTCAACAACACAATGATGACGGCGAAGAACCAGGCCAGCGCCGACGCATAGCCCATATTCCAGTAGTCAAAGGCGTGTTTGTAGAGGTGCAGGCTGTAGAACCATGTCGCAAAGCCAGGGCCGCCCTCAGTGGCGACAAAGGCAGCGGTGAAGACCTGTAAACCGCCGATGATGCCGAGGATCATGTTGAAGAAGATCGTCGGGGTGAGCAGCGGAATGGTCACATGCACCATACGGTGCCAGGCATTGGCCCCGTCGATGCTGGCCGCTTCGTAGAGTTCCTCGGGGATGCCCTGCAACCCGGCCAGGAAGATAATCATCCGTGTGCCGCCTACGCCCTGCCACAAACCCATGAAGATCAGCGACGGAATCGCCCAACTACGTTCGCTAAACCAGCCCGGCGGGTTCGCCATTCCGAAGTCGCGCAGCAGTTGATTGACGATGCCGAAATCGGCATTGAGCAACCACTTCCACAACACCACCGAAGCCACAATCGGCACCAGCGACGGCATGAAATAGAGCGTGCGATAGACGGTGATCCCGCGCAGTTTGTTGTTGAGCAGGATTGCCAGGAACATCGACCCGATCACACCCAACGGCACGCCCACACCGGCATAGTATAAAGTTCGCCAGAGCGACGGCCAGAACTGAGCGTCTGTCGTAAACATTGTGATGTAGTTGTCCAGCCCGATAAATTGCGGCGGACTGAGCACATCGTATTTGGTCAAGCTCAAGTAGAGCGACGTCAACCCAGGGCCGATAAAGAGCCCAAAAAAGCCTATCAACCAGGGTGTCAAAAAGAGATAACCGTAAAAATTGTCGCGGCGTTGCTTGCCGTGTGTCAGCTTGCTGTACAATCGACCGGCGAGGGTTGTCATGAGTGTTCTCCTGGAAGAGGGATTGGTGATTAGTGATTGGTGATTAGGCCTCGAAACATGTATACGAGTCTACAAGTGGGGCAGTAAAAGGCCCGTTGTTCGTCCACTCGCTAACCCATCAACAACCCTAATCACCTATCACCAGTCACCAATCCCCATCTCATTACGCCGGATCCATGTCCAGCACCATCTGCACGTTGTCGTGAAGCGCTTGCAGGCCCTCTTCGAAGGGAGTGACCTGGTTGGAATCGAGGAGCAGCGTCATGTACTGGGTGATGGCGTCGGTGAATTCACGTCCACGCGAGTTGGCGGGGGCGTGGGCAGGCTGGCCGTTCTCCAGGTTGGTGATGAACCACTCATGGATCGGGTCCTGCTCAACCAGCGCCTCTAGGACGTCGGGGCGCACAGCGGCGAAGTTACCACCAACTAGATTAAAGCCGATGGCACCCTCTCTGCCGGCGATGTGCTTGAGGAACTGGAAGGCCGCGTCGGCGTTGGCCGAGCCCTGGCGGATGTTCCACGTGCCACCGCGCAACTGAGACGCGTACGAGCCGTCGGCCTGCTCGGGCAACAGGATCTGCCAGACTTCGTTCACTTCTGGATCGATGTTCTGCGAAACGATGTTGCGTTTCACATTGCGCACGTTGAGCGAGCCACCCCAGTTCATGCTCGTCAGCCCTTCGGTTTGGGCCGAGTCGGCATTCTCAACGCTCCCTACAGAGGGAACGACTTTGTCTTCAACGGCGAGGGTGTAAAGCCAGCGGAAGGCTTCGGTGGCGTTTGCGTCGTCGAGGATCAGACACTTGGTGCCTTCAGCGTTGATGAAGTCGCCACCGAACGCGCGGGCAAGGGTCACCGCGCCTGGTTCGGCGCGCCCGACGTTGAGGCCGAAGCGTTCGCCTTCCCTGTGGAGTTGCCGCGCCCATTCGCCGATGGTCTCCATCGACGTGCTGTGGCTTGTCGGTTCAGGCAGTTCAATGCCTTCCGCCTTGAAGTGAGCGGCATTGGCTACAAATGTGTCCCAACCGGCCCAACCCCAACTGGGCAGACCATACAGCTTGCCGTTGTGATACTGCAAGCCCATGAAGATCTCATACCATTCGCTCATGTCCAGCCCGTCGGCACTGACCAGGTCATCGATGGGCATGATGATATCTTTGTCGATGGCGCGCCAGAAGTGGAAGTGGGATGGGTCAAAGGCGCAGATTTCGCCCAGGTCGCCGGCGGCGTGGGCCGCGTACATCTTGGCGTAGTTGTCCTGTTGGCTGGTGCCGGCCAGAGGACGCAGTTCCACCGTCACATCCGGGTAAAGTTCTTTGAAGGTGTCGATGCGTTCTTCATTCCAGCCGGTGCCGATGCCGCGGAAGGTGTCCCAGCGCAAGGTGACGGCCTCTGCTGCGGCACCACTACCGCCCGAGTCGCCAGCGCTCGGTGCTGCCGCCGGGGCGCATGCGGTTAACATTCCTGCGGCAACCAACAAACTTCCTTTTAGGAAATTACGTCGTGAAGTCAAGTAAGCCATGGTTGAACCTCCGTGGTGTGTGGGTTAAGTGAGATCGACGGAAGGAATCGATGTGATTGACTCAATGCAGCATGGACCTCCTCTACGGCGCCCAACCGTCCTATAAACATAGGCAGATTGACAGAGCGGTGAATACACAACAAATACATGGTTAGGCAAATACATGGTTAGGCAAATACATGGTTAGGCAAATACATGGTTAGGCAAATACATGGTTAGGTGCCAGTTGGCTATGAAGTTGTTGGTTGTAAAAACTGGAAACAGGAGGGGTATCGGTCACTACGCCGATTGACGGCGCATCAACCGGGCAGCATTACACCATAAATCGTGAGGATGAGCAAATAGCAGAAATTGGCATGACCATTTGGCAAGTGGACCAGGTTAGGGATTAGGGACGCCCGATCGCTGCGGTTGGCGAGGACTGAGGACGCATTGTCAGCCTGGCTGCACGTCATATCAAGCAACCGAATTGAAATCCCACCCTGACACAGGAAGCGCCCTCAGACACTACAGAATTTTCCACAGTCGCTGAGGGGGCACTTTTCTGTGTCAGCAGTGGGTTCAACCCCACAAAATGGGTTCGCCAACAGAATCACCCAGTCATCGAGTCTTCTATCCCTAACTCGCGCTACCCGACGTTGACGTTGCATAACTGCGCTTGAGCGTCTGCAAGAGGATCCGCCCTGGGCCGGTGAGGCGAGTCATGAAGAGACCCTCACCGCCGAAGAAGATCTTACGGCAACCACCGACGCCCTGAATATCGTAGTCAACCTGAGACGAGAAGGCGGCCAGGTTCCCCGTGCTCACAAGGATCTGTTCACCGGCGGGTAGGCGGCGATCGTGGAAGTCGCCGCTGCCGTGGATGAGCACTTTGCCTACGCCGGAAATCTGCTGCAAAAAGAGGCCCACACCGCCGAAGATGGCCGCACCGGCGCGGCGGGCCACCGTCACCGAGATGTCGATTTCGCTACCCCAGGCCGCCAAGAACGAACCACGTGTCGTCGTGACTGGGCCGTCCTCTTCCAGATCCCACAATTCCAGATGACCGGGGGCGTTGGCGGCCAACAGGGCGTACTGGCCCACTTGACTGGTCTCTAGATAGGTAAGGGTCACACCTTCACCGGCCAGTGAACGGCGTACCGCTCCGCCTAATCCACCTGGTATACGCAATCGCCAATCCACACCGGGTGAATAGGCCATCAACACGCCATTGCTGGCCCACACAAATTCACCGGGCTCAAAATCAAAGCGTACCGATTGGGCGATTTCGCCGGAAAATTGATATTTCATGAGGAATCCTTTGGGTAATGAATGACGGACGACAGACGATGGACGACAGACGATGGACAACAGACGATGGACGACAGACGATGGACGACGTGGCATAGAATGACGCGATTCACAGGTGGATGGGTATCCACACTATGCACAAATGTCATTCAAGTCGGGGGCACTGTTCGCCCAAGGTTGAATTAGCCCCCTACGCACTCACCGAGTTTCGCGCTTGCCTACTTTATGATACCCTAAACGCCATCGCGTTGATCGTGGAAAGGAAGTATTTATGCCGGACAAAAAGAGCCGTACTGTCTATTCGACCGACCCCGAACCAGAGCAGCCGGCCAAGACGCCGGAATTGCCCAAAAATCCGGCGGCGCCCTTTGCCATTCAGGGGAGCCAGCCGGTACGTGTGCGCCTGGAGCGCAAAGGACGTGGGGGGAAAACGGTATCGATCATCGAAGGCATCCTTAGCCCCAAGATCGGCAAAGAAGCACTGCTCAAACACCTGAAAAACAAACTGGGCAGCGGCGGCACCATCCAGGGCGACTTGCTAGAAATCCAGGGCGATCAACGAGATCGACTGGTGGAGGTGCTCAACGAATTGGGTTACAAAGCAAAGAAAGCCGGCGGGTGATCGGGCAAGGAACGAAGAGTAAAGAATGGGTAGAGGCGACACATCCTCTACCCATTCTTTATTCATTATTCATCGCTTTTATCTCAGATCTTTGCCGATGGTGCGGCCACTGCGGATCGTCTTGCTCTTGCCGAAAGTGCCTTCGTCGCTGAAAGGATGGACGACCACGTTGCGCCCAATTGTGATCCCTTCGGGCACAGTGCTACCCTTGCCGAGAAGGGTGACGCCGGTGTTGAGCCGCTCAGGCAATTCGCTGTTGGGCTTGTTGTCTTCGCCATGACCGACGCGGGCGCCGGCGCCGATCTTCACTTCTTTGTCTACGATGCAGCGTTCCACCACTGCGCCGGCTTCGATTACCGTATCGTTGAGGATGACGCTGTCGCGCACGATAGCGCCTTCGGCCACGTAGACCCCCGGCGAGAGGATGCTGCGCTCCACAATGCCGTCAATGCGGCAGCCGTTGGCCAGCAGCGTACCGTCTACGTCGGCCACGGCGCCCAGTTTCACCGGGGCACGTTCCTCGCTGCGGGTGTGGATCACCCATTCAGGATCGTAGAGATCCATGGCCGGATCTTCGGCCAGCAGATTCATATTGGCTTCCCAGTAGGCTTGTACCGTACTGGCATCGACCCAGTAGCTCTGGTAGAGGAACGACTGCACGTTGACGTCGGGGTTGGCCACGACCAGCGGCAGCAGATCGCGCCCAAAGTCGTCGTATTGGGAGTCTTCGAGCTGTTCAATCAGGAACGATTTGTTAAAGATGTAGACGCCCATCGAGGCCAGATTCTTCTGGCTACGGCGTGGTTTCTCTTGAAAATCGACGATCTGGCCGTCGTTGCTCACCGAGACGATGCCGAAGCGATGCGTCTCGTGGACGGTGACACGGCGCACAGCCACGGTGATGTCCGCGCCGGTGCGCATGTGCTGCGCGATAAAAGGACGGTAGTCCATGCGGTAAATGTGCTTGCCCGAGAGTACAAGGACGAGTTCCTCGGGCTGATTGCGTACAAAGTCGAGGTTGCGGCGCACGGCGTCGGCAGATCCCCGTTGCCAGTCGCCGTACTTGCCGCCGGTATAGGGTTGCAGCAGCCGTAGCCCACCCGTGGCCCGATCTAGATCCCAGGGTTTGCCGATGCCGATGTGTTCGTTCAGGCTACGTGGCCGGTATTGGGTCAACACAGCCACATTATAGATGTCACTGTTGACACAGTTGCTGAGCGAAAAATCGATCAGGCGGAATTTTCCACCAAATGGAACGGCCGGCTCCGCCCGAATTTCTGTGAGGATGCTTAGATCGGGGTTATCGCCGCCGGCCATGATTATTGCAAATGCTTGAGCCATCAGATGCTCCCATTTTTTGTGTTTATCCTGAAATTACAGTGCGCAGCAGTACATCATTTCCCTTTGAGAGCGGCCCACCGGGCTGCTGTGAATTTCAAGACAAAACCAAGATAATCTTGGATCTGGTTAAACCGTCATCCCGTCCTTCACCTGCCCGTCGGCGGGGAAGTGTGCCTGCTCCCGATCGCTGTTGATCAGGACATTGCAGCCGATATGCATGCCGTCGGGAATGGTGGCGCTCTTGCCGATGACGCTGATCCCGGCGAAGAGTTTGTCGGGCATGCGTTCGTTGGGCACGTTCGGATCGCCCACACCGATCTGCACACCAGCGCCGATGACGACTTGCTTGTCGATCACAGCCTTCTGCACCACCGCGCCAGGACCAATCCAGGTGTCGTTCATGATGACGCTGTCTTGTACCACGGCGCCGGGGCTGACATAGACGCCGGGACTGAGCACACTGTTGATCACAGTGCCGCGCACCACACAGCCATTGGAGATCATGCTCTGGGTGATGTGCGCTTGTGGCCCGTTTTTGGCAGGTGGGCGTTCTTCGGAGCGGGTGAGGATGGGCCAACGTTCGCTGTAGAGATCGAGCGCCGGCCGCCCCTGTACCAGATCCAGGTTGGTGGCCCAGTACGAGTCGACTGTGCCCACGTCCACCCAGTAATCGTTGAATCGGTAGGCGTAGATGGCATCGTTGGCTTCGAGCATAGCAGGAATGACGTGCTTGCCGAAGTCGGTACGGGGCGATTGTTCGTTGCCCTCGCTCAAGCGCCGCACGAGGACGTCGGCGTTGAAGATGTAGATCCCCATCGAAGCAAGGTTACCCTTGTCGCGGTCTTTGGGCTTTTCGTAGAAGGCGGTGATGTGATCTTGTTCGTCCACCGTCATAATGCCGAAGCGGTTGGTCTCTTCGATGGGCACAGGCATGAGCGCGATGGTAAGATCTGCGTTACGATCCTCGTGGTAACGCAACATTGGGCGGTAGTCCATTTTGTAAATGTGATCACCGGAAAGGATCACCACCTTGTCGGCTTTCTGCTCTTGGATGTAGTTCAAGTTCTGGTAGATGGCATCCGCCGTGCCGGCATACCAAATCTGTCCACCACGGCCCTGATACGGCTGGAGAATACGCACACCGCCGCGGGCCCGGTCAAGATCCCAGGGCTTGCCGATGCCGATGTGCTCGTTGAGGCTATGTGGACGGTACTGGGTAAGGACGCCAACAGTAAAAATGCCGCTGTTGACACAGTTGCTCAGCGTGAAATCAATGATGCGAAACTTCCCTGCAAAGGGAACAGCAGGTTTTGCACGTTTCTCAGACAGGACGGTGAGTCGGGTGCCCTCCCCTCCTGCCAGAATCATCGCGATGGTGGTCATCAGGCATCTCTTTCCTGGTCGGAACTACGTAGGTTCCAGCACGTAGGTTCTAGATCGTTGGGTCAAACCGTCTTTGGGTAACGAAGAGTAGCGGGGCGCTTACTGCTGCACCTATCCTATCCTATGTGGCGTAGAAGTTCAACCGCTCCGGTATATACGCCCCTTCACAAACATTGTCCTGTTTTGCGTAGGCCGGTACGTTTGAAATACGGTGCGTACTGGTTTGTTTTGAATTTCTCTCTAGCGACTGTTATAATCATATGCTGTGCAATTTCACGAGGCAGAGAAGCTCTGTTTCATTTATAATCCAGCCGAATCTCAACTTACTGGCTGAACACCCATGAGGAGGAAAGCGTGCTGCAACGAAAAACTCAGACGGCTGCTTTCTGGCGCGATCAATTCGAAATCGGCGAAGAAGATCTTGACTATTTTCACGATCTCATCCTCGATGCCACCACCCCACTTACCACCCAGCAGCTTGCTCTGCGCATTATTCAGGAGTACCAGCGGCGGGAAACCAGCCGTATGGAATCTGAGCTTTCCAAAGGGAAGATTTACCAGCCCAGCGAGCGCTATGAAGTTGGGCAGACATTGGTTTTCCCCGCTATGGACTTTGCTGTTGGCGAAATTGTGGAAAAGCGAGCGGGATTGAACCCAGAGCATGGTAATTTCGATGTCGTGTCTGTGCAGTTTGCTCACGAACCCAAGCCCCGCGAGTTTGCGTCAAGTCTACAGACGCCGCATCGCCTCAATCAGCCAAATGGGCAAGGCATCAGCGAAGAAAGCGCCCTGCTTTCGGCCAATGAGATCTACGATCTTTACCAAGAAGAGATCGTAGAGAGCATCCTCTACGCGATGGAAGAAGGGGAACGCGCTGAAGAATTTGTGCAGGTCGACGATTACTGGCTGCTCACCGATCAACTGGCAGAGCTCCATGTCGGGCACCTGAACATCGCCGAAGCAATGATCGAGATGCAAGGACGCCCACTGCTACCCAACGACATCCTGGCCGAACTTGATCTATCCGAAGAAGTATCACAGCCCATGCAGGTGATTAGCCTCAATCACGCATTGGGCAATGACGAACGTTTCGACAAAATTGGCAGTGGTGCAGATCAAGCCTGGTTCTTACGCCGTCTCGAACCGGAAGAAGCGCATCAGGTGCCGCCGCTGCTCCGACCACATTCGCCGCGCTATAACCGGGCGCTACTTAGTGTGGAACTTCTGCAAGTAGAGTGGGAACTTGACGACGAGTGGGGCGAAAGCGGCGTCGGCAGCGACGTGCCCTCTGTGGTACCTAGCACGAGTTTCACATTGATCTACCCACACCGACGCTATGGCACGCTACCGTTGAGCAGTCGTACCCGCAGTTTCTTCCCCGCCGGATCGCAAGGACGCTCACTCGTCACGATTATTGACGGACGGTGGGGCAACCGCTACCAGGCCTGGGTGGTGCACGAAGGCCGTTACGTTTCGGGCCTGCGCAAGTGGATGGACGAGCACACCATTCCCGTTGGTGCACAGATCACGCTGGAACGCACCAACAAAACCAATGAGGTGGTCATCGACTATCGCCCACGCCGGATGAAACGCGAGTGGTCGCGTTTTGCTGCCGCCAGCCCCAAAGCGGGTACGATCACGTTCGAAATGAACAAGATCCAGATCTCATGCGAGTACGACGACTATCTCGTCGTCTCTGCAGAAGACGAACGGAGTATCGATGGGCTTGCAGCAGAGATCGAGAAACGCAATATCGACCTCGATTCGATTGTGGAGATGGTGGTTCCTGAGCTTACAAAACTGAGCCCACAGGGCACCGCCCACGCCAAGACTGTCTACAGCGCCGTTAACATGCTTTATCGGTGCCCGCCGGGGCCGGTCTTCTATTCGTTGATTAGCAATCGAGCCTTCCAGGATACGGGCAGCGGTTACTTTGCACTGGCCTGATTTTGAATTCATTCTGAATTTGTATGCGATGGCGAAGTTTTGGTTCGCACACCCAGAGACAGGAGTAAGATAGATGGCTAACCCAAGGTCGGCGCTTGCCTGGTTTCGCCCTACCGTTGATACCAAATTCCACATTGACTATAACTGGTGGGAGGAAAGCGGACGCGACTTCCGCCTCTATCTCCGCGATCAACTGTGTGCCGAGTGTCGAGATCGCTTCATGGATCACCGCAACACCGAGGACGTCGACTGGGTCGATCCTGAAACCGGCGAAGTCCATCGCACCGATGCACTCTGGGAATGTCTGCGCACCCGTTGCGCCAACGATCCCGATTACATCAATGAACACCTTCCCCTGGCATCAGCCTGTTTTCGCATCTTTCTAGCCAACGACAACACACCGCTCAGCCCCAACGAGCTGAACCAGTTGATGCCGTGGCGTTCACCGGATACAATTCTGCGCACGTTAGGTGGCCGCGAAGTCTATTTGGGCTTACGCCCCATGCGCGAAGACAAAGCATAGGCCGACTAATCTGCTGAGTAGTCTTCTGGGAAGTGCGCTGAAAGAAAAAAGTCACCCTGATGTAGGGTGACTTTTTTTGATCGAAGGCGTGGGATGTGCACCGTTCAACTACCCGCTGTGCCCAAAAAAGGTCATGGCGATCCAGCCGGCGAGTGGTGGAAAGATCAGTGTCGAAGCTAGGCGGATCAACGTGAGTCGCGTGCCCACAAAAGCGATTTCCAGTGGCAGACGTGACAGCGCCCAAAGTGACCACGCCGTAACAAAAGCCACCAACGGGCCAATCCCTGCGCCGGATTTGTAGAGCACAGCCACCAGTGGATAGCTCACAAAGGGGCCACCGGGCGTGATTGCGCCGATGCCCGACGCAATGAAAATCCCCTTCCAGCCCGAATCTCCACCCAGCCACGACGCAATCAACTCTTTGGGGATCAGCGATTCCGCTAGCCCGGCCACCACGAACGCAGCCAATAACAGAGGCAAAATGCCCCACAGCGTCCGCCCGCCTCTCTCCAATCCGGCCAACAAGACATCGCCGCCGTCGCGCTGATACGTGAACACCATCAACGCCACAGCCAACACAATCATGATGATGGTTGCACTGTCCATTCGTTTCCTTCCTTTTTTGACGGGCGGGACGGATGAATTCGATGGGGCAGGTGGTGAACTCATGGAATGCTCCGGTAGAAGAATAGGATATTGGGAGGATCGGATGGCCGATGATGGGATGGTGCGTTTGCATCATTCCATCATCTTGTCATACCTGTGCAGATGGACATAGCTCAACCAGCACACAATGTGCACAATTGGGTTTACGGGCAGCACAAACGCGGCGACCGTGGAAGATCAACAGATGTGAAAGGTCGATCCAATCCGCGCGGGGGACAATTTGCATGAGATCGACTTCGATCTTTTCAGGGGTCGTGGCGTTGGAGAGCCCCAGCCGTCCCGACAAGCGTTTGACGTGGGTATCGACGACGACGCCTTCGGCTTTGTTGTACCAGACGCCGAGGACAACATTCGCCGTCTTGCGCGCCACACCGGCAAGGCGCAACAGTTCGTCCACTTCGGCGGGTACTTCGCCGCCGAACTCGTGGACGAGGGTATGGCTGGCTTCTTGCAAAAAGCGCGCCTTCTGGCGGAAGAAGCCTGTGGGGCGGATGATTGCTTCAACGTCTTCGCGCGGGGCGGCCAGCAGATCGGCAGGCATGGGGTAGGCGGCAAAGAGGATCGGTGTCACCTGGTTCACTCGTTCGTCGGTACACTGCGCTGAGAGGATCGTGGCCATTAACAATTGGTAGGCGTTGGTGTGGATCAACGCGCACTCTGCGTCGGGATGGGCTGCCCGCAACCGCTCAATAATCGGCCCGATCCGCTCGTGGGCGGGCGCTGATGTTGTCAAATCACTCATTGTGACATCTCCTGAGATTTCAGAATTTTATTGATCCACGAAGGCACACGAAGAAACACGAAGGCAGAGAAGAGAATTGCTCCACAGATTTCAAAGATTAGAGGGATTTGCAGAAGGAGCAGTTGGTTCTCCTCTGAAGCCTGAAAATCCGTGTAATCCGTGGATCATTTTGGTTTTTCTCTGCCTTCGTGCATCTTCGTGTGCCTTCGTGGATCAATATTTCTCTGGATCTGCCTAAGACAACTGTGGCACAGGACGCGCCGCGACAAGATCGCCGGAATCGTCGATGCGCTGCCAGGGGTAATAGATCCAATCGTCGGTGATGGCGCCGTAGTAGTCGGGCTGTTCATCGTGGAAGATGCTCTTGCTCTGCTTCCAGTGCAGTACAGCCGTTTGGGCAAAGCCGCCGGCGCTGATCACACGGCTCTTGACGGTGACAATGGTGCGTCCACGATCCCACATGTTGTCGACAATCAGAATCTTCCTGCCGTGTAGCACCGGATCCGCGGGAAATTGCAAGAAGCGCGGCCAGCTCATTTCGGCGCGCACCCCCGGATCCTGGGGGAAGAGCACCGACGCCGTGAGGATGTCTTTCATGCGCAGTGCTTCGGCAATCATACCGCCGGGGACAATACCGCCGCGGGTCACAAGCAGAAGCGCATCGTAGGGCGGTTGTAACTTCATCACCACATTACTAATCAACTCTTCAACATCCGGCCAGGTTAAATAGACTTTTTCCATAAGATTTTCCTCTTTTTCTGTGTGACGCAAAATCAGCGTTTGCCAACGCCCTCATTCCCTACCCCCCAAATGCGCTTGTAGACACAGAGCAAGACGCAAAAAGCCACTTAAGAACGAAATCCACAGATTTACTCTTCCTCTGCCATCATCGCCCCACCCAAAAGGACAGCATCAACACCGAAGACACCTTGTTCAATCTGCACCGCCGGCTGCAGGAAGAGACCAGCACCGGCTCGCACACGCAACAACTGATCAGGAGATTGAACAGTAACGCCACGCTGCGGTTTGTAGTCGACGCGGTAGCGACCCGGGGGCAGCCCCCAGAAGCGGAAGTCGCCGTGGGCATTGCTAATGGTGACGCCCACACCGGCACCGTCATCGTTGCGCAGAGAGATCAATACGCCGGGCACGCCCACATTGCCGCCGATCCAGCCGGCGCCGGCGGGGCGAAGCGTGAGTTGCACCGGATCGTGATCGCTGACGTGATTGGCAATCTCCTCGGCATCAGGCGCAGGGGTTGGGAAGTCGGCGTTGATGTGCAGCAGATCGATCCCAGCGAAAGCAGAGCGCATAGACGGCGTCAGCAGCACATGATCAAGCACCTGGCTCGCCCCGTTGAAGATATAAGTATAGCGTTCCAGTTCGGGCAGCACGTCGTAGGTGTGAATCAGCGGCGGCGTTACGCCCATCCGTAATTTCTCGACGGGACCGCTGCCGTAGAAGTCGTTCAGATCGCCAAGGACGACCACATTGGCCTGGGGATCGTCTTCGAGACGAGCGGCGATCCAATCGGCTACACTCTGCGCCTGCAAAGTACGCCGCAGCACGTTGATCGACTCGTCGCCCGCTTTGCTCTTCCAGTGGTTGCCGATGACGGTGATGGGATACGGCTCGGCCCACGGGCCGCTCACCGTCATATCCACCACAAGCGGCGGGCGGTTGAAGATAGGATAGGTGTTGGCTGTGCAGAATTCGTCTACATCGATCACTGCGTAATCGACGGGGGAACAGGCTTGCAGGGTGGTCGACTGCACCACAGTGACGACATCACTGCGCGCCAACAGGCCCAACGTCAAGGGGAATTCGCTGGACTGCGTATTGGGGCCGGGAATGGCAACGGCGGTGTAGTCGAGCGCAAACTCCTCGGCAAGCACATCGGCCAGGGCCTGGGCATCTTCTGGCGTACCCGTCTCTTGCAGGCCGACGATGGTGCAGCCACGCAGATCCTCGGCGATGACGCGGGCGCGGTGCCGGAGTTGGACGTTGTAAATTTCTTCGTCGGGGAATTGGGCGCTACCACGCCCCATGCGCAGCAGGTTGAAGGTGCAGACGGTGAATTCGTCTTCGGCGGCGGCGTCGACGCGGTCGCGCACGGCCTTCATGGCAGTGACAGCCAATGTTTGATCAGGCACGAGCGCCAGTTGGTACTTGCCGAAATTGTAATCGAGGATCCCCAAGACGGGGGCGAGATCGGCTGAGTTTATGGCCGCGCCGGAGATGGCGAGACGATCCCCCCAAGCCACACTCGGTAGGAGAGCCCCCAGTTGGCCCGTTAGAAAGAAGAGCGCGGCAACATGCTGCTCTTCCCCCTGAAAAACGCGTCCGCCAGGAAGGTAGGGTGCAAGTTCGGCGGCAACAAGACCGATTTCGGTGCTGCCATCGGCGAAACGTTTGGTCGGGCCCTGCACCACGGTGTCAACAGGCGGCAGCGCCACCAGCATCCCCTCCAACGCTTCGTAGAGCGCCTGTTGATCAGCAGCGATGCCGGGAAGGGCCAATTCAACGGGGGCAATTTCGGCTTCGGCACAGAGATCACTGCTTTCAGCCGATTGGATGCGGCTGAGTTCGGTTTTGCCGTAGAACTCTATCACCAACCCCATGCGCACGAGGACACACTCACCTGTGCTAACCGTGGGCGCATCGGCGGTGTAGACGAAAATGGCGTCGCTGGTGGCGGCGTTACCGTCGCCGAGAGGATCTTGCAAGAAGAAACCGTCAACACCGACGCCGGTGACGACGCCGACGGTGTTGACACGTTCGCCATCCAGCGGCGTGCTGATGCCGCTGCCCTGGATGATGTAGATTGGTGTGAGTTCGTCGGGTTGTAGTGTACGTTGTTCTTCGGTGATGATGTCTTCAATAGTGCGGGGCAAGAGACGGTAGCTGCCGAATGCATGATCGACGATGCCGACGAGGGTAGTGATTGTTTCGCCTGGCACGGCGTCGTAGAAGACGCCCCGATCATCAACGATGATATCCGCTGTGCCGTCGCCAACACGCCATTCACCATATTGATTGGGTGCCGCACTTACCGTTACGTTGTCAATACGAACGAGAACGCCTTCCCACGCTTCACGCTTAATTTCTTGCACAGTTACCGGCGCGGGGCTGGGTACCGGCGCATCGGCCACAAGGATCTCAGTAGAAACCGGCTCGATCTGTGTGAGATCAAAGTATTCGGCCACTACGCCGGTGACGCGGACTTCGTTGCCGGCGGCGACGGTATGTCCTGGCGCGTAGATGGAGATGCCGCTCCAGGCGGCCTCGTCATCTTGCAAGAAGTAGAGGTTGCCATAAACAGCGGTAACAACACCCTGCACGGTGACCGTCTCGCCGGCGCGAGCGGAATCATCGTCGTTGCTCATTTCGCTCTGAATGGCGGCAATCGGCTCCACAGACTGGGCATAGATTGGCCAGACACCCTGGGCGACAGTTGCCCAAAACGCACAAAATAGTGCCGTCACGATTACTCTAATCAGACGGTAGAACGGTCGAAGGTGAATTATAAGGTTCATAATTCTCTGCTTGAGATAGTGATGTTGGGGCTGTGTACAAGGAGAGACTGTGTGCGCGGCAAGATGTTGATTGCGTGGGCATATCCTTGCGACATTCTAGCAGGTTGGTCAGCACAAAACTAGTCATTTGACCTGTGACGGTTGAATCGTGATGCCATCATCATAGCACAAGGACAAAAGCCGACCAAGATCGTCAGCGAGGGTAAGATGCAGATCCACGTTGACATTACCTACGCAAAACCTTATACTCAACAAGACTTTGTATTCTAGATCACAATTTTGCCGGGCCCTTACAGGCGAAAAAAGGAGCATTCGATGACACAGTATGTTGACACCAGTTCAGTGATCCCCAGCAACCTGGCAGACACCAAGGCCGAGACAAAAAATTATAAATTTTTGATTGGTGGTGTGCTTCTGCTGGCTGTGGTCGTTGGCCTGATTGTTTACTCAACCTTTTCAACAGCCGCCTACTACATGACCGTCAGTGAGGTCAATCAAGAAGCAGCAAAGATGGTTGGGCAGCGTGTGCGTGTCAGCGGGCAAGTGGTGGCAAATAGTGAGGATTGGAATCCACAAGAGGTTACACTACGTTTTTCCATCCACGATGAGACCGGCGCTGAACTGCCTGTCGTCTTCTTCGGTCCTCGCCCAGATAATTTCCTACGTGCAGCCGAAGCCATCGCCGAGGGGACGCTACTGGCGGATGGTTCCTTCCAGGCCGACACACTTCTGCTCAAATGCCCCAGCCGTTATGAAGAGGAACCTGAAGAGGTCTTTGTTCGATCGGAAAGATAACGTAGTCTCTAGCCAGAAATTCACAGCAGCACGGCGAAACAGCCCAAACGAGAGTCGCCGTGCTGCTGTGAATTTCTGGCTAAAGTTTTGAGGGATGCATCCATTGACTAGTGGGTACACTCACCACCTGACTAGTGCTGCTATGGGTGTTTCACCCTAAACTACGCGTGGGGTGTAAAACCCATACAGCATTGTGAATTTAGCCGCTAGTTTGTGAATTTAGCCACTAAGGTAGTTGCTTCGGTTTACGCTTCGCCACAGACCCATCCAAAGGGACGGCAAATGAGAAGATTTTTTTATGTGATCGCTGTTCTCCTCGCCTTTGTGCTCGTTGGAGGATGCAATCAAGCCGCGCCGACTGACACAATCGGTGAACCTGGCCCATCAGGACCGCCAGGCCCCGTTGGCCCCCCTGGCCCCATCGGCCCTGTCGGCCCTGCGGGTGTTGATGGCCGTGACGGTGTCAGCTATACATCGCCTGTATACGTTGATTCAGAGACATGCGCCCGCTGCCATGAAGGCATTATGGCCTCGTATGCAGAGACGGGCCACGCCAATATCCTCACCGCTGTCACTGAGGGTGCAGATGGGCCACGTCCTGTTGCCAATGTACCTGGCCCACCAGAGGGCTACACATGGGACGACATCAGCTACGTAGTAGGCGGCTTCAACTGGAAGGCGCACTTCCTCGACAGCGAAGGCTATTTGATCACGGGAGATGCGGCGCAGTACAACCTCTACAATCGTCTCCTCGATTTGGGTGATGACTGGGTTGCCTACCAACCAGGCGAGCGAGTGGCGTATACCTGTGGTTCGTGTCACACAACCGGCTATGTGCCGATGGGACATCAAAACGGGCTGCCCGGCATTGTAGGCACCTGGGCCGAGGATGGTGTGGGCTGCGAAGCCTGTCACGGGCCGGGTGGCAACCATGTCAATGATCCTTACCTGGTGGCGATGGATATCGAGACCGATTCGCGACTCTGCCTGGATTGTCATGTCCGCAATGAGACGACAGAAATTGTCGTCGCCGGCACCATGATCAGCCACACGCTGGACTATCAAGCACCCCACGCGGCCAAGCATCGTGTCACCGACTGCGTGGCCTGTCACAATCCGCACGAGAATACGGTGCATCAGGTGGGCCATCCAGTGAAGGTACAGTGCGAGAGCTGTCACCTGGACAAGTTGCAGAACCAGAAGTTTGCCAACTTCCGCCATGCCAGTTGCACAGATTGTCACATGCCGAACTTGATGACGGCGGCAGTGGCCAGCCCGGGTAGCTACAACGGCGACGTCAGCTCGCATCTCATGTCGATCAATGCCGGCCAAATCGAACAGTTTACCGCCGACGGGGCTTTCACCCAGCCTTATTTGAGCCTGAATTTTGCATGCAAGAGCTGCCATTCAGAAGATGGTTTCGCAACAGCCTTGTCAGACGAAGCATTGATTGAAATGGCGACAGGCTATCACGACCCGGAATTGGCCAATACGATTCGAAACACGCGCCAGTAGCGGCCTAACGAGTAATGAGTAACGAGTCAATGTCATTAAGTTAAGCGCAGAGTGAGCATCCTTAGATGCGGGTGCACACTGGTAGAGCCGCATCTGAGGATGCTCACTCCACAGGTTTTAGCGTGTTGCCGTCCCTAACTAAATGACATTGAGTAACGAGTAACGAGTAATGAGTAGAGCAACAACGTCACTTCTGCATTACTCATTACTCGTACATCTGTTGCAACGGCCTGTGTCTAGAATCGTCACACAGCAGACTACTTACAGCAGACTACCTACAGCAGACTACCTAATGAATTAGCATTCGTCGAATTGGATTGTTTAATGGATCAACGCAGGTGCGCCCTATCGATGATGAAAGAATATGTGTGGATACGGGTTCTTCTACGCCCGCTCGTCTTTTGTGTCTTGTTTTCGGCTGCCGTCGGGCTCTTTAGCATAGACACCTACGCTCAGGTAGTGCCGCCGGACGCGCCTTGTTTGGGCTGTCATGTGAATACCGAAGGTGTTGTGGTACTGCCATCCGGCGAAGAGATCTCCATCAACGTCGATCTGGAAGTGCTGGCCAACTCGGTGCATAACTTCCATGAGGATGTAGATTCAGCGACAGCGATCTTCTGCACAGACTGTCACAGCCCGGCGGACTACATCTACCCGCATCGACCTCTTCCAGTAGACACCTTCGACGATTTTGTGGCGTTGACGTCGGAAAACTGCCAGCGTTGTCATACCAATTTGGGCGCGCACAACCCCGGTCACTTGGTGCCGTCGCTCTATGGCCTCAACGACAACCTGCCCACCTGTGCCGACTGTCACGGCGGCCATGACGTAGCACCCGCCGAGTTGTTGGTGGACGATCCTATCGCGTTCTGCGAATCGTGTCATCAAAATTACGAAGATCCGGCCATCGCTGCCCTACACGAGCAAGTAATGGCCGACATTGGCGTGGGTCAGGACTGCCAGACCTGCCACACCGATGACATTGTAACTTCAGTCAGTGCGCAGAACTTCAGTTCCTCGGAGCAGTGTGTCACCTGCCATAGCCTGCTGACAAGCGAGGCGACGTTGGCTTCGGGTGAAGGTATTTCGCTACATGTAACCGGCCAACAGATCGCCGATTCGGTACATGGGAATCGTCTGGCGCAGATGGAGGGGGGGCGGGCGCTGCTCTGTGTCGACTGCCATGATCAGGGTGGATTTCAGATGTTCCCGCATGATGTCGAGTTGCCCAGTACCGAGCGGCTCGTGACCATCGAAATGAGCAACGTTTGCCAGAAGTGCCACGAAGACATTTACGCCGGCAACATGGACAGCATCCACGGCGCTGAACTGGCGGCAGGCAATCTTGATGCAGCCACCTGCGTTGACTGTCACGGGGCGCATGATATTCAGCCACCCGACGAACCGCGGCAAAAAATTTCGCAGACCTGTGGGGAATGCCACTCCGCGATTGAGGCGCAGTACGTTGAAAGTGTCCACGGGGCGGCACTGTTTGAAGATAGCAATCCCGACGTGCCCACTTGTGTGGACTGTCATGGTGTACACGGCGAAATTGAAGACCCGATAACAGCGAGCTTCCGCCTGCGCTCACCCCAAATCTGCGCCGAATGTCATGCCAACGATGAGATGATGGCAAAGTATGACATTTCTACCGATGTCTTCGACACCTACGTGGCTGATTTCCACGGCACAACGGTAACTATCTTCGAGCAGACAGCCTCAGGTCAAGAGACGAACAAAGCCGTCTGCTACGACTGCCATGGTGTACACGACATCCTGGCCGTCAACGACGAAAACTCGATGGTGATCAAGCAGAATCTGCTCGTCACCTGTCAGCAATGTCATCCTAGCGCCACCGCCAACTTCCCCGACACCTGGCTGAGTCACTTCCAGCCGTCGTTGGAACATTACCCGTTGATCTACTTTGTCGATCTCTTCTACGCTATTTTGATTCCGGCGGTGGTTGGCGGCTTTGGGGTCTTTGTTGCCTCTGATGTCTACCGTCGCTTCTTGAATCGCCGGCGCGATGAGCATGATGAAGATGAAGATGAAGAAAAGGAAGAAGATCAGTGAGCCGATCAATCAGCCAACCAGCGAGTGAATCAACGAGCCGGAAAAAGAGCAAATCCGCTCCGTCCCATCAGGCCGGCCATAAGGAGACCTATGTTCGCTTCCGCCTAAACGACCGAATTGAGCATTTTCTCTTACTCACCAGCTTTACCGTGCTGGGGATTACAGGCATCCCGCAGATGTTCGCCGATACAGGTTGGGGTGTCACCCTGATCGATTGGATGGGCGGTATTGAGTTCATCCGCATCGTGCATCGTGTGGCGGCGGTGGTTTTGATGCTCGAAACCATCTACCACGGCGGCGTTGTTACGTACAAAGTCTTTGTAAAACGTGTGCGCCTGACCATGATGCTCAGCTGGAAAGATATGACCGATGCCATCCAATCCTTGACATACAACCTAGGCTTTAGCAAAGAAGCGCCCAAGATGGGTCGCTACAACTATGCCGAAAAGGCCGAATACTGGGCCGTGATCTGGGGAACGTTGGTGATGGTGATCACAGGCTTCATGCTCTGGAACCCGATTGCCACCACCAACTTCCTACCTGGGGTAGTGGTGCCGGCGGCAAAGGCTGCCCACGGTGGCGAAGGGCTGCTGGCCGTGCTATCTATCATCGTCTGGCACATGTACCACGTACACGTGAAAAGCTTTAACCGCAGCATGTTCACCGGGCGTATTTCACGCCACGAAATGGAAGAAGAACATGCCCTGGAATTGGCAGAGATCGAGGCAGGCATCGCCGATCGGCCGGTTGACCCGGTATCGGAGCGGCGACGTCGCCTCATTTTCCTGCCGGTGGCGGCGGTGATCTCGGTGACGCTCCTCACAGGCCTCTACTTCTTTGTGACCTATGAAGAGACAGCCATCACCACCATTCCCCGACAGCCTATCGAGAGCATCGTGCCTGCGGCTGAGCCCGAAGACGGCGTACCGTAGGCTGTTTCGCCAAAGGAGGTGAGAATCGAAACGATAGATGGTATATGCAGAACCAGATCGTGTTGTGTTTGTTTGAAAATGCAGGTTCACACTTGTCGGACCCAGCGCAGGATGCACACACCTGCGCCCGCCTGAAAGGTTTGCGCTGACGGTGATGCGCATGCAGGCTGACGCAGATGCAAAACCTGCACCGACTACCTTCCCTAGAGGGGGTCAACTATGAAAAAGATCACACTGCTTGTAGTGGTGGTTGCAATGCTTTCACTGTTTACAGTGGGGCAGGCGTTCGCCGGGCAGGAGATGGTCGAGTTAGGAAGCGTGGTAGCGCAGGATGCTACACCGACTCCTGAAGCAGAAGAGGAAGCCGAAGAAGGCGAAATGGTTCACGGGGCTTATCCGGTTGAAATTCCATTTCTTTCGGCATGGATGAACTCTCCACATGCGGACAGCACTTCCCGGAGCTTCACCCGCTGGGACAGTTCAGATCCGCAGGAGATTCCAGTAACTTGCGCCAAGTGTCACAGCACAACCGGCATGCTCGACTACATGGGCGCCGATGGTTCGGACCCGCTGGTCGTTGATGCCGCTGCGCCTGTTGGTACTGTTGTGGAGTGTATGGCATGCCATAACGACGCCGCCACTGGGTGGGATAGCGTTGTGATGCCGTCTGGCGCGGTCCTGTCGAACTTAGGCCCAGAAGCGCGCTGCATGGAATGTCATCAGGGCCGTGCGTCGATGGTATCGATCACCGGCGCGCTTGAGCGTGTCGGCGCCACCGCAGACGATATGGACACCGTCTTCCCAGATCTCAGCTTCATCAACATCCACTACTATGCGGCGGCGGCCACCAAGTATGGCACCATCGCCAAGGGTGGTTTCGAGTATCCTGGGCAGATGTACGACGCCTTCTTTATGCACGTGCCTGGTGTCAGTTCTTGTACCGACTGCCACAACGCGCACACAACAGAGATAGACGTTGAAAGCTGCGCCACCTGTCATGAAGGCGTCACCGGAGCCGATGACTTCAAAGACATCCGCACGCTTGGCTCGCTGCGCGATTATGACGGCGACGGCGACATGGAAGAGGGCATCTACTACGAGATTCAGACCCTAGAAGAAACGCTTTACGAGGCGATTCGAATCTATGCTGCTGAAGTCATTGAAGCGCCCATCCTCTACAATCCCGAATCGCATCCATACTTCTTCACCGATCCAGATGGCGATGGTGAAGTCGCCGGCGACGAAGAACGTTACGCATCGTGGACACCGCGTCTTCTGGAAGCTGCCTACAATTACCAGGTGGCCCACAAAGATCCCGGTGCCTATGTACATGGCGGCAAGTACATTATTCAGTTGCTGTACGATTCGATTGCCAGCTTGAACGAAGCCATTGAGACCATCGCTGAACCGATGGACATGACAGCCATGCACCGCAATGATGCAGGCCACTTCAACGGCGCCAGTGACGCCTTCCGTCATTGGGATGCCGACGGCAGCGTGCCGGGCAACTGCACCAAGTGTCACACGGCCGACGGCCTGCCCTTCTATCTGGGCGAAGCTGTCACCGTTTCAGGTGCACCGTCCAATGGTTTGCAGTGCAACACCTGTCACACTGACCTCGAAACATATGAGATCTACGCGATCGAAAATGTAGAGTTTCCAAGTGGCGTCGTGTTGACAAGTGACGAACCAAGCGACAACCTGTGTATGCAGTGTCACCAAGGGCGCGCCTCCGGCATCCAGATTGAGGCTCGCATTAACGGGCTTGAACTGGACGAAATCTCCGATCGCCTGAGCTTTGTGAATCCTCACTACTTCGCTGCTGCTGCAACACTCTACGGCGCCGAAGCCAATGGGGCCTATCAATTCGAGGGCAAGGATTACTTCGACCGCTTCGAACATGTGCGCCGAGCCGACAACTGCATGGAATGCCACGGCGCTCACGAGCTCGAAGTTGACTGGGAATTCTGCGCCGACTGCCATGATGGTGTCACCGGCCCGGATGAACTGGTTAACATCCGCGAATACGAAGACGACTTTGATGGTGACGGCGACGTCAGCGAAGGCATTGCAGGCGAAATTGCCACCATGGAAGAAATGCTCTTCGAGGCCATTCAGGCGTATGCAGCAGATACACTCAACGCACCGATGGCGTATGATCCGAATCGCTTCCCCTACTTCTTCGCCGATGCAGATGGTGACGGCGTAGTCAGTGAAGGTGACGGCCGATTCACAAGCTGGTCGCCACGGCTGCTGCGCAACGTGTACAACTATCTGTGGGTCTCCAAGGATCCCGGCGCATACACCCACAACGGCCAATACATCATCCAGACGCTGTACGACTCACTGGAAGACCTGGGCGTTGACGTGTCGGGTATGACCCGCCCGTAGTATGCGATCAATCCGCATCACAATGTAAGTGTCAGACCGCAAAGCGGTCTCATAGACAGGAGACGAGCCGGGCATCTGTACAGGTGCCCGGCTCGTCACTTGACGGATGGCAATATAGTTCTCCAGATGGATACTACCCCTATCACAGCAAGGCAAGTATCACAGCAACGCCGTTATGGCAGCAATGATTGTACACCAAACACCAACACGTTCTGTGCCGCAACGGTTATGTGCTATACTAGATGTATCCTCCGCATGTGGTAAATAGTCTGACATTCGTGCAAGATGTTTGATGATTTTGGAGCGGGAAACAACAATGTATAACTTCCACCACGATCCCCGCATCGCCGTCTCGGGTAACCGATGGCTTTTCGGCGTGATCCTTGTTCTCTCACTGTTGGTGGCCGGCATTTTCGTTACATCCTCAGCCGCCATCGCCCAGGACACTCCCCCAGCAACAAGCGCAACAACAAATAATGTAACCGCCGACGAGGTCAACGAAGTTGCTCGGGAAATTTGGTGCCCGCTGTGTAGTGGCGTGCGCCTTGATTCGTGTGAGTTGAAGGCATGTGATCAGATGAAGGACATCATCGCCATCAAACTGGGTGAAGGCGAAGATACCCAATCAATCGTAGACTATTTTGTGGAACAGTATGGTCCACAGGTCCTGGGTGCGCCGCCGTTGGAAGGTTTCAACTGGTTCGCCTGGATCCTACCCTTTGCCGTGCTGATTGGTGGCGGCGTCTTTTTGTGGATGCGGTCACGAGAATTGGTGCGCCCAATGACGGCTGAAGCCATAAGAGCCGAAGCAGCATCACCTGAACGGGTGACCAAGAGTGAGTATGATCGCAGACTTGAGGAGGAACTGAAGCGCTATGGCTGAGCTAACAAAGTTGGAGGCAGGCCAGTCGCCCAATGGCACACTGGGAGACGTTCGGGCAGAAGAAGTGTTGCAGCAGGAAGAGGCCGGTCAGTCTCCCCGTCAGCAGCGCTCCGTGCTCATTTGGCGCTTCATCATCGTCGGTATTGCCGCCGCCTTCGTAGGGATTTTAGGCTGGCGACTTGTCCAGACGAACGCATCAGCACACCGAGCTGACGGGATGGCCCCCGAGTTAGTGTTCACCACATTCGAGGGTGAAACGATCTCGCTCGACGATCTGAAAGGCAAGGGTGTGGTTGTCAATTTCTGGGCCAGTTGGTGTGATCCATGCCGCGACGAAGCTGATCTACTTGAGCAGACGTGGCGAAGGGAGAAGGACAACGGCATCGTCTTTCTTGGCATAGACTATTTGGATCAAGAGCCTGCAGCGCTGGCCTATCTAGAAGAATTCGATGTGACTTACCCCAATGGGCCGGATCTGCGCAGCGAGATTGCCCGTCGCTACGGTATCAAAGGCGTTCCTGAAACATTTTTCATCGGCCCTGACGGCAGGATTGTTGAAACTATCATCGGCCCGATTACAGGTCCGGCGCAAATGGACGAACTGATCAGCCTCATCCGGCCAAGTGGACAGTGAAGCTAGTTCAGCATAGAGATTTCAGCATAGAGATTTCAGCATAGAGATTTCAGCATAGAGATTTCAAGATAAGCCAAAGTACGTCTTCGCGACGCGATTCAGCGTGGCGCACGCTGAAGAACAATTTGTACCTGATTTTTTGGAGGGAATGCGGCTCATGATATACAACGTTGCTTATTTGGTGTTGATTGCGGCGGCTGTGATAGCCGCTTTCGGGGTATTTGCCGGCTATTGGGGAGGTGTAAAACGACTAGCACGCTTTTCACATGCCAGTTTCAACGCTGTCTATGCTGTGGGTGGCATGGTGTTCTTTGCCACATGTGTGCTCTGGTATGCGCTACTCAACGACCGGTTTGAAGTCACCTATGTTTGGAACCATTCGGAGCGAGCGCTGCCGACGTTCTACAAATTTTCGGCGCTCTGGGGTGGGCAGGCGGGCAGTCTGCTCTTCTGGACGTTGATCATCTCGTGCTTTAGTGTTGCTGTGGCCAAATTGCATCGGAATAAACAACAATCGCTGATGCCCTTTGTCAATGCGACAATCCTGAGCACGTCGCTCTTTTTCCTGGTGTTGCTGATCTTTGCCGCCAATCCCTTTAAGTTGAACTCAGCCATGCCGCCAGACGGACAGGGGCTGAATCCACTGCTGCAAAATTACTGGATGGTAATTCACCCGGTGATGCTCTACCTAGGCTGGATCGGTTTGACCGTTCCATTTGCGTTTGCCGTAGGTGCGCTGATGAGCCGCCGACTGGGGAACGAGTGGGTGCGGATTGTACGCCGCTGGACGCTGATCCCGTGGATGTTCCTCTCAGTAGGCATCTTGATGGGCAGCCAGTGGGCCTACATGGAACTGGGTTGGGGAGGTTACTGGGCCTGGGATCCGGTGGAAAACGCCAGTTTCATACCCTGGCTTACCGCGACCGCTTTCCTGCATAGCATCATCATTCAGGAGCAGCGCGGCATTTTGAAGGTATGGAATGTGGTGCTCATCTTTTCCACCTACTTCCTGGTAATCCTTGGTACCTTCATCACCCGCAGCGGCCTGATCGAGAGTGTGCACAGCTTTGCGCTAAGCGACGTTGGGCCCTTCTTCCTGGGCTTCATGGTCATCTTGCTCTTTGGCTTCATCTGGCTACTCTTCAATCGGCTGCCCCTGCTCAAGGACGAACAGCCCATTGATTCCTATGCCAGTCGCGAAGCAGCCTTCCTGGGCAACAATTGGCTTTTTGCCGGTATCGCTTTTGCTACGCTGTGGGGAACCTTCTTCCCCATGTTCAGCGAATTGCTGGTACAGGATCGGATTAGTGTGGCGGCTCCCTTCTTCAACAGGGTGAATGGCCCACTCTTCTTGATCCTCTTCCTGCTCATGGGCATAGGCCCACTGTTGGGTTGGCGACGCACATCAATGGAAGCAATGCGCCGTCAATTCACCTGGCCATTGGTCTTTGCTGTGCTGAGTGGCATTGCGGCTGCCGTTTACAATTCCCAGATCTTCTCCGTCATCGGCATGACCATTTGTGCCTTCGTCACAGGGGCCATTGTTCAGGAGTTCGTGCGTGGCACCATTGCCCGTCGCGTCGCCACAAATGAAAATGTCATTGTCGCCCTGGGCAGCCTGATGCGCCGCAATGGACGCCGCTACGGTGGCTACACCGTCCATTTAGGCATTGTCATGATGGGCGTGGCCATCATCGGCAACGAGTTCTACCTGACCTCTACCAATGTCACACTCGGGCAGAACGAAAGTGTGAACCTCACTGGATACGAGATTACCTACACTGGGCTAGACACTGATCGGGGTTCCAATGTCACCTCGATTACGGCGAACCTCGACGTGCGTCATATTGCCACCGGCCGCTTTGTCGGCACACTAGTCCCCCATCGCAACATCTACGACAAGAACCCCGACATGCCCACAAGTGAGGTCGGGTTGCATATGAACTTGTTACGAGATGTCTATGTGGTGCTGAATGGATGGGAAGACCGGGGTGCAACAGCCACATTCTCAGTCTACATCAACCCACTTACCATCTGGCTCTGGCTCGGCGGTATCGTGCTCATTATCGGCACATTGATCTCAGCCTGGCCGCACCCGTCGCGCCGGTTAGCGACGGCACCTGAACCTGCCGCCTACGCGCGTGCCTAATCTTCGGCCTGGTCGTCTTGGCAAAGGAATCAAGACCTTGCCACGACGGCGCAAGCCGGCACTCTGTTTAAGGACAGAACCATGTGGATCACAGTTACCATTGCTCTCTTGATTTCGGTAGCAGCACTCGCCTACGTAATCTGGCCCTTTATCACCAATAAGGTGCCCCCCTATCACGTAGAAAACGATGAGCTCATCGAACTCATTACACGCAAAGATGGCCTGATGGCCGCCATTAAGGATCTGGAATTCGACTTCCAGGTCGGCAAAATCAGCGAAGAGGACTACCAACGCTTCGACGCCCGACTGCGCAGACAGGCGATTGCCTACATGCAGCAGATCGAAAAGATTTCACCTGAAGTCGCCGGCATGGACGCCTCTATTGAAGCTGAAATCAACCGCTACCGACGTACAGTCAACGGTCACAGTAAGCCGACACAGGCTACGCCCACCGCGCCCAAAGCGGCGGTGGTCTCTGCGCCGGACACAGCAGGTTCACCCGGCGAAAAAGCACGCTACTGTACCACCTGTGGCGAAGTTTTATCGCCCAATCACAAGTTCTGCGCCAACTGCGGCGAATCTGTTACACCCGTTGCTGTTTCACAAAACTGAACGCACCACCTCCAGAGCACGTAAACAGGAGCCATCCGTTGGGATGGCTCCTGTTTGTTTTGCCCTTAACAACCAACCATCGTCTATGATTGTTGTCCACCCCGCCACATTGCGATCAAATCCCACGCCAACTATAATGCACAAAACCGTTTTGCCAAGGAAAGGTTACATAATTTTGTATGTCCGCGTTCATGTCCGCGTTCATGCCCGACTCTATGTCTGAGATCAACCGAAGCGCAGCCACCGTCTCTATTGTCGACATACCGGTGTTGATTCTGGTTGGTGTAACCGGCGTGGGGAAGAGTACTACGCTGGCCGCGCTCAATGCCGCCGGCTTTGACTACAGGCTCTTGCCCGATCGTCGCGAATTGACAGATGATCTGATCATCGCCTGCCTCCAGGCCGAAGACCAGGAAACGATCCGTCCTATTACCGACCGAGCGGAGCGGTTCGACTACACCCGCCGCTACCGCGAACGCTACGACGGCGGGATGGCACACGCGCTCACGTCCCTGCGCGTGGACAGCGACAGCGCACAGCAGACGCTCCTTTTCGACGGGCTGCGCGGCGCAGACGAAGTGCGCTACGCCGCTGAACATTTGCCGAGCGCACGCTTCCTCGTGCTCGATGCCCCCGATGTCCTCCGTGTCGAACGGCTGCTGACCCGTCGCGACGCGTTCGATCAGATCGCAGCCGCTGCACCGACCGACAGCAGCAACATTTTCGCCAACCTGCCTGGCGTTGATGAATTCTTTGGGGCGGCAGAAAAGCAACACCTGCGCGCCCTGGTCGATCAAGGAGACGTCTCTGCCGAGGATCTGCGCGCAAAGCTCGCCATCGTCATCACCGAGCGGCGCAATTACGATCCAACCGCTGCTATTTCCGAATTGACCCGCCTCGCCACGCACCGCACGCTTGTCGTCAACACCGCAGAGACGAAGCCGGAAGAGGTGGCGCGACAAGTTATTGGGTTTTGGCAGGTGGTGCGTAGTGCGTAGTGCGTAGTGCGTAGTGCGTAGAACAGTTGAGAAACACAATCGAAAATCGTCAATCAAAAATCGTCAATCACCATTGATCCTGCCATGTCCACAACCATTGATCGCATCGAAACCATTGTCTTTCGCCTGCCGCTTAAAGACCCGCTACGCTGGGGCAAGGCCGGCGTGCTTGACGATCTTGTACATGTCCTTGTGCGGGTGACGTTGAGTGACGGCGCAACCGGGGTGGCCGAAGCGCCGCCACGCCCCACAATTTACGGCGAAACCGTACACAGCATCACCGGCATCATTGCCCAGGAACTGGCCCCGCGCCTGCTGGGCGAAACAGTAAGCGAAAACCGAATCGATTTACTATACGAACGAATGGCGCAGGTCAAAAACAACCACACCGCCCGCGGCGCATTGGACATGGCGCTGTGGGATGCGCTGGCCGCCCACCAGGGCATTACATTGGGCGAACTGCTCGACGTCACCGCCAAGCGCGTGCCGGTAAGCTACATCCTCGGCATCGGCGATGAAGAGACGGTACTGGCCGAAGCACAGCGTGTCGTGGATCAGGGTGTACGCGTGCTCAAGGTTAAGATTGGGCGAGATTGGCAGGCCGATGCCATGCGCTTGGCCCGACTCCAGCAAACATTGGGGCCGGATGTGATCCTCTATGTAGATGCTAACGAGTGCTTCGACGTAGAAGACGCCGCGTCCCGGTTAACTTACCTCGCCGAAATGGGTGTCCGCTATTGTGAAGAACCGCTGCCAGTGGAGTTGATCCAAGAACGTGCGCTGCTATGCAAACGGCAACACCTGCCCCTGATCGCCGACGATTCCACCTTTACTTTACGCGATTTGCGTCGTGAATTGGCACTAAATACCTTCGACGTCCTCAACATCAAAACAGCGCGCACAGGCTATACCGAATCGACACAGATGCTCAACCTGGCCCGACAGGCGCACAAAGGTGTGATGGTTGGATCACAGGCCGCCGCCGGTTTGGGTACCGTAAGGACTGCCCTCTTCGCCGCCAAAACAGGCATCGAACATCCTTCAGAACTCAGCTTCTTCTTGAAACTCGACGGCGATCTGCTGGCACCCCCCCTGGCTTTGACCAATGGTTATTTACAAATGAGCGATGTAGTAGATGCAACGCTTGATCCCCATCGCGTACAGGACGCAACGCTCGATCATGCCGAGCATACAGCATGATTCACTGGAGGGATGAACCTTGAACAATCCTTTACCGATTGCCGGCCCAATGAGTCTGGGCGATTTGCTGGATCGGGCGTTTCGGCTCTATCGCGCCCGATTCAGCAAATTTTTACTCACCGCCGCCATTATCCTCGTGCCGTACAGCCTGCTTTCGGGGCTACTGTCTGGTCGCTTCATCACCAGCTACACCGACGCCATCGGCGTGCTCATCGAGTCGCCCGATGCCGTCAACGAGGGCATGATAGGAGAAACACTGGGGGATTTCGGCAGCGCCTTTTCGGCGTTTATGGTATTGGGCATTCTAGGCTTGCTCTTCAACGGCGTTGTGACACTGGCGTTGATCCGCCAGACAGTTGCAGCTCTACATGAAGAAGAGGAGACAGTCGGCGGGAGTTTGCGGCGCGGCCTTGGGCGCTTCCTCTCCTACGCATGGATGTCGATTGTGCAATACTTCGCCATCATCCTGGTGACAGTTGTGGTCTTGATCCCTGTGATTCTTATCTTCGGCGTTGTCATATTTGCCGGCGCCGCCGTCGGTTCGACGGCATTTGACGACTCAAATGGCGTAGTGGGTGGCATTGCCTTGGTGTTGGTCTTGCTCTGTGGCTACATTTTCGCCGTCTTGGTGGCCATTGCACCGGCCACCTTCTTGTCGGCACGCTGGATTGGGGCAGTGCCCGCGTTGATGGCCGAGAATCTGGGCGCGATGGAGGCCTTGAGCCGAAGCTGGGCCCTCACCAAAGGACGTCTCTGGCGCACGCTTGGTTACGTCGTCCTGCTCTACGTCATCACTGCCATTGTCGTGTCGTTGCCGGCTGCACTGATCCAACAGGCATTTCTCCTGGCCGCCCCCTTCATGGGCTTCGGCACGATGACGGCTCTCTCCACCGCGATCACGTCGATTTTCTCTGTTGTGTGGACGCCCTTCTACGCCTGCGCCGTGGTGCTGCTCTATTACGATCTGCGGGTGCGCAGTGAAGGCTACGATCTTGATCTGCGTATTCAGCAGCTAGAGGCACAAACAGCGCCGCGCCCCATCACCCCCAATGACAGTGAAAACACACCCTATGCCTAAGCGCTGGCAGAGGCTGATGAGACTCTGCACCCTCCTGGCCACAGCCTGGCTTTTGCTGACGGCGAGCGTTCTCTCCGCGCAGGAAGACGGCGCTTCGTTGACCGTGGCCGAGTACCAGGCGCGCCTGGCAGCTGCATACAGCGACCTCACGGCCGGTGCAACGCTCTCAGCAATTCAACAGCAACTGGCCGGCATCGAAGAAGTGTGGCTCGAAAACGGCAATGTCGTCAACGTCACGCCGATCCTGGACGATGTCGGCGATACAGACGCAGCGCTGCAACGCCTTGAGATCGGCCTGACGCAACTGGAGCAGCTTACACAGGACCGCAGCAGCGAACGCCTCGCCCAACTCCAGCGTGTCCGCGACCGCTACGAGTTGGATCGTCCCTCGTTTTGGGATCGCATCTGGCGCTGGATCAGCGATCTGTTCGACGCGCTCTTCCCAGACGATGTGCCGCAGAGGGTAGGCGCAGTGGCTGAAATCGGCTCGCGCATTGTGGTTTGGGCGATTGTGATCAGCGGTGGCGCGTTGTTGGCGATTCTGCTCAGCTATTGGCTGCGTGGCCTGCTTGGCGGCATCCTCGGCAACCGTCTGCGGCGGCGGACGGCCAATGATGCAGAGATCCCGGCCACCGCCGCCGATGCACGATCCCAGGCGCAGACGCTGGCCGGTGCAGGCAACTACCGCGCTGCCGTGCGCCAGCTCTATCTAGCCGCGCTACTCCATTTGGACGAACAAGGCTTGCTGCGTTTCCAGCGCGACCAGACCAATCGCGAGGTGCTGGCCCAAACCAAACCAGGGACAGACGTCCACGCTCACCTGAAACCAGCGGTAGAGACCTTCGACCGTGTCTGGTATGGGGAACAGGAGCCGGATCGCCCAACGTTTGAGGCCTACAGCGCCGAGATTGATGAACTCATGACCCAAACCGCGGAGGACAAACGTGCGTAACCGTTTTGCCATCTCGCGGCGTGGGCTGACAATCACCCTGCTCTTTGCCATCTTCGTGACCGGCATCATCCTCTTCAGCCGCAACGAAAGCAGCGAACCAGCCTACGATCCCGACAGCCGCGGCGCGCAAGGACTGCTGCTGTGGCGCGTCTGGCTCACCGAAATGGGATTCCGCGTCGAAACCACCGGGCGCGCCCGCTTCGATCTGCCCACTGAGGCCACGCTACTCTTCGTCTACCCCGGCGTCGAGGACTTTACCAGCGCCGACGCAGATCGGGTGCTCGATTGGGTCGAAGCGGGAGGAACACTTGTCCTGGTGGGCATGGAAGACAGCCGTCTACAAGAACGCTTCAACTACAAGATGGCCGAAGTTGACTTCTTCCGCGCCACAGGCTTTGCCCAACAGGCCCAGCCGTTGATCCCCGAAGGTCCTGGGTTTTGGTCAGGGCCAGGACCAGTAGCGCTGCCCCAGGCCGGGAACAGTGCCGTCCCAGTGCTCACACTCAGCGATGCACTCCCGGCGGTCACAGTACAAAAGCAGGGCGAGGGCATCGTCTGGATCCTGCCCAGCCGCTACGCCTTCACCAACGCCGATCTGCTCGAAGACGAACAGCCCTACCTACTCATAGCAACGTTGCGCGGCCTGCCCAGCGACGCTGTTGTGGTGCTAGACACCTACCACCTCTTCGGGCCGTCACTCCTCAGCAGTGACCGCGTCCTCACCGTGCAAGAGTGGCTCTACACCACGCCCACCGGCTGGGCGACACTGTTTGTAATGGGGCTACTGGTGATCTTCCTCGTGCTGGGGGGCAGGCGTTTGGGACCAC
Organism: bacterium; assembly: GCA_016124945.1. Taxonomy (GTDB): domain Bacteria; phylum Chloroflexota; class Anaerolineae; order Caldilineales; family Caldilineaceae; genus RI-153. Next base: position 52,393 of record WGMT01000045.1, on the reverse strand, counting down.
CGTTGGTTGTCCTCACACAAGGACGCCGCCGCGAGGCCGCTGAATATGTGGTGGCGATGGCAGGACTGCAACGCCGCGCCAATGTGAGCGACGCTGTGGCCCGTCACCACCGGCGACGGCTGCGCCAGGCGCTAGGACGCCGCCATCGCATCCCTGCCGATCTGGACGACGCCACATTCCTAGCGCGGCTGCGCACCGCCGACGACCGCGTGGGCGACGAAGAGGCAGCGCGCATCAGGCGCGTCCTCACCGAACTAAGCGCCCTGCCCAACAACGACAAACTGGTCGATCTGGTGGCCGAGGCGGACGAGATACTGTCTGAACGTCATCTGAGGTAATGCGTGATTCGTGATTCGTGGGTAAAGCATGACTCGGATCAACTTGGAAGTAATCTCGGCCAAGTTTCACAGGGGCACACCCTCTTCACGAATCACGCATCACGCATCACGCATCACGAATCACGAATCACGAATCGAGGCATTTTCCATGTCGCTTTCTACACTCTACACCCAGATCCAAGCCGAAGCCGCCAAGGTCATTGTGGGCCAGGAAGACGTTTTCGAGCAGATTGTCGTCGCCTTTTTCAGCGGCGGCCATGTGTTGCTTGAAGGGGTGCCCGGCACAGCAAAAACCCTGATGGCGAAGACATTGGCCCGCTTGATCGACGCTGAATTTCGTCGTATCCAATTCACCGCCGACCTCATGCCCAGCGACGTCATCGGGACACAGGTCTTCGACGCCGACAGTGGACACTTCAACCTGCGCCAAGGGCCAATCTTCACCCAAATTCTGCTCACAGACGAAATCAACCGTGCCCCAGCCAAGACCCAATCGGCGCTGCTGGAAGCGATGGAAGAACGCCAGGTGACCATCGACGGGGTGGGCTATCCGCTCACCGATCCGTTCATGGTGCTGGCAACACAGAACCCGGTCGAATACGAAGGCACCTATCCGCTGCCCGAGGCGCAGTTGGATCGCTTTCTCTTCAAAGTAGTGGTGGACTATCCCCAAGAAAGCGTGGAACAGGAGATCCTGCGCCGCTACCACAGCGGCTTCGACGCCCACCGACTCAACGAAAGCGGCATCCAGGCGGTGATCATCCCTGCGGCGCTGGCCGAGATCCGCGCCGAGATCCGCAATGTCACCGTCGAAGCGGGCATCCTGGCCTACATTACTGCGATCGCCGTTGCCAGCCGCCGTAGCCCAGATCTGATCCTGGGGGGCAGCCCGCGCGCCAGCATTGCCTTGCTGCAAACCAGCAAAACCTACGCCGCCCTGCAAGGACGCGACTACGTCACCCCCGATGACGTGAAAACACTGGTTGCCCCCGTCTACCGTCACCGCGTGATCCTGCGCCCCGAAGCCGAGATCGAAGGCATCGACGCCGACGCCGCCGTGCGCCGCATCGTTGCCGGGCTCCCCGTGCCGCGCTAATTCATCAAACAGATCCATACACCCGTATTTTTCACGTTCTCAAATTGCACTTCCGTTGCGATGACGCACGCATACCCACCATTTTGCGTCAGAATCCGATAAGGAGCTTCATCATGAACAAACGAACTTTCACTTTTGCTGCATTTCTCATGATTATCTTTGTGCTTTCCTGGCAATTCACGGCGCTGGCACAGGAGCAGATCGTCTTCCTGCCCCAGATCTTCAAAAACAGTAGCGGCACGATTCCGCAGCCAACGGCAACGTCTACGGCAACCGCAACCCCCACGGCAACCGCAACCCCCACCACCGTGCCGGCGTGGCCCGACATTACGCTTGACGTGGTGGCCGACGGTATGAACCAGCCGATTCACGTCACCAATGCGGGGGACGGCAGCAACCGTCTCTTCGTCGCCCAGCGTGAAGGACGCATCCGCATTATCGACGGCAACGGCCAACTGCAAACGACGCCTTTCCTCAACATTGAAGACAGAGTCGAATGCTGCGACAGCGAACTCGGCCTCTTCGCAGTCGCCTTCTCGCCTAACTACACCAGCACGCAGCAGTTCTACGTCCACTACACCGCGCGCATAGACAGCCAGACCAAAAGCCGCATCTCACGCTTTACCACAACCGCCGACCCCAACGTGGCCGATCTCAACAGCGAACAGATTGTGCTAGAGTTCGATCAGCCTGCCAACAACCACAACGGCGGCCAGATCGCCTTCGGCCCCGACGGCTACCTCTACATCGCCACCGGTGACGGCGGCGGCAGCGGCGATCCTCAGGACAATGGGCAGAAATTGACCACGCTCCTGGGCAAGATTCTGCGCATCGACGTAGAGACCGGATCGCCCGCCACCTACACCATCCCCGCCGACAATCCGTTCGTGGGCACAGCCGGCGCACGTGGCGAAATCTGGGCCTACGGGCTGCGCAACCCCTGGCGCTTCTCCTTCGACCGCACCACCGGCGACATGTACATCGGCGACGTAGGCCAGGGCCGCCTCGAGGAGATCAGCTTCCAACCCACAAGCAGTACAGGCGGTGAAAACTACGGCTGGAACACGATGGAAGGCTCATTGTGCTTCAACGCCACCACCTGTGATCAGACAGGCCTGACGTTGCCCATCCACACCTACGGGCGCAGCCTGGGCATTTCCGTCACCGGCGGCAACGTCTACCGCGGCAGCCAATATGCGGCGCTGCAAGGCATCTACTTCTTCGCCGATTACGTCACCGGCCGCATTTGGGGCCTACGCAACGTCGGCGGCACCTGGGAAGACCACGAATTCACCAACAGCCCCTACAATGTGGCCAGTTTCGGCGAAGACGAAAACGGCGAACTGTACATTGTTGACCTGGGCGGTGGCGTTTACAAGGTTAGAGATTAGGCGATTAAGGGATTAGAGGTTCTGGTTAAGGATGTAAACCCAGATGATGGGATGATGAGCCTCGACGAGGCCCATCATCCCATCATCAATTCTGCCTCTTGCCCATTCACCGCCAAACGTGTACAATAGTTCTATTGTTCTACGCATTACCATCAACTCATCTCACACTCCTGGGAGGGAGTGGGTACCATGTCTGCACCGATTATCTTCACCATCGGCCACAGCACACACCCGATTGACGATTTCCTCGCTTTGCTTGCCCAACACGACATTCGCTGCCTGGTCGACGTTCGCACCCAACCGTACAGCCGCTGGAATCCCCAATTCAACCGAGAATTGCTCGCCACCGCGCTCAAAGACGTCGGCGTACACTACGTGGACATGGGCAGCAGCCTGGGTGGGCGCCCGGATCAGGCCGATCTCTACGATCCCGGCCAGGAACGTCCTAACTACAGCCGACAACGGCAGACGCCACTCTACCAGCACGGCGTCCGCGATCTCGAAGTGCAAGCACAGGCCGAACGCACCGCCATCATGTGCAGCGAAGGCGATCCCGAAATCTGTCACCGCCACAACCTGATCACCCCCAGCCTGATCGACGACGGCTTCATCGTGCAGCACATTCTGCCTGACGGTGCGATCAGGCAGGCGGAGAAGCCGATGGATCAACTCGGTTTGTTCGATTTTTGAGTGATTGGTGGGCTGAACTTTTCTGAGGGGAAGCGACAACATGACCCATCGCGTCTTCACCATCGGCTTTACGCGTAAGTCGCTGGAGCAATTCGTCACCCTGCTCCAGGAGGCCGGCGTCGACGCCGTCATTGACATTCGGCTTCGCAACAACTCGCAGTTGGCTGGCTTCGCCAAACAGGACGATCTCGCCTTCATCCTCAAATCGTTCGGCATCAGCTACGAGCATCGGCCCGAACTGGCCCCCACCGCCGAGATCCTCGACACCTACCGCAAGGACAAACAGTGGGATGGCTACGTGGCGAAGTTCGGCCCGCTCATGGCGGAACGCCGCGCCGAAACCTACGGCGCAGACATTTTACAGCGGTATGACGCGCCCTGTCTCCTGTGCAGCGAACACACAGCAAACCAATGTCACCGGCGGCTTGTGGCCGAATATTGGGCCGAACATGTTCCTGGATTGGAGATCATTCATCTGTAACTTGGTCGAGTCAGTGCCTGGCACTGACGGGTCGCCCCCGCCAAGCCGCCATTGAGATAAGACAGCGCCAACCGATTCTGAGAAATGCTAAAAATCCGTGTAATCTGTGGATCAATTCTCTGACTTAAGCCAGATCTACGCAGTGTGTAGAGCAGTTCTGGAGGTGCGATGTGACCGAAGTTTTGATCATGGCGATGACGCAGATGCGCAGTGGCATTTGTACCGCCGGCTTTGTGGCCGCGGACGGTGGACAGCTCGAATGGGTGCGCCCGGTGAAGGAACACCGCTCCCTCCTGCCCGGCGACATGACCACCCGCGACGGTGAATTGATCCGCATGGACGACGTGGTGGATCTCGCCCTGCTCAGCCGCCGCCCACAGGACAATCACGTCGAGGATTGGATCACCGATTTTGTACACCGCCGCCCACGCATTGTGCGCCGCCTCACCGGTGACCGGCGTGCCCGCTTCTTGGCCGAACATTGTGATCCGAACCCGGCAGAAGTGCTGATCGATCCCGTCCGTTCGCTCTGCCTGATCCACCCGGACGATCTGTGGGCGTCCTTTTTGTTGGACCGCTACAGTGGCAAATTTCAGGCCCGCATGGGCTTTCACCTGCCCGCTGCGCCTAATCTCGACGCCGCTTCGGACAGAGGCATCAGCGTCACCGATCTCAGGTGGCGCGATCTAGGACGGCGCTGGCTGGCAGACGGCCCACCTGCCCTACACCTCAGCCGCAACGACCTGCGCACCCGCCTCCCAACCGACGATATCTACCTGAGCATCGGCCTCAGCCGTCCTTACCAGGGCAGGCAATGGCCGCTGGTAATCGGCGTGCATTGTGTGCCAGACTATGGTGATTGGTGACTGGTGATTGGGATCGAGTAGTGCGGCTTGTGCCGATTCCCAATCTACAGACGTAATTCAACAACCCAATTCACAATCACAATCACAATCTACACCAGATCCCAATCACCAATCCCTAATCACCAATCCCTAATCACCAATCCTTAATCACTATCATGTCCCTAACCCTCTCCACCTTCGAACTCACACCCAACCACATTCCGCACCTGCCCGCGCAGACGCGCAATCGGCTGTTGAGCACGCTGCTGCGCTGGGAAGCGTACACCGAGGCGCTCGTCTGCCTGGGCCAATTGGACGTAGAACGCTACGTCTCCTTCCAGGACGATAAAGTCGAGGCGCTGCTCGGCCTGGGACAGGCCGCCGAAGCGGTGAAGGTGATGGAAGGCCGCCTGGCGCAGCGCGAGTCTGTCCCCGCGCAGTTGTTGATGGCGCGCTGTCTGCTCGCCGCCGAACGCATGGACGACGCCCTCGACGCACTTCAGCGCCAGATCAAACGCGACTACGGACCCGCCTGGAGCCTGCGCGGAGAGATCCACCTGGCCCAAAATGATGTCGACGCCGCCGAGCGTGCCTTCTTGCGTCACCGGCAGCTTGCGCCGGGCAGCCGCACGCCCCGCTTCGGCCTCGCCCACGTCGCCCACCGCCGCGGCGACGGCGTCACCGCGGCTGCCTACGCTGTACAGGCGTTCACCGTCAACGAAGGCGAGTACGCGCTCACGCCCCTCGAAATGCGCCAAGCCCGCGATCTCTTCACCCTGCTGGGCGACGTCAACCGCGTCGAAGAAGCCCGGTCTCTCATCGCCCAACGCCAGGACGAAGAAATCGCCGCCCTGCGCGACCTCCTCGACTACGTCGAAGCGCCGCCGCCGCCACGCAATCCGCAACAACCCGCAACCCGCCCCTCGCCCCCACCTATGTCCGATCTCTCCACCATTCCCGTCTCCGCGGAGGAAGAAGCGGATCTCGCCGCCGCTGTGCGTCAATATTTCGGCTTCGACAGCCTGCGCAGTGGACAGGCCCAGGTGATGGCCGCCGCAAGGCGCGGCGAAGACGTCCTCGCCATCCTCCCCACCGGCGCGGGAAAGTCGCTCTGCTACCAGTTGCCCGCCCTCCTCGACGGCGGCCTCACCCTGGTGATCTCGCCCCTCATCGCCCTCATGAAAGATCAAGTGGACAACCTGCCCACCGCCCTGCGCGCCCAATCCATCGCCATCAACAGCAGTATGGACGGTGAAAGCATGGCCCAGGCCGTCAACGATCTGGCGGCAGGGCGCTATCGGCTTGTCTATGCCGCGCCGGAACGGTTGCGTCAGTGGCCCTTTTTGCACGCGTTGCAAAGCGGCGGTATCTCCCGCCTCGTCATCGACGAAGCCCACTGCGTCTCCGCCTGGGGACACGACTTCCGCCCCGACTATCTGGCCATCGCCGAAGCTCACCGCCGCCTGGGATCGCCGCCCATTCTGGCGCTCACCGCTACCGCGCCCACCCAGGTGCGCCGAGACATTGAACGCCAACTTTTCGGCGTAGGCGAAGATGGACAATCGGCGCGCCGCCTGCAAATCGTGGCGCTGGACAGCTTCCGCCCCAACCTGCGCCTCGCCACCGTCAACGTCCCCGATAAAGACGGCAAGTACGCCCAACTTATCGACCTCTGCTCGGCGCTGGAAGGCAACGGCATCGTCTACGCCCGTACCCGCCGCGACTGCGAGGAACTGGCCGCGCTGCTGCTCAGTCATGGCATCGACGCCGTCCACTACCACGCCGGCATTTCGGATCGCTCCGGTGTTCAGGATCGCTTCATGCGCGGCGACGTACGTGTGATCGTTGCCACCATCGCCTTTGGCATGGGCATCGACAAAGCCGACATCCGCTTTATCGTCCACTTCGGCCTGCCCGACTCGCTGGAATCGTATTACCAGGAAGCAGGCCGCGCCGGGCGCGACGGCGAAGCGGCCCACTGCGTCCTCTTTTACGCCACGAGCGACAAAGGACGGCTCACGCGCAACACCAACCGCGACGCGCTCTCCATCGAATATTTGCGCAGCGTCTACGCCGTGGCAATCAAGCAACGTCGCGTCGGTCGCTTCGTCCTTGCGCCATTGGACGATCTGGTGCGTCAACTGGGCGACGACGACACCCGCGTGCGCGTCGGTCTCAGCTTCCTCGAACAGGCCGGGCTGTTGCGTCGCCACTTCGACGCCCCACGGTCCGTCTCACTGCGCCTACTTGCGCCCAGCGAAGACACAGCCTTCAACAAATTCGTCGCCGCCGCCCGGCTGCGCCCACAGCAAGAAGTGGTGCGCGCCTACGCCGAGTTGGTGCAACAGAGCGCCATCGACGCCGACCAGCTCGAAGCCCAACTCCTCAACTGGCAGCAAGAGGGCGTCCTCGCCGTGGCGGCCTCCGGTCGCGATGTGCTGCTCGAACTGCCGCCCCCGCCCGCCGACGGCACCGAACGCATCACCGCGCTGCTGGATCGTCACAGCGCCATCCAGGCGCAGCGCATCAGCGAAATCGTGGGCTATGCCCGCACCCGCCGCTGCCTGCACGGTCACCTGGCAGGCTATTTGGGCGGCCAACCGCGCCAACGTTGCGCCGTCTGCAACCGCTGTGTGGGCGAGTCACTGCTGCCGTCCACTCAGTCGGCGTTGCCCAGCGACGAAGACCAACTGCGCATGATCCTGTGGGTGCTCCAATCCCAAAGTTGGGGACGGCGCACGCTGATCTACCTCCTGCGCGGCGACGAAAAAGCCGGCGACCGCGCCCACCAATCCAAAGCCTTCGGGCGCATGAACTTCCGCAGCGAAAGCGCCCTCGACGCCATGATCGGCGAACTCGTCGAGTACGGCTGTGTTGAAGAGGTCACCCTTTCGCATGGCGGCATTGCCCTGGCGCTGAACGAACGGGGCGTGTCGGCGTTGAAGGATGAGAATTTGCTGAAGAAGATAATGCGTAAGGCGTAACCAGCAGATCGTGTTTACCCCGTTGGTGACGTAAAATGGCATCACTCGCTCGACACGACCTTACGCATTACGGATTACGCATTATTCCAAGGAATGCCGATGCAACTTACCACTCGCAGTCTGATCCTTTTATCGGTCACCGCCCTCTTCCTCGCTGCAGCAACCTGGGCGGCGTGGTTTTTGTGGATTGCCCTAATTTGGCTCGTAGGCGTGGGCGCGCTGCTGCTGGCCGATTGGTCGCTTTCCCCCGCGCCCAAGGACTGGCAACTCCAGCGCCGCCACGATGATCGGCTGTCACTGGCCGTGTGGAACCCAATCACAGTCGACGTACAACTGCAACGAAGTGCACGGATCAGGAGTGGTCCACTGCAAGTTTGGCTGCGCGACGATCCACCCTCAACGTTTGGCATCGCCGACGAAGCACGCATCCTGGCGGGGACGGTTACACCCGGCGAGATCACGATCCTGCGCTATTCCCTCTACCCACCGCGCCGCGGCGACTACGCCTTCGGCGATTTGCACCTGCGCTGGCAATCGGTGCTGGGGCTGTTGCGACGGCAAGCCACGATCCCCGCATCCGAGCCGGTGAAGGTCTACCCCAATCTGGTGGATGTGAAGAAGTTCGATCTGCTGCTACGCAAGAACAAGTTGTCGGATATGGGTGTGCGTCGCGTGCGCCAACGTGGCGCGGGGACGGAGTTTGAGCGCCTACGCGAGTACCAGCCCGACGACGAGTACCGCCGTATCAACTGGAAGGCGACGGCGCGGCGTGGGGTGCCCATCACCATGGAGTACGAGACGGAACGCAGCCAGAACATCATCGCCCTGCTCGATGTGGGCCGACTGATGCGCTCGCCGGTGGGCGACGTGGCCAAGATGGATTACGCCATCAACGCCGTGTTGCTGCTGGCCTATGTGGCGGGGCAGAAGGGCGACCGCATCGGCGTGATGACCTTTGCTGACGAGGTGGAGCAGTGGCTGGCCCCGCGCACAGGCAAGGCGCAGTTTCACCGTATGTTGGAATTGCTCTATAAAGTGCAGGGGCAACCTGTGGAATCAGACTACAGCCGCGCCTTTGCCTACCTGGCAGCGCGCCAAAACCGGCGCTCGCTGCTGCTCGTCTTCACCGATCTCACAGGCAGCGTCCTCAACGAGACGTTGGTGGCGCAGATGTTGCGCTTGCGCCGCACCCACCTGCCCCTCCTGGTGACGATGCGTGATCCCACCGTGGAAGCGCTGGCGCGCCGGCCGGTGGAAGACACCATTGCACTCTACCGGCGCACCGTAGCCGAGACGTTGCTGGCCGAGCGCGAATTGGTGCTTGAGCAGCTGCGCAACGGCGGCGTGCTGACGTTGGATGTCCCCGCGGACGAGTTGAGTCTGTCTTTGATCAACCGTTATTTGGAGATCAAGGCGCGAGAGATGATTTGATCCCAAAAATGCTGGAACAGAATCGCAATTGGCGATATTCAAAACTGATTTCAGCCGGTTCACCGCCTAAAAATCGCAACCGATTGGGGTGTTCATAGAACCAATGTACGGGTGGAGTACGCCATATATCCTGTTAAATTTTGCGCTGCAACAGCATAGAATGACATTGAATTCTTTCATTCTTCTAAGGAGGATTTTATGTCGTCTATGCCGTTGCAGCGTTTTTTTGTACTTTTCGCAACGACGAGTTTGCTGCTGTTTGGTCTTTTTTGGGTGATGGAGCCGGCTCCTGCCGCGGCGGAGGAAGATCCCCCGGCAGCGGCGTCGACGGTGGTGAGCGGCACCCTTTCGGCCAACACCACGTGGACGGTGGCGGCGTCGCCCTACGTGATCACCGATGATTTGACGGTGGATGCAGGCGTAAAGCTGACAATTCAGCCAGGGGTCGAGATCCGCATAGCCGAAGTTCGGCGCATCACGGTGAACGGGACGCTGGAGGCCAGGGCAACCGCGGCAAATCCTATCACCTTTACGTCGATGGACAACAACATGTGGTACAGCCTGATTTTTGCCGAAGGCAGTTCAGGCACATTGGAGCATGTGTGGATGGCGCATGGCGGGCTACTCAGCGCCGACGGCATGGTGAGTGTGGCGAGTAACGATGTAACGTTACGCAACAATGTCTTCACCTATGGCGGGCAAGATTACAACGACGCCCTGCTCTTTGTACGCAAAGCATCGCCCGTGATCGAAGACAATGAGTTTTCGAACAGTTCGGCGATTGGCATACGTGTGCAAGGCTACGACAACAGCCGTCCGCTGGTACTGCGCAACAACCGCTTTAGCAACACACCGGATGTCGCCGTCCACGTGACCATGAGCGAGGAGACACAGGACATCCTCTTCGAGGGCAACAGCAGCAGCGGACGAGGTCGCAACGGCGTTCGCATCGGCGACGGCGGCTTTGGCCGATCGCCCTACCTGGGTATCATCAGCGGCACTGTCACCATCACGGGGCAGAGCGATTTCCCAATTCTGGTGGAATCGCCCTATCTGGTCACCGTGCCGGAAGAGAGCAAGTTGATCCTGGCGGCGGGGACGGTGGTGAAGTTGAGCAACGAGCGCATCGACCTGCGCGGCGCGCTGGTGACACAGGGAAGCGCCGACAAGCCGGTGATCTTCACCTCTTTGCGCGATGACAGCTACGGCGGCGACACCAACGCCGACGGCGCCGACACGACACCGGCTGCCGGCGATTGGCGCAGCATCATATTCGGCGTCACGGCGAAGGGGAGCGAATTGCGCCACACCTGGATCGGTTACGGCGGCTTCGCTTCGGCGGAAGGCATGGTGGTGGTGCAAAACAGCGAGTTGATCCTCGATCATGTGACGCTGGCCCACGGCGCCGCCACCGACGAAACGGATCAGGACGCGGCACTGCGCATCGAACAGTCATCCCCCACGATCCGCAACAGCACATTCATCAGCAATGCCTACTGGGCGATCCAGTGGAACGGCTTTGATCAGAACAAGCCCATCGTCTTTGAAGACAACAGCTTCATCGGCAACGGCACCGGCGCGGTGTGGGCCATGCTCGACAGCGAACACGTCAACGTGACGCTTCAGGGCAACAGCAGCAGCGGATCGAAGTTCAACGGATTCATGCTCACCGACATGAACAGCGGTACGCCAGGCATTGCCGGGGCTGTCACGGTGACGGGGCAAGTAGCCTTCCCGTTTATTGTGAGCAGCGCCGTTATCGGCACGGAGATGATCACACGCAACCTCAGCGTGGGGTCCAAAGGTCACCTCACCCTCCCGCCGGGGACGCTCATCAAGCAGAGCACGTGCATCGAGGTCCACGGGCAGTTGACGGCTGAAGGAGACGAAGCGAATCCCATCGTGTTGACGTCGATCCTCGATGACAGTGTGGGCGGAGACACCAACGGCGACGGCGCTACAGCCGTCCCCGCGGACGAGCGTAGCGGGGGCGTCCGCTTCCGGCCTGGGAGCGAAGGTTCGATCAGCCACATGCATGTCCGCTATGGCGGAGCGTGCGGGAACGAGACGGAAATTGAAGTAGAAGATCGCGCCATCCTTGCTACCAACCTGCTGTTGGAAAGTGACAATGTTGTGGTGCGGCAGAGTGTCTTTAGCGGGGCGGGGCCTGCCGATCTAGGGGTGGGGATCATCATCAGCGGGGCGTCGCCCAGCCTGACGGGCAACGAGATCCATGCCAACAGCCGGGGCGGTCTTCAGATTCGCGGGGCCGGGGCAACGCCGATTGTGGAAAGCAACCACATCTACGAAAACGGTGCAGCCGGCATTCACCTGCTCAACATGCATTCAACGGTGCCGCTAGTACGCAACGAAATCGTCGACAATGGGGGCTATGGTGTCCACGGCGAGGGAGACAGCATGGCAGTATTGCGCCGCAACAAAATCCACGGCAACAATACGGGCGCGAGGCAGGAAAGCGCAAGCCACATAGAAATTGATGCCCGATTCAACTACTGGGGCAGTTTGTCGGGGCCGCATCATATCACCAGAAACCCCAACGGCAACGGCGACGCGGTGAGCGATGGTATACTCTTTGAATCGTGGATGCCCGGTTTCCCTGGGTACGAGATCTACGTGCCAATTCTTAGAACTCGGATGGCCGGCTATCAAAACGTCTACGTGCCGCTCATCAACAAGTAGATTTGCAGTTAGATTTTCTGAGGCAAATCGTCTCTATCGACCTGCCGGGTTTATTCAAACCCGGCAGGTCGATTTCTTTATGGGAATGTAACTATTCAGCGTCAGGTGCGACGCACTGGCCCAAACGTTGCCGCATACAGGTCGATCTCCTGGCCAGTTGCGTCGCACCTGAATAGTTACATGGGAATTTCTTTATCGGAACAGTTTACCAAGCTTTGAGCCCATATTGAGGACATCGTCGACAATGCTGCCGTCGTCGTCGGTGTCGATAATGTCTATGAGCCTGCCGAGCAAGCCTTTTGCTTCCGTTCGCTCACTCCCGAGTAGACCGGCGATGCCGTCGGCATCAAGCCCTTGGGCGCGTTTCTGCAAGCCGACTTGCCCCATTACCAGCGGGGCAAGCATATCGAGCAATTGGGCTGCCGAGGCGGCATCGATGCCGCTGGCAGCGCTCAATCCTTTTTCTACCGATTGCCGCTTGTCGCCGAGGACGTGTTTCAGAATGGCAGCGCCGTCACCGGCCAGGGCGGGGTTGGCAAGGGCGTCGTCCACATTGTGCAGGACGCTGCCGTCGTGCTTCGTCTCTAGGGCACGGTTGAGCGCCTGTGCGCCCTCAGGGGTCGCTGCGTTCTTGCCCAATGCACTGATAATCAGCGGAATGGCAGCGCCGATGGCGCGCTGGGTAGCGCCTTCATCGGCTTTCAATCGGTTACTAACCTGATGCAACGCTGTGGGGCCGAGCGTGCCAAGCAGAACCTGAACGAGCGTAGGCATGGGGTCACTCCTTTTCAGTGTAAATTCCGAGGCCGTGAATTGGGCAACGGCCTGGCCAATGAGATCAGTATGGGCTGAAAGTATTAAGAGAGTTATTACCCTATCTTGAGCGCCAAATAACTTGAGCGCCAAGTAATGAGTGTGCTAAATTGGAAGCGTTCTTGTTCGTGCCACCCATCAGCTGTGATAGCATGGTCAAGTGAGATAGCATAGTCAGGTGAAAGAACGAACGTCTACCGTGCACAACCACGCAATGGAGAGAGTAAAACCATGAACAAGTTGACAATCAACGGCGAGATCGATGTAGCCATTGTGGGCGGCGGCCCCATTGGCATCGAAACCGCCATCGCCTTCAAGCAACAGGGCGTCAGGAGCATTCTTTTCGAGGCGGCGCAGATCGGCGAAGCTATCTCGCGCTGGCCGCCCAACACACACTTCTTCAGTACGCCGGAGCATGTGGCGCTGGCCGGTGTCCCTGTACAGACGCTGGATCAACGGCCCATCAGCGGCGAGGAATACCTTGCCTACATGCGCATGCTGGTAGAGTATTTCGATATCGATCTGCACAACTACGAACCGGTGACAGGCGTCGACCGCGACGAAGGCGGCTTCATTGTCCACACGCACAAGCGTGGAGAGGAGCGCCGCTACCGCGCCCGTTACGTCGTCTTTTGCACCGGTGGCATGGCCGGGCCGCGCAAATTGGGCATTCCCGGCGAAGATCTACCACACGTCACCCACTATTTTCCCGGGCCGCATGCCTACTTTCGCACTCGATTGCTGGTGGTAGGCGGCAAAAATTCGGCGTTGGAGTCGGCTTTGCGCTGCTGGCGCGCAGGCAGTCAGGTGGCGCTGAGCTACCGGCACAGCGACTTCCAGTGGGATGTGGTGAAGCCACACCTCGCTGGCGATCTCAAGACGCGGCTCGAAAAGGACGAAATCCACTTTTACCCGTCTACGATTCCGGTGGAAATCACCAACGACGCCGTCTTCCTGGCCCCCACCGAAGACGGCGTCACCCCAAACGGGCGCATCACCCGCCATGAGACGGACTTTGTGCTGTTGGCAACAGGCTTCCAGGCGGATCAGTCATTGCTGCGGGCGGCAGGGATCGAGTTGACGGGGGCAGACGAAGTGCCTGTCTTCAATCCGAACACGATGGAGACCAACGTGCCTGGCATCTTTGTGGCTGGCACAGCGGCAGGCGGCACACAGGCCAAGTTCAAGTTATTCATCTCCACCACACATGCCCACGTGGGCAAGATCGTGTATGCCGTCACCGGTCATGCGCCGGAGAAGCTGGGCAGTGTCCCCGCGCGCGACAGTGCCGTCTCGTGGGAGGAAGTGAAGGCGAACTAAACCGCGTTGACAATCCATCCGTCTCGCGTACAATGTCAACATGAAGCGTCACGAGATCATCCTGGCGCCACAAGCAATTCAAGACATCAAACGACTGAGCGCCCACGAACGGGCGCAAGTCAAGGATGCCATTGAGACACATCTACGACATGAACCAGGCAAGGTAAGCCAGAGCCGGATCAAACGACTACGCAATCTAAAGCAACCCCAGTATCGGCTGCGAGTTGACGAACTAAGGGTGTTTTACGACATTGTGGAAGCATCAGTAGAAATCCTGGCAGTAGTCTCAAAAGCAGAGGCTGATACCTGGTTGGCGGCAAAGGGAGAGACAGAATGAGAGAAGTCGCGATAGCCGAAGTAGAACACAAATTGGCAGAGTTTTTGAGATTGGCAAAAGATGAGGATATTATCCTTACCCAGCAAGGAAAACCTGTTGGCGTCCTTGTCGGTTTTGCCGACGAGAATGACTGGTTTGAGTATCAACTTGAACATAGCGAGCCGTTCCTCGAACGAATCGCAGAATCCCGCGCAGCGCTTCGGCAAGGACGCGGTGTCCGCTTGGAAGAAGCCGAACTAGAAGAAGAATAACAAAAAACTGTTTACCATTGTATAATTCCCCCAATGACCACATGGATCTGGTTGGGCGTCGCACTGCTCTGGTTGGGAACAACAACAGGGTTGGCGCGGCGACAGGACGAACGATGGAAAGATCTAAGCGCAGGCGGCCTGCTTGCGCTTTTTGTTGTGGCTTTTTTCTGGCGCACCCTCAGCGGCGACGTCTTCCAACCTGCCGACGGCGGCGATCTGGTCAGTTTCCTCTACCCCACCTACCGCTTTGCCGCCAGCGTGATCCAGACGGGTCACCTGCCGCTGTGGAATCCCACACTTTACGGCGGCGCGCCCTTCATCAGTGACATTCAGGCGGGATTCCTCTACCCGCCCAATCTGCTCCTATTCTGGCTCAGACCCGATTTCCCCTACACATGGATGCAATGGCTGGCAATAGGTCACCTGTGGTGGGCCGGATTGGGCGTCTACGTGCTGGGGCGGGTGGTTGGTTTTTCGCGCCCGGCCTCGCTGCTGGCAGGGACAGCCTTTGCGCTCTCGGATCCGCTCTTCATCCACCTGGGCAACCTGAACCTCATCGCCGTCCTGGCATGGACCGGCTGGATCTTGGCTGCGTTTCACCTGTCACTGGCCCGGCGGCAGTTGGGGTGGGCTGTCGTGGCTGCGGTCCTCTTTGCCGTGGCCAACTACGCCGGTCATGCGCAGAGTTCGTACTTTGTGGCGATGGCGGTGGGGGTGTACGCGGTGGTGTGGGGAATCTGGGGATCGGGGGCTGGGGACTGGGGATCGGGGATTGGGGTTCGCGTCGAGGTTCTGAAATCGCTTAATCGCCCAATCGCTCAGTCGCTACTTTCTCTCTTCACCGTGGCCGTGTTGACCTTCCTCCTCTCCGCGCCAATTTTGCTGCCTGCGCTGGAGATTGTGCCCTACACGGCGCGGGCGGAGTTCAACTACCAGGACAGTGTGGGCTTTTCGCTGGCCCCGGTGCCAGGGATCGTGGGGCTGTTGACGCCCGGCTTCTTCGGCAGAGGACCGGCCTTACATTGGAGCTTGTGGGATCGGGTAGAGTTGCCCTACGCCGGTGTACCGGTGCTGCTGCTGGCCGTCGGCGCGCTGCTGCTGCCTGGCGACAGGCGCAAGTGGCCTCGTCTACTGCCGTGGATTGTCCTTGCCATCTTCGGTTTTGTGGTGGCGCTGGGGATCTATACGCCTGTCCACGGTTGGTTGACCCAACTCGTGCCCGGCTTCGCCCAGTTCCGTGCGCCGGCGCGGGCGATTGTCCTCTTTACGCTGGCCATGTCAATGCTGGCTGCGGCGGGCATGGACGCGCTGCTGTTCCACCGCAAAGGCGCAGAGGGGCAGATTGCAGGTGGCAAGTTGCAGGCGTCCGAAGCGCAACCCGTCCCTCGCAACCCGCAATCCACTATTCGCCATCCACAATTCACCTCCTTCCTACGCTGGGGCGGACTCGTTCTGCTCATCGTCGGTCTGCCCGCCGTCTACGCTTCGCTGCTCTTCTTGCAAGAAGATTCAACGGCATTCCTGCGTGCATCGTTGGCCGGGCTGGCGGTGACCCTCGCCACCGCGTCCTGGCTGGGGACGTGGCTGCTGGTGACGCTCTGGCAGCGCGGCAAGCTCACGGCGCGCATCTTCGCCGTCCTCGTGATTGGGTTGCTGTTGGTGGAACTATCGTCCGCCGGATCGTACACCGATGTGGCGGAAACCAATCCAGCAACCAACTTCCACCACCCTGAGATCATCGACTTCTTCCAGAAAAACGGCGCTACGTCGATTTTCCCCAGCCGTCAATTCCCAGTCCACAGTCCCCAATACCGCATCGACACCAAGACAGGCATCGACGCGCTCTGGCAACCCGACACGGCGGCGCTGGTGGGGCTGGAGGACGTGGGCGGCATCGTCAATCCGCTAATGCTGCGCCATTGGGATGAGCTGTGGAACTCGCTGGGTGGCCGCGACACACGGCGCTATGACATGCTTAACGTGCGCTATGTGATTGTGCAGGACGGCACACCGTTGCCCGAGGAGTTTGTCCTGGCGTTTGATGCGCCGGGGCCGCTGGCAGTGTATGAGAACCCAGATCCGTTGCCACGTGTCTGGTTTGGCGAAGGTGGGGATTGGGGATCAGGGAGTGGGGAGTGGGGGCCGGTGATAGACGCCGACCAATCGCCTGATCGCCTAATCACCAATCTCACAATCTCCTCCCCTTCGGTCAACGAACTGATTGTGACGGGCGATTCGTCAAATGTGGGTTACTTTTTTTTCAGCGAAGTTTGGTATCCGGGCTGGCGGGCGATGGTGAATGGTGAGGAGACGCCGGTGTTGCGTGTGGCGTATGCGCTACGCGCAGTGGCTGTCCCCGCGGGCGAGGTGACGGTGCATATGTGGTTTGCGCCGTCCTCGTGGCGGTGGGGACTGGGGCTATTCGGGGTGGGAATGTTCGTGGTTTTTGGCATTTTGTGGACACGGATCAGAAGGAACACGGATCACCAAGGCATGCAGTAACACGCCCCCCGAACGAATTTGGCGTCTTCCCTCCCACCTCTCTCTACCCCTATGCCGACAACTGGCTTTGAATTTCCTGCCAGATTTCGTCGAGGTCGAGTGTAGCAATCCAGCGATGAAGGTAGTCCATCTCTAGTTCATGGCCCACAGTACGCATGATGCCCGCAATATCTCGGACATGTTTTGTTTGCTCACTCAAACTGTAGTAAAGGACTTTATAGATGATCAGATCCTCCGGTGAGTGAACATACAGTTCGCCGATTGGCTCACCGAGATCAATAATCAGTCGTCGCTCAAGCGCACTTTCGCGCAGTCTATCTCCAGGGCGCAGCGGGAACAATTCAGCCTTAAATCCGGTACGTTGATGGATTGCGTTAATAGCCAAATCAGTGGGCGAGAGCAAAACATCCAGTATTATATCGGACGGGACATTCATATCGCGGCTTAAGAGTGCCTTTGACAACGATGAAATGCGTTCAAACGGCAAATTAACGACCACATCGAAATCCATTGTAGTGCGTGGCTCTCCCCACCCCCAAACTGCAACTGATCCCCCAGCAAGATAAACAATATCAGCCTCTTCCAACGCGTCAATTACATTGCGGATAAAGTGGTTAAAGTTCAGGAGCGGATCGAGCATACTACCGTTCTCCTCTCTAGGATATGTCTGGCTATCTTGTCGGCGGATCTGCCAAAGTGACTCACGTTCACTCAAACCGGGTTTTCTGCTACGCAGTCGATAGGCGGCGGCACGCTCGGCAAGCTGAATCATTGACAGCGCTTGCTGTGTACGCTGTGCAGGCGTGAGACGACATGTGATTTGAATCTGCGCAGGATCAACCTCAGCCACCGCCCCCGCAATCTGGCGACGCTGCCGTTCGGTTAGAGTTGAGCGAGGATTTTGACCCGACTTTTCATCGTTGGACATAGAGTGATCCTTTGGTGGACGGCAAGTTGCGAGTTGCGAATTGCGAATTGCGGATAGCGAATTGCGGATGGCGAAGCTGTTGCGTACCTGCTAACTGCCACCTGCTACCTGCCACCCGCTACCCGCTACCTCTTCTTCCAATTTTGCCGTCCTAAGCGCGCGGCGATGCGCTGTAGGATCGCCTGAGCGACTTCTTCTTTGCTCATCAACGGCCAATCCTCGCGGTTGCCGCCCCGCTCGAAGACAATGACGCGGTTGGTGTCCACAGCGAAACCGGCATCCGGCGCGGTGACATCGTTGAGCACGACCATGTCGAGGTTCTTGCGTTCGAGCTTGCCCAGCGCATTGGCTTCGAGATCATCGGTTTCGGCGGCAAAGCCCACCACCAGTTTGGGATGACCGGGCGTGGCACGGCGCAGATCGCCCACCAATTTGAGAATGTCGGGTGTGCGCTCCAGTTGAATCGTCTGTTCGCCGGGCAGCTTCTTGATCTTCTTTTCCTCGCTGTGCATCGGACGGTAATCGGCCACCGCCGCCGAACCGATGAGGACATCGGTGCTGGGCAGATGCTCCATGACGGCATCGTGCATCTGCTGTGCCGTGGTCACCGGCACCCGGGTGACGCCGCCGGGGGCTGTCACCGAGAGCGGGGCGTGGATCAGCACCGTCTCCGCGCCGAGATCGCGGGCGGCGCGGGCCAACGCTACGCCCATCTTGCCGGTGGAGTGGTTGCCCACAAAGCGCACAGGATCAATCGGTTCGCGCGTGCCGCCCGCCGTGATCACTACACGTAACCCCGTTAACGGACCACCTCGCCCCAGTGCGCGGCAGGCATGCTCGAAGATCTCTTCCGGTTCCACCATGCGCCCGGCACCATGTTCGCCCGAGGCGAGACGTCCGCTGGCAGGGCCGGCGAAATCGACGTTCCAACTGCGCAGAGTGGCGGCGTGCTGCTGTGTGGCCGGGTGATCCCACATGTTGGTCTCCATGGCCGGGGCAATGAGCATCGGCCCTTTGTAGCTGAGCGCAGTGAGGGTGAGCAATTCGTCGGTGAGGCCGAGGGCGAGGCGAGCGATGGTCTGCGCCGTCGCCGGGGCCACGATGAAGAGATCGGCAGCGTGGGCCAGGGTGATGTGTCCACTGCGCAGACGGCCGGTGTCCGTCCAACTCTCGAAGGTGTCGGTGGAGACGGCGCGCTGGGTGATGGCCTGAAAGGTGACCGGGGCGACGAACTTGGTGGCCGCCTCGGTCATGATCACGTCCACTTGGGCGTTGGCCTGCGTCAAGCGGCTGGCCAGGATCACCGCTTTGTAGCAGGCAATCCCACCGCTGACACCGAGAATAATGCGTTTACCGTTGAGGATGGGGGGCATGGAGAGTACCTTGAATGGATGATGCGTGATACGTAATGCGTGATACGTGATGCGTGATACGTGATACGTGATGCGTGATACGTAATGTCTTGTAGAGATCATGAACCAATAGTGGAACGAGTGCCGCCGACAAAACCTTACGAATTACGCATTACGCTCTATTCCTTCGATAAACCTCAACAATCCCTGCCAGCGTCAGCCACGGTTCATAGGTGTGGATGGCGCTGGTGAGGGGGGCGATGATGCCGCCGAGACCGCCGGTGGCGAGGACGGTGGCGGGCCGGCCCAGTTCGTCCTGGATGCGGCGCAGCAGCCCTTCCACAAGGCCGACGTAGCCATAGACCAGCCCCGATTGGATGGCAGGGACGGTGTCGCGTCCAATCGCGGTGGGCGGGGCGGCCAACTCGACCGCGGGCAGGGCGCTGGCCCGTTCGATCAAGGCGCGGGTGACGGTGCCCAGCCCCGGTGCAATCGCCCCCCCCAGGAAAGATCCAGACGAATCGACCACATTGAAGGTGGTCGCCGTGCCAAAATCAACCACGATCACAGCGTCTTGCACGCGGTGGTAGGCGGCGACGGCGTCGACGATACGGTCGGTGCCGATGGCTTCGGGGCGGCGCACGGCAACTTCGATCCCCAGATCGAGGCCGTAGCGCACGACAAGCGGTTCCTTCCCCAGCAGATGCGTGAGCAGACGCACCCAGACTTCGCCCAGGGGGGCCACCACACTGCACAGGGCGGCGTCTTCGAGATCGGCGAGGCAGAAACCGGCCTCATCGAGTAGTTGGCGCAGCAAAAGACGGTACTCGTCTTCGGTGCGTTGCTTGTCGGTGGCCAGACGCCAGCTTGCCCGCGGCGTCGTCTCTACGACCGTACTGTTGTCTGCAGCCAGGTCGTAGACGCCGATTACAATGTTGCTATTGCCGATGTCGATAGAGAGAATCATGGGTGAGATTGTAGCCTGTTAGGGGTGGGGATGGCAAAGGAGAGCGACGGAAGACGAAGGACGGAAGACGAACGCCAAGTTATGCGCCTTACAACATCAGGCTTAACTTTCGTCCATCGTCTTTCGTCCATCGTCTTTCGTCCTCCGTCTTCTATCACTTAGTGGCTTTCTCGCTAAGTTCGCAAGATGGGTTCCAACTGCCGAACTTGACGGGATAACCAGAGTGAGTTGATGCAGTCGGAACCCATCCTACGGGGTGTTCCACGCATCGGTATTTAGCGAGAAAACCACTTAGCGGCTCTCCCACGCTGCCCGTAGCGCGCGGGCGCGGGTGATCAGATCGTTCATGGGCTGGTTGGGGCCGGTGATGAGGCAACTGCCCACGCCCAGCGCCACCGCGCCAGCTTTGGCGTAGGCGGCAGCGTTGTCGGCGGAGACACCGCCGGTGGGAACCAGCGCTACGTCGTTAAGCGGTGCGCGCACCGCCTTGAGGTAGGCTGGCCCGCCAAAATCAGCGGGGAAGAGTTTGAGCAGCGGGCAACCCATGGCCCAAGCTTCTTCGATTTCGCTGGGGGTGAAGACGCCGGGGATGTGCAGGATCTCCTTAGTCTGCGCAGCTTCTACCACGGCGGGGCGAAAGCCGGGGGCCAGGGTGAACTGTGCACCTGCGGCCACGGCGTCGTTGAACTGGGCGACGGTGCGCACCGTCCCTGCGCCGATGAGCATGTGCTCGCCAAAACGCGCCCGCAGCATCTCGATCAGGTCGAGTGCGCCGGGCGTGTTCATCGTCACTTCCATCGCCAGGACGGGCGACGCCAGCAGTGCGTCGCCGATTTCCAGCACCTTCTGCGCCGAAAAGTCCCCGCGCACAATCGGAATGATTCCGTTTTCTTTCAACTGAGCAACAGTGGAACTGATGGTGATGGTCATGTGGGCACCTTTTATGAGAAATTTACGATTGACGATTGACGATTGTCTCGTTAAGTGAATGATGATGGATTGGTTTCAATCTTTGGAGAGTAACGCAACTTGCTCGCTGAGCGAACTTGCCAATATTGCTTCATTTCCTCGACCAGGCAATCGTCAATCGTCAATCGTCAATCGTAAATCCCCAAAGACTTCGCTTTTCTCTAGTGATTGTAGTAGACTAACTATGATCTTATCCTACGGCTGGAGGAAATCATTGGGTATGAACATTGCGCTTGACGTGATGGGCGGCGATCATGCACCGCACGAAATTGTGGCCGGCGCAGTGCTGGCTGCGCGTGAATATGGTATCACGGTTTCTCTGGTAGGCAAGCCCGACGCCATTCAGCAGGAACTGGCTAAGCACAACACAGCAGGCTTGTCGTTGCCGGTTGTGCCGGCGTCGGAAGTAATTGAGATGAACGACAAGCCGACGCAGGCTGTCCGCAACAAAAAGGACAGTTCCATGGCTGTCGCCTGCCGGTTGGTGAAGTCGGGCGAAGCGCAGGCGTTTGTCACCGCGGGCAATACCGGCGGTGCGCTGACAGCAGGCATCCTACACATTGGGCGTATGAAGGGCATCCAACGGCCGGCGCTGATTACACCATTCCCTACGCAGCATGGTTTTTGCACCATTCTGGATGTGGGGGCAAATGCCGATGTAAAGCCCGAAAATCTACAGCAGTTCGCCGTGATGGGCACCATTTACGCCCGCCGCATTATGAACATTGCCAATCCCAGTGTGCGCATTCTCAGCAACGGAGAAGAGCAGGGCAAGGGCAATCAACTGGTCATCGAAGCGGCCCAACTGCTCGAACATACGCCCGGCATCAACTTTCAGGGGAATATTGAAGGGCGCGATGTCATTGCTGGCCTGGCTGATGTTGTGATCACCGATGGCTTCACCGGCAACGTGCTGCTCAAGACGGCGGAAGGGATGGTAAAACTCTTTCGCACGGTACTGACAGAAGAACTCAAGGCGTCACCATTCACGGCGCTGGGCGGGTTGTTGTCGAAGCCGGCCTTCGGGAGTATGGCCCGCCGCCTGGATGACAGCGAATTTGGCGGGGCCATCCTTATGGGGCTGAGCAGTGTCCTCGTGGTGGGCCATGGCAAGAGCAATGCCAACGCCACACGCCATGCCATCCGCGTCGCAAAGCAGTCCATTGAGCTAAAGATGATCGAAGAAGTGCAGCAGGGAATCCAAGAAGTCAACGAAGCGGCTGCGCACAATCCGCTTGTGGCGCAGGAACCGTAGATCAACACCCTGCCAGAGAGCGATACGCTTCCGGCACGGATAGTCCACTCACCACCCGTCGTTTAGGAAAGAAACAGGCATGAAAGTCTATCGGAATCTCTCTGTCATTCGCACCAAGGAACAACGCGGTCGGCGCATTACACTCGGCGGCCTCTTGATCCTCTTTTTGGGTCTACTTTCCAGTTTTATCCCAAACTGGTATCCGCCGACTGAACCATCGGCAAACCCAATCATTCATTTTTTGCAGTTTAACTGGGCCTACATCAGTTTCGGCGCACTGGCCATCGGCTTTATTGCATCGAACATCGGCAGCTACTACATCAACCGCTTCGCCGCCCGCCGCTGGCCGGGGACAAAACAGATCGCCCGCCCAGATGAGCTGCTAGAGCGCAGCCTCAAGGGCTTCGACGACAAATACAGCCTCTTCCTGTGGAGCCTGCCGCAGAGCAACTACCTGTTGGCAGGGCCATCAGGCATCTACCTTTTTTCGCTAAAGGGCGACAAGGGGAAAGTGACGGTGGAAGGTGACCGCTGGCGCGAAGCATTCTCGATTGGGCGCTTCTTCACCGCCTTCACCCGCGAAGGATTGGGCAACCCGTCTCGCGAGTTGCAAGAGGAAATGGAGCAGGTACGCGTCCTGTTGCAGCAGGGTGAAGCAGGCGGCGAGTTGACCTTCGACACCGCCGATGTGCCGATCCAACCGGCGGCGATCTTCATCAACCCGCAGGTACAGTTGACCGCGAACAACCCGTCTATCCCCGTCATGACCACGGGCGACGTGAAGAAGCTGATCCGCGAAGGCAAAGGGCGCACCCTCAACGCCCTACAAACTCGCGAATTGACCGATTTCCTCAAGAACAAGAGCGTCATCGGCGCGGCCGAGTAATCGCAAAGTTTTACGGACACGGATTGCACCTGTACGGGTACAGTCCGTGTCCGTAAGAAGAACTACCTATCGCCACCTCAGCCAAAGCCGAGACCCCGTTCTTTCATGCTCACATAGCGGTTGCGCCCAATAACCAAATGATCAAGAACGTCTACGTTCAGGAGTTCACCGGCCTGAACGATTTTTTGTGTCACCCGCACGTCTTCGGGGCTGGGGGTGGGATCACCGCTGGGGTGGTTGTGGACCACAATCACGGCGGCGCTGTTGGCGCGGATCGCCTCTTGAAAGACCTCACCGATGCGGATCACCGCCGTGTTCAGGCTCCCCGAGTAGACGGTGACAATGCGCTGCACCCGGTTTTTGGTGTCTAGCAAGACGGTGCGCAGTTGTTCCCGCTCCAGCAAGCCCATCTCCAACATAAGCACATTGGCCACATCGGCTGGGCTGCGAATCTGCATCCGTTCCTGTGGGCTGGTTAACAGCAGGCGTCGCCCTAGTTCGAGTGCGGCCTTGATCTGCGTGATCTTGGCAGGCCCCAATCCATGCGCAGTGGACAGTTCCTCGAAGCTGGCCTGCGATAGCCCTGGCAGCCCATGAAAGTCGATGAGCAGCCGCTCGGCCATGCGAATCACATTTTCGCCCGGATTGCCTGTGCGTAAGATAATGGCAAGCAATTCCGCCGTACTCAGCGAGTGCGCGCCGGCATACTCCAACCGTTCACGTGGACGTAACGACTCTGGCAATTCCTTGATCGTGGGTGTGTAGGTTGCAGACATCCCATCCGCGGACAAGCCAGGCTCCTGATACGAAACCGAGTGTTCCAACACGGAGATACTCCTTTGGTGCGTAGACGGATAATACGGAGATGGTTTGGGCTTATAATCTTGGGGGAATGAAAGACGACGGTCGTCGGTCGTCCGTCGTCAAATCTGCTGATACGCTCGTCGCACGTCTTGTAAAAACTGAACCGCGCCCAGGTAGGGCGGTGGATCCACTTCGAGCTTGGCGGCGATGCTTTCGGCCAAACGCAGGGCTGTGTTTTCGCTGATACTACTGCTACGATGACGCTGTAACACCTCGCGGATCAGTTCATTGTCTTGGGGTGTAAGGCGGCGGATGTGGACGAAACGTAGCAGCAGTTGCTCGTCCACGGTGTCAGCAACCGGCCCGGCAGGTGACCCAAAAGAGGGGTTCACCAGACCGCTCAGTGGCACGTCGGCCCGTTCACGCACCACGAAGGTGCCGGCGGCAAAGTCGCCCAATCGTCGCGACTGCCCATTGACAAACATCACCACCAACCCGACGCCGTAGCCCGAGGGCAGAAAATCGACGATACGCACCAGATTGCGGATCACGACATCGATGAAGCCCACCGGGTTACCGTCCATGCGCAGCACGCGGATCTTCACCAGGCGCTTGCCCGGTGTCTGCCCATTCCAAACATACTCAAAAAAGATGTAGTAGCCCCAGAAGATTAGAAAATTGACCAGAGCATAGATGGCAATGAGAAAGCCTTCGATCCAGCCCGGCGTCTCTGGATCCAGCGCCTGCTCGGGCAGGTTTGACCCAACCACAGCCAGCCCCGCAAAGAGGATAATGTTGAGCAAAAAGAGGGCCAGCCCGATGAAGATCGAATCGATCAAAGCCGCAATAAAGCGGTTGCCGATGCCCGCCACCTCATGGGCAAAGGTGACATTTTCGGGTGTGTCTACCGAGTAGGCTTGATCAAGAAAACCGGTGGGACGATCCATGAAACTTCCTGTTGGAGAATGCAGCGAAATCACGCTAAACTATCATGATGTAATGCGATTGAGAGATTAAGCGATTGAGAGATTAGGGGATTTTAGATCGTGTACACGATCTAAAATCCCCTAATCGCCTAGTCTCTATATTCTCTACATCCTTGCTCAAAGCGCAAGCTTTCACCAAAGAGCTTGCATAAAGCGCAAGACGCCGAAAGTAGGTTTTTCATGCGCATGGAAATCTTCATCCAACGGCGGCAGGCCGATTGGCAGCAGTTGGAAACACTGGTGAACCGCGCCAAGAGTAGCGCGGAGACACTCTCTGCCGCCGATCTTTACGAACTGGGCATGCTCTACCGCAGCGCCACCTCGGATCTAGCCGTAGCACAGCGCGACTTCCCCGGCGGCCAGGTGACACGCTACCTCAACCAACTGGTGGCCCGCGCCCACGGGTTGATCTACCGCGAAGAGCCGTTGCGCCGGCAACAGGTGCGCACGTTCTTCACCGTCACCTTTCCACAGCTTTATCGCCAACTGCTGCCCTACACCACCATTTCGTTTCTTGTCTTCTTGATTCCGGCGTTGGCAGCTTTTGCGATGGTGGCCGCCGACGCCGACCGCGTTTACACCTTCCTGGGGGCGTCCGCTAACACCGAAGCGCTGGTGCAGACGGTGGAAGAGGGCGAACTGTGGACAGATATCGCGCCGAGTGTACGCTCAGCGGCGGCGGCGGCAATCCTCACCAACAACATCGGCGTCATGTTCATGGCTTTCGCCGGATCGGCTACCGCGGGGTTGTTCACTCTCTTCATCCTGCTCATCAATGGGCTGAACATCGGCGGCGTCTTTGGGCTGCTGCAAGCCCACAACATGAGCGGTGGATTGGTCGAGTTTGTGATGGCCCACGGTTTTATTGAATTGAGCGTAATCTTCCTCGCCGGCGGCTGCGGGCTTTATGTGGGCGAAGCGATTGTCCGCCCTGGGTTACTGAGCCGTAAAGACGCCCTCGTGCAGCGCGCCCGCCTTGCCGTCTCCCTCATCCTGGGTTGCGTCCCCCTACTCGTCATTGCCGGTATTATTGAAGGGTTCATCAGCCCTAGCGGCCTGCCGTGGATTGTCAAAACCGCAGTGGGCGTGGGCACCGGCGCGCTGCTTCATTTCTACTGGTTGAAGAAGTAAATCGATTGACAAGGAGCCTATTTGTGCATGCCGATCTGGTTCTCTACAACGGTGACATCCACACCATGGATCGCCGCCATCCACGCGCCACCGCCGTGGCCATCGCCGGTGATCGATTCCTTGCCCTGGGCAACGACGACGCCATGCGATCGCTCCTTAGCAGCGAAGGACGCGCCATCGATCTAGGCGGGCGCACGGTGACACCCGGCTTCATCGACGCCCACATCCATTTCCTCTCTTACGGGCTGAGCTTGCGCGAGATCGATCTGGTGAACACGCCGACGCTGGCTTCGGCGCAGGATCGGGTGCGCGACCGCGCCACCGAGACGGCTGCCGGCCAATGGCTCGTAGGCCGCGGCTGGGATCAGTCGGTGTGGGCCGACGGCGACTTCCCACACAAGACCGATCTCGACGCCATCACCACGGCGCACCCCGTCTTTTTGCGCCGCAAGTGTGGGCATGTGGGCTGGGCCAACAGCACAGCTTTGGCGCTGGCCGGTGTCACCGCGCAGACGCCCGACCCCGACGGCGGCGAAATCGAACAGGACGAACAGGGAGAACCCACCGGCATTCTCAAAGAGAACGCCATGGGCTTGATGTTCAAGTTTTTGGCTGATCCCTCACCCGAAGAAGCAGTAGATGCTGTGCGCGCCGCCATGCACAATGTCCACCGCATGGGCATTGTGGGCGTACACAACCTTGAAGGCAGAGCGGCGCTACGCGCCATGCAGCAGATGCGGCAGACGGGCGAACTGAAACTGCGTGTGATGGCCCAGATCCCTGAAGCGGATCTAGACGCTGCGATTCAGTTGGGCTTGCAGTACGGCATCGGCGACGAAATCCTGCGCATCGGTGCGGTGAAAGTCTTCAGCGACGGTGCGCTGGGCGCGCGCACGGCGTGGATGATCGATCCCTACGAAGGTGAACCCAACAACTATGGCATCGCCGTGGCCGACGCCGATCACATGCGCGCCGTGGTGGAGAAGGCGACGCGCGCCGGGTTCCCCGTCTTCACCCACGCCATCGGTGACATGGCCAATCGGGTCGTGCTCGACGCCATTGAGGCCGGCCGCCGCGCCGGGATCGGGCTCAACCTGCGCCACCGCATCGAACACGCCCAGGTCGTCCATCCCGACGATCTGGATCGTTTCGCAGGATTGGGCGTCATCGCCTCTATGCAGCCCATCCACTGCACACAGGACATGCTCCTGGCCGACAAAAATTGGGGCACACGCAGCCGCTATGCCTACGCCTGGCGCACCCTGTGGGACAGTGGCGCAATCCTCGCTTTCGGTTCCGACGCGCCGGTGGAGACGCCCGACGTGATCCAGGGCATCCACGCCGCGGTGACCCGTACCCGCGCCGACGGCACCCCCGGCGGCAACGGCTGGATCCCCGAAGAGCGTATCGCCGTCCACGAAGCGGTGTGGGCCTACACGGCGGGGGCGGCCTATGCAGGCAGCGAAGAGAAGATCAAGGGCACGATTACGCCGGGCAAACTGGCCGATCTCGTTGTCCTCTCGCAAGATATTTTCAGCATCAACCCTGCCGCCATCCTGGAGACCGACATCGTGGCCACCGTCTTCGGCGGTGACATCGTCCATAACGCGGGGCTGGCGTAACCTGAGAATACCGACGCAGAGAATGAAAAATAGAAAGTGATCCACGAAGACACACAAAGATACACGAAGGCAGAGAAGAAAAAGCAGAAAATAGAACACGGATTACACAGATTTTCAGGATTCAGAAGACGATTAAAGCCAAATCCTTCTGGAAATCCTTTTAATCCGTGTAATGTGTGGATCTCTTCTCTTCTTCACGTTCTTTGCACCGTTGCGGTGACATTTTCTATCCTCTTCGTGTATCTTCGTGTGCCTTCGTGGATCAATTTCTGGAAAACACGCGAACCGACAAGGATCTTGCAATGATATCGGAAGGAATCTTCGTCCAGGGATTGGCACTGAGCGAAGCGTTTTATCGGGAGGTGGTGCAGCCTGTATTGCAGGCCGACTTCCCGCGTCTACGCTATGCGGCCGCGCTGCTGGGCAGTGGATCCGAGGTGCTGGGCTTCGACGATGAGATGTCTTCGGATCACCATTGGGGGCCGCGGGTGATGCTCTTTTTGGATGACGCCGATCATGCAGCGAAGGCGGCGGATGTCCACGAGCGGTTGCGTTGGCGATTGCCGAATTCGTTCCGCGGCTATCCCACCAACTTCAGCGAACCCGATCCCAATGACAGCGGCGTGCAGCAACTGGTGGAAACCGACAGCGGGCCGGTGAACCACCGCGTCGAGGTCACGTCGATCCACCGCTTTTGCGAGGACTATCTCGGCTTCGAGGTGACGCTCCCTCCTGCATCGGAGGATTGGTTGTCCTTTCCTACACAGAAGTTGCGCACGATTGTAGCCGGGGGCGTCTTCCACGATGAGATTGGGCTGGCCGAGTTCCGCGCCCGCTTTGCCTGGTACCCACACGATGTCTGGCTCTATCTACTGGCGGCGGCATGGGCGCGCATCGGCCAGGAAGAACACCTGATGGGCCGCGCCGGCCTCGTAGGCGACGAGATCGGTTCGGCGCTGTTGGGTGGGCGGCTGGTGCGCGATGTGATGCGTCTTTGCTTCCTGATGGAACGCCAGTACGCGCCCTACCCCAAATGGTTCGGCACAGCGTTCAACCGGCTCGCCTGCGCACCCGAGTTCACAGCGACGCTGCAACGCACCCTCACCGCCGACACGTGGCAAACGCGCCAGGACGCACTCGTCCTAGCCTATGAAGCACTGGCTCGCCTGCACAACCGCCTTGGGATCACAGATCCACTGCCCGAAAACGCACGTTGGTTCTTTAGCAGGCCCTTTCAGGTCATCGCGCTGCATGGTTTTGCCGACGCCCTGATTGACCGGATCGAAGATCCACAGGTGCACCGGATCGCCCAAAAGCGGCTCATCGGCAGCATTGATCTTTTTAGCGACAACACCGATTTCCTGGAATCGACCAAACTGCGCACGACAGTGCGCGATCTCTATACCTAACCCTTGTTTCCAGAAATTGATCCACGAAGGTACACAAAGGAACACGAAGAAGAAAGAAGAAGATCCACAGATTGCACGGATTAAAAGGATTTCCAGAAGGATTTGGCTTTAATCGTCTTCTGAATCCTGAAAATCTGTGTAATCTGTGTTCTATTTTCTGCTTTTTCTTCTCTGTCTTCGTGTACCTTCGTGTACCTTCGTGGATCAACTTCTGCTGACGACTCTCTGAAACTGGAGCATACAGCTATGGCTGCCAACACCCTGGAAACATTACCCCCCAACGCCCGTTCGCTTGCCGAGGAATCGCTCACCTGGACCGATCAATATTGGGATCCGGCCAATGCCCTCCTCGCCCTCGACTCTGAGGATCTCGACGGGCCTGTCCACCACAGTGTGCGCAACTCGTCTTGGTACGCGCTCGGGCTGTTCATGCGCAACCGCGAGGGCGATCATGAACGCGCCCTGCGCACCTTCAATGCGGTGCTCGATTACCAGTTCGACGAGCCTGGCACGCCCTACCACGGCACCTGGTATCGTTCACCCCAAGAAGCCCATCCTCCGGCAGACGCCATCGTCTGGCGGCATTACGATCCCAATTGGCGGCAGTTCATCGGCACGACGTTGATGTTAACGCTAGAGGAATTCAGCGACCGGCTGCCCGCCGACCTGATCGCCCGCATCGATCGCGCCATCGAACTGGCCATCGAAGGCGAACCCAAAGATCGCTGCGCGCCGCACTACACGAATATCGCCTTGATGAAAGCGGCGCTCATGACCTGGGCGGGCAAGCGCTACAACCGCCCCGAATGGTTCACCGAGGGTGAAGAGTTTGGACAGGCGGCCTACGACGTTTTCGCCCGCTATGGCACTTTCCACGAATACAACTCGCCTACCTACTACGGCGTCAACTTCTACGCACTGGCCCTCTGGCGGCGCTACGCCGTTTCAGAACAACTCGCAACCCACGGAGCGAAGATGGAAGCCGCTCTCTGGCGCGATGTGGGCGCCTTCTACCATGCCGGGCTAGGCAACGTGGCCGGCCCGTACAGCCGTACCTACGGCATGGACATGCGCAAATATGGCGCGTTGCTGGGCATGGCGATCTGGCTGGCAGTCGGGCGCGACCTCGCTCCCTTCCCCTACGCCGACGGCATGTTCGCCCACGGTCACGACTTCGTCTTCGGCCCACCCATCGCGCTGGTCGGTACTGAAGTCCCCGCCGACACCCTGCCCCACCTACACGCCTTCCAAGACGAGCGGACAGTCGAACGTCGCCTACCCACGGATCACGACCGCGTTGCCAGCGCCTGGATCGGCAAGGACGTGATCCTGGGTGCGGAGTCGCTGCGCTTCACAAGCAAGGATCTTGGCATCGTCCCCAATCTAGACAGCCCACAGTATCATCCCGTTACCCTGCACTGGGCACGGCCCGACGGCGGAGTGGCTTGGATGCGGTTGCGCCATTTGGGGCCGGTGGAAGCCCGCGCCGAAGCCGGAAAACTGACGATGATCGGTCAATTTTTGCCGATGGCAGCACAGCGCTACGGCGAAATGCACCGATCCTACGTCTTTGAAATTACGTCCAGCGAAGGAGACGACGTGAGCGCAGACCAGTGGAAATTGCAGGGGTTGACTGTCCACGTGCAGAGCAACCTGCCCGCGCCGGACATCAGCATCGACGGAGACATGATTTACGTCACCTACCTGTTGCCCGAAGAGCAATCACACGCCGAAATCGAACTCACCGTGTAACGCACAGGTCTTGTACGGTCATGTGTGAGGTGGCGTCAGACATCGCTTCGATAGCGCGCTTTCTTCCCATCACCGCGTGCCCCTACGACACCCATTTATCAATCATCATTCATCTCTTGACGGAGCCGACCATGTCCCCCAAACTTGTCGACCTGACCCAGATCATCGAGCCGACCCGCGCCGACGCCGAACGCAAATTCGTGGTAAACATTCACAACGCCCTGCATGAAGTGGAAGGCAAGCAACGCCCCGCAGGCGAGTGGTACATCATGTCCGACGTGGAGTTGATGAACCATGTAGGCACCCACATCGAAACGCCCTTTCATTGCCTCAAAGACGGCGCCGACCTGTCCCAGATTTCACTGGATCAACTGTGCGGCGAAGCAGCGATCCTCGATCTGCGCAACGCCGAAGCCGAATTCGGTGTCACCCTAGAACAAGTACAGGCCGCAGCAGAGGCAGCCGGCGGCATCCGCCGCGGTGACATCGTCTTCGGGCAGATGGGCAACACCCGTTACTTCTCTACCGAAGGCTTGCGCTGGATTGTAGAGCAGGGGATCAAACTTATGGGCGTCGATTCCGGCGGCGTGGAACTTTCTCACGATACTACACATGCCAATGTTAATCACCTGCTGCTCTTCCGCGCCGGCATTCCATTGATCGAAAACTTGGCCAATCTCGATCAACTTACACAATCGCGTGTTCAAATCTACGCCCTGCCCATCCCCGTACGCGGACTGGATGCATTTCCACTGCGCGTGGTGGCGGTGGAAGGGTAGAGTATTGCTTTATGAAGATGTAGATTGGGGTTTTTGACTAGAGATTGAGCGATTGAGAGATTAGGGATCGCGTACTCGAACCGTTCCCTAATCCCCCAATCTCTCAATCGCTCAATCTCTTCCCCCCACCACCAAGGAAGTCCACCTTGTCCGACACAGACGCTAGATACGATCCGGTTGAGCACATCGACCGGGCACTGCTTGAACAGGCACGTAGAGGTGACAGCAACGCCTGGCAGCAGATCCTCAAACGTTACGAACGGCTGATCTACTCGATCCCGCTCAACTACGGCCTTTCACATGCAGATGCCGCTGATGTGGTGCAAGTTACGTTTACAGCGTTGCTTAAGCAGATGGACTCCCTACGCGAAGACAGCTCCTTGGGCGCGTGGCTTTCGGTTGTCGCACGCCGCCACACCTGGCGCATCGTGAAAAAGCAACGCAACGAACAGATCGACAGCGCCGCAGACGTTAGCGAACATCTGCAGGCATTAGGCAAAAGCGCAACGAACCCCATTGAGCGCTGGGAAGCGCTGGAGTGGATCAACCAGGGCATGTTGACACTGGACGAACGCTGCCGCGAGTTGATCACAGCTCTCTACTTCGACCCCGAAGAACCTTCGTACAGCCAGATCGCCCACCAACTCGGGATCGCAGAAGGCAGCATCGGCCCCATCCGCGCCCGCTGCCTGCAACGGCTCAAAGATCGGCTTCAATCTTAGTCTCGCTCCCAAAATTACAGTGCGCAGCACTACGTCCACGCCAAATGGGATTGTCTCGACAGACTGCTGTGAATTTCAGGACAAATTTTGATGTATTTTTCGAATCACCGTGGCGCATATGTTAAATGAAAGGGATTCGGGGAGTAGAGCCATGAACCTACCCCATGCCCAATCACGAATCACCAATCCCTACTTAAAACGCAACGGCGAGTAAATTTACCAGGTACATCCCGGGCGAGGAACCACACCGATGGCAGATCAAGAACGCTTTACGCTGGAACGCATGTTGGACTGGCTGGAAGGCCGGTTGACCGAAACAGAAGCAACGCAGATGGCAGCCGCCCTGGAAACCGGCGCCCCAGCCATACAGGAAGATCTGCGCTGGTTGCGCGCCTTCCTCGCCGTGCGTCAGGAAATCAACCTGGTGACGCCACCCGCTGCTGTGCGCGCCGACCTGATGCAGCGCTTCGAAGAACAGATGCGCAACGCACAGACGCCTAATCTCTGGCAGCAACTGGTGGCGGCATTGCAATTTGACAGCAACCTGGCAACCGGCCTTGCCGGTGCTCGCTCCACAACAAGCGCCGGGCCACGTCAATTGATCTACGGCAGCGACTACGCCGATGTCGTGCTCAACGTGCGACAGCGCCCCGAATCCGACAGCATCGACTTGATGGGGCAAGTCCTGCCCCATGGCGACGTCACTTCGTCCTCGTTCACCGTGCAACTCCTGGCAGGCGACAGCGAAATCGCCATCACCAACACCGATGAACTGGGCGAATTTGTGCTCTTTGCCGCACCGGCATCCACCTACACTTTGATCTTGAGCAGCGACAACGTAGAAATTCAAATCGCGCCGCTTGCTCTCTCGGCAGGATGAACTCAGCCATGCAACTAGATCCTCAAATCGTCGGCGCGCTGCTCTCGACGACCAAGGACGGAGGACGAGCTATGTTGCAGGCACACGATCTGCTCTCTGCCACCGGCCTTTCCGCCCTCCTCGACACAAGCGAACAAATGGCACGCAGCGAACCGCTACACGCACGTCGCCTGGCCCAAATTGTGATCGAAGAGGCAACGGCCCAATCACTCACGTCGTTGACGCCGCGGGCCTACTACCTGCAAGCGCAGACCTACGCCATGACCGGCGCACTCGATACCGCCCTTTCCCTCATCCATACCGCCCGCGACGGCTATACGCAAATCGGAGAACAGTTGGCGGCGTTACGCTGTTCGGTGGGCGAGATGCATGTACTGGCAGGATCAGGACACTACAGCGAAGCACTCGACGCCGGACACGCCGTCCTCAAGTCGCTCGATACCGCCACAGATCCAACGCCAGATCACCACTTGCTTGCGGCCTTGATCCATCAAAACCGCGGCGGCTGCTTCGAGAAGATCGGCCGCTACCAGGAAGCGCTCGACGCCTACGCCCAAGCAGAACCGCTCTTTGCAACCCTTGGCATGAACGAGCGACTGAGCGATATTCACAACAACCGCGGCATTGTGCTCATCAATTTAGGACGCATCAACCAGGCGATCAATCTACTCGACCGCGCCGCAGCCATCCGCGCCGAAGCTGGGCTACGTCTACTCCAGGCGCAAACGCTCGGCACCATCGGCGAAGCACACCGCCTGCTCGGGCAATTCATGCCGAGCCTGACCGCCTTCAAAAACGCCGAGGCCATTTTCGCCGATTTGGGCGCTGCCACAGATCGCCTGATTACGCTGCGCAACATCGGCGACACCTATCTGGCCCTCAACCTCTACGAAGAGGCATTGACCACCTTTAAAGAGGCTGTCAACCTGTTCAACGAAGCAGGCACGGCCTACGAAAAGGCTTGTGTCCACTGGGGAATGGGGGAAGCACTGCTGGCCCAATCGAAGCTGGGCGACGCAGAAAGCCATTTGACCGCTGCCGCCGCCTTTTTTGAAGACAGTGGACACCGCCCATTTCTGGCCAGTGTGATGTTGGAACAGGCCAATCTCCTCGAACGCCGCCACGAGGTGCATGCCGCCACCGCTGCTGCGGAAGCGGCGCTCGCTCTCGTTGCCGACGAGCACTGGCCGCTGCAACAGGTCCACGCCCGCTTACGGCTGGCGGCCCTCTTGCCTGCAAACGCCGAAGCACACCTGCTGGCGGCGCAGCAGCAGGTGGACGAACTGGCGATCCCACATTTGCAGGCGTGGCTTTATGGACGGCTAGGCGCACTACGCTTGCAGCAAGGGAAGCCGGAACAGGCCGAATCTTTCTTGCACACGGCCATGGACGCCATCGAACGCACCCGGGGCAGCCTGGCCGGAGACATGATGCGCGTCTCATTCTTGAGCGACAAAACCCAAGTCTACGACGATCTGATCCGCCTGCACTTGGCCCGCGGCGATGCCGAATCGCCGGCCCACGCCTTACATTTGACGGAACAGGCCAAAGGCCGCGCCTTGACCGATCTTTTGCGCGGTATCGAAAACTTGGAATCGTCCGCTGTGCAGATGCCCGAATGGCTGCGTGTACAGGCCGAACTCGACGGCGTCTACCAGCAAATGCTCGACCCAAATCAGGCGCAGCGTGCACAAATCGACACCTTACGCGCCCACGCCCACAGCCTGGAACAGCGACTGCAACACCTGCGATTGGAACAGACCATCGACTCGTTCAGCGATGGACAGATCAGGGCAGAAAGCCCCAATCCAGTGGCCGTAGCGCCGATTCAACGCACTCTGCTCGCCTACCACGTCCTCAATGATGAGATCGTGGCTTTCATACAGCAACCTGGCAGGCAGATCCACGTTGTACGCGAACTTGGGTGTATCTCGGCAGTGGTCGAAGCATTGCAACTGCTCGAACTCCAGTGGCAGCGCTTCCGGGCCGGGGCAGACTTTGTGCAACGCCATGCAAAAACGCTGGAACAGTCGGCACAACGTCTGCTCGGCACACTTCATCGGCAATTGGTCGCGCCGCTAGCCCACCATCTGCCAGACAACCCAGACGCGCCACTGCTCATCATTCCGCACGGTGTACTCCATCAGGTGCCGTTCCATGCCCTCTGGGATGGGGAACGC
This sequence comes from bacterium, assembly GCA_016124945.1. Lineage (GTDB taxonomy): Bacteria > Chloroflexota > Anaerolineae > Caldilineales > Caldilineaceae > RI-153. The sequence goes on along the minus strand of WGMT01000045.1, from coordinate 16,592 downwards.
TATCTGGTTGATCGCTGGGAAGTGAGCTATGCCCCCAGTCGCACTGTCTTTAACCTGTGTCAGGCCAAGGAGACAACGACACAAGGACATGCACTGGTGATCGGCGTACCCGATCCGTCGATCCCCGCAGTGGCCGAAGAAGTGGATAGCGTGGCCAATAGCCTGCCCGGTGCAGACGTTCGCCTGGGCGACGCTGCCACCGTGGCAGCGCTGCGCCAGAACGGTGAAGGGGCCGGGGTGCTGCACCTCGCCTGTCACGGCATCTTCCGCGCCGACAATCCTATGTTTTCGGCGTTGCGCCTTGCCGACGGTTGGCTGACAGCCCACACCGCCCTCTCGATGAAGTTGCCCGGCGCGCTCGTGGTGTTGAGCGGTTGCGAGACCGGGCGTAGTGCCGTCGCCGGCGGAGACGAGATCCTCGGCCTGGTGCGCGCCTTCCTCGGCGCGGGGGCCGCCACCCTGCTCGTGAGCCTCTGGCTTGTGCAAGATGAAACCACCGCATCGCTCATGGCCGATTTCTACGCCGAAATTCGCGCAGGGGCAACCCCAGCTCAGGCACTCCGACACGCCCAACAACGCCTGCGCCGTTCCCACCCACATCCCTACTACTGGGCGCCCTTCGTCTTGATCGGCAAAGCTGGATAAAAGCGAAGGCCGCGCAAAACCGCTCGAAACGCAGACAGTAGCCAAGCTATTCGTAATTCGCAATTTGCCATTTGCAACTGGCATCGTCTGCATCCCAAAGTTCCTGCAATTCGCGTTGAAAACTGGAGGACAGTAGCAGAATGAACAGTACAACAAGCCGATTCCGCGACTACTTTATGATCTTCGTCAGCATACTGGTGGTGTTAGCTGCCTGGTTCCCCTTCATCCCACTCCAGGCAGATGACGACGACGACGATTTCGTGGCCGATCAGGTGGTGGTGAAACTCAACCTGGCACAAGGCGCCACCATTGAGCAGCTCAATACAAAATATGGCACCACAACGATCTCTGTCGTGCTTCAAAGCGCAGGGATCTATCTACTCCAGATCCCCGCCGGCAGCACGCCCCAAGAGGTTGTGGAAAATATCGAGGAAGATACGGCGTTGGTCGTCTATGTGGAGCCCAACTATATCGGCGACCTGCCCGTGGGCGGCAGCCACACCACATGGGCCTGGGGCGGCCAAGATCCGTCGCCCTTTGCCAATCAATACGCGCCGGATCTGATCAACCTACCCGAAGCACACACCATCACCCGCGGAGACGGTGTCATCGTGGCCGTACTGGATACGGGAATCCAGATGGATCACCCAGTGTTGGCAGATGTGCTGCTGCCCGGCTATGACTATATCGACGACGACAACGATGCCACCGATGTGGGCAACGGCATCGACGACGACGGCGACGGCATCATCGATGAAGGCGTTGGGCATGGCACGCATGTGGCCGGGATTATCCACATGGTGGCCCCCGAGGCGAGCATTCTGCCGCTGCGCGTCCTCGATGGCGATGGGCGGGGGAATGTGTTCATCCTGGCCGAAGCCATCCAGTACGCTGTTGCACAAGGTGCACGCGTCATCAACCTGAGCCTGGGCCTACGCACAGATTCCAACCTACTCGCCGACGTCATCGACGATGCCGAAGACGACGGCGTTGTCATTGTGGGCGCGGCAGGCAATGCAGGCCAATCAAATATCATCTACCCGGCCGGCTATGATGACGTCATCGCTGTGGCTGCAGTGGATGTCAACGATGTGCGCGCCGATTTCTCCAACTACGGCGGCTGGGTAGACATTGCCGCGCCAGGCGTACAGATCACCAGCACATTCCCCACTTCGGGCTACGCCAGTTGGAGCGGAACATCAATGGCCGCACCCTTTGTGGCAGGACAGGCGGCGTTGTTGGCGACTTTCGCGGGGCTTGATGAAGATGATATAGAGGACCGCATTCGTGAATCTGCGCGCCGGATCAACACACAAAACCCCAACTACGTCGACAAACTCGGCAAAGGACGCATCGACGTCTACGCCAGCATGACCGTTTTTGGCACGCCTCCGCCGATGTCGACCCCAACCGCTACGGCCACACAGCAGGCTACAGCCACGCCAACCAGCACGCCTACGCCAACGTCTACACCTGCGGCCACACCCACACCAATCGCCACAGTCGCACCCGACGGGACGTTGGTTTCACCTGAAGGCGGCGCTCTTTCGGCCATAGGCTCGTCCACCGAGTTCAACCTCTCGCTCCCCGCCGACGCAGTGACGGAAACGGTCAGGGTTTTTGTAGAACCGGTGGCCAAATTGAACGCAGCCAACATGTCACCTGTGGTTGGGGAAGCATGGCACGTACGCGCCGTCAACATGGGTGGCCTACCGCTCTCTCAACTAGCCAAGAGCGCCGAAATGACCATCGTCCTTTCTCCCTCTCAATTTACGGCATTGAATACAGGTGATCTGGCCTTCAGCCGCTGGGACGAAACGAACCAAAGGTGGGCGATCCTGCCCTTTACGCTCGACACTGTCAACCGCCGGCTTACTGTCGTCGGCGATCAACTGGGCGTCTTCGCCGTCCTCGCCGATATGACGGAGCGGATCTTCTTAACGAATGTTGGGCGATAATCGGGTCGCCATACCTAAACCTTCCGGGAAGGGGGTAGATGACGCAATCTCACCTGGAATTTGCCGGTGCCCCCTTCCCGGAAGGTACTCACGAACTTAGTGAGAAGACGCATGATTGAAAAATCAAGGGGTAGATGAACGATGCAGGCAATTCACGTGATGGGTGTGCCGATGGATTTAGGACAGGGGCGGCGCGGGGTGGACATGGGGCCTTTTGCGTTGCGTTACGCCGAACTGGAAAGACGGCTGGAAAGGCTCGGCTACACCGTGACGGATCTGGGCAACCTGGATGTCCCCGGCCCTGAAGAAGACGAAGCCCCGCCAGACGAGCGAGGATTGCGTCACCTTCAGGCAGTGGCACGCGTGAATTTGCAGTTGGCCGAACAGTGCTACAGCGCCATCAACAGCGGCGCATTGCCCCTGACACTAGGTGGAGATCATTCGGTGGCGGCGGGCAGCGTGGCCGGGGTACGTGCCGCCGGGCGTGTGGGCGTCCTCTGGATTGATGCCCACGCCGACTTCAACACCCCCGACACGTCTCCCAGCCTGAACCTACACGGCATGCCGCTAGGCGCATTGTTGGGCCAGGAACCGGCAGCGCTGGCGCCCTACCTCACAAACGAACGCCTTGCCGTCGAAGATGTGGTGATCCTCGGCCTACGCTCGGTAGACGGCGGCGAACGTGATCTACTGCGCCTGCGGGGTGTGCCAGTCTTCAGCATGCGCGTCATCGACGAACAGGGAATCGCCGCCGTGATGCGCCAGGTACTCCGTCACTTCACAGAACGGGGGCTGGAACGGCTGCATATCTCCTTCGACGCCGATTCGCTGGATCCCACCCTTGCCCCCGGCGTAGGCACCCCCGTCCCCGGCGGCCTCTCCTACCGCGAAGCCCATCTGATCATGGAACTTCTCGCCGACGACGGACGCGCCGGCAGCATGGACATTGTCGAAATCAACCCCATCCTCGACGACCGCAACCAGACAGCGGATCTGTGCGTTGAGTTGGCGGCGTCGTTGCTAGGGCAGTCGATTTTATGAGATTGACGATTTACGATTTACGATTGACGATTGTCTGGTGGAGTCTGCGACTGGACTTCGTGTCTACTGTTGCGCTCAGTAAGATTTTCTAAAAACGAGATCATTCGTTTAACGAGACAATCGAAAATCGTCAATCGCAAATCGTAAATCAGCAGAGGAGCTTTCTATGTCTGAAATCAGTGCAACAACCGAGTCGGCTGTTGCTGAAATTCCTGCCCACCTCAAGATTGTGTCGGTAGATGAGATGCGCCGCCTGGAGCAGTTGAGTGACGCAGCGGGGGTGTCATATGCCGAGATGATGGAAAATGCGGGGCAGGCGGTGGCCAACGCCATCATCGACGAGTATCCCTTTGCCGATGAAACGCAGGTGCTTGTGCTGGCTGGGCCGGGGAACAACGGCGGTGACGGCCTCGTCTGCGCCCGTCACCTGGCAGAGGCGGGCTACAACGTACGCGTCTATCTATGGAAGCGCCGCACCGACCCCGAACACGATTACGAAGATCACTTTGCGCGGCTGATGAGCTTTTCGGCGGAAAGCGCTCGCATTGAAGAAGACCCCGATCTGGTGCTGCTCGAAGAATGGCTCTACGAGGCAGATGTCGTTGTCGACGCCCTGCTGGGCACCGGCGCCAATCGCCCCATCGAAGGTGACCTGGCGACGCTGTTGGATCGGGTGTCACTGGTACGCAGCGAACGACTCATCGAAGAAGAAAGCTTCAACATCGTCGCCGTGGATACGCCATCAGGCCTCAACGGAGACACTGGCGTCGTAGACCCGCATACACCCGCCGCAGATGTGACAGTCACCTTCGCCTTTGCCAAGTGTGGTCACTTCCTCTTTCCCGGCGCCGACATGCTCGGCCAGTTGATTGTGGCGGACATTGAGATCGATGCGGGGCTGGCCGAGGACGTACGTGTCTTTGCCCTCGATCCACACTACGTGTCGCACCTGCTGCCGAAACGCAGCCGAAACAGCCACAAAGGCACATTCGGCAAGGCGATGGCAATTGTGGGCAGTGTCAACTACACCGGCGCGGCCTACCTTACCCTGGCGGCCATAGCCCGTTCCGGCGCAGGACTCGTCACCGGCGCCGTGCCGCAGCCGGTGTGGGGCCCGATGGCGACGGCGCTTTCGGAACCGACGTGGATCCTGCTGCCTCACGAACTGGGCGTGATCAGCGAGAACGCCGTCAACCTCATCCACCAAAAGTTGGCCGACTACGATGCGCTCCTGCTCGGCCCAGGGTTAGGACAGGAGGAGACAACGCGCAACTTCATCCGTCACCTGCTCACGGGCGAAGGACGGGCGGCGCGCTCAGTGCTGCCGGGATCGTTCCAACGCACAGATGACGGGCTGGCCGAAGAGAGGGAAAGCAGCGAGGGGATTGGGGAGACACCCTTCGGTGGGCGGCGGCGCAGCAGCAAAGCAGCCACGCCCGAGGCGATTCCGTCTTTACCGGCGATGGTCATCGACGCTGACGGGCTGAACAACCTGGCCAAACTCGAAAACTGGCCCGACTTACTCCCCGCCAAGGTGGTACTTACCCCACATCCGGCAGAAATGGCGCGACTGTGCGGCATGGAAAATGTGTCCGAAGTGACGGAAAACGCCTGGTCGCTCGCCCGCGAGAAGGCCGCCGCCTGGAAGGCCGTGATCCTGCTCAAAGGGCCGTACACCGTCATCGCCCACCCCGACGGACGGTTGGCGGTGCTGCCGGTAGCGACAGCCGCCCTGGCCACCGCAGGCACCGGCGATGTGCTGGCGGGGACGATCACCGGCTTCCTCGCGCAGGGGCTCGATCCCTTTGACGCCGCTTGCCTGGGCGCGTGGGTCCACGGGCGGGCGGGCGAATTGTGCGAAGACGAAATCGGCCCGGCGGGCGTCCTCGCCGGGGATCTGCTGCCGCTGTTGCCGATGGTGATGAATGAGTTGAGGCATTAGGCAATGCTGTAGAGAAGAGATTGCGTAGTGCGTAGTCAATGTCATTAAGTTAAACAGTGTGGAGGACTGTGGCAGGTTGCAGGTGACATGCGAAGTCACTTCTGCTGTCGTCCGTCGTCTGTCGTCCAGCCTTAACTTAATGACATTGAGTGCGTAGTGCGTGGACTGGTTGAAACTCTGTTATAGCATTGGTTAACACCGGCACAGAAGAATGATGAATGAAGAATGGGCACTGCACGTCCCATTCTTCATTCATCATTCTTCTTTTTTATCGCTGCGTATTCGGCAGATAGACCCGGTGAGGGCCGCCAAGATCGTTGTCGGTGCTACTCGGCGTGCCGACGGGGGTGGGCGTAGGCATCACATTGTCGTAGTTCGGGGCGATGTCCGTCCCTTGTAGGATACCAAGCGGGCTGTAGTTGGCATAGCCCGGGAAGATGACGCCAAGCCGGGGATTGCCCAGCCGTCGAATCAGGATCTCGCTGAGCACCTGGCGGTAGTCGGTGGTGATGGCAAGATCACGGCGATCGTAGAGTTGATCTGTGGCAAGGCCAGGCCACTGCCCGTAGACTTGCCCTCCGTTGACAGCGCCGCCCACCACAAACATGACGTTGCCGTGTCCATGATCGGTGCCGCGGCTGGCATTCTGCTTGAAGGTGCGGCCAAATTCGCTCATTACCACGACCGTGAGCCGCTGCGTGTGATCGGTGCCGCTGGAATTGCTCAAATCGGTCATCAAGGCGAGGAGACCGCCTGTCAACTCGGCCATTTTGTTGGAAAAGTAGCCGGTGCCACCGTCGCCCTGGTATTCGTGCGTGTCCCAGCCGCCCAGATCGATGGTGGCCAGGCGCATGCCCAACTGCATCTTGATCATCTGCGCCACGGTTTGCAGGCTGTTGCCAAAGCTGCCATTAGGATAGGTGGCGCCGTTTTCGGGCGTGTAGGTGTCGGGGCTGGCGTACTCGATGACGTCCACAGCGTTTAGTGTCTGAATCCCTGATTGGTGCAGCCAGGTGTTGCCAGTGTACATCTTGCGCAAGGCCATGCGCTGCCAGCTTCCATAAGCCCAGTGACCGTTGTATGAAAAGTCGCGGGGCGAGGTCATGCCGATGGTTTCGCGGCTGCCCAACAGCGACGTGGGCGCAGACATGCCTGCGGCCACCGCCGGCGCAATGATTTCCGGCGGCAGGTTGCCCGCCGTCATCAGGTGACGGGTGAGCCAGCCCGAAGTGCTTACCTTCTGATCGGGTGTGCCCAACTCCATGTACTGCATGGCATCGAAGTGGCTGCGCGTGTCGCTGGTCAGCCCGGCAGCGTGGATGATGGCCGCCTTGCCTGCCTGGTAAAGTTCGTGGAAGGGCGCCGCCGCCGGGTGCAGCCCAAAGAAGTCGTTTAGCGGACGCATGGCGTTGTCGCCTGTCAGCGGCAACGCCAGAGAAGAGCGCGACGATTCGTAGTGGCCGCGGTCTGCACCGGCGATGGGCGCAACCACGCTCAGTCCGTCCATACCGCCGCGCAAAAAGACGGTAACGAGAATGTCCTGGTTTGGTTCGGCTTCGGGGCTACCGAAGGCCACATGGGTCAGCCGAGCACCGGCCAGCGCTGCAATCGCCGCCGAACAGCCCGCCACAAATCCACGCCGCGAAACACCTTTTTTCGCCATGTTGGTTTCTCCTGGAATCGCATGTTGCGAGTAACGGTTCAGGTGCGTTTCACCTGAAGCGGAAGGAATCGTACGAATACTAGCGCCACTGGAACGACGGAGACATGAGGATCAGCCCAACCATGTAGCGGATCCGTTCGGTTATCTGATCCGCCGGTAGATCGGTGTCGGTGCCGCGGCCGTAGGCCATGAATTCCACAATCTGTGTACGTTCGTGCTCGGGTAGCTGGTAACCAAGCAGGCGGATGCTCCAAAAGTCGACAACTTCCTCAGGGGTGGCATAATTAGCGGGCATGATACCGTCGAAGTTAATGCGTAAGTTGTTTTTGTCTTCGCCTTCACCGCCAATCTTCCAGCCCAACATGGTGTTGACGAAGCGCCAGCGCTGCAACATGGGCATGGTACTGCTCCACGCTTCTTTGACATCGGGGTAACCGTCCGGCGGTCGCCAGCCAAAAAGGCTCTGCCCCATACCGTTGTACCACCAGAAGAAGGCATCAGATCGGGCATCGTAGTTGCATTGTGTGGCGCGGAGGACGGAGCAGGCGAAATCGAAAGGACGCTTGATCTTCTCGCCCCAGGTGTTGCGGAATTCGGGCGAAAGCAGGATCGTACGCACTACCTGCTTCAATTGATCATCGGCCTGTCTGGCGGCGTAGAAGACGTCCGCCGCGGCTTGTACCACACTTTCAGGCGGATTGTCGCCGATGAGGCGCCTGCAAAGCTTTCGGCAGACAAAGGTGGCTGTTCCTCGATGATTGGCCAGAATATCGAGCACGATTTCGCCGTCTTGAATGCCCTGCTGCGAAGGAATCGTGCGCCCTAAAACGATCTTCTGGTAGGGGAAGTGACGTGATGCTTCGAAGTTGAAAATGCCGGTATCGGTGTTGGTGCGCCAGCCGGTGAAGCTGGTGGTGGCGCCGTAGACATCGTCGTCGACGTAGGCGGCGGGCCAGCCGTCGCTGCCTTTGGGCGCCGGGTGCTCGTAAAGCCCACCGCTGTTGGTGGTAGGGATGACGCCCAGATAGTTTTCTGAGCCGAGTGTGTGCAGTTCAAAGAGTTCACGCGCCCAGTTTTCGTTGGGGTTGCCGCCTTCGTTCGACTGATTGTCGAGGTAAAAGAGCATGGCGGGGCTTTTGGCCACATCGCCTACCATTTTGCGGAAGTTGCCGAGCATATTGCCGCGGATCACATCGCGGTCGTAATGTACCCAGGTGCTCTGCTGCCAGCTATCCCAGCCATAGGCATTGAAGTGGTTGTGCCAGAAATCGGCCAGCACTTCGTTTAATTGACGCTGACTATAGAGCGCACGTAGAAACGTAGCCCGTTCCGTTTCCCACGCAGGCAGCCGCCGATAGGACCATTCCACGTCCTTTTGCTTGAGGTGATCGGCCCACAATTGTTCCAGCGACTTGCCCAACGTCTGAAAATTCCACAACGCCAGATAAGCCTCGAATGCACTGTCGTCAATGCTCTGTGGGTTGAGTTGCTGCTCCACATACGCCTGAAGACGGGCATCGTCGTCGTTGCCCAGCGCATTGAACGCATCAATGTCGCCGGGGCGGGGGCCGAAGGCCATGCGGTTGAGCGCAAGGATCGCCATACTGGGCCGATCCGGTGCGGCGCCGCTGGTCAAGGCGCGTGGGGTGGGGCGGGGCGAGCGCATAGCAGGCACAACGGGTGTGTCCTGTGTGGCGGGGGCGGCGAGGCCGTGCGCCGGGGCAGCAACGCCTGCGGCAATCCCGGCGGCGCTTAACAGACCGGCGCCCAGCAGCGCCCGTCGGTTGAAGCGCTTCTCGCCTGATTGCAGCGCCTCAACTTCGGCCATCTCGGCGCAGCCTACAGCGCCTTCCAGCCCAGCAGAGTGACTTTCAGCAGGGCTGCTTTCATCCATGTCGACGGCAGCGGCGACTGGGGTCGCATCGTCGATGAGATCCTTCATAGCGTTTTGTTCTCCCGTAGTCATCAAGATAAGAAGGGATGGTACGCGTGGAAAATACCTGTCCTGAATCACATGCAGCGCGGCGTTGCGCTGATCCACTGCGGATTCAGGCTGCGGTGACGTAAGCCAACCACACAAAATATTGTAACTCTCTCAGATGAGACAACGCTAGCATACTTTCGTACGTGGTGGATCGGTGCGAAGCCCGATAGTGCGGCAGACGTAGCGCGTCCGTCGGCTTGGCGTCATTTTTATCAAGCTTACTTTTGGGGGCGGCGTAAAAAGAGGGCCACAATGGCAAGGAAGAGAGGGATAATCGCGGAGATATTCAAAATGAAGTTGTAACTGCCCATCAAGTCGCGGGCAATGCCGAACGGCATGGGGCCAAAGGCAGAACCCGCCACAAGAATCGTCGTCGTGACGCCGCTGATGGCGCCCAGATGCAGTCGCCCAAAGTAATTGGCCCAGATCACAGTACTTACCGCACGTTGCAGGCCTGAGGTTGCGCCAAGGGCAACGCCGTAAAACAGGGCCATGCTCACACTGCCCAAGGAATGGGCCATTACCAGCACCACAGCCTGGAAGACAAGCGCCGTGGCCAGCAAAAAACGCGCCGAGATCCGATCCACCAAGACGCCGCCCAACAAGTTGACAAGCGCTGTGGTCACTGCCACGGGCACGAACGCTGAGGCCGCCACCGCCGCAGACAGGCCGTTGTCGCTGAAAATACTCACGGCGTGAAAGAAAAGCCCCGTCGATAACATCGACATAGACGCCAACCCAGCCGTGATAATCCAGAAGGCAGGTGTGCGCAACACTTCGGGCAACGTCCACTCTTCTTCGAGCAGCGGAACATCCTCGACACCGGCGTCGCTTGCCTTCTTGGCCATGCCATCCGGCTTCAGCCCATATGCCTCCGGCCGTTCACGATAGAAGAGATAACTCACCGGCAGCATCAGCGCGAGGATCGAAATACCCAGCACAGGGTAGGCGGTGCGCCAGCCGAAATCGTCGATTAGCCACTGAATCAGCGAAGGGAAAAGCCCCATCCCGATCAGCGACATGCCTAACCCCGACAGCCCCATCATCATGCCCCGACGGCGCACCCACCACTGGTTGATCGTGTATGAACTCACCAGTCCTAGCGCGCCCTGGCCCATCATGCGGATTGCCACAAAGCCTAGCCCTAGCATCACTGCATTGGCCACATACCCCATGTAGATGCAAGCAATGCCGAAGAAAAGCGAGATCAGCACCGTCATCATGCGGGGGCCACGCACATCGATCTGTCGACCGATTAGGGGCAGGGCAAAACTGCCAACCAGTGTACCCAGCGTGTACAGTGTACTTACCAAAGAGCGGCTGATGCCTAAATCAACGATGAAATGTTCGAGGAAAATGGAAACTGCGTAGGTCTGGCCAGGGCTGGTCATAATCATGCCCAACGTGGCGGCAATGGCGATAATCCACCCGTAGTAGATGGGCGAGCGACGAATGACACGGCTGGTTAAAGCAGGGGACAAGGGTTGCTGCTGACTGGTGTACATGAATTCCTCAAGTGTGGAAAATGACGTACCTAAAGCGCTTTAGATGCATCGGGACACTTTAGCACAGGTGTGGGCAGGGGACAAGATGGGGATTGGGGATTGGATCGGAAATCGCCTAACCGCTTGATCTCATGTCGACATGAGATCAAGCGATTAGGCGATTTCAGAAGCTCAACTCGGTCGCCACGCCCTAGCCGCCACTGCCAACCGCCGGCGCCGTCGGGATCTCCGTCCCCGGCGGCACGAGGAAGACGGCGTTCCAAGGCTGATACTGGGAGAGGATCTTGTCGACGCGGGTATTGCCGTTCTCAGTGACGGTACGCTCGACGGTGACGGTCATGCCGCGCTGGGCGTACTCAACCTGGCGACGCTGCCCAGGGGCAAGGCTTTCGTCGATGCGGTAGACGGGAGCGCCCGGCTCTTTGACGTCGCTGATCACCGGCTGGCCGATGCTCACCTGGCGGTTGGGCTTGGTGCCGTAGAAGTCGAAGGTGATGACGCCGTTGACGCTGTCTACAGTAGGCTGAACCAGTAGATGGGCACTGGTGTCGTTGCGAAAGCGGAAATCGACGGTGGGGGTGTAAATGGTAGCGTCCAGGCCCGGATCGCCGTACCAGCTTACAACATAGCCATGATTGTAACGTTCCACAATGGGGAAACCGGCGTTGAGGGCGGCACGGAAGACGGTTGTACTCACCTGACAGACGCCGCCGCCCACGCCAATCATGGTTTGATCGCCCCAGATGATGGCAGAGTCTTCAAAACCATTGGCAGCGCTGACATCTTCCACAATCTGGTTGAAGCTAAACACACCCCTGGGCGGGATGACCACACCCACGAATTTCTCGGTGGCCACTTCGATGTTGCGGATGCGGGCCAAACTACTGCCGCGGAAGTAGGTTGTCCCCGAAGCAACTAATTCGCGAATACCTAACGAGCCGATGTTGTTGGCGTCTACGTTAGGCGCAACGGCACTGACAGGCAACTGAATTTGCGTGCTATTTGTCGTCAACGCCTGGATTACACCGTCTACGGTCGCGTCAACGTCCAGGCTACGCCCAATTACGCTGGGGCTGATCACCTCGACCTGGCCTGTGGCACGGTTGAAGCGTAGGCGTGCGTCCTGGGCGGGGATGTCAACCTGTGCAGCCCACGCCTCTATAAGCGAGCGGAGGGCGCTTTCGTTGATGCGCGAGGCATCTCCATTCGGCGCAATCATGGAAAGGACGGCGGCATCCAGGGCAAAGGTGAGCCCGCTCTGCGTGTCACGCAGCGTAATCGGCGTCCGCAATGGCGAAGATGACGCGGTGGTACTGTTCACAGCGGCTGCGTCCGGCGGCTGCACGGTAAAGGTTTGCACGGAAATGACGGCAACCTGATTGTTTCGCAGCGCGTTCATCACCTGCGCGGCGGTGGCATCAACGTCTACATCCAGGCCGGGCTGTGACGGCAGTGTGACACTCCCCATTTGCACCGCCGCCCGCCCAGGACGGCGCATGTGCGCCGCGATCTGGCTGATCTGCTGGCGCACGGCGCCTTCATGGAAGGTCAACGGTGGGGCGATGTTGTAACGTCCTACAAACGCGCCGATCTGATCCACAGTTTTTTCCAGGAAAGCACCCTGCCGACCAATCAGATAGGCTTGATTGATGGCCGCCATCATGTCTACCTGCGGCGCAACCTGATTGCTGCTGAGTAGCCATTGTCGTTCATTATGATAGAGGGTGATAGGAGCGAGTGGATAAGGGGTCAACTCTTCGTTGAGGCGGATAACAGCCTGGGCGCGGGTCAGCCCCCCCACAGGGACACCGGCCACACGCACGCCGCTGTAGACACGGTCTGTGTGCCAGAATTGCCAGGCAGCAAAGATGGCAATCGCCGTCAACAGCGCCACCGACGCGTAGATGATTAGGAAATCCACCGAACTGCGCCGGCTTGTCGCCGGTCGATAGCCTGTGTGCGGGTAAGTTGTCTGCATCAGCTAGCCCTCTACTGTATCAAGCTCAAACACATCAACTTGCATCTTACGCGTCGGTACGCCGCTGTGGATCAACTGTCTTACGGCCTCAGTCGTCTGACGGCTGTAAATCCTCTCCCCACAGCGAAGACAAACGTGAGCCGGTACGTATTCAACGACAGTATAGCTCCCGTCGATCAAGAAAACCTCATCGACATAGTCAACTTTAAACTCTTCAGATCCGCATACGTGACAAACTGACATTCATCACCTCACCTACTAGCCCAATTGCGGACCAATATACAGGAAAGGGATGGCGATGTCCAGCAATGCCAGCAACACAAAGGGGAGAGCCTCAATCCACGCCGGTGGTTGATCCCACCAGCGTAAGCGGACGGTCAAGGCGGCGTAGGCAAGCAACGCGGTGATACCGCATCCAACAAAAAGAAGCGTCCACCGATCCGGGTCCCAGCCAAAGAGGACAGCCACAATGACGCCTATCAGCAAGAAAATTGCGCCCAGCAGACTGGGCAATGGACGCAACAGCGACCGCCACCCCACGGCCACAAGCAGGCCGATGGGCAGCAGCGCGGGGAAGAGGTAGCGCCCCTGATGTTGTACGAAACCCAGATTGTACCAGACATACGATGCCGCCACGCCTGTCAGTAGCAATGCCAGCACGGCCAGTTGTCCCCGTTGGGCGGTGTCGAGGAGAGGCCACCAGCGCCGTACTTGGGCTGTCCGCGCTAGCAGGGCGACGGCGATCAACGAGCTAAACAGCGTGAGCAGCGTGTAGATGCGCCCGTCCATGAAGACGCCCATCCAGCCGAAGACGCCCCAAAAGCTGCTGAAGGTGAAGCGCCAGGCGCGTTCCAGGTAGGCGGCCCAGCCATTGGCCGCGATCCACTCAGCGGTGGTGGGCTGGCCTACCACCACGAGGTCGTGCCAGGCCAGGCCGAGGAAATCGACGCCGCCGTAAAGGTAGATGTTGCGCAGCCAGAGCGGCACCCCCAGCAGCAGCGCCCAGATGCTCACCGCCGTCACCTTGACCAGGGCGCGCCGCCATCCACCGCGCCACCAAGAGACGGCGAAGACGGTCAATACCACCACAGGCAGCAGCACATAGGTGGTGGCTTTGGTCAAGAAACCCAGACCGATGAGCAGGCCAAGAAGAAGGAGGGGCGAGTTGCGAGTTGCGAATTGAGAAAGGCGGGCTGCGAGTTGCGAGTTGCGGATGGCGGATTGCGTGTTGCGTGTGGCCTGCTTCTCTACTGGCGGGCTTACCACCTGCAAACCGGCAAACTCGCCTCGTACCCATCGCAATAGGACGTACATCGTCGCCGCCACAATCACCCCCGCCAGGGGATCGTTGTTCACCGAGGCCAGGATGGCAATGTGCATGGGCAGAAAGGCGACGAACGCGGCAACGCTTAGGGCGATACGCGGCTGAGCCGGAAAGATGACACGCACACTAAGGAAGATCAAAGTAATCACGGCGACGCCGATCAGCGCGTTCAAGAGGCGCAGCGCCATCAAACTGCCGTCCGTCAGCCAGAAGACCGGTGTAGCAAGGAGGTAGTAGAGCGGTGGCTGATGGGATTCATAGCGCACCGGCTCAATCGAGAGGTTGGGTGGGAACTTCTCGCTCGTCAACTGTGCCAGGTAAGCTTGATCGTAATCGCCCATTTGCAGGTAGGGCAGCCCGTCACCGCGGGCGATGTGGGCGATGTAGTTGTAGTGCGCCGGTTCATCAGGATTTTGCCAAGCCGGGGTGGTCACCGCAAAGAGGGTGGCGAGGGCGAGGTAGGTGATAAGAAATGCGTAATGCGTAATTGTAATGGGCGAGCGAGCGTTCAATTGGGTCATGACGTTATCTTGACTGCGGGGGGAGGGGTTGCGTGGGGTGAAAGCAGATGGGGACGCTGCGTCCTTAGCTGCTTCCACCCCACGCAAACCCCTACTCCGTTGCTGTATCACCCAGGATTTGCGCCGGGTCGAGTTTGATGAAGAGCGGTTGCGGCTCTTTCAACGTCTGACCAGGCGTCAGGGTTCCGGCTTCCCAGTGGACGGTGGCGGCACTGTGATCGTAGCGCAGCACACGATGGGTGCCACGGGCGTCAGCTACTTCTTCGGTGTACTGACGCCCAAAGATCGGTTCACTGTAGCCCAGGTAGCTGTGCAGCGCTTCGCTGCTGTGGGGCAGGATGGGCGACCACATCACCTTGAGCCAGTCGATGGCCTGTAACGAGACGTATACACTGGTGGCGGCGGCATCCGGGTCGGTCTTGATACTCTGCCAGGGCGCTTTATCGTTGAGATATTGGTTGACACGCTGGCTAAGGCGGCGGACTTCCTGGAGCGCTGCTTTGAGTTTGACGGCACCGTAGAGCGCACCCACGCTGTCGAAGCCGGCGCGGATCTCGTCAAGCAGGTCGCGATCCGCCTGATCCAGTTCCCCCGGCGCGGGGACGACACCCTCAAAGCGCTTGTAGGCGAAGCCGAGCATGCGGTTGGCCAGATTGCCCCAGTTGGCCACCAGTTCGCTGTTCACCCGTTCCACAAAGTCGGCCCAGGTGAAGTCGGTGTCGGCATTTTCGGGCGCCACCGCCGTGAGGACATAGCGCCAGGCGTCGGCCTGGAATTCGCGCAATACAGTGTTGAAGCCAATCACGTTGCCGCGACTGGTGCTGAACTGCATGCCGCGGAAGTTGAGATATTCGTTGGCCGGCACGTCGTAGGGCAGGTTGAACCTTTCGCCGCCTTCGCCGTCGTTGTAGGCCATGAGCATGCCCGGCCAGATGACGGTGTGGAAGGGGATGTTGTCTTTGCCAATGAAGTTGTAGATCAGGGCGTCGGGGTTGACGTCCCTGTCCCACCATGCGCGCCAGGTGTCGGTGTTGTTGAGCAGCCCCCATTCCACAGCGGCGCTCAGGTAGCCGATGACGGCGTCGTACCAGACGTAGATGCGCTTCCCCTCGAAGCCGGGCAGCGGAATCGTGACGCCCCAATCAATGTCGCGGGTGATGGGGCGTCCGCGCAGTTCGTTTAGCCCAAGTTGCCCCTTGGTGAAGTTGAGCACGTTGGGTCGCCAGTGTGTTTTGCCCGTCTCCACCCATTTGAGCAGCGGCTCGTTGAGTTTGCCCAGATCGAGGAAGAAGTGTTCCGTCTCGCGCACTTCCAGATCAGTGTTCCCGGTGATCTTCGAACGCGGATTCTTCAACTCCAGGGCGTCGTAGATGCGCCCACAGTTGTCGCACTGATCGCCGCGAGCGTCCTCGTAGCCGCAGAATGGGCAGGTCCCCTCGACGTAGCGGTCGGCGAGGAAGCGGTTGGCCTGAGCGTCGAACCACTGCTTCTGTGTGTCTTTATAGATGTAGCCGTTTTCCAAATGGCGCAAGAAGAGTTTTTGCGTCACATCCCAGTGGTTTTGGGTGTCGGTGTGGCTGTAGAGATCGAAGGTCAACCCCATGGCAAGGCAGCCGTCCACGAAAAGGTGGTGATACTTCTCAATCACCTCGGCTGGCGAGATACCTTCTTTTTCGGCCTGTAGCGTGATGGGGGTGCCGTGGGTGTCGGAGCCACTGACCATCAAAACGTCGTTGCCCATCATGCGCTGGAAGCGAGCGAAGATATCTGGGGGCAAGTACGCGCCCGCAATCTGGCCGATGTGCTTTTCGCCGTTGACGTATGGCCAGGCGACGCCGACAAGAATCTTTCGGGGTGTGTCGGTCATGGCTCCGTGTCCTGTCTAGAGAGATGAATGATGAAAAATGATTGGTTGCAGGTTGCAGGTTGCAGGTTGCAGGTTGCAGGTTGCAGGTTGCAGGTTGCAGGTTGCAGGTTGCAGGTTGCAGGTTGCAGGTTGCAGGTTGCAGGTTGCAGGTTGCAGGTTGCAGG
>WGMT01000090.1 GCA_016124945.1 bacterium | reverse complement strand
GTGGGCCGGCGACGCCAACGGCGACGGACGAACTGTCTTCAACGGCCAGAACAACGATATCGATACCATCTTCACAGCCATCGACCAGGCCCCCGGCAATATCTTCGGCCTCAGCAGTTTCATATTGCGTGGCTACAACAATGTGGATATCAACCTGAACGGCGACACCATCTTCACCGGTGAGGATGTGGACACCCTCTTCAACATCGTCGACGGCCACCCACGCAACATCTTCGGCTTCCCCACCTACGTGATTGTGGAGCAGCTTCCGTAAATGTCACTTGCCTTTCGTATACGATTGTTCGTATACGAAAGGCAAGTCATGTTGCAGCTTAGTCGATGATGCATACAGGCCGTTCTCTAAGCAGATGCATCGCACATAGTCAGTCACCACACGTCTTTATATCCTAAGTAAAGAGAAGGTCACCTTCAGAGGCGACCTTCTCTTTTTTTTGTGCACAGGAATTTTTACACAGGTAGCTATGTATACGGAATAAAAGCGAAGGGTATTCTGACAGCAAAAT
The DNA here is from genome assembly GCA_016124945.1 of bacterium. GTDB lineage: Bacteria > Chloroflexota > Anaerolineae > Caldilineales > Caldilineaceae > RI-153. The sequence continues at coordinate 24,203 of WGMT01000090.1, read as the reverse complement.
GAAAGCGCGATTCACGCAAAATCTCTTTTATGCAACGGTACGCGCCAAGATACATAACGAAACACATCTACACTTTCACTAACGACAAGTATGAAATTTTTATAGATTATCACTTACACCAGCTACACAAATCATGATTTCACGGAGAAATACAATGCAGTCGAAATTGCACCGCTTATATTCACTGCTGCTTGCTGTACTACTAACTATGGTCCCAGCTAACCACATTGTCACCGTAGCATCGGCACAAGAAAACAGCGTCACCTACGGCATTATCTTAGAAGGTTCAACGGTTACAGGCGTCGCTTACCCTAATTTTACAGCCGATAAAGTTCTCGTCTCAACGGCGCTCTTTACACTTCTAATTCCTAATCAAACGGTAACCGCTCCTTATGTAGAGCCGCTGCCCAGCAACCGGGGTGAATTTACCGCCGTCAACGGCAGTTGGGACACACAACGGCTACTTCCCACGGCTTATGCAGTCATCACAGGCAAAGATGCTTCCGACCTTGCCGGCTACGAAGTCTATCAAGTGGCATTGAGACCTGGTTCACTCACGACTTCAGCCGTTGCTAATCAGGCGATACCCCTCTTTAGTTTCCAATTGCCTAACGGCTGCCAAGGTCAGGACATCGCCATATTGCCGAATAACGGCTCGATTCAACAGGCGATTATTACGAACCTTTCAGCAAATATTAACAACCAAATATCGATAAGTATCAACAACAGCTTGTCTTTCAATCGTTATGCCGGAAACAACCCAACCAGTACATTCATCGAATGCCCTCTACCACTCGGCATTGACACAGACGGCGACGGCATTCCCGACAGCAAAGACACCGATGACGACAACGACGGCCTGACCGATGAAGCTGAAATCGCGCTCGGCACCAATCCGCTCGATCCCGACACCGATGGTGATGGCAAGGGAGACTTGAGCGAAGTTGGCCGCGATACAGACAGCGACGGCATCATCGACGCCCTCGAATCCAGCATCGAAGACGCCGACAACGACGGCGTTGTCGACGAACTTGACCCGGCGAACACCGATGCCTGTATCCCCAGCATTGCCGCAGGCGCTTGCGACCTGGATAACGACGGCCTGCCCAACAGCGAAGACGCCGACGATGACGGCGACGGCTTCTCCGACAAGACGGAAAATCTGTTGGGCACAGACCCGCTGGATGCACAAGACAAACCAGTCGACACAGACGGAGACGGCATCCCGGACGCGCTGGACAACGATGACGACAACGATGGCTTCTCTGACGAGGTTGAACTCGAAGAGGGCACCGATCCACTTGACCCTAACAGCAAACCGTCGGCTATCGATACAGACGGCGACGGCATTCCCGATGCCGAAGACACCGACGACGACAACGACGGACTCACCGACGCTGACGAAGCACTCGCCAAAACCGATCCACTCGATCCTGACACAGACGGCGACGGCAAAAACGATAAGGAAGAAGTCGGTATGGACGCCACCACCCCAACCGACACCGACGGCGACGGCATTATCGACGCACTCGAATCCAGCATCGAAGACAGAGACGACGACGGCGTCGCAGATGAACTGGACCCAGCCAACAACGATCCGTGTATCCCTAGCATCGCTGCAGGCACTTGTGACTTTGATGGCGATGGTGTGCCCAACAAAAATGACGCAGACGACGATGGCGACGGCATTCTCGACGTTGAAGAAACCGACGCCGACACCGATGGAGACGGCATTCCCAACTACCTCGATACAGACTCCGACGGCGACGGCATTCCCGATGCCATCGAAGGTATCACCGACACCGATGGAGACGGCATTCCCAACTACCTCGATACAGACTCCGACGGCGACGGCATTCCCGATGCCATCGAAGGTATCGGCGACGAGGATGGAGATGGCATTCCCAATTATCTCGATTCCGATAGTCAAGGTCAGGCAGCCCATGAGTACCTACTGCCGATTGTGATCAAACCGTAAAGGCAGCCACAAATTTGTCTACTCGAACACACAGCGGCTGTCCAACGCTCAGGCTGAGAGCATCCACTTCTCTACGCTGACAGCAAACCGAAAGCATGAATCACGCAAGTACAGATCAATGAAACGCAAGATGACACATCAAGCAACGCTCCAACAGTAAACTATGAAACACACAGGCAGTGTGTTCTCTACAACCGGAACAGACTGTAGTAAATCATCCACCACATATTATTGTTACCTGCCCGCATAACAACGAGCAGGAGTCCAAGGAACCAAACATGAAACAAGAAGATCTCTTCTCTATGCTGCAAGGCCTTTACAAAAACAACAACCAATGCCCGAAGCTTTTGGCTGTGGGTTGGGAAGTTGACAGCGCCCAAGTCGTTCAATTGGCCGCAATTGACTTCGATATTGATTACGTGGGCAAAGTCGGCGACGGCTTACGCAGCCTGCGCAAAGGCGAAAAAGTGGAAGCTGTCTTGATCAACGCAGATGCCGACTTTGATATATTCGTGGCGACGGCTGCACTGCGTCTCTACACTGCGGCCCCCATCATCATCCTTTTCAGCGATGAAAAGCCGGTAAACCCAGCCTTAGCTGTAGAGGCAGGCGCCGACGATTGGCTGCCGTCCGCAATTCAGCCCCGCGAGTTCACAGCTCGTGTCTACGCACGCATTCGTCGCCACCGCTTCAACCAGCAGCCGTCTGCGGTCTTCGGTTATCCCAATCAGCTACCTTCCGGCCCCGGATTGAAACAGCAACGTCCGATGGCATAGCCACTCACTTGATCCCAGCCAGGAAGGTAGACCTTCCTGGCTGGGATCACCTCTTTCTTCACCTCTTTCTTCACCTCTTTCTTCACCTCTTTCTTCACCTCTTACCGAGTGCATTTCTAGTAAGGGGCAACAACCTTCCGAGAAGCGGTCAAGATTGCTACGCCGTTCACGTCATTTTGCTGCCCCCTTCTCGGAAGGTCGATCTCGCCTCCAGCGTGAAATGCACCCCTCTTACCCTGATACTTGATTTATCGCCCCATTTCGCTTACATCACCCTCGCACAGATTTAAAGATCCACATTCAAACCACACCCCATCCTCGCAGGCAGCGATCTTGAGTCGTTTTGAGCCGAATCTCCTACAGTGATCTCAAGTAATCTTAGCGTCTCTCGCTCATACTAAATACAGCCAAACCGTACATCATTCAGCCACACCAGGAGGAATCGCATGCGGAGTTACCGTCTATTTTCTGTTTTCTTGCTGCTGGGTGTACTCCTTGCCGGCTTAACGGCAGGTGCCACTCGCATCCAGGCCGCAACGCCTAAGATCAGCCTCATCTTGCCCGCGGACCCCTCAACGGACGGCACGAGCATCAATGTGCTGCTCGACATCTCAGACGCCGCCAACCTCGGCGCATGGGAATTCGACTTGGTCTATGATCCCACCTTCGTCACCGTGACCGGCATGACCATCGACCCGGCTTTCGGCGCAGAGATCAACTGCAACGCCCAGACGCAACGCTGCGCCGTTGCCCTCGGCCCCGTCACCGACACACCAGGGACAGCCAACCTCGGCGCGGTGACCTACGGCAAAGCCGCCGGCCTTAACGGCAGCGCCACCCTGGCCGTAATCCACCTCAAAGCCACCGGCAAAATCGGCGAAACCCCACTCACGTTGACCAACGCGCTCGTCACCGATGTCAACGCGCAGGCGACCACGCCCACGGTGCAGGGCGGCACGCTTGTCCTCAGCGAACCGGCCAACCGCATTTACCTACCCAGCGTCAACCGCTAGAGGAGACGACCATGAACCGCAAATTATTGCTCCCCCTGGCGCTGGCCGCAGGCCTGATTGTGCTCTTTTTCCTCTCCTTCACCGTGACGGACAACTTGCTCACCGCGCAGACCGCCCACGGCGAGGAAACCGTCGTCGATCCCTGTCCGCTGGGCGACGTCGACTGCAACGGACGCATCAACATTGTCGATCTGCAATCGGTCGCCGCGCTGGCAGGGACACCCCAGGGCAGCGCACCCTACCGCCCCGATTTCGACTTCGACGAAAACGGCATCATCGATCTGGACGACATCTACAGTTTGCGCCCGGCCTGGCAACTGCCCATACCGCCGTCACCCGTCACCGGCACAGCGGGGTTGGACGGTGGCCCGCCGCGGCTAGGCTACGCCGTAGACGCCGCCGGGCGCGTCTTCTTGCGCTGGCAACTGCCCATCAGCCCCTACAGCGCCACCGTGGAAGTGCTGCGCCAGCCCGCGCCACCCACCACCCTCCCCACAGGACGGCCCAACATAGGCCTCATCGCCCAGGTCGCCCCGATCTACGACGACGCCACGGCCATGCCCCTGCTCGGTGACAATTGGAGCTACCTGAGCGGTGTCTTCTCCAGCACCCTCAACGCCGACGGTGTGCGTGTCCCTGTGACGCTGACCACCGTAGCCGAGATGCATCAGTACATTCAGGAAGGGACCAACTCCTTCGTCGTGCAGGCCATCGCCAACCAGGACGCCGGTGTGGCCGAAGTGCTGGGCAAGGGCTACTGGGACGAAGACTTCAGCGCCACCGGCGTCTACACCTACTGGGTGCGCATCAACGGGCGCATCGTCGGCCCGGTGCGCGTAGACACCAGCGCGCCTACCTCACTCATCGCGCCCGAAAACGTCACCGCCTTCGAGGGGACGGTCAACGTGCCCACCAGCGGCTACAACGACCTCACGATCCAGAACATGAAGCGCGGCGCGCACGCATCGATCTTCCTGCGCTGGAACCCAGATCTCAACCGTCGGCAGAACCACCCACAGTGGCAGAACGGCTTCAACGTTTGGCGGCAGAGCTGTGTCGCGCCCGGCAACTGTGGCGAGTGGACAAAAGTCAACGGTGAGCCGGTCTTCCCCAAAGTGACGGCAGCCGAGACGCTGCAAACCGAGACCATCACCAACAGCCTGGGCATCAGCGTCACCACCGGCAACGAGATCCACGACTTCTCCTGGTTTTGGGCCGACAGCGATCTGCGCACGGATCGACTCTACTGCTACCGCGTCACCGCGCTCGATCTGCTGCAACAGGACGGCGCACCGTCCACCACGCCCGCCAACAACAGCCACTGCCTGCGCCCGCCCGACTACCTGCCCCCCGCCACGGTCGAAGTCCTCGACGTGCAGGTGACCGAACCCACCGAGTTCGTCGGCCCCGAAGTGTTGATCACCTTCGCCACCCTGCCCGACGACGAACGCAGCGGCGACACCGTGGGCTACCGCCTTTACCGAGCCAAGCGCGCCACCACACCCTGGCCGACAGAGTGGCAACAGGTGGACATCCTTAGCCCCGACGGCATTCGCCCCAGTTGGACGATGCGCGACGGCCAGGTGAACGAGCACGACGAATATTGGTATCGCATCGTCGCCGAGGACGCCGCCGGCAACGTCAGCATCCCCGGCGCGCCCGTCATCGCCCGCGTTGACGACAACACGCCGCCCAATCGGCCCGGCATCTGCATCGGCCTGCCCGGCCAACCGTTGACCAAACCCTGCTTCAGCACACCTGAAGACACCGCCTTCATGCGCATTTACCGGCGCTATACCACCAACGGCACCCCCCTGCTCATCGACCGCGTGCCTGTAGACGAGTGGCCCACATGGACAGACGACTACACCCCACTACGCGAAACCAGTGTCTTATATCAAGCCATTGCCGAGGACGAAGCCGGCAACCTCAGCGAAATCTCCAGCCCATTGGGGTGGACGCTTTCGCCCAGCGTGATCCAGATTATTTCCACACCGATGATCAGCAACACGCAGATCATTACCACCACCGGCGGCGAGTACAACGGCGTCGTCACCTGGCAGATGGTGGGCGCGCAGAACCTGGCCACTTTCACCATCTACCGTAAAGACGGTCCAGATCGCCCCACCGACATATCAGGCCTATTCCCGGTAGGCACGTTGACAGTGCAGGGTCGCGGCTTCGCTAGCAACGTGACCAACAGCTACACCTTCACCGACACCTCCTCCGGCATCGGCGCGGACGAACTGGTCTGGTACATCGTGGAAGCCAACCCCATCTTCGGCGCATCCAAAATTTCCAACGCCTACCCGGCACGCTACGTCAACCTCGACGACTTGGGCGAGCGCCCCATGACGCCGTTTGTGGTCCGTCGCGCCGAGTGGAACAACAACAAATCTCAGGTGGAGATCGAACTGCCCGATCGCGGGGCCTGCTGCTACATCCTCTTCCGCAGCCGTGACGGCGTCAGCGACTTCGCCCAGATCACACCCATCGTGGCGGGCAGCAGTTTCGTAGACGGTGACGTGCGCCCCGGCGACACCGCCTACTACCAGATCCTCCAGATCGACGCCGGTCTGGTGGACTACAACAACAAGAGCATCGACACCGCGCCCGCGGGCGGCGAGATCATCGCCTACACGCCCGTCTTCAAGGTGACGATCCCCGAAGGCGTGCCCACGCCGCCGCTGGACCCGGTGCAGCCCATCCCGCAGCAGACGCTGCCCAACGGCGCGCCCGCCTTCCTCCAATTCGGGCCGAACTGGACGGCACAGGTGCGCCAGTACACCCTCACCGACTTGCTCGGCAACGGCACGGCGCGGGTGAGCGGCGACGCCGCCGTACAGCTTTCGGTGTCACCCACCCGGACAGTCCAGGTGCGCGTCACCTTCCTGGATGTAATCATCGACAACAGTGGCGTGGTGCAGAGCATCGATCCCACCGGCAACGCCATTGTGCACGTCAACAACCTGCCCGTGATCTACCCGGATCGCTGGCGCTATGTCATCGACGAAATGTACCTCACCGAAGCGGGCGCGTTTGCCGACCTTGTCCTCTTTAATGTGGACGCCACGCTCAAGCACTGGATCATCAGCCCCAACGGCCCTGGATCACCGCTGCCGCTGCCCGGCCTAGACGTGCCCATCAACGGCCCCGATCTGACCTTCAGCCGCACCGTCCCCGGCACACAGGATTGCGCCGCCGATCCGACGACGTTGTTCTTCCCCTACGCCGTGGAAGATTGGCCGCTGCTGATCGTGCCCACGGCGTCCTTCACGGTGACGCACCAGGGTATTGACTTCGCGGCGACCTGCACGCTCTACCGCGACCGCTTCGTCAACGAGGACGTGCTGGGCAACCCGCTGCCAGCCACACTCGAACAGCGCAACGACGCCTTCCTGCGCCAAAGTTACACCAGCGGGCCGGTCTCTTATCGCATTGGCGGCGGCATTGACGGCGGCCTGAACGGTTCGTGGACACGCAACGCCGCCCACACCTACCGCACCGCCTTCCCCTTCCGCTTCGACATGACGGCGGATGCATGGTCGTTCAACTTCGTCAACGGGCGCATGCGCGGCGGCGCGGCGGAGACAGGCTCCGTCTTCTTCCGCTACCGCGGCGGCAACGGCGGGCTGCGAGAGTTCACCGGCAACTTCGGCGAGTTGACGCTCAACGCCAACGCCGCCATCACCGGCACCTTGACCACCACCGACACCGTGCGTTGGACACAGTTCTCTCTCAACCCCGCCGACTACGATCTCTACGTGCCGCCGGCGGTGAGTCCACGTGTGCCGCGGCTGGGGTGGACGGTGGCCGCGGGCAAACCGGCCAACGGCATCCCCGGGGATCAGACGCACGAACCCGGACTCAACGCCCAATTCCACGACCTGAAGTGGGTCGTCTGCCCAAGTTCGACGCCGGGCGAAATTGTCTTCCCCGCGGGGAGCGGCGCACAGGATCTCTATGTGCGCCGCGGCGGTGTCAGCGGCGCGGCCGACTATGTTCTGGTCCCCCCCACCGATATGAGCCTGGCCGGCTACACCACCGAATTGACCCGTTTCGGCCTGAGTTGGATGGACAACGTGGAGGTGGACAGCGCCGTGGCGGGCAGTATCTTCCTGCCCTACCCCGCCAACGTGACGCTGCGCTTCGACAGCCTGACCCTCGTCAACGGCTGCGTGGAAAGCGGTCAACTGCTGCCCGATGAACAGGTGCTGGATTATTGGAATGTGACGATCACGCCCTGGCTGGCCCGATTGGACGAGACCAACAACGGTTCGGGCATCTACAAACTGTGGCTGTGGACCGATGCCGTGGTCAACAACCTGACCCGTATCGACGGCGTGGGCGCGGACGTGCAGATCGATCTGCCCTTCAACCCCAATGGCACCTTCTGTGACACCTGTGCCGGTGAAGTGGTGGCGCAAGATGCCGTCTACGCCGTGGACGATTTCTACGTGACGCTCAAGGATCTGCGCCTGAGCGACTACCCCTCCCGCGAAACGCCGGATTGGGACGGCTCCATCACCATCGAGACGCCGCCCACGCTGAGCGAAGGCTTCATCGAACTGACGGCGGGCATCTACCTGCCCATGTTCGGCGAGGTGACCGATCCCAACAGCGCCCGCATCATCGTGGCCGGGGATCAGGCGTACATCGGCTTTGTGGATCAGCCGGTGGCCGATCAGCCGCTGAGCGAGTCTTTGGACGTGCGCTTGCAGTTCAATCTTGTCTACGCGCAGGCGCAGGGCAACACCGACAGCCGCTGGATCGGCGCAGGCGTGGATCGCACGCTGGACGTGGCAGGCGAGACCATCGCCGAAATCCCCCACGGCCTGGTGATGGAACCGGATCAGGGCCATCTCGTGGTGGGCTTCCCGGCCATGAGCGCGCTCTTCCTGGCCGCGGACGAAGCCTACGCCACCTGGCCCGGTCGATCCCGTGCCACGGCAGGCGAGGCGGCAGCCCGCTTCGACGGCTGGCGCGACGAACTGGGGATCAGCGTCTCGATCCTCGATTTTGAATCGGATCTGGGGGCCTTCTTCGTGGCCGAAGGCATGACCAACTACGAAACGCTGGTCAGCGCCATCAACGCCGAGGTGACGGCCAACCACAGCGGCGAGGTGGATCAGTGGATTACCAGCGGCGATCTCGATTTGGTACACTATCAATTCCCGCTGCTCAGAGACATCATGAGCAACAGCCCGGTGCAGATCAAGTGGGTGCGCGGCGACACCGTGCTCGTGGCCGTGCGCGACCAGGACAACCGCATCATCGACGGCACCCTCGACCGGCTGGAAGCAAGCACGATGCTCAAAGTCTACACCAATCCACGCGCCGCCGGCAGCGCGGACGACGGCAACCAGTCGCCGCTCCTGCAAGCGCCGCTGACGATGATCTTCGATTCTCAAGGCTGGATCAGCCTGGAAGCGATCGGCATCCAGGGCGGCCTGCTCGAAGAACAGCTCAACCTGGGCAGTTTGGACGTCTCCATGCGGCTGCTCTTTAGCTCGTCTTTGGGCTATGGGGTGGAAGGCGGGTTGACACTCCACGATCTAGAGACCGATCTCGCCGTCATCGGGAAGGCGGGCGCGGTGGCCGGCTTCACGCTGGACAAGACGACACGCGACATTCAGTTGCTCTACGTAGGCGCTTTCCTCGACATCAAACTCGATGTGGCCGTCGTGGGCAAGATCAACGTGGGCGGGTCCATGCTCTTCGGGCGGCTTGACAGTGAAAGCCCGGTGCTGCAAGCTGAGTACGGCGATCTTTTCGATGACATGAGCGCAAGCGGCATCATCGAAGGCGTGTATGTGATGGTCTATGCCAACAACATCCCCATCTTCCAGATGGGTGAGGGCTGTCTGGGCATTGAAATCAAGGGTGGCGGCGAGGTGGCTTTCTGGGTCTTCACCAAAGACGGCGTCCCCGACACCGCCTGGGGCGTGCGGCTGGGTGTAAATGCCATGGGCGAAGCCTTCTGCATCGCCTCGGCCAAAGCCGACATCACCCTCACCCTCGACAACGACTTCGGCCAGGACAACCTCGACCTCACCGGCAACGCCTGGGCGGGGGCCGGCTGCGGCGACTGCGAACCCGAAGATTGGGACACCAAAGCCGACGTCTACGACGACAAATGGTGCCTGAAGTGTGTCATCGACCTGCACTTCGTGATCCCGTTGGCCAACTCGAACACCAAGTCGGACTTTACGTTTGACGCAGCGTGTCCGTTCTAGCCAGGTGCTTCACCGCAAAGGCACAATGGACGCAAAGGCCAGAGAAACGATCCACAGATTCACGGATTTTAAGGATTTCCAGAAGAATCCTCTAAATCCATTAAATCCGTGTAATCTGTGGATCATTTTTGCTCTTTTCTGCCCTTTGCGTTCTTTGCGCCTTTGCGGTGAAATCTGCGGTGAAATCTAACATGATCTCCACTACCCACAGAAAGGAAACCCGATGGATCTGCCGGTCAACTATGATGAAGCGCAGGTGCCTGCGTATGTCCTCCCCAACCTGTTGCGTTTGGACGACGGCGCCCCCGTAGACGATGCCACGGCGTGGCGTCGTCGCCGCGCCGAGATCGTGGATCTCTTCGCCGATCAGGTCTATGGCCGATTGCCCGCCGACGCGCCCTACCTGCACTGGAGGGTGACCGATCACACCGACGGCGCGCTAAACGGCCTGGCGACGCGACGGCAGGTGACGGTCTACTTCAACGAAGGTGAGGGTGGACCGCACATGGATCTGCTGCTCTACCTCCCCGCCGACCGCCAGGGACCAGTGCCGATCTTTCTTGGGCTGAACTTTCAGGGGAATCACGCTATCCACGCCGATCCAGCCATTCACCTGTCCACGGCGTGGATGCGCGAGGGCGGGACGGGGGTGGTTGATCACCAGGCGACCGAGGCGGCGCGCGGGGCAGCGTCTTCGCGCTGGGCAGTGGAGACGATCCTGGGCCGCGGCTACGGGCTGGCAACGATCTACTACGGCGATCTCGATCCCGACTTCGACGACGGTTTCCAAAACGGCGTGCATCCGCTCTTCTATGCGAAAGGACAGACATGTCCTGGCGCGGGGGAATGGGGCGCGATTGGGGCGTGGGCCTGGGGTCTCAGCCGCGCCCTGGACTATTTTGCCCACGACAATGACGTCGACGCGACGCGGGTGGCATTGATGGGTCACTCAAGGTTGGGTAAGGCGGCATTGTGGGCCGGCGCGCTAGACGAACGCTTTGCCCTCGTCATCTCCAACGATTCGGGTTGTGGCGGCGCGGCCATTTCGCGCCGTCGCTTCGGCGAGACGGTGGGCCACATCAACACGCGCTTTCCGCACTGGTTCTGCACCAACTTCCACCAGTACAATGGCAACGAAGATGCCCTGCCCGTGGATCAACACATGCTGCTGGCATTGATCGCGCCGCGTCCACTCTACGTAGCCAGCGCCGCCGAGGATCTGTGGGCCGATCCCCGCGGCGAATTCCTGGCGCTACACCACACCCAGCCCGTCTACCGTCTGCTCGGCCACACCGATCTCCCCCTGCGCGACATGCCGGCCATCGAAGAACCCGTCCACGGCGTGGTGGGCTATCACATCCGCCACGGCAAACACGACGTCACCGCGTATGATTGGGGGCAGTATTTGGATTTTGCGGACAAACATTTTTACACAACATTCCTCTAATTGACGACACCCTCTCCCTCATGCTATCCTCGCCTCAATCGAAATAACCAACGGCGAAGATGGGGACAGGCTGCACGGTCCACCGGTGTTCAGAGAGCGATGCCACGGCTGCGAGCATCGTCACCGAACCGAGGCAGTGACACCCCGGAGCCAACCGGTGAACGCATTGAGAAGTTAGTAGTGCCAGTAGCCGGCTTCGGGTGCGCCCGTTACAGCGTAGCAACTTGTCCGCCCTCTGTAGACAAGCTGCGTGAGGCCCTGCTGTTTGGGGCGAAAGGTGGTGGTACCACGTTGGCGCAAGCCTCCGTCCTCCTGTGGACGGGGGCTTTTTTGTTGCCCGCGTCCTCCTATGTGTGGACGCGGGCTTTTCTTTTTTGTGGACACGGATTACACGGATTTTCAGGATTCAGAAGAGGAGAGGCGTCAAATCCTTCTGAAAATCCTTTGATTCTGTGAAATCTGTGGATCTCTTCTTCTGCTGCTTTCTGCTTCTTTTTCTCTCTTCGTGTTCCTTCGTGTGACTTCGTGGATCAACTTCGTGGATCAACTCTGAAAAATCTGTGTTCACAAGCAATGATCTTCGGGAGGCGATCATGAGCGAGCAGTTGATTCGGACGACAGAAGTGGCGAGTCATGTTGGCGAGCGGGTGACGTTGCGCGGCTGGGTGCATACAGTACGGCGGCTGGGCGGGGTAATCTTCCTGGTGCTGCGCGATGGTTGGGGGACGGTACAGGCTGTCAGCGAGAATGAGGACGATCTCGTCGTTCTCCTGAGCGGTGAGGCGGGTGCGGAAAGTGTGGTCGAGTTAACGGGCATGGTGACGGCGATGCCGCAGGCCCCCAGCGGCGTGGAGATCCACGCGCCACAGGTGCAGGTGATCACGCCTGTCACCGAGACGCCGCCGGTGGTGATCAACAAACGCGAGATCAAGGCGGGGCTGGCCGCCCAACTCGATCACGCCGTGGTGGTTAACCGCCATCCGGCGCGGCGGGCCGTCTTTCGGCTGGCGGCGGCAGCGATGCGATCCTTTCGCGAGACGCTGAATGGGCGCGGTTTCACTGAAATCCAGTCGCCAAAGATCGTGGCGTCGGCCACCGAGAGCGGGGCCAACGTCTTCAAGATCAACTACTTCGATCAGGTGGCTTACCTGGCGCAAAGCCCGCAGTTCTACAAGCAGATCATGGTGGGCGTCTTCGAGCGGGTGTACGAGGTGGGGCCTGTTTTCCGCGCTGAGCCGCACGACACGGTGCGTCATGTTAACGAGTACGTGAGCATGGACGTGGAATTCGGCTTCATCGAGAATCACTTCACAGTGATGGCAATGCTGCGTGAGGTGATGAGCGGCATCATGGACGGTCTGCAAGGCTACTGCCCGGCGGAGTTGGCGCTGCTCGAAGCCGCCATGCCTGCCGTGCCGCCGACGATCCCACACATCCACTTTCACGAGGCGCAAGAATTGATCTTCCAAAAGCACGGCGTGGACGTGCGCGGCGAGCCCGACCTTTCCCCACAGGATGAGCGCTGGTTGGGCGTGTGGGCGAAAGAGGAATTTAACAGCGACTTCCTGTTTGTGGTGGGCTACCCGATGGGCAAGCGCCCGTTCTACACCCACCCCAACCCGGCGAACCCGGCCTACTCCAACTCGTTCGATCTGCTCTTCCGCGGCACCGAGTTGGTGACGGGCGGCCAGCGCCTACATCGCTACGAGGACTATTTGTCCGCGTTGGCGCGCGCCGGCCACCCCACCGAACCCTTCGCAACCTACATGGAGGCTTTCCGCTACGGCATGCCCCCCCACGGCGGCTTCGCCATCGGCCTCGAACGTCTGCTCATGCAGTTGCTGGGGCTACAAAATCTACGGCTGGCCACGTTGTTTCCAAGGGACTTGACGAGGCTAACACCGTAGGATTTTCGATTGACGATTTACGATTATCGATGCGACAACTACCCAATCTGCCGGCAAGACTGACGAATCACCAGCCGGGTAGGCACTTTATTGAGCCGGCACGCCCAGGCTTTGCCTTGAATAAGGTTGAGCACAATCTCTGCCGCTAGTGCACCCATGCCTTCGATAGACTGGTCGACGGTGGTAAGGGGGGGATCGACAGAAGCGCTTTCGATGATGTTATCAAAGCCGACGACAGATAGATCACAAGGAAGGCAGAGGCCACGCTCTGCCACCGCCTGGTAGACACCAAACGCAGAATCGTCGTTGGCCGCCATAATCGCCGTGGGTGGATTGGTCAGTGCAAGCAGCCGATGGGTACAATCAATCGCAGCAGGGCGGTTGTAATCGCCGGACACCACCAGTGTCGGATCAAACCCGATATCGGCCTGAGCTAGCGCCTCTTGATAGCCTTGAAGACGACGAATCGAACTGCGCAGGCCCGGGCGCCCACCGATGAAGCCAATACGACGATGGCCGAGGCGAATTAAGTAAGAGACAGCCTCCATCACACCCTGATGGTTGGTTGAAATCACTGCGGGGAAATCAGTGCTCGACTGCTGCGGATCAACGGCAACCACAGGGAAAGCCGTGCGATAGGTGGCGGCGTGAGGTGTCACCACGATAATGCCGTCGGTGACGCTGCCGTTGAGTCGCGCCACCAGTTGCTGTTCCCAACCCGCGGCGTCATCCTTGTTACGCCCGGCGCTGGCATAGGCAAGCAGGTCGTAGCCCACGGCAGACACATAATGGCTTATGCCTTTAATCACCATCGCGGTGAAAGGATGCCATAGATCCGGCACGATCAGCCCTACGACACCGGTGGTGCGACTGCGCAAGCTGCGCGCTGCCATGCTGGAGGCATATCCCAGTTCCTCGATGACGCGATGTACGGCGGCAGCCGTTTCAGGCGCGACATCATCCTTGTCGTTGAGGACGCGCGAGACCGTAGACACAGAGACGCCGGCGGCGAATGCCACGTCGCGAATGGTGACACTGTTTTTTGATGGGTTCATGTTGACGTTGGGCGTGGTGAGGAGTTGAAGCAGTTTTCGGTAAGGATACCGAAACGGTCTCGTGATCCTAGCAGGAAGTAGAGAGAGTGTCAATTGAAAAGTAAAACAAGACAGTAAAACAAGACAGTAAAACCATGGGCCTGTCCGCAAACGCCGCTTAAGATTCAATTCTGAAATTCACAGCAGCCCGAAGAATCACCCCAATGTCAAGCGGGCGTCCTGCTGCGCACTGTAATTTCAGGATTGAGACTCATTCTGTTCCACTTCAGAAATCTCTTTCGCCTCTTGTGACACTTTCGGGTATGATCAAGAGCGTTTGCCTGATGCTACCCCGCGAACGAGTCTGCATCCTCCGAGAAGGGGTCAATTTACGGAAGCATTTAGAAGTTCCTGGCTGCCCCCTTCCCGGAAGGGAATCGACACAACCAATCACTAGCAATCAACTGAGGAGAGAAAGATGAATCGACCACCGGAAGACTTCGTTCTGGTGCAGGAAGCGCGCCTGCTGGCCTATGCCACCGCCTGTTTCGAGAAGGTTGGGCTTGTCTCCGAACATGCGGCTGTAATCAGCCGATTGCTCGTCAATTCGGATCTGCGTGGCGTACGCAGTCACGGCTCGCGCACCGTCAACCACTACTGCCAGGCCTTCGAGGACGGTCGCCTTAACCCGAAGCCGGAGATCCGCAAGGTGCATGAAACGCCCACATCGGTGGTCTACGACGGTGACGGCTCACTGGGTTACTGGCCCATGGTCATGGCCACAGAAGACGCCATCGCCAAGGCCAAAGAGGTAGGGATTGGCATGGGCCTGGTACGTGGCATCGGCCACTACGGCTCAGCGGGCCACTACACCCGCATGTGCATGGACGAAGGCTGCATCGGCTTCTCGGTGCAAGGACACCGTAACGCCGGGCGTCATGGTTTCGACGGCGGCGGCCCCAATCCGGGCAAGCATCTGGGCTATTTCGGCAACCCACCCATCAGCTTCGCCATCCCCGCAGAAGACGAACCCGATCTCGTCCTTGATGCCGCCACCTGCATCCTGGCCGACTATCAGCGTGGCGACGAGTACGAGGATCTCTTCTCCATGATCCCCGCTGCTTTCTTCAAGAGCATCGGCTACGGCGCCGTCGCTGCCATGCTGGGCGGCGGACTGACCGGCTTCACCCTCTCCGACGACACCTGGAATCGCTGGCCCAACGGACGTCAGGGCGGCATGGTACTGGCGATCCACATCGATTCGGTGGTGCCCGAAGCCGTCTTCCGCGCAGAGACAGATCGCCTCGCCCACGACATCCGCACCACCTACACGCCCATGCCCGGCACAGATCGGTCCTTGTTGCCGGGGGCCATTGAAGAAGAACGCCTCCATCTCCACCGCGCCGAAGGCATCCGCTACGGCGAAATGGAGCAGACAGCGGCGCGCGCAGCAAACGCGCGTTTGGGTGTTCCTGTGCCGTGGGATGAAGAATGACAAGGTGACAAGGTGACAAGGTGACAAGGTGATCGCCGGCGACAATTGGTTGGTGGGTAGGTCGAGGTCTCGTTGTCTTAGATGATGCCTTAGATGAAAAGATGATGACAAGCCCATCATCCCTAACCCGAACAAACCCACCAATCCAGCGATCACCTTGTCACCTTGTCACCCAGTCACCTTTTCAAAGAAAGGCCCATCATGATTCCCACCCACTTCGGCATCGGCATCTATCAGGGCAAAACGTGGGAGAATGTGGGCATTCTCTGGCGGAGCGCCTACCAGTTGGGCGCGGCCTACATTTTCACCGTCGGGGCGCGCTATCGGCGGCAGCCCACCGATACCGAAAAGACATGGCTGCATATTCCGCTCTTTCAGTTCCCCACGTTTGAGCACCTGCACAACGCCGCCCCCCACGCAGCACCCATCGTGGCAGTGGAAGCCGGCGGCACGCCACTCCCCCAATTCACGCACCCTGATCGCGCCATTTACCTCCTCGGCGCAGAGGACGGCGGCCTGCCCAGCGCCGTCCTTGCGCGCTGTCACTTCCGCGTCAGCATCCCCGCCGTCCGCAAAGAAAGCTATAACGTCGCCATCGCAGGCACGCTGGTGATGTACGATCGGATGTTGAAGAAGGAATGAAAGTGGTTTCACCAGCCCACACGACGCTTTGGCGAAGCGCCGATCAAGGGCACGAATCCTGCTAAAAAGTAGGAGATCCGACGACTTCTTGCGTGGAAGTTTTCTTACATAACTCCCTCACCAGTTCCTATATATTCCACTTTCATAGCCTATACTTACAGTAGTTTTGTACAGAACGTAGATAAATGGTTTTTGTTTTACGAATATTGTATACTTTGTTAAGGCGCTGGTTTACACAAAATCCTGTTGCTGTTAAACAGCCCGAAAGCGCTCCGTTCAATACTCCTTAATGCCTCGTTCGTAGTATGCAGTACCGTTGTTTCACAATGTGCAGCATCTGTAACGTCTTCCTCCCGCCTCTACAAGATGCTGCGCTGGAACAGTGCAAAGACGCCACTTCCAGTAGTTACCCACCTCAATCATAAATTGTCCATCTGCCTGTTTGAGCACTTGTTGCTCAACTCTGTGTTCGCTGTGTCGTACGTACACCCTCACGACTCGGCCTTCACACAGATTATGTTTTCAAAATACTGTTGACAGTAGACAGTAAACACTTACCAGACAATCATTACTCAATCAGGCCATTACTCAATCAGGCCATTACTCAATCAGGAAGCAAAGATGCGAACGCTGATCAACGGTAGCTGGATCATTGGCTTTCAACAGGGTACGCATCGAGTATTGCGCGACGGGGTGGTTGTCTTTGACGACGACAAAATCGTTCACGTTGGGCGGAACTTTGATGGGCACGTCGACCGCACAATCAACGCCACAGGGAAACTGGTTACACCCGGTTTTGTTAACATCCACGCAGTTGCCAATCTCGATATTCAAACCCTAGCCCTGGATGCAAGCGACGGTGGCTTCAGCGCTTCTGAAGCCTATGCCAAGACAGGGCAGGGCGAAGTTGAACTTTCCGGGGAACACCTGCGGACCAGCGCCCTCTACTCGCTCGTGCAACTGCTTAAAGGTGGCGCAACCACCATCGTAGAAATCACAACCATGGCGCCATCCCGTTTCGAGGTGCCACGTGACGAGGTTCCTGCTCTGGTTGAGGCCGCCGCTCAACTTGGCGCACGTCTCTACGTTTCGCACAAGTTCCGCGCCGGCAAACGCTACGTCGACGCCAACAGCATCACCCAGTATCACTGGGATCTAGATGCGGGCAGGGCGGGCCTCGCCTATGGCGCCGAGATGGTCAAGCGCTACGAAGGCGCACAGGACGGCCGCATTCGTACGATGCTCTTCCCCTATCAATTCGACGCCTGCCCACCGGATCTGCTCAAAGAAGTCAAACAGATAGCAGGCGAATTGGATGTACCCGTGCATATGCATACTGCGCAGAGCCACTTCGAGTTTCAAGACTGTATGCGACGCTTCGGCAAGACACCGGTGCAACTACTCGACAACATCGGCTTCCTCGACGAGCGGACGATCCTCACCCACCTGATCTACACGACGCTACATCCAGCGTCCGGCTTTCCACCCGGCGACGAGAGCGATCTGAAGATCGTGGCTGGGCGTGGCGCAACGGTCGCGCACTGCGCCAACGTCTACACCCGCCGCGGCAAGTACCTGCGCTCGTTCTCGCGCTATCGCGAACTGGGTATCAATGTACCCATCGGCACCGACACCTTTCCCCAAGACATGATCGAAGAGATGCGATGGACCGCGCTCACCTGCAAATGGGTGGACAGAGACGCAACGCGAGGGACGGCGCGCGAGGTCTTCGACGCAGCCACCATTGACGGCGCACGCGCCCTGGGCCGCGAGGACATCGGCCGGCTGGCGCCTGGGGCAAAGGCCGACATCGTCATCGTCGACTTCCGCAAACCGCACATCGGCCCAGTTGATGATCCCATCAAGACGCTTGTCCATGTTGCCGGTTGCGCCGACATCGAGACGGTGATCATCGATGGGCGGACGGTTGTCGAAGACGGTCGGGTGCCCGGCATCGACGAGGCAGAACTGATGGCACAGGCGTCCGCCGCCCACCTCTGGCAAAAGGGACGCTTTGCCGCCAACCATCCTGGCGGGAAGTCGGCGCAAGAACTCTTCCCCAGCTCGTATCCGGCGTTTGTCTAGCCGAGACGCCAGGTGATTGGTAAGCCTAATCACCAATCACGAATCACCAGTCACCTAAAAAGCAGGAGCCTGTACCATGTCAACACTCATCGAAGGGGGAACCGTCGTCGCCTATCACGATGGCGGGCACAAGATATTGGCGGACGGGCAGGTGGCCTACGCCGAAGGACAGATCACCTATGTCGGTCGCGACTATGACGGGCCTGTAGACAACCGCATCGACGCCCGTGGCAGATTGGTCATTCCCGGTTTGATCAACCACCACATGGCTTTTGGCGTCCACATGCAGCTCTTCCGGCTGGATGCAGCGCGGCCAAACTTCTTTAATTCCGGTGTCGGGCTGGGGGTTCAACCGCAGGGGGCGTACGCACAGGGCGGGCCGGAGCCGACCGATTGGCGGGCAAGCGCCGCCTATGCCATGGCCACCGCCCTGCGTACCGGCAGCACCACCTTTGTCATGGTGCCCAATTTTGGCCGTCACCCTTACCGTGGCCGTGTGGGCAGCGACGAGGAACTTGTCTCGTTGGTCGCCGAGACGGGTCTGCGTGGCTATCTGGCGCTGCCCTATGTGGACGGGGGCGCCCGTGGGCGCGAGGACGGCACCGTCACCTGGGAATTTGACGAGAAATCCGGTTGGGAAGGGCTGGAACATGCCGTTGAATTTGCACGCAATTTCGATGGCGCAGCCGATGGTCGGGTTCGCACCTTCCTCTTCCCCTATCTGTGCGACGGCTGCACGCCGGAGCTGCTGCGTGCGTCAAAAGCGGCGGCGGCAGATCTCGGCTGCACGCTCAAAATGCACGTGGCCCAATACCTGCTGGAATTCTTTGAGATGTTACGGCGCACTACACGCACGCCCGTTCAGTACCTAGCAGATGCTGGGTTCTTGGGGCCTGAGGTGTCGCTTGCCCATGCCATCTTCACCCCGCGCCACCCCTGGCTGCCCTACCCCACGGCAACGGACACGGATACACGGCTGATTTTGGAAAGTGGGGCCACCGTCGCCCACTGTCCGGTCGTCTTTGCCCGGAGCGGCGTGGCCTTACATTCTTTCTCGCACTACGTGCGGGCAGGCATCCCCGTCAGCTTGGGCACAGACACCTCGCCCCATGACATGATCATGGAGATGCGCACAGCTTCACTCATGAGCAAGATGACCGACGGCAGCGCGCTGTCGGGCCTGGCGCGCGAGGTCTTCGACGCGGCGACGTTGGGCGGTGCACGGGCTTTGCAGCGCCAGGATCTTGGCCGATTGGCAGTGGGCGCAAAAGCGGACATCGTCCTTGTGGACACACAGAAGATCCACATGGCACCGGTTGCTGCCGACGATCCCATAAAAGCGCTTGTCTACTGCGCCCAAGGCTCGGATGTAGACAGAGTGATCATTGACGGCGTGACCCGCGTTGCCGGCGGCGACTTGCTCGACATGGAGATGGACGGACTGCGCGCCGGCGCGGATCAGTTCAACCAGCGGTTGTTGACCAGCGTTGGGCGTGCAACCTACCAGGGGCGCGCGCTGACAGCGTTCTACGCACACACCTACCCGGATTGGGAGGAGTAAGCACCCAATGTCATTTAGTTAAGCACGGAGTGAGCACCCCCGGGTGCGGGTCTACACCGGAACAGCCGCACGAGGGCGTGCTCACTCCACCGATATTCAAGTGTCGGTCCCGTAACTTGATGACATTGAGTAAGCAGCAGCTTGTGCAGCACGTCGGGGCAGCAGCAGACCGCGCACCGGCGATTCATTCTCGGCGATTCATACTTTAGCGATTCGTAAACCCAGCAAGTCCTGTACCCAAAGGAAAACAACGATGAAAAGAGCAACACTCTGGCTACTAATACTACTGCTGACGGCACTGATTGCAGCCTGTGGCGCGCCAGCGGCTGCGCCACCAGAAGAGGCATCCACCGGATCGGAAACAGCGGGCGAGGTGAGCGAAGCTGTGCCAACCGGCGGCACGGTCACCGTCGCCATCAACCGTGAGCCCGACCGGCTCGATCCTAATGTTGGCTCCGCTCGCTTTGACGATCAGGTGCACCTCAACATCTTTGACACGCCAATCTACCGCGACGCCGACTTGAATTTCGTCCCCGGTCTGGTCACCGAATGGTCGGTCGACGAAACAAGCACTGTTTGGACGCTTAAACTGCGTGAGGGTGTCACCTTCCACGATGGCACCGCCTTCAACGCCGAAGCACTGAAATTCAACTTCGACCGCATCATCGATCCGGCGACGGCGTCGCGCAAGGCCGCTGGTCTCCTGCGCAACCCGACGACCACCGTGATTGATGAATTCACAGTTGAAGTTGCCTACGAAGTACCCTATGGCGCTTTCCTCGACGCGCTGAGCACACCGGTGCTTGGCATTGTTTCACCGGCCAGCGTTGAAACATACGGAGAAGATGTGGGGCGCAACCCTGTGGGCACAGGACCTTTCCGCTTCGTCGAGTGGATCGCGCAAGATCGCATTGTGCTCGAGCGCAACCCCGACTACGCGTGGGCACCGGCCCACATGCAGAATCAGGGCGCCGTGGCCATCGATCAGTTGATCTTCCGCATGATCCCAGAAGATGTCTCCCGCGTGGTCGCGCTGGAAACGGGCGAAGTGGACGCCATTATCAACCTGCCGCGCGAACATGTGCAGCGCTTCGAGGACGATCCTGCCTTTGGCGTGGAACGTGCCGTCGTCGCCGGTTCGCCTGCCATGATGGTACTCAACGGCAGCAAATTCCCGACCGACGACGTGCTTGTGCGTCGGGCGATGGCCCATGCGGTCAACCAGAGCGATCTAATCAATGCCGCCCTCTTTGGCATCGGCATCCTTGGCTACAGCCCCATCAGCAACGCCAACCCCTGCTACGACAGTTCGCTAGAGGGCCTGTATCCCTACGATCTGGAACAGGCTCAGGCATTGTTGACAGAAGCCGGTTGGGCCGATGCCGACGGCGATGCCATCCTCGACAAGGACGGCCAGCCGTTGGCGGTGGAGTACATCACCTTCGGCGGCGCAGCCAATCGCCGCACCGCCGAAATCATCCAGGCCCAACTGCGCCAGATCGGCGTCGACCTGTCCATCCGCGAGATGGAATCGCCTGCTATTCAGGCGGCGCGTCAGGCTGGCGAGCACAACCTCGCCTGGCTGACATGGCTGGGCATGGATCCGGCTGTGATGGAAGTGATGCTCCACTCGCGCAACATCGGCGGTGGCTGGAACTTTACACACTACCCGATGGAGGAACTTGATGCGCTGCTGGATCAGGGCAACCGTGAGGTTGATGCAGACACCCGCTGTGGCATCTACAGTCAGGCCCAGCAGATCGTCATGGACGAGTCGATCATCATCCCCATGTATTTGCAGGAGCAGATTGTCGCCTATAGCTCGGCCATTGAGGGGCTGTCCATGTCGCCACATGGTGACTACATCGTCTGGTACGATGCATCCAAGAGTGAGTAGATTGATCGGCACTATAGTGTTTCGTTATGCGTCGTTTCGTTATGCGTCGCTAAGTTAAGCCGTTTGCATGAAATTTAGCGATTAGGGGATTAAGAGATTAGGCGATTGCACTTCTGATCCAATCGCCTAATCTCCTAATCCCCCAATCGCTATGACTTGCCTGAACGTATTGAGGAAGAAAACCTATGCTGGCTTATATTCGACTGCGCCTCTTGAGTGCAATCCCGACACTGCTCGGCGTCTCGTTCGTTGTCTTCTTTATTATGCATGTACTGCCCGGCGACCCAGTGGACGTGATGTTGGCTGAAACCGGCGCTAGCGCTGCCCGCGTGGCGGAGTTACGCGAATCGATGGGGCTCGACCGCCCATTCCACGAGCAATATCTGCTCTTTCTGGGCAATGCACTGCAAGGTGATCTGGGGCGATCGTTGCACACCAACCGATCAGTGACAGAGTCGATCCTCGATCAGGCGCCCGATACGTTGGAATTGGCCGCTGCGGCTATGATTATCGCCATCGTCATGGGCGTGACGCTGGGTGTGGTGGCGGCCGTGAACCACAACCGGTGGCTCGACACGGCAGCCATGGTCTATTCCACCTTGGGCATCTCTATGCCCCTGTTTTGGTTTGGCTTGATCGGCATTATGATTTTCTCTCTGCGGCTGCGCTGGGTACCCACCGCCGGCTCCGGCACGTGGCAGCATCTGATCCTACCGGCAACGTTGTTGGGTATGACCATGGCAGCGATCATCGCGCGGCTTGTCCGCTCGAGTATGCTCGAAGTGCTGCGCCAGGAATACATCACCACCGCCCGATCCAAGGGCATCCATGAAACGTGGGTCATCATGGTTCACGGACTGCGCAACGCCATGATTCCGGTGATCACCGTGATCGGGCTGCAATTTAGCGGGCTGCTCAGTGGCGCGGTGGTGATCGAGACCATCTTCTCACGCCGAGGCATCGGCAGCCTGGCCATCCGCGCCGTGACAACCAACGACTTTCCAATGGTGCAGGGGACCGTCCTCTTTGCCGCAGTCATCTACGTTCTGATCAATTTACTGACAGACATGATGTACGGCTATCTCGATCCGCGGATTCGTCACGGTAGCGCATAGCACCACATACAGTAGCCAAGAGGGAAAAGGTATCGATGGCAGCTATCTCGCAGACAGGCCAAACAGCAAGGCCGCAGCTTGGCAACGAAGCACGACGCCGTTTCGTGCGCACATTGCACAGTAGCCCAAGCGCCGTGATTGGTGCGGTGGTGGTTCTTTTGCTCATTCTCGTCGCGATTTTTGCGCCGGTGATTGCGCCCTACGATCCACTAGCAATGAACTCATCGGCGTTGTTGCAGCCGCCCGGCCCAGAACATTGGCTGGGCACAGACCCGTTGGGGCGCGACCTGCTGAGCCGCATCATCTATGGTGCGCGAATCTCATTGCAATTGGGGCTGATCGCAGTCAGTATCGCCGCGCTGAGCGGCACGCTTTTGGGGTTGACCGGTGGCTTTTACCGCGGGTGGTTTGATCTACTGGTTGTCGCCGGTGTAGACGTCTTACTTGCGTTCCCCAGTATTCTGCTGGCGCTGGCAATCACCTTTGCCTTGGGCATCAGCCTGACCAACTTGATGATTGCGGTCGGTGTCGCCGCCATCCCCACCTACGTGCGCGTCGTGCGCAGTACGGTACTCTCGATCAAAGAAAACCCATACATCGAAGCGGCACGTGTCAGTGGCTGTTCAGACCTTCGCATCATCACACGCCACATTCTGCCGAATGCCTTTGGCCCGATCATCGTCCTCTCAACGCTGGGGGTCGCCGGCGCCATCCTCAGTGGATCGGCGTTAAGCTTCCTTGGCTTGGGGACCAAGCCGCCGACGCCGGAGTGGGGCGTGATGCTCGCTGAGGGTCGCAGTTTCATGCTCAATGCTCCCTGGATGACGACCTTTCCCGGTGTGGCGATTATGCTAACAGTGCTGGCGATCAATCTACTGGGCGATGGGCTGCGCGACGCTCTTGATCCACGCCTGCGCTCGCGCTAGCACAGAATCGCCAAACGTCGTCGAACGAAAACGGCGGGCTGCGGCCCGCCGTTTTGCATGGGCCGATCTGTACAAATGACCCGCAGCGATC
>WGMT01000010.1 GCA_016124945.1 bacterium | reverse complement strand
CGGTTTCAGTGTTACCGGTTTCAGTGTTACCGGTTTCAGTGTTACCGGTTTCAGTGTTACCGGTTTCAGTGTTACCGGTTTCAGTGTTACCGGGATCTGTCGTTTCGATTGTCATATCAGCGGATTCACCGCCACTCCCGCCAATCCCCTCGGAGACTTCACCCTCAACAGTTTCAACATCGGCTTCTGGGTCTGTGACAGTGGGATCAGGCACCCCAAGTTCCTGCACAACATAGTTGGGCACACCTTGTGGTGGCGGCGGGCAGGCGTTGGGGTTACTCCGTCCTGTTTGCGCCAAACTGGCACCGGACCACACGTTGTCGATGACAGACTGAACGCGGCTTCGGTCGCCGATCCGTAGCACATCTGCGCCGGCCGGGGTAATGTAGCGTTCGAGTTCCGCAGTGGTTAAAGCCGCCGAGCGTACATTGTCTGAATCGATGGAAAGGCCAAAGCGGGCCAGTTGCACCATTTCCAGCAGAGAAAAGTCGGTCGAAAACGTCTGGTTAAAGGCAGTCCACAGTTCGGGTAAACGTACGATCAGATTCGTGTCCAAAGCCTGATCGCGCAGCGCCCACAAGAATTGGCGTTGACGGCGAGAGCGGCCGATATCGCTCTCGATGAGTCGAAGCGTCACGAAGAAATAGGATGTCTGGCCGTCCATCAAAACATCACCGGCAGGCAGCTCAAAATAGGTCCATGCCTGGTCATCGAGATCGTAGATTAACTCGTAGAAAGGACAATCAAGGTGAACAGTGACTCCACCCAGCGCATCCACCATCTGGGCGAATCCGCTCATTTCAACTCGGATCCAGTGGTTTGAGGCGATCCCCAACTCGTCTTCGATGACTTGCGAAAGCAGCGCGGGCCCACCACCGTCCGTCTTCAGCGAAGTTTCACCGAGATAGTCAATCTGGTTGATCCGTCCCTGCCCATAGCCGGGAATGTCAACATATAAATCACGGGGAATGCTCAACACCGCAGCGCGATTGTATTCGTGGTCCAGGCCAATGATCATAATTGAATCTGTACGCCAGTTGGTCCAATCCGGGCGTCGATCGGTGCCAAGCAGCAGGATATTGTCGGTTTTGGCCAGGTTGAAAGGCGGTGGAATCGGCGTCGGTGTGGGCGAAGCAGCCGGCGTAGGCGGCACGGTGGGTGTTGGCGTGGCAGTTGGTGTAGCCGCAGACAAGCCCAGAAAGACGGGCTCATACTCGGTGCTACCGGTGGCCTGACAGCCTGCCACCAACACAAGGACGCAGATAGTTACAAAATAGAGAGTAATACGACTCCACATGTTCAACAAAACCCCATTCCACTAAGATCTCTGCTGAAATTACAGTGTGGTATCATCTGGCAAAGTATTGAGGACACCCGGATTTCAGGAAAGAGCACAAATGCGTTTTTAAACCAACTCGCCGAACGCAATCCACACAGCAGGTCAAGGACAGCGGTTTGTCGACGAACCAATTCCCTTGGTGTTCGACTCTACAAACGGGGGACGTTCAAAGATCGTCTGCACCTGACTGCTGATCAATTCCCAATCCGCCACAAAGACAAACATACCACCGCGCCATCCTTCGCGCATTGTGTCGGGCGGCCCCAACACGATGCCGTGAACGTCCTCGGCATCCAGGGCCAACGCAAAGCGTACGTAGCGAATCGCCGCCACCAGGCTGATATCCGTCTGTACACTTTCGTTTAGTGCAGTATAGAGCGCGGGGACACGGGTCATCAGGTTCTCACGGCGAATCTGATCGCGCACCGCCCAGACCATACGCTGTTGCCGTCGAGCACGTTCCAGATCGCCGCCCTGCCGCCGGGTACGTACATAGGCCAACGCCTGCCGCCCATCGAGGACATGGACACCCGGTTGCAGACGGAGGGCAATATCTTCTTCGGGCAGGTAATCAGACACAGGACAATCGACGCTTACTTCTACGCCGCCGAGAGCATCGACCACATCCTTAAAGCCCTCAAAGTCGAAGCGCAGGTAATGATCGATGTGGATACCCATCTTTTCTTCAATAATGCCGGCAAGCAGCGCAGGGCCGCCACCATCGGGCTCGTCTTGCTCGCCAAGATAGTCGATCACATTGATGCGATTGGGGCGGTGCTCGGGGATCTCATCGATGTAGACATCACGCGGGATCGAGATGACACCGGCTTCCCCACTATTCAGATCCATCGCCACAATCATGATCACATCGGTGCGCCAGTTCGGTGTATTGGGACGACGATCACTGCCCAACACCAGAACATTGGTGGTTTCGTTTAGGGGCAGAGGCGTTTCAGACGGCTGCGGCGCTTGGCGCTCAACGACTTCCGCTACTGCCGCTGCAAGTGGTTCATCCACAGCAGTGATGGAAGAGACGACATTGTCTGCATTCGAGGTCTGCACAACCGGCGCAGGCACGGGGATCTTAGCCTGCTGAACCGCTGGCACAGCGTCAGCAGAAGCAGAAACAACCGCATCCGGAACAACCTCAGTGCCATTTGTTTGTGCAGCAGAGCGACGTACGCCACATCCGGCGACCACGAACGAAAAACAGATCAACACCGCAACGAAGATCCATCTGCGCGACCATAGGCGCGTATCAACGTCTCTCACAAATCGCTCCCGTTCTTCTTGTCTTGTGGAAGTGTTCGAGGAGTGCCGGCATAAACGCCGCATTGGTAATCTTGTGCAGCTACGAGGAAGAAGGTGGCAGGCATTGTTGCAGCAGACTCTCATACAGCATTCGGCAGAGTGGGAAAGCCCATTGATGGCCTTCCCAAAATTCACGAAGATTGCGCTGACCTCGCGCTGTGTAACGCAACGCTTGCGCAACCATTTCCAACTTGTCTACATCCTTCACCAGGCGAGCTTCTGGGGTTGATGCTGTGTCATAGGCATGCCAGAAGTCCAAATAACGCGCCGCATTGGGCAGGGGACCAATGATGTCGGCGGTGATGGCTGCTTCGGTTTGGTGTTTGATCTCCTCGCCCAAATGGCGGCTCGCTCGTTTGGGCAGATCGGTCAGTACACTTTCGGCCAGATCATGGATAAGTGCTGTTTGCACAACTACACCGATATTGAGCGGTTGAGAAAGCCCCTGTTGCACCAGATCGGCGTTGATTGCTTCGGCCAAGAAGAGCGAAATCAGCGCAACACCAGCCGTGTGATCAGCCACCGATTCAGCATCGGCAACATTAGCAAACAACCAGCCGGTACGTGGGAGCACTTTCAAATCGCCGGCACGCTCGATGATGTTCAATAGAGCGGGCGTGTATTGGGTTGCAGACATAAAAATACGAACCTAGATCAGAAAGTGGATGTTAGTTTACATTGGCTTGGTCAAATACGCCAGATAGCAACGAGGATAAGCAAAACACAACATCACTTTAGACGTTTCAGCATAACGGCTAGGCAGGACGATAGGTGATCCCTAAGATGGCACGGCGCAGCATGTCGAGCATTTGATGCCCGGCCCGGATCACTGTGATTTCATCTCGCCCACCAAAAGGATAACGCACTGCGCTGACGCCCTCCGGTGTGGCGAGGGCAAGCCAACTTTGGCCTGGATCATCGGCGTAAAAGTGCTCATCTTTCAGGCCGGAACCCAGCGCCACAACGGCGTAGGTGGTGCCCCCGATCTGTCGGAGTTGTGTTGCGGCTTGCCGCGCCGTAGGCTCGTCCACACTACCGGCGGCAAGGATCGCAGACAGCGCAGGCGGCAACGTCTCGTCATCGCTACACCATGCCAGCGGCCGCGCCTCGTCCATGACGACGGCAAGGCGGTTGGCGACTGTACCGGCGGTATTGCTTTCGAGGATGGCAACCGTAGCGCCACGAGTGCGCAACAAGCGAGCCACAACGCTCTCAATGCTTTCATCGTCGGTGATGCTGTAGATGAAGTCGCCAATGCGCGCGCGAATGGCGGCCTCCATCTCGTCGATCATGGCTTCAGCTTCGGCAGGCGTGCCGGCACGCGCCGCGATGCGAATGTCGGCCTGCCCTGTCTTGGCGGCGGTGCCGACGGTGGGGTTTGAATTCTGCATGAGATCGTGAATACGGGTGTCGATCATGCTTTCACCGATGCCGATGGTGCGCAACATCCGTCTACGGATCACAGCTTCGCCGCCGGTAAGTTCTTGAAGGAAGGGAAGCACGGTGTCGATCATCATCTGCTTCATTTCGCGTGGGACGCCAGGCAGCGCAATCACACGGGCCTGCCGTCCGTGCCGCAGGTCGCGCACAATAAAGCCCGGCGCTGTCCCTTGCGGGTTGGGGACGATGGTGGCGCCTGCCGGAATGTCGGCCTGGCGTTTGTTGTTCTCGCTCATTTCCGAGCCCCAGCGGTTGAACCGTTCGTGTAATGCAGTGATGATGGGCTCATTGCGCTGGAGAGGACAACCCGTGGCGTTGGCGATGGCGTCACGGGTCACATCGTCGACAGTAGGCCCCAACCCCCCGGTGACAATCACCACGTCGCTGCGGGAGAGCACCATCTCGAGGACGCTGCGGATACGCCCCTCGTTGTCGCCGACGGTGGTTTTGTAGTACAGATTGACACCGATTTCACGCAACTGCTGCGCAATCCAGGCAGCGTTGGTGTCAACAATGTCACCCAGCAGGATTTCGGTGCCGGTGGTGACGATTTCAGCGGAGATGGCAGTGTTGCGGGACATGGTCGCTCTTTTTGCGAGAAGTTACAGGATACCAAATTACATCATCAACGAAACCTGCGCCCGGACGGCTTTGATACGGTCTGCCATTTCGGCGCTGCCTTCCCCGCGGAAGCGCTCTTCCAGTTCGCGCAGAGCGGCCACGAAGTCTGGGGTAAGCATTGTGCGGTTCTCTTTTAGCAGGGATCGCACACTGTTTTCGTCTTCAGCCATGAGAATCTGGTTGAGCAGCCGGATGTCGTCGGGCATGCCTTCCTGCAAGATGCGCATGGCGGCATCGTAGATGATGCGCAGCCGTTTGACGGCGAAAGTTGCATTCTTCTGCTCAGCCTGCTGAATGTTGGTAGCCAACAGCGAGAGGAAAAGCTCGTCGACCGCGTCGGCGTACTCACGCAGTTTCTCTTCAGGATTGGCTGATTGCAGCACCTCTTGCAACACGGCTTGCGCCTGCTGCATCATGGCCTCGCGGCTGTTGTTCTGCTGCTGGCTCATGGAAAGAATTACTTCGCGCAGTTCCATTAAGTCGGCGCGGATTTCTTCATCAGTAGCCTGCTCGATGCGACCTGCCACCGCCATGAGGAATTCGTAGTCAACCAGCCCACGGGTCATAGAGAGGATGGTGGTGACGATACGCTCGCCTTCGCTGCCTGTGGACCAATAGTCGAGCAAGACGTCTAGCAGTTCTTCGCGGCCCATTTCGGGGCGGATACGGGCCAGCGCTTCGCGCAACTTGTCTTCCAGCACTTTGATCTTGGCCCCA
Organism: bacterium; assembly: GCA_016124945.1. GTDB lineage: Bacteria > Chloroflexota > Anaerolineae > Caldilineales > Caldilineaceae > RI-153. Next base: position 52,491 of record WGMT01000010.1, on the reverse strand, counting down.
GCCTCGGTGCTGTCGAGTAGGTATTGGCGTACATTGCGCATGGCCGCCAGGTTTTCTTCTTGGCGTTGGGCGGCATAAGCCTGCATCACCTGGCCGAGCATGGCGAAGAGGTTCTCGTCGACCAACTGCTGCTTGCGATCCAGCACCATGCGCATGGCGGTTTCGTCGTTGGCCAGGCGTACCAGGCTGTCGATCAATTCGCCCTGATCGCGTTGACGGCGTAGATCCTCAGGGGTGACACCTTCAAAGCCCCAAAACGGCTCCAAGAATGATTCCCAATCAAAATATTGCTTTGGTTGCAACATGTAGCCCCGGCGCGCCTCATTGGGCAGACGGCGCATGAGGGCCTGACTCATTTCGCCGATCACCTTTTGCATTTGCATGTCCTGCAAACGCGCCTGGCTGGGGACAAGCACGCCAAGGAACTCATTTTCGGGATCATGCACCATGAGCGGTGCGCTCAGCGGCCCCCCCGCGCCACAACTTGGGCAGACGGCCATGTTGATCTGCCCGCCCAGCAACGGCTGACGCAATTCGGGGTTGCCCCCCAAATCGACAATGCTAAAAACGGCAGCAGTGAAGGGTGTACCACAGCTTGGGCACTGCACCTGTACGCCGGTGGGTGGGAAAAGGAAGTCTTGGCCGCGCCCGCCCTGCCTTTGACGGGGTGGTGCAACGGCGGGTTCAGGAACCGGCGCAACAGGCTGTTCCGCTTGCTGTGTCTTTTCTTCGTCACTGCGGCGACGGGCAAAGCCTTTGGGCAATTCAATGCCGCCACTTGGTTGCTTTGGGGTGCTGCCGGGTGTCCAGATGTCACTCATGAGGGGTATCTCTTTCTCTCGTTATAACAGCGCAGCATTGACCTTTTGCACCAGGTCGGGCAATTCGGCCACATGGTGGATAACAGCTTCTGTACCGCTCCGACGGAAGAAATCGGCTTCTTCAGGCCGCACAACAGAGACGGCACCGATCCAGCGGGCTTCTGCGCCTTTGAAGGATCGGTAATTGAGGACGGCATCTAGATCGTCCTTGGTGTCGCCACAGAACAGTGACGCACCAGGGGACGGCTCGGTGCGGTCGACGGCCAGTAGATCGAGTGTGTTCAGCACCCGATCCAGCACACGACCATCGGGTTTGGCCAAAACGTCGCCGGTGAGCATGGCCTGCATAGGGATTTCGCGATCCAATCCGCTGCTCTCCAGCACAGTTGAAAGCTCAAATCGATTGCGCCCGGTGGCGATGCCGAAATGGCGAATGCCCAACGCGCGCAGGTCTGTCAGGAGCGAAGGAGGCAGCAATTGCTGCTCTTTGTGCCAACAACCGGCTGCATTGGGGACATGGGTGGCCGGCTCGTTAAAACAGCGTTGGAAGTCGGCTGCGCCCCAGTAGATCTCATCGAAAACGCGCACAATCTTGCGATAGTCGATGGTGGCTGTATCGGGCAAAAGCGATTCAGCCCAGGCGCGACCACGTCCTCCGCTTTCGGCGGCGGCGCTTTCAATGTCGTTGCGGCCAACGAGACGGGTGGCGAGCAGGGTGTAGGTCATGTCCCAATCGTTGTTGAGACCGCCGGCGCGGCGGTAGGCACGCAGTTCGTCGGTGGTAACAGGACGAAAGGTGCCGTGGCCAAATTCACGGGTGAGGAAGTAGGCCACCGTCTCTTGTACAGCCGTGTCAAAGCTGTCGCCCGTATCCCACAAAACGCCGTCAACATCAAAGATGATGGTATCGATTGGAACAGGCGGGGCCACCGATTCTCGGAGCCAAATTGAAGCCGTTGAAGCATTCATCATGGAAAGCGTCTCTTTTGCAAAATTTGTCTGGGATTAAGCGACTTGCCTGGGGTGCAGGCTCAAACAAATGGGTAGGTGACGCGCATCTCGTCCATTGTACCTGAAAGGAGGCAGGAACGAAAGTAAATGGCTGACTAAAAAACTACGGGAACAACCATCGGTGGTTGCTCCCGTAGTTTCGTTGGTTCATTTCACGGGTTCATTTCACGGGTTCATTTCACGGGTTCATTTCACGGGTTCAGGTAGTGGCGGAAGCTGAGCGCCAGGCCATCAACCCTTCACGGAAGGTGACGAGTCGACGTCGCTCCTCATCCCAAAGGGTGAGTGAAATGGTCTTGAGGCTACTGGCAATAGTCAACTGGGTGACTTGTTGGAACATGGGGTTTTCTTCGTGTACCTGTTGCAACCGGTAGTTGGGAATCCGTGGGCTCAAGTGGTGAATGTGGTGGAAGCCGATGTTGCCGGTCATCCACTGCAAAACGGGAGGCAACTTATAGTACGAGCTGCCGTGCATGGCCGCCAGGGTGTAATCCCACTGCGGGGTGTGATCCCAGTAGGTTCGCTCGAATTGGTGTTGCACGTAGAAAAGCCACGTCCCCACACAGCTTGCAACGGCGATCAGAGGCGCAACAATGGCAATCGTGTTGCCGAAGCCGAAGAAGGCGCTGAGCAGCGCGATTTTGCCTGCCAGCATTAGATTTGTCCACCAGAAGGAGGCGACTTCCTGCTTCGTCCAATGTTTTGAATCACTTGACGGGAAGCGCATCAAGACGACAAAGTAGAGCAGCGGCGCCAACAAAAAGAGGAAGAAAGGGTTGCGGTAAACACGGTAGGCCAATTGCTTCCACTTAGACGCCGTGTAGTATTCCTCAACGGTTAGCGTCCACACATCACCGATGCCTCGTTCTTCCAATTCGGCATGGTGCGCATGGTGAATGGCATGGCTTTTGCGCCAGTAGAAATAGGGGATAAAGGTAAAGATGCTAGCGGTGATCCCCACAATATCGTTAATGCGTTTCGATTCAAAAAACGAGTTGTGTCCACAGTCATGCTGGATGATGAAAATACGCACCAGGAATCCAGCGGCCGGAATGGCCAACAGCAGAGTAAGCCAGTAACCGACGCTCAGACTGTAATAGAGAATTGCCCACGAAATGAGCAGTCCACCAAACGAGTTGACTACCTGCCAGATACTTTTGCGCAGGTCGGGCTTCGAATACTTGCGAACCAATGTCTGCCAACCTTCATAGGCGGCGGCAGCCTGCTTGCTGTCGTTCATGCAGTCTCTTTCTCTTTCACTCTGGACAGATCTGCACGAAGTTCCCACCGGCAAAGACGGGTGTCGGCACGAGCACAGTGCAGAAAAGTCGGTCTGATTAACGATGGATACACATAACGATGGATACAAGTAAGGAGCGGCACAAAAGATTGTATGCGAGGCTTTGAATCAAATTGGGCACACATTCACCCAACGGATGATAACGATAACACAGGAGTAGGAACTCTTTCAAATAGAAAATCGAACGGTCAGGGCTACTGGATTCACAGGAGATGGAACGCGGATCCGGTGGATTGAGTAGATCCAAGCGGGTAAGCTTCTGAAATGTAAAAAGTCGGCGATTGAGGAAACAGTTCATCTTCCCCAATCGCCGACTTTTTATTCACCAAACTGATGTGTGGCTAGTTCACTAAACACTAAATGCGGATTGTGCGCTAGTTGAAGATACTGACCAGGCGCAGAATCGTGATCACCACCAGGTCACCCGCAGTGAGCGTGACGCCAGGCTGGGCGTTGACGCCGTCGCCAATCGCCGTAATCTCGAGAATCTGCCCCTCCACCAGTTCGACCAGCGGCAGATCAATCAGCGTGGTGGCACAGTTGGAACCGGCAACCGTCACCTTCAGATCGTACTGACCTATGGGCAGGTTGAAGTACCCGCTGCTGGCCCTGTAGGGGACGTTGTTCAGCCCGGGCAACGGCGCCGTTCCGTCTTGCAGACACACGTCCACTTCGGTGCCCACCAGGGTGTTGGCAAACGGCGCCAGGTGGGTGATGCGCAGCTTGGCATTGCCCGCAGGGGGAGCCGTGTTGTCATCTACCTGCACGTAGAGTTCCAACGATTGATTAGTGCCGTCGCCAATGGCGGAGACGGTGTAATCAACCGAGGGAGAAAGCACGACCGTGGCCGAAATGGCGACCGTCTCCGTGCCGGTGGGCAGGATTTCGATCAGCCGCTCACCCGAGGGGACAACGGCGTCTTTCACTACGTTGGGGTAGGTGAAACCGGTGATGACATCGCTGCCGTCAATGCGCACGGTGACTGAGGTGCTGTCGATCTGGCGGGCCAACGTGGCTGCAAACGGAGCAAAGTGAGCAACCGTCACCGTGGCCGGGGCCGGCGTTAGCACAAGATCGGTGGTGGCTGTCACCGACGGAGCAAAGTTGGTGACATTGCCGATGGCCACCACTTCGGTGACCGATCCCTCGGCCAGACGCACCGACGGCACGTCGATCAGGGTGGTGGCACAGTTGCTGCCCGCGGCCGTCACCTTCAGATCGTAGTCACCTGCAGGCAGTTCAAAGTAGCCGCTTGAAGCCTTGTAGGGCACACCGGTGAGCCCGGCGACAACCTGACCGGCTTCGGTGCAGACGTCCACGCGGGTGCCGTCAAGCGTATTGGCGAAGGGAGCCAGGTGGGTAATGCGTAGTTTTGCATTGCCGGCAGTCGGCGCTGTGTTGTCGTCCACCTGCACAAAGAGTTCCAATGGCTGATTGGCAACATCGCCGATGGCGGAAACGGTGTAATCAGCCGAGGGTGAAAGCACAACCGTAGCCGAGATGGCAACGGTCTCCGTGCCGGTAGGGAGGATTTCAATCAACCGCTCACCCGAGGGGACGACGGCACTCTGCACCACGTTGGGATAGGTAAAACCGGTGATAACGTCGCTGCCGTCAATACGCACGGTGACGGAGGTGCTGATTGTTTCACTGGCAAACGGGGCAAAGTGACCAACCGACACCGTGGCCGGGGCGGGAGGCGTCAACGACAAATCGGTGGTAGCAGTGACCGACGGAAGGAAGTTCGCCCCATCGCCGATGGCCACCACTTCGGTGACCGATCCATCGGCCAGACGCACCGACGGCACGTCAATCAGGGTGTTGGCGCAGTTGCTGCCCGCGGCCGTCACCTTCAGATCGTAGTCACCCGCAGGCAGTTCCAAGTAGCCGCTTGAAGCCTTGTAGGGCACACCAGCCAACCCGGCGACAACCTGGCCGGATTCTGTGCAGATGTCGACACGGGTGCCGTCAAGCGTATTGGCAAAGGGAGCCAGGTGGGTGATGCGCAGTTTGGCGTTGCCGGCAGTCGGCGCTGTATTGTCATCTACCTGTACAAAGAGTTCCAACGATTGATTCGTCACATCGCCGATAGCGGAAACGGTGTAATCAACCAGAGGCGTAAGGACGACGGTAGCCGAGATGGCCACCGTCTCGGTGCCGGTGGGCAGGATTTCGATCAGCCGCTCGCCTGCGGGGACCTCCGCATTCTTCACCACGTTGGGATAGGTGAAACCGGTGATAACGTCGCTGCCGTCAATACGCACGGTGACCGAGGTGCTGATGGCTGCACTGGCAAACGGGGCAAAGTGACCAACCGACACCGTGGCCGGGGTCAACACCAGATCTGTGGTGGCTGCGACAGTGGGCGGGAAATTTGTGCCGTCGCCGATGGCGGCCACTTCGGTGATGGAATTTGGCAACAGGCGCACCGAGGGCACATCAATGAGGGTGGTGCCACAGTTGGTGCCTGCAGCAGCGATCTTTAAATCGTAGTCACCCGCAGGCAGTTCCAAGTAACCGCTGGTCGCCTTGAAAGGCACATCGACCAACGCTGCAACCACAGTGCCGGCCTGCGTACAGATATCGACCTCCGTCCCTTCCAGCGTTGCAGCGAAAGGGGCCAGGTGAGTGAGACGTAATTTGGCCGCCCCCGCTGTAGGCGGTGTGTTGTCATCTACCTGAGCGAAGAGTTCCAACGGCTGATTGGTAACATCGCCGATGGCATAGACCGTGTAATCGACATCGTCGCTCAGCGTCAGTGTGGCGGAAATGGCCACAGTCTCGGTGCCGGTGGGTAGAATTTCCACAAGCGTAGGACCGGCACTGAGTGCGGCGTTACGGACAACTTGGGGATAGGTAAAATTGGTGATCACGTCCGTACCGTTAATGCGCACGGTGACCGATGTACCGGCGGCATCGGCGGCAAACGGCGCAAAATGTGCAACGGTGACCGTGGGGCCGGCGTCCGCATCGGCGGGGACGATCCCCTGAGTGGTTGGTGAGGCCCAGGCAAACGCCCCACCCAGGAGGACAATCGCCCCCAGGGCAATGGCAAGCGAAGCAGAAAATTTGCGAAACATCGAATGGTTCTCCTTGAGTGATGGGTGTCGACAATGCCCATTCGTGGGCACTTCCTACAAAGCTACTATGAAGGATAAGGTGTACAAAACGAAAATTGCACATATTTTATATAGATATTGCAATTATTTTGCACAAGAATGGACAATATCGGCAAAGGAACTATGCAACAGTGATCGTCAATCCAATCCAAATTTGCCGTTGGGTTGCCATAGCATTACGGTCTGACTGGCCGCATGATTGTTGTCCCACCTCCGTGAAATTTCAGTTTGGCAAGATTTGGCCCACTCGCCTATAATTTTGCAAAACTTCGCGATAGGCCGATTTCTTACGAAAGGATCCTCTTCATGGCAGAGCCAACCTTCGCCAAGCATGCCCGGCTTGTGATCATCGGCGGTGGGATTGTGGGTTGCAGTGCGGCTTATCACCTGGCGAAGCTGGGTTGGCGAGATGTGGTGGTGGTAGACAAGGGCGACATGCCCTACAACGATGGATCTACGTCGCATGCGCCAGGAAGCCTGCACATCACCAACTTTTCGCGCATGATGACCCGTTTTGCCGTCTACTCGACACAACTCTATGCGCAGTTGCCTGAGCACGAGGTGGGCCGTCCGCCGTTTCGGCCTGTGGGTGGCCTTGAGGTTGCCTACACGAAGGAACGAATGACCGATCTCTACCGCAAGCAGAGCACGGCAGGCGGCTACGGTGTGGAAACGCACCTGCTTACACCGGAAGAGACCCAAGAAAAGTTGCCACTCCTTGATCCCAAGGTCATTTTGGGCAGCTACTACGTCCCCGGCGACGCCAATGTGATCGGCTGGCACGTGGCGGCGTCACTGGCGAATGAGGCCAAACGCATCGGCGACGTTCAGTTCATCCCCTACACGCCTGTCCTCGATATCAACGTGCAGCAAGGACAGATCACCGGCGTGGTCACCGACAAAGGCACAATCCAGTGTGATGAAGCGCTGCTCTGTGCCAATATCTGGGCGCCTGCCATCAGCCGCAAGGCAGGGTTGAACATTCCACTGCTGGCGGCACAACACCAGTACACCGTCACGACGCCCCTCCCCGAGCTTGCCCACTACGCACAGGACAAGGAAAACCGCGAGATCGTCCACCCCATCATGCGCCACCAGGACTTTTCGCTCTACTTCCGCCAGCACTGGGACAGCTACGGCGTGGGCAACTACCGTCACGTGCCGTTGATGGTGCGTCCTCAAGATCTTGGACGTACCGCCATGCTGCCTTTTACCCCCGAACACTACGAAGTGGCCGACAGCGCCGCCAAAGAACTGCTGCCGCCGCTTAAACAGACCACCCTCACCACCAAGTTCAACGGTATGTTCGCCTTTAGTGTGGACGGCTATCCTGTTATGGGTGAATCACAGGTGAAGGGCTTCTGGGCCGCCACCGGTGTCTGGATCACCCATGCCGGCGGCGTGGGCAAGAGCATCGCCGAATGGATGACCCACGGCGAGCCCGAGTGGGATCTCCACGAAGCGGACATCAACCGCTTCCTCCCCCACCAGAAGACGCAACTTTACATCGATCTACGCTGTGCCCAGAACTACCGAGAAGTCTACGACATTATCCACCCGGTGCAGCCCATCAACGAGCCGCGCAACGTGCGGCTCACACCTTTCCATGCACGGTTGGTGGAGTTAGGCGGCGAATTCTTTCAATCTGCCGGCTACGAAGTGGCGCAGTGGTACAACGCCAACGCCACCCTTCTTTCAAGGTACGACGGGCAGATCCCGTTGCGCGATGAATGGAGCAGCCGTTTCTGGTCGCCGATTCAGGGGGCGGAACATTTAGAGGTACGCAACAACGTCGGCTTGTTTAACATCGCGGCGCTGGCCGTCATCGAGGTCAGCGGCCCCGGCGCAGTGGAGTTTCTTGAGCGTATGGCCGCCAACCGCATCGACCGCCCCGTGGGCAAAGTTGTCTACACCAGCCTGCTCACCCCTAACGGCGGCATCAAGGCCGATCTCACCATTGTGCGCAAAGAGGCCGACTGCTTCTGGGTACTCACCGGCGGCGGGTTGTTGCCCCACGACATCGCCTGGCTGCGCCGACACGCGCCAAGCGACGGTACTGTGCAGATCGTCGATCTGTCTTCGACTTTCACACCGCTTGGGTTGTGGGGCCCCAATGCGCGCAAGGTGCTACAAAAGGTGACGGCAGCAGATCTCAGCAACGACGCCTTCCCCTACTACACCATGCAGGAGATCGAGATCGGCGCCATCCCTGTGACGGCGCTGCGGATCAGCTACGCCGGCGAGTTGGGCTGGGAACTCTACACCCAGGCCGAATTCGCCCTCAGCCTCTGGGATACGCTGTGGGCAGCCGGGCGCGAGGTCAATCTAATCGCTGCCGGGGCTGGAGCCTTCGATTCACTGCGTCTGGAAAAGGGCTATCGCCTGTGGGGACAGGACATTCACACCGACTACACACCCGACGAAGCGGGCATCGGCTGGGCCGTGAACTTGAAAAAGGGAGATTTTGTAGGCCGCGCCGCCCTGCTCGAACGCCGCGCCCAGGGGATCCAACGCAAACTCTGCTGCCTTGTCCTCGAACCCGACGGCCTTGCGCTGGGCAAAGAGGCTGTCTACACGAAAGACGGCGACTGTATCGGCTATGTCACCAGCGCCAATTACAGCTATAGCACGGGCAGACCCATCGCCTACGCCTACCTGCCAGTGGACCAGAGCCACATCGGCGCCGCCCTGGCAATCGACTACTTTGGCCGGCGTTTCGCCGCCACGGTGGTGGAGGAGCCAGTGTATGATGCAGGAATGGAGAAGATTAAGCGTTGAAGCGGTGAAGCGTTGGAGCGTTGGAGCGTTGAAGCGTTGAAGCGTTGAAGCGTTGAAGCGTTGGAGCGTTGAAGCGGTGGAGCGTTGAAGCGGTGGAGCGTTGAAGCGGTTATGCGGTTATGCGAACATTCTGTCACCGTTCCAACGCTCCACCGTTCCACCGTTCCAACGTTCCAACGTTCCAACGTTCCAACGCTCCAACGCTTCAACGCTCCAACGCTCCAACGCTCCAACGCTCCAACGCTTCAACGCTCCAACGCTTCAACGCTCCAACGCTCCAACGCTCCAACGTTCCAACGCTCCAACGCTCCAACGCTTCAACGCTTCAACGCTTCAACGCTTCAACGCTTACCCCATCTCAATCTGCACCTTTACCGACGTTGGCGGCATGTTCACCGCGTAGTCGAAGGCTTTGACGCTCTCGGCAAAGGAGAAGGTGTCGGTAATCAGCGGCTTGACGTTGATCATGCCGCTGGACATGAGATCCAACGTGCGGGGGTAGACGTGGGCGTAGCGGAAGACGTGTTCGACGCGGGTCTCTTTGATCTGCCCCTTGGCCACATCGTAGGGGACGGGCTCCAACGGAATTCCCACGAAGACGCCGCATCCGCCGGGGCAGAGGAGATCAAAGATCCCGGCGGCGGCATTGGCGTTGCCACTACACTCGAAGACAACATCTGCGCCCCAGCCGTCGGTCATGCCGGCGATGACCTCCACCACCTTCTCCTCACGCACGTTGATCGGCACAATCGGCCCCAGTGTCGCCGCCAGATCGAGTTTGGGCTGCTGCACATCGGTGATCACCACGCGGCTGCACCCACCCGCCAGCGCCGCCAACGCCGTCACCATGCCGATAGGGCCGGCGCCCATCACAACAGCCAGATCCCCAGGCTTGATGCGCGCCTTGTTGGCGGCCTGCATCCCCACAGCCAGCGGCTCCACCATCGCTCCTTCGGCGTCGCTGACATTGTCGGGCAACTTGAAGGTGAAAGCGGCAGGATGGACCACCGTCGGGCGCAACACACCGTGGACGGGCGGCGTCGCCCAGAAGCGCACAGCAGGGTCGAGGTTGTACAGCCCCAGGCGGGTGGCGCGACCATTCGGATCTGGGATGCCTGGCTCCATGCAGACACGATCGCCCGTCTTCAAGCTGGTGACGGCGTCGCCCACTTCCACCACCCGCCCCGCAGCCTCATGCCCCAGGATCATGGGTTCCTTGACCACGAAGGGGCCGATGCGGCCGTGGGTGTAGTAGTGTACGTCACTGCCGCAGACGCCCACCCTGGTAAGCGCGATGCGTACATCATGGGGGCCGAGGGTTTCGTCTACGGCGATGTTGCGGATGGAAAGATCAAGGGTGGGTTCCAGCACAAGCGCTTGCATACATTGTGTCCTTGTCTCGCGAAACGGTTCAGGTACGACGTAAAGCGCACTCTCTTACCCTGGATTCTATAGTGACACCCACAATTCTAAAAATCCACGGGAACCCACCCAATCCATACAATTTGTGTGACTATTTGTATTCTATTCTCTAGCCACACATCAGTTTGGTCACTAGACTAGCGACGCCGGTTGAGTAGCGCAGCGTATCGAAACCAAGGAGCGGGTCTACAAAGGGGCAGCTCTCGTTAACCCGCTTGGTTTCGATACGCTGCGCTACTCAACCGGCGCTAGTCAGCCCGAAAAACCAAAGTGATGTGTGGCTAGTTCTATTCTTAACACCACTGCATAATGCGCACCCTACTCAGCGATGACAACCAGATCGAGTTCAAGAATAACTTCTTCCTCGACGCTGGCCACAAAGGGGACGCGGGGAATGCTAATCGAGTAGTCTTCGCGTAGAATCTGGGTGCTGCCGCTCAGTTGTAGCTCACTCGCCGAGAGCACCACGGCGCTCAAATCAAAGGTGACAGGATTGGTCACATCGCGGATGGTCAGGTCGCCGGTCACCTGGAAGTTCAGCGTATCGCCCACGGCTACCGCATCGGGCATCCCACTCACCTGGGTCGGCACAAAGGTAATGGTGGGGTGATCAGCACTCTGCAAGATAAAGCGACGAATGGCGCCGTTGCGCTGGTTGTTGTCGGTAGCAAAAGTGCCTGCACCAATGGTGAGGACGCCAATCTGCGTGGCGGCAGGATTGGCTGGATCGACAAGCACTTCGCCGCTCACATCGTTGTTCACCCCGGTAACAGTAGTCGGCTGACCACGCAGCACCTCGTCAATGACAAAGCGCACCTCGGAGCGGGTGGCATCGATCACAAAGGTCAACGGGCCGGTGGCAGCGGCTTCTTCGGCAGGCACTGCGGTGGCTTCGGCGGCAGCCGAATCTGGGCTTTCCTCGGCAACCGCTTCTTCGGTTGGTTCAACGGTTGGGGCTTCGGTCGGCTGAGCCGTTGGCGCTTCAACCGTTGGCGTTTCAACCGTTGGCGCTTCTGCCTCGGCGGGTTGCGCCGTTTCAGTGTCCTGTCCACAAGCGGCTAACGCCAGCGCCATCACAACGACGAGAATGACCAGCCAATGACGTGAGAAACCATTCAACTGCATACAAAATTCTCCTTTAATGGGTGAATAGGGTTCGACAAAAATTTGTGTTTCAATGCTCAGCAGATCAACATAGTTTTGCACAAGCAACCGTAGTGAAGCATAACATTGCTCGATTGTGCCCTCATGAAGATCTCGTTAGAAAAATGTGAAGAGAGAGAAATTGTCGGCGAACTTAGCGAGAAAATCACTCAGGTACGACAATAAAACGTCGCCAACCATGCGAAAGGATCTCCAAATGTTTGAACAAGCGCTGACCGACCTCATGACGCTGCTACCGATTGCCGGGCCGCCCAGCAAAGAAAAGCAGGTATCACAGTGGATTCAGGAACAGCTCCTGGCCATGGGCGTTCAACCGGCGCACATTGGCGAAGACGAAGCCCAACACCAGAGCGAGTACGGCGGGGATTGTGGCAACTTGATCGTGCAGATCCCCGGGCGCAAGGACGGCCCGCGCCTCATGTTCAGCACCCATATGGACACCGTCCCCGACGCCGTGGGCTGCCGTCCGCGCCTGGATCGGGCGCAGGCGCGCATCGTCAACGACGCCGAGGGCAAGGCGCTGGGTGGCGACAATCGGCTCGGTTGTGCCGCCCTGCTCACGCTGGCGCGAACGCTGATGCCGCTTGCAGGGGATCATCTGCCCATTACGCTGGTCTTCTTTGTGCAGGAGGAAGTGGGGTTGGTGGGCGCGCGAGGACTCGACCTGACGCGACTGAGCAATCCGCTGCCGACCCTGTGTTTCAACCTCGACGGTGGCCGCGTCGACGAGTTCGTCACCGCGGTGACGGGGACGCAGCGCTTCACTATTGACATTACGGGCATCTCGGCCCACGCCGGTGGCCGACCGGCAGATGGTGTCTCGGCGGCGGTGATTGCCGCCCGCGCCATTGCGCGACTCGACGAAGCAGGTTGGCACGGGCGAATTGAGAAAGCTGAAGGGGTCGGGTCTGCCAATGTGGGCATCATGAACGGGGGACAGGGCAGCAACGTGGTGATGCCCCACATGCACATCCTGGCGGAGGCGCGTTCACACGATCCTGGATTTCGCCGTCTTATTGTGGATACGTGGCGAGAGGCTTTTCTGCAGGCAGCGGCAGAAGTCCACAACCAGCACGGAGAGCGAGGCAACGTCACCTTTGGCCCGGGGCCGACCTACGAGGCATTTGCCCTGGCAGACGACGAACCCACCGTCGTCCGTGCGCTGGCGGCGGCGCAGCGTTGTGGCATCACAGCAAAACTGGTAAGCAACGACGGCGGTATGGACGCCAATCACATCGTCGCCCACGGCATCCCTGCTGTCACGATTGGGGCCGGTCAGCGCCGTGTCCACGGGCCTGAGGAATGGATCGATCTGGCCGATTTTGAGGCTGTCTGCAACCTGATCAGCCACATCGCGCTGGCTCACGATTGAGGAATTCAACAATTTACGGTTTGGCCCAGAATCGGGGGCATCTTAGTACGAGATTTCGACATTGTCGAAGACGGTGGGCCGGCGGAAGTAGATGCCGATGCGGTCGAACACCTCGTTCACGTCAACGGTGAGGGTGAATGGCGATTGGGTGATGGGGTAGACGCCCACGCTGACATTTTTGCGATAGGTCATGAGTGTGCCGCCCAGAGGACGTCCTGTACGGTCGGTGGCGGAGAGAGAGACAGTACGAAAGAGCACTCGATGGGGCGGAGAAAGGCAGATGGTGTCCATAGAAAGCAGAACGCCTTCACCCTCTTCTTGTGCCATCCATGTACAACTGCCATTGACATAGCGCGGGTGCGGATACCATCCTTGCATGTAGGTGTCATCCGAAACGCCCATTGTCGGCCGCGACAGTTCTGGGTCGGGGTAGAGTTCCGGCCCCGATTGCATAGACGGCGTAAAGGTGTATTCTACCCGCGGCGGTGCAGTTATCGCCGTCTGGGTTAGCGTTTGCGTCTGGGTTAGCGTTTGGGTCTGGGTTAGCGTTTGGGTTTGGGTTATGGTTTCGGTCGCAGTTGTGGGGTTCTCCTGCGCCTGGGCGGCAAAGGGCCACAGTGCAAAGATCATCATCAACACCGAACTGTTCAGTAATTTCTTCAGCATAATCACCCCCGAAATAGAGAAACACAGTGCTTACTATTTCGGCGGCGGGCGCGTCTGCTTCATAGGAAGATGGTAGGAGCAGGCAAAGCACGGTATAATGTGCAACCATCGACAGACACAAATATCTAGCAGAACATAGAACCCCATGCGCGCACAACCAGAATTCGATCCGGTTCCCATTTCAAACCGAAGACGGTGGCTTTTGCTCTTTTTGCCTGCACTCATTTCGCTCTTTGGGCTTGTTGTGCTCTTCGTCTTTCAACAGCAGACGACGCCAGGCTGGCAGGTGAGAATGGAAGCTTACCAGACCGAGCAGGCCGAACGAGGAAACGTCTTCGAAGTGATGGCCGTGGTAACAGCGCTGCTGCCTGAAGAATTTGGCGCCAATGAGCCGTTTCGTCCTGTAGGCGATCACAATTTCGTATTCACCGCGCCGGAGGAAGTGCGCTGCCTCGAAGTGCGCCCCAATGGCAGCAGCGAACGGCGCATAGTGCTCCTTATCCGTTACACCGAAGACGCTGAACCCAACGACTGGGTGATCTACGAAGCTGCCGGCACCGATAGCCGGATTAATCGTAGCATTGCAGAGATCGGTTGCTTCTTCCCCACTTTTGGGGAAGAGTAGTGACGGCCGTCCGGTGTGTCTCCCTGTGATCTCCCTACATTCGAGCGATGGAATCAAATGTTGCCAACCCACTTAGCCTACCTTGCCCTGGGATCGAACCTGGGGGATCGTGCGGCAAATCTTTACGCCGCGCTGGACGCACTAAAACACATCGGTGAGATCGAAGATACCGCTTTTCTCTACGAAACGCCCCCTGCCTATGTGTTGGATCAGCCTCCCTTTCTGAACAGCGTCTGCTCGTTGCGGACTGACTTGACACCACACGAGTTGCTGTCGGCGTGTAAGGAGATCGAGCGTAACATTGGGCGCACCGAGACCATCCGCTTCGGACCCCGCACTATTGATATCGACATTCTGTTCTTCGACAATCTGATTGTTGAAACCGAAGCATTGACGATTCCTCACCCTCGATTGGCGGAACGCGATTTTGTCTTAGAACCATTGTGCGACCTTGCACCCAATTTGCGTCATTTGCAGTTGGGCGAAACTATGCAAACGCTGTGGCAGCGACTGAAGCGTGATCCTTTGCCACGCGTGATGCCAGTTGGCAAGAAGCTCTGGCATTGGGGGGCTCGCACCTACGTAATGGGTATTTTGAACATCACCCCTGATTCGTTTTCGGGTGATGGGCTGCTACATCGTAACGACCGGTGGATCGAGCAGGCGGTGACGCAGGCTGAGCGGTTTGCCGCCGCCGGCGTCGATGTCGTCGACGTCGGCGGCTACTCCACACGCCCGAACCATGAAGACATCCCGGTAGAAGAAGAGATCCGCCGGGTGATGCCCGTTATTCAATCATTGCGTGAACGGATCGAGCTGCCAATCTCTATCGACACCTTTCGCCCCGCTGTCGCTGCCGCCGCCCTGGACGCCGGCGCACAGTGGATCAACGACGTGTGGGGATTGCGCCTTTTCCCCGAACTAGCCGACCTCGCCGTACAAAGGCACGCGCCGTTGGTGATCGTGCACAACCGCACCCGTCCTCTCGCTGCCTATGCGGAGCGTCTACGCGTTGGGGGAGCAGCAGTCGACGCTGGCATCACTGAAGTGATCCAACAAGAATTGGCGCAGAGCGTGGTGTTGGCACAAAAGGCCGGGCTGCCACGCTGGCTGCGTATACTAGATCCCGGCATTGGCTTCGGCAAGACACTGGATGAGCACTTGGCGCTGATCAAACAGCTCAGCGAAGTGAGGATCGGCAGCTATCCGCTCCTCTTCGGTGCTTCACGCAAGGGATTCATCGGCAAAGTACTGGGCGGCGTTGCCGCGGATCAACGTATGGCCGGAACGCTTGCCCTAAACGTGCTCGCGGCGGAACGAGGCGCGGACATTGTACGCGTCCACGACGTTGAGGCCACCGTCCACGCCATGCGCATGACAGATGCTGTCCTTCGGCTACATCGTTAAGGTTTTCACCGCCAAAGCCACCCCTACCCCATTCCACAGTTGTGAACGAACCTCTATCTCCAAAGTGGGTCACGACCTATGGCACAACGTGCCGTAGGTCTCCATAATGGGTGCCTGCAAGCAAATTCAGTATGAAATCGTATGCTTTGGGTGCGCAACAGAGGAGGTTTCAAATGGCGTTTTCGAAAGCCTGGCCAGTTCTCAAGGCTTCGTTTAAAGAATGGCGAGAAGACGACACCAATCAACTGGCAGCGGCACTTTCCTACTACACGGCGGTATCGATAGCGCCTTTGCTGATCTTCGTATTGCTCTTGATGGGGCTGTTCATGGGCGGTGGCCAGGCGAGTGATCAACTGGTTTCCCAATTACAAGCCGTCTTTGGCGAGGAAGGTTCAGCCTTTATTCAGACCATTGTCGACAATGCGGACCAACCCACCGTAGGCAGCATTGCCGGCATTCTGAGCCTGTTGACCCTGATCTGGGGTTCTACGAACGTCTTTGCCCATTTGCAGAAAGCATTGAATGCGGTGTGGGATGTCAAGGTCAAGCCGGACGCTGGTATTAAGCAGACGTTGCGAAAGCGTCTGCTCACGTTCACAATGGTGTTGGGGATCGGGTTTTTGCTGGCAGTTTCACTCGTCCTCAGTTCTGCGCTTTCGGTGCTCACCAATACACTCTCGGGCGCACTACCGGGCACAGATCTGCTATGGCAAGTACTTGACTTCGTGATTTCGGTAGGTGTCCTCACCCTGCTCTTTGCCGCCATCTACAAAATACTGCCTGATGTAGAGATTAAGTGGCGTGATGTGTGGCTAGGGGCGTTGCTGACAGCCCTTCTCTTCACAATCGGCAAACTCTTGTTAGGCATCTACTTTGGACGCGCCGGTATCGGTTCCACCTATGGCGCCGCCGGTTCAGTGATCATCTTTTTGCTTTGGGTTTATTACTCATCAATGATCCTCTTTTTCGGTGCGGAGATGACACAGGTCTATGCCCGCCGTTACGGGTCGGGCATCCAGCCATCGGCGCACGCCGTGCGCATGGAACGAAAGAGCAACATGGCGCAGGCCGACTAAGCAGCCTGGATTTCTATGCGCGGCCCGTCCATTGGGCAGAAACCAATTCACAGCAGCAGCGCGCCCTGACTTTATGGGGCTATCCGCGCTGCTGCTGTGAATTTCCAGAGAGATTTGTAACTATACAGGTGCGACACACTGGCCAGGAGAACACACGACAATCGCATCTGATTTCGGCCAGTGCGTCGCACCTGTACCTGTGATGAATCTAGTCGTCATTCCTCACCGACTTACAGAGGGCAGATAGACGCGTTCGCCCAGTCCTGCCCCAGGATCGAACTCTACAGCGCCAATATCGCAGCCGTTCCCCGCAGGGCGCTCCACGTTCCGCTGATCTCGATTGAGCTGACAACTGCCCGCGTCCACCGCGGGGCTGTCGGCGAAGAGATCATAGACATAGGTGTCGGCGAAGGAGCGGGCCAGGTTGCTCCATGCTCGTTCAACGGTGAGAACGTTGGTGCCTGTCTGCCCCAGGACGGTGCAACTATCCAGGTTGCCCAGCAGGTTATGCCCGCCGGAATTGAAGCGGCCCAGGCAGTTCGGCCCCAGTGGCGCGCTGTTCTCGGCCAGAATGGTGTTGACCAGACTCACCCCGTCCTCTATGGCGTGGACGCCGCCGCCTTCGGACGCCCCACTGTTCCCCACCGCGGTGACGTTGACCAGAGAAATGCTGCCCCCAGAGAAGAAGACGGCCCCGCCCTGGTCCGCATGGTTGCGGCTCAGGGTGCTGTTCTCCACGCGCACTGTGCCGCTGTCGCTGCGGATTGCCCCGCCCTGTTGCCCGGCCCGGTTGTCGGTGAAGGTGCTCTGGCGGATGGTGAGGGTGGCGCTTTGCCCGCTCTGAATGCCGCCGCCATAGCCGTCGGCACGGTTGCCGGCCACGGAGACACGCTCAAGGGTTAGCGTTCCCCCCCCAATCAGGATGGCCCCACCTGATCCCGTCGTCGCGCCCCCGGTCAACATGAGATCGCGCAGGGTCACATTCACCCCGGCAATGCTCAGGACACGGCTCTGGCCGTTGGCGTTGATGATGGTGCGATCCGGGTTGAGGCCGACGATGGTGAGAGGGTCCGTCACGAGCAGGGGGGCGCTGGTGGAGCGTAGGCGGCCGGCCGCTTCCTCAATGTTCAGTTGATGCATTCCGTAGCCCAGCGCGATGATCTGAGGACCGGGGCGGGCGTTGGCCTCTTCAATGGCGGCGCGCAGGGTGCAGCCCCCGTTCGACTGACAGATCCCGTCCCCAGGGTTGAGATCGCCGCCTTCACCCAGGCTGGTGACGTGGAAGTCGGCCTGAGGCAGGAGCACGATCTGGGTGAGGAGTTCATTGTTGTCGGGGATGGCATCAGCGGTGCTGCTTTCGATGCGGCTCTGGGCGGCAATCTCTGCGCCAATCTCCACACCGGCGGCCACGGCCACGGTGACGATCACCTGGGCCTGGCTGCCTACAGCCATCTGCCCCAGGTTGCACGTCAGGCTGCTTCCACCAGCGTTACAGGTGAAGTTCCCATTGGGCTGGACGGACTGATAGGTGGCGCCGTTGCCCAGATTTTCGCGCAGGACGACACCGTCCGCGGCCACGCCGCCACTGCTGGGCGTGCGGTTCTCTACGGTGAGGGAGTAGGTGAGGGTACGTTGATCCGCAGAGACCACGGCATGTCCCTGGCGGGTGAGGGCCAGATCCACCCGATTCTCCACGGCAATCGTGCGGCTTTCGCAGCCCTGCAAACCGCCGGCGTCGGTGGTGCAGACGCGCAGGGTTCTGTTGCCGGGGCTGGTGTAGGTGTGGTAGCCCACCACCGTGCTGGTGAAGGTCGTGTCGGCCAGGATTACCGGCCCGCTCAGGCTGCCGTCCTCTTGAATTTGGCCCTTGGTTTCAGAAACGCCGTCGCCCCATTCCACCAGCAGGGAGTGCTCGTCGTCCCAGTCTGGATCGATGATCAGGGCGTCCAGGCTGAAGGGGAAGCCCACGCCTGCACGCAGTGGATTCACATCGGAAGCCAGGGGGCGGATGCTCACCGACGGCTGATCATTGACCGGCTCCACGGTGATGGGCACGATCATGGGTTCCGAGTCGGCGCGGCCGTCGTTGACCACAAACACAAAACTGTCGTCCCCGTAGAAATCCTCCTCTGGGGTGAAGGTGCGGGTCGGCCCCGTGCCTTCACTGATGACGCCGTAGCCCGGCGGCTGGGTGATGCGATAGGTGAGGGTGTCCAGTACGCCATCCAGATCGTAGCCGAGCATGGCGAAGTTAACCGGCGTGTCTTCGGTGGTGGTGAGCACCAGGCCGGGCTGCGCCTGTGGCGGACGGAAGTTGCGGCTGACGTTGATGTCAACCCGGGCCGGGGCGCTCTCAATAAGCTCGCCGTCGCCGGTGCGGAAGCCGTCCGTTGCCTTGAATGTAAAGAAGTCTGCACCTACGTAGTTGGTGTCGGACTGGTACTCGACCCAGGCCGAGGTGTCGTCGATGCTATGGATGACGCTGGCCTCGAAGACGTGCACCAGTTCGGTGTCGATGTCGATGATGTAGAAGTTTGTGGAGTTGACTGAGATGTTGCCGGGGCTGCCAAAGTCGCCCAGGACGAAGCCGGTGCAGCCGGGGCACGATGACTGGCTGCGGGCTTCCCCGGCAAAGAGGCCATCGTTGTTGAAGCGCTGCACCCGCTCGTTGCCGCTGTCCGCGGCGTAGAGGACGTCGTTGGGGTCGATGCTGATGGCGGCGATGCGGTTGAACTGACCTGGCCCGCTGCCGCTGAGCGATCCTTCCACAGCGCAGGTGGCGTCGGTACAGCTAAAGCCGAGGCTGTGCTGATCGATGAAGTTGCAGCCCGATCCGCTGGTGCAGCGCCCCATCCAACCCATCAACTCGCCTGCGCTCATGCTGCCGTCTTCGTTGAGCGTGGCCGGGGCGAATTTGTAGATGCGGTGGAAGTTGGTGAGGCCGCTGGTGGCCAGGTCGGGCGAATTGGCCACAACGTAAAGCGCACCGGTGCTGTCGACGGCCAGATCCTTGATGTTCCACAGACGCATGACGTCGTTGCCCACGCCCTCAAAGCCACCGGTTGCAGTGGATTGGCGGATGGAGAGGGAAAAGGCCATCACGTCGATCAGTTCCAGGCAGCGGTCCGCCGGATCTTGGACCGGGTCAGGCACGCCGAAGTTGTTTGTGCAGTCTGCGGGGCGGAAGGCGGCCAGACCGGTCAGATTCTGCTCCCCGGCCACGTAGAGCACATTGTTGGTAGTGTCCAGCGCGGCGGAGGCCGCATTCTTGAATTCAGGCTGTCGCCACTGATCTTCCGACGGCACATAGATCCGGTTGATCTCATTCCAGAGCGTAAAGGTCTGCTGCTCCAGGATCGGCTCAGCCTGATTTTGCGGCTGGGTGGTGTAGAGCTGGACGAGGCTGTTGCCGGTAGAGCTGCCGTCGCTGTTGGTGGCGAGGATGGTGCCCTGGCCCACGTTGAAATTGATGTCGCGCAGAGGACGGCTGTCGCTGCCGCGCCAGATCTCGCCCACATAGAGGCCGTCCGCATCCCACACCGAGATGCGCTCGTCGCCGGTTGGCGCAACAGTGCTGCCACCGCTGGAGCAGCGGCGATAGCCCCAGTCGTAGATGTAGCTGTAGCCGGCGTCGTCTACGGCCATGTACTTCTGGCCGCCGCCGTTCCAGCTCACAAAGTCCTTGGGCAGGTCCCTGCGGTTAATGTCCTGCTCGCAGAGGCTGATGATGTAATCGCGCATGGCGTTCTGGCTCTGGGCCACCTGCCAGGCGAACTCTTCCCCTTCCCAGGCGGCAATCTGGGGGCTGTAGCGGGCGGTCATGCGGTAGTCGTCGATGAAGTAGGGGTAGAGCGGCGCAATGAAGAAGCCATTGGTCGGCTGCTGGTCAATGGTGAACCAGATGGGATCGCGCAGGCCAGAGGATGGGTCAACGTCCGGGTCCTGGCCGCGCACGGTGATCTTGATGGGTTCATCGGCGATGGCCTGGATCACGCCTGCGCCGACCTGGGCAAAGGCCACCGGTGGGTTGTTTGTGCCCGGCGGTTTGATGTTGACCAGTTGCCGCTTCACGTCGGAACTGTTGCGCGATCGATCCGTGGCAGACCAATCTACGTAGTGGACGCCTGGCCCGAAGGTGGGCCACTGGCTACCCTGCCCAACGGCGCTGCTGGCGGTATAGTTGATCGTGGGGCGCAGATCGGCCACGTCGAAGACCTGGGGGCTGCCCAGGGAGACTTCCACCGTGCCCACGGTCTCCATGATCACCGGGGGCGGAGGCAGGATGATGGGGGGCAGGGTGTCGACCACGATCACCTGCTGGCTTTCCGTGGCGCTGTTGACGCCGCCGGTGGCGGTGGCCGCGCCCCGATCCTGCGCCGTCCACTGGATGGTGGCCGAAGGGAGGGGATTGCCCTGGTCGTCCACTTGCAGCGGCCAGAAGGCGGGTGTGTTGTAATTCAAGCGCGGATCCAAGTCGCAGTCATCGCTCACGGTGACCTTGGCGATGATGCCGGGCATGTTGGCGCTGGAAGATGCGCCGCCGGGCAAGAAGGCCTCCACCACGATTACGTCGCTCACGCCGCTGATGGTAGGCGGCGTCAGGTCGAGGACGAAGAGGCGCTGCGTGGCGTAGGTGCTGGCGTTGGCTTCCCCGCTGACGAAATAGGGCTGGCGCAGTTTCAGCGCGGTGGCGCCCGCCTTCATGCCGCCCTTCTTGGCCAGATTGACGCCCAATTCCTTGGCTTTACGTTGCAGAAAGGCGCTGGTCGTCTCCTGGGCCGCCTCTTTTGTGGCCTCTTTGACCGTGCGCTTGCTGGCCTCGGTGGCGGCTTCCTTGGCGGCTTTCTTCTCGCTGGGCGTGTCCCCGCCGGGGATGAGGAAGGTGGGAATCCAGTCGAAGAAGGAGATCAGCGTGTCCGCGCGCCAGGAGAGGGTGTAGCTGCCGGGGCGCAACATCACCTGGTTGGCGTTGATGCGCGTGCCGGGATGGCGCAGGCTGATGTGTACATCGGAATTGTAGTGGTAGATCTCGGGCTGTCCCACGTCCCCGTAGTTGCCGCTGGACCAGTCGGAGAGTTCCAGGGGCAACACAAGGCCGTAGACATTGGAATAGGAGCCGTAGGTCTCGTTTTCCAGGCGGCCATATTCGCTCTCCATCATCTCGAGAATGTCGGCCCGCTCATTGCCGGGGACATGATAGCGGGTCAGCAACAGGTTGAAGAACTGCTCGTCCATCTGGTGTAGCTCGTTGTAGGTGGCGTCCACAGGCAGGTGGAGGATCAACTCACAGTTGGGCGGCGGAGCCTTGACGATGTCCTCCGGCGGCTTCAGCTCGGGCGGGCAACCCTTCAACGCCAGATTAGCCCCGAACTCGGCCATATCCGCCGCGGTCTTCCAACCGGGGATGGGGATGGGCAGCACCGACGCAATTGCGGCGGCAATGTGGGCCACCTGCAAGGGGATAATGCAATCCCTCGGTGTGTCGAACTCGATGTCGGGTGCAGCGGGCGCGTCAAAGGTGGTGGGCGTAGCCTCCTGCGCCAGGGCCGTTGACGGAGACAAGACACTTGCCAGCAGGGTGACGCAGAGCAGCAAGGGCAGGAACAGACGAAGACGTAACATAGTGTGGGTTTCCTTTCGATGAAAAATGGCTACCCACATCCTACCCGCCCTACGTGACTGGTGCGTGACTGCGGTGACAAGCATCTCCCCCGAGATTGGTGAACTCAAAAGCCGACAGACGCTAGACATCAAAAATAGCTATATTAGTCTAGACTTGTTCGAGAACTGCTTTCTAGAAGTCACTCACCCAGACATCAT
Source organism: bacterium (assembly GCA_016124945.1). Classification (GTDB taxonomy): domain Bacteria; phylum Chloroflexota; class Anaerolineae; order Caldilineales; family Caldilineaceae; genus RI-153. Next base: position 29,910 of record WGMT01000010.1, on the reverse strand, counting down.
CAATTTCCTGAATGACAAGGATCCAAACTGGATCCAAGCAAACGAGTGTGGTGGCTACCCTATAGAAAATTAGCGAATACCGTCGGCGCCAGGCTCAAGTCGCCGGGTTTCCCAGCCCTCAATCCCCTGCCATCCCGTCAACATACCAGGGTTAGGGAGGGGTTCCCCTCTGGCCTAACTGCCAGCTGCTACCCGCCACCTGCCACTTTCCCCCCACTTGCCCCCATCCCTGCCCTATGCTAAACTCACCCTTAACAGAACAGGGCCCCGGAGTGCCATCTTCCCGCCTCCACCAACAACGAACCCATCTACGCATGGCCCACCAATAAAAAAAGCGCCGACCCCGCCAGGTCAGCGCTTTAGATATCCCTGGTTGCGGCCCAGGAACGTAGAACAATTGTATCACACACCGTACAGCCAGACCAACGAGCCGCACGCCGAAGACCATTCGGTACGCGGCTTTTTTTGTGCAACCCTCCCCCTCCATTGGAAAGTGATTGACATTGCATGATTACAGGCGAAATTCGCTCCAAAGTTGACCGCATCTGGGACACCATGTGGTCGGGCGGCATCTCCAACCCGCTCTCCGTCATCGAACAGTTGACCTACCTCCTCTTCATCAAACGGCTCGACGAACTGCACACCCTGCGCGAGAGCAAAGCCGCACGCCTGGGCACCCCCATCGAGGACCCCATCTTCACGCCCGATCAGCAGGCGCTGCGCTGGTCGCGCTTCAAACAGACCGCACCCGAACCCATGTACGAGACCGTGCGCGACAAGGTCTTTCCCTTTATCAAAACCATGGGCAGCAACGGCCACACCACCGAAAACGGCGACTCCACCTACGCCCACCACATGCGCGACGCCATCTTCATGATGCCCGCCCCGCGCGTCCTGGCCAACGTCGTCGACCAGCTCGACAGCATCCCCATGCACGATCGCGACACCCAGGGCGATCTCTACGAATACATGCTGGGCAAAATCGCCTCCGCCGGGCAGAACGGACAATTCCGCACCCCCCGCCACATCATCAAGCTCATGGTCGATATGACCGCCCCCACGCCCACAGACGTCATCTGCGATCCCGCCTGTGGCACCGCCGGCTTCTTGATTGCCGCCTCCGAATACCTGCAAACCCACCACGGCGACGCCATCTATCGCAGCGACGAGAGCCGCCGCAAGTTCAACCAGGGCACTTTCCACGGCTACGACTTCGACGCCACCATGTTGCGCATCGGCAGCATGAACATGCTCCTCCACGGCGTCGAAAACCCCGACATCCGCTACAAAGATTCGCTGGCCCAGGCCGACGAAAACGACGCCGAGCGCTTTTCCCTCATCCTGGCCAACCCACCTTTCGCCGGTAGCCTCGACTACGAGTCCACCGCCAAAGACTTGCAGCAGATCGTCAAAACCAAAAAAACCGAACTGCTCTTCGTCGCCCTCTTCTTGCGCCTCTTGCAGACAGGCGGACGCGCCGCCGTCATCGTGCCCGACGGCGTGCTCTTCGGCTCATCCAACGCCCACAAGACGCTGCGCCGCATCCTCGTAGACGATCAGAAGCTCGACGCCGTCATCTCCATGCCCTCCGGCGTCTTCAAACCCTACGCCGGGGTCTCCACCGCCATTCTCTTCTTCACCAAGACCAACTCCGGCGGCACCGATCACGTCTGGTTCTACGACATGCAGGCCGACGGCTTTTCGTTGGACGACAAGCGCACGCCGCAGGCGGAGAAGAGCGATCTGCCCGACATTCTGGCGCGCTGGAAGGCGTGGAACGGGGAAGGCGGAGCGCGGAACGGGGAAGGCGAAGCGCGGAACGGTGAATTGGAGAGGAAGCGCACCGATCAGTCATTCTGCGTTCCGAGTTCCGAACTCCGCGCCAACGACTATGACCTTTCTATCAACCGCTACAAGGAAATCGAATACGAGGCCGTGGAACACGATGCGCCGCGCGAGATTTTGAAGCGGCTGGCGCGGTTGGAAGCGGAGATCGCCGAGGGGCAACACGAACTTGAGGAGATGTTGGGATGAAGTGGCCAACTGCCTCTATTGGAGATGTTTGTGAAGTGGTCTCTGGCTCTACGCCCAAAACTGGAAATCCAGCCTTTTGGGATGGCGATATTCCCTGGGTCACACCTAAAGACTTGAGTGAGCTTGGACAGAAGTACCTCAACGATACGCCACGGAAGATAACGGATGCAGGTCTACGTAGCTGCTCTGCAAAGATGCTTCCAGCACAGTCCGTTCTGTTTAGCTCTCGTGCTCCAATCGGTTTGGTCGCAATCAATTCAATTCCTGTTTGTACAAACCAGGGATTCAAGAGCATGGTGCCCCGCAATGGGCAAATCTATCCCGATTTCCTCTATTGGTGGCTCAAAGTTCATAAGCAAGCCATAGAACAATTGGGGCGTGGGGCTACATTTAAGGAAGTATCGAAAAGGATTGTAGAGGAGATACAAATCCCCCTCCCCCCGTTGACGGAGCAGAAGCGGATTGCGGGGATTCTGGATGCGGCGGACGCCTTGCGCGCCAAGCGCCGCGCCGCCCTGGCCGAGCTCGACGCCCTCCTCCAATCCACTTTCCTCGACATGTTCGGCGATCCGGTCACCAATCCTATGGGGTGGGAAGTGAGTATGATCGGAGATCACACGTCGAAAGTAGGAAGTGGCGCAACCCCTAGAGGAGGAGCAGAATCCTATAAGTCTGAGGGCATTGCGTTGATTCGTAGCATGAATGTGAGGGACGGCGAGTTTCAATGGAAAGAACTTGCTCGAATTGACGATTCTCAAGCTCAAAAGCTGTCAAACGTTGAAATTGAGGTCGATGATGTACTTCTGAATATCACAGGAGCCTCGGTTGCTCGTGTATGTCGCGCTCCGAAGGAAGTACTTCCCGCCCGTGTTAACCAACACGTATGCATAATTCGCCCTACCCAGGATCTGGATGCGAAATATCTTGAGAAAGCGCTGTTGACTGATTCGACTAAACGTAGGTTACTTCGTATCGGAGAAAGCGGTGCAACGCGGCAAGCGATAACTAAAGCAGAAGTGTTGGAATTTGATATTCCTCTCCCGCCCCTTCAACTTCAACGCCGCTTCGCTGCTATTGTCGAATCTATTGAGCGCCAAAAAGAACGGATGCACGCCCATCTAGCCGAACTAGACACCCTCTTCGCCTCCCTGCAATCACGAGCGTTCAACGGAGAACTGTAAACGCCCATGACCAATTTCGCCTTCATGCCGTCCGACTTCGCTGAGATCGCCGAATCCGCCACGCGAGCGGAGAGTCACGTCAAAGGTGACCCACGCGCCGCCTGTTTTCATGCCCGCTTCACCCTTGAAAGCATCGTGCACTGGCTCTACCGTCACGACGCCGGGCTGCGCATGCCTTACGATCAGAACCTGAACGCGCTGCTGCATGAGCCGACTTTCCAGAACCTGCTGCCCGAGGCGGTCTTTCAGAAGGCGCGTGTGATTCAGAAGGTGGGCAACCAGGCCGTGCACCGCCCGCAGCCCATCACCGACTACGACGCCATGCAGGTGGTCAAAGAACTGCATCACCTCTGTTACTGGCTCACCCGCACCTACCGCCCCGATGCGTCGCGGGCAGGCGCGGCCTGGAACGATGACCGTGTCCCCGCTGCCCCTGTCGGCGGCGATGTCGTCCCCCGCGCCGAGTTAGAGGCGTTGGCCCAGCGTCTGGCCGCCCAGAATGAGGAAGCGCTCAAGTACCAACAGAAGCACGACGCCCTCGACGCCGAATTGCAGGCGCTGCGCGCCCAACTGGCCGCCACCCGCGCCGCCTCCGCCCAAACTGAGGACACCCACGACTATTCCGAAGCCGACACCCGCCGCTATCTCATCGATGTCGAGCTACGCCGCGCCGGCTGGCCGCTGGATCAGCGCCGTGACAAGGAATACGAAGTCACCGGCATGCCCAACGCCCACGGCGTCGGCTATGTCGATTACGTCCTCTGGGGCGACGACGGCAAACCGCTGGCCCTGGTCGAAGCCAAAAAGACCACCGCCGCGCCCCAGGTAGGGCAGCAGCAGGCCAAACTCTACGCCGACTGCCTCGAAGCCATGCACGGGCAACGCCCCCTCATTTTCTACACCAACGGCTACACCACCTGGCTATGGGACGACACCTTCTATCCCCCGCGCCAGGTGGCCGGCTTCTACAAAAAGGACGAACTGGCCCGCCTCATCATCCGCCGCGCCCAGCGCCAGCCCCTCGACGTGGCCCAGGTCAAAGACGCCATCGTCGAACGCTACTACCAGAAGCGCGCCATCGGCAGCATCTTCGCCCAGTTGGCGCAGCGCCGCCGCAAAGGGCTGCTGGTCATGGCCACCGGCACCGGCAAAACCCGCACCGCCATCGCCCTGGTAGATGTGCTGCAACGCGCCGGCTGGGTCAAGCGCGCCCTCTTCCTCGCCGACCGCGTCTCTCTGGTCAATCAAGCTTCGAACGCCTTCAAAGCCCACCTGCCCGAATCCAGCCCCGTCAACCTTGTCACCGAGAAGAACACCGAGGGCCGCGTCTACGTCTGCACCTACCCCACCATGATGGGGCTGATCAACGACGCCAAAAGCGATGAAGCCCGCTTCGGCGTCGGTCATTTCGATCTGGTCATCATCGACGAGGCCCACCGCTCCGTCTATCAAAAATACGGGGCCATCTTCCGCTACTTCGATTCCCTCCTCGTGGGGCTTACCGCCACACCCCGTGAAGAGGTGGATAGAAACACCTACGATCTCTTCGACCTGGAGCCAGGTGTACCCACCGACGCCTACGAACTCCAAACCGCCGTCGACGACGGCTATCTGGTGCCGCCCCGTGTGCAGCAGGTGGATCTCAAATTCCCCCGCGAAGGCATCGACTACGACAAACTCAGCGACGAAGAGAAGGCGCAGTGGGAAAGCCTGGATTGGGGCGACGAGGTCGAGCCGGGCACCCTCCCCGATCGGGTCAACGCCGCCGCCGTCAATAGCTGGCTCTTCAACAAAGACACCGTCGACAAAGTTCTGCAACACCTCATGGAAAACGGTCACAAGGTCGACGGCGGCGACCGCCTGGCCAAGACCATCATCTTTGCCCGCAACCACGAGCACGCCCAGTTCATCGAAGACCGCTTCAACCATCACTATCCCAGCCATGCCGGCCACTTTGCCCGTGTCATCGACAACTACGCCAAATATGCCCAGAGCCTCATCGACGACTTTGCGCAGAAGGAGAAAGCGCCCCACATCGCCATCTCCGTCGACATGCTCGACACCGGCATCGATGTCCCCGAAGTCGCCAACCTGGTCTTCTTCAAACCCGTCTACTCCAAGATCAAATTCTGGCAGATGATTGGCCGCGGCACCCGCCTCTGCCCCGATCTCTTTGGCCCAGACGAACACAAAGAAGACTTCCGCGTCTTCGATTTCTGCTTCAACTTCGACTTCTTCCGTGAAACCCCCGAGGGCATCATCACCGGCGACAGCGCCCCCCTCGGCGTCCGTCTCTTCCAGGCCCGCGTCGATCTGCTCGGTCACCTGCAAGGCAACCCCAATCTCGATCCCGACGCCACCCTGCGCGCATCCCTCACCGACGACCTACACGGCGAAGTCACCGCCATGAACCGCGACAACTTCCTCGTGCGCATGCACCTGCAAGCGGTGGAACGCTTCCAGGATCGCACATCCTGGGACGCCCTCAGCGAGCCCGACCGCGAAACCCTGCGCCGCGACGTGGCCGGTCTCCCCGCCGAAATCGAAGCCGACAAAATCGAATCGCGTCACTTCGATCTGCGCCTCTTGCGCATGCAGTTGGCCCTGGCCGAAGGCGACATCGCCGCCTACGAGCGACACCGGCAGCAGGTGGTGGAGATCTCCATGCAGCTAGAGGCCAAGGGCGACACCATCCCCTCCATCCGCGCCCAGCTTGCCTTCCTCAGCGCCATGCAGGAAACCACATTTTGGGACGGCATCACCACAGCGACCCTGGAAGAGATCCGCCGCCGCCTGCGCCAACTCGTCCCCTTGCTCGACAAAAAGAAGCGCAACATCATCTACACCGACTTCAAAGACGAAGTGCTTGCCGTGCGCGAAGAGCAGCCCGTCTACATCCCCCGCATGACCGGCGCGCAGTACGAAAAGAAAGTCAACGACTTCCTGCGCAACCACCAGGATCACATGGTCATCTACCGCCTGCGCACCAACCAGCCCCTCACCGCGCACGATCTCAAAGGCCTGGAGCAAACCCTCGTCGAAATCGGCGACGGCGACGGCGAAACCCTCCTCACCGGCCTCGTCGCCCGCAGCGGCGCGCCCACCCTGGCCCACTTCGTGCGCAGCCTCGTCGGCCTCGACCGCGCCGCCGCCCAAGCCGCCTTCAGCCAATTCCTCAACGACCGCAGCCTTACCGCCGCCCAGATCCGCTTCATCGAAATGATCATCGACCAACTCACCCAGCGCGGCATCATCGACGCCACCGCCCTCTACCAACCACCCTTCAGCCACCTCCACGCCGGCGGCCCTGACGAACTATTCGCCGGCAAAAAACAGTTGATTGACGAGGTCTTCGAAGCGTTGGAGCGGGTCATACCAAAGGTGGCGTAGGGGGACTGGCACAGCGACACCGCCAATCCCTTCCCGAAATCTCGACTTTATCCTCACCTACGACATCAAGTATCGCATCGGCGATGAGCTTGTCACCGAGGATGAGGGTGAAAGCGAATAGCAGTAAATCTATACGTTTCAGCAAGGGAGTGAAATTCATGCAACGTTGGGAGTACTTCGTAATGCGGTCCAGTAACATGGACCTCTACAAACATGGAATTCCAGTAGATGTTATGAATCAGATGGGAGCGCAGGGATGGGAGCTTGTTGGGATGCTTCCACTCAAACAGGTCAAGAAAAGATTTTTTGCAAGCAATGCAGTCGAGGATGATGACGCAAGTTTCGGGGAGGATCTTTCAGATCTCTTCTTCACGCCCGACTATGTGTCCACAATCGAGTTTGTCTGGAAGCGGCCGATCGAGTAAGAAGCGCCCATTATGCCCAGAAAACTTACCCCTAATATGCTTCGCAAGCAGCGCCAGGAAGCCTTGATACAAGAATACATCACAATGGAAGAGGCACGCTTAGCCACTGGTTATTCGGCCAAGAAACTGCTTGACTGGTGCCTTGAAATGAATGTCCGGCACATGAAATATGTCAACAAATGGCACTTTCATCGAGCGGATCTGTTAGACGCCATCAACGGCATGAAGCGAGATCGAGATACTCTATAACTCACTCACCTATCAGCCGTTGGCAATCAGCTTTGTCTAGCTTTGGAGGAGAGATGCATATATTCCAATCCATCTGCGATCACTTTGCCGGTTTGCTCAATCAACCCATTCACACCTTGAAGCGCAAGCGGCCATTCTGGATCCGCCGAGTCTATGCAAAGAACATCAGGGCCAACTGGGTCATCGTCCTGGAAGTCGGGCAAAAACACCGCGAGCAGTACCTCTACATCACCGACGTCATCAAAGTCTACTTCTGGATGTTGCGCCACAAATGGGGCGGCTGGGTCACCCTGCCCGAAATCCACAGCGTCATCGACATCTCCAAAGCCCAAGACACCTACATCATGGCCCTCCTTGCCACCTTCCACGACATTGAAGCCAGGCCAGACGGGTCCGCGATACGGTTTATGCCGCCACTGTAAAGCCAATAAAGGCATCAGACAATGCAAAAGCACAGGGTAAATACCCCCATTCCCGGTTTGCCTGATCTCACCCTTGGCGATTTCTGGTCCTGGGCTTACTCGGATCTGTTGAACAACCGCAATCGCAGCATCTTCGCCGAATTCATCGTCGGCGTTGCACTCGGCGTCATCGATACCCCACGCATCGAATGGGATGGGGTGGACCTGCGCTATAAAGGGCGCGCCATCGAAGTGAAGTCCTCTGCCTACATTCAAAGCTGGCTGCAGAAACAGCATTCAGCCATCCGATTCGACATTGGCCCCAAACAACCGTGGGATGCACACACCAACACATTTCAAAGCCTTTCATATCGTTCGGCAGACTGTTACGTCTTTTGCCTCTTCACCCCAAAAGATCCCACCGACGCCAACGTCCTTGATGTAGAGAAGTGGCACTTTTACATAGTCGCAACGTCAGCCCTAAACAATCTCAGCCTGACTCAGAAAAGTATCGGCCTGTTAGCCGTTGCTCGACTCACCTCCCCGGTTTCGTACTGGCAGATTCAAACGCAGATCGACACCGTCTTGCACACGCTAGGCGATGAAACTTCGATAGGAGAATAACCTTTGAAAGCCGACAGCCTGCACATGGGCAAAGTCTTCAGTTCCGGCGGCGACGTCCACTACGTCCTGCCCCACTTCCAGCGCGAATGTAGCAGGTAAGAGGCAATCAGCCAGCATTTCCCTAGGAGCCTAACAATGAAAGCCACCGAAGCCAAGTTTCTGGACTTTATCAAAAAGTCGCCACAGTTCGTCATCCCGATCTACCAGCGCACCTATTCCTGGACCGAACGGGAGTGTAAACAACTCTGGGATGACATCGTCCGCACCGGCACAGACGACGCCGTCAGCGCCCACTTCGTCGGCTCCATTGTCTACATCGAAAAGGGACTCTATCAGGTCACCAGCCAGTCGCCCCTGTTGGTCATCGACGGTCAGCAACGGCTCACCACCTTGTCGCTACTCATCGCTGCCCTTGCCAACGTGCTTGACACCCTCCCCGATGGCAAACGCGAACCGGTGGATGGCTTCTCCCCGCGCAAACTGCGCAACTACTATCTCATCAACCCCGAAGAAGAAGGCGAGCGCCATTTCAAACTTATCCTCTCCCAAACCGACCGCGACTCGCTCATCGCCGTCGTCGGCGGCAACGAGTGGCCACAAGAGGTTTCCCGCCGCATCACCGAAAACTATAAACTCTTTGAAAGCTGGATCACCGGCTACAAAAACGATCTGGCGACGATCTGCAAAGGCATTGCCAAACTCGTGGTCGTGGACATTGCCCTCAGCCGCGATCAGGACAATCCGCAGTTGATCTTCGAAAGCATGAACTCCACCGGGCGCGAACTCACCCAGGCCGACCTGATCCGCAACTTCATCCTCATGGGGCTAGAGCCGTCCTTGCAGACCCTTCTCTACGAAAAATACTGGCGCCCTATGGAGCTGGACTTCGGACAAGACGCCTACGGTACTCACTTCGATAGCTTCATGCGCCACTACCTCACCGTCAAAACCGGCGACATTCCCCGGCTAGACGAAGTCTACGATGCCTTCAAAAGTTATGCCCGCTCGCCCAAAGTGGCAGCGGCAGGCGTGGAAGCCCTGGTTGCCGATATCCGCGTCTTTGCCCGTCATTTCTGCGCCATGGCCCTGGGCGCCGAAACCGATAAAGAACTAAAATACGCCTTCCACGATCTGCGCGAGCTGAAGGTCGACGTTGCCTACCCATTTCTGCTGGAGCTATACCACGACTACCACAACAGCGCATTGCTGAAACAGGAATTCTTGGCTGCGGTGCGTCTCATCGAAGCCTATGTCTTCCGCCGCGCCATTTGCTCCATTCCCACAAACTCTCTAAACAAAACCTTTGCCACCGCTGCCAAAGCCTTGAAAAAAGATCGCTACCTGGAAAGCATTCAGGCCTACTTCCTCCTCCTGCCCTCCTACCGGCGCTTCCCCAACGATGAGGAATTCAAACGAGAATTTCAAGTGCGCGATCTTTATAATTTCCCCCGTCGCAGTTATTGGCTGCGCCGCTTAGAGAACCACGGACGCAAGGAACGCGTCGAAGTGGACGAATACACCATCGAGCACATCTTGCCTCAAAATGAGAGCCTGTCCCGGCCCTGGAAGGAAGCATTGGGACCGGACTGGGAGCGGATCCGTGAGGCGTGGCTGCACACCCTCGGCAACCTCACCCTCACCCGCTACAATTCCGAGTATAGCGACCGACCGTTTGTTGAAAAGCGCGATATGTCGGGTGGCTTCAAAGAAAGCCCACTCAAACTCAACAAAGGATTGGGCGTGCTTGCCCAGTGGAATGAGGAGACGATCAAAGAACGGGCCAATACCTTGAGTACCCAAGCGCTCACCGTATGGAGCGCACCACAGCTTGACACCGACGTACTCAATGCCTACCGTCCACGATCCGAATCCAAATCTGGCTACACCATCGACGATCATCCACATCTACTCAACGGAACCGGTCGTACACTGTTTGAAGCCTTCCGCAAAGAAGTATTAGCCCTCGATCCGGTTATCACAGAAGAATTTCTCAAACTCTATGTAGCCTATAAAGCCGAAACCAACTTCGTCGATGTCGTGCCTCAAGCCAAGCGCTTGCGCCTCACACTGAACATGCACTTCCCCGACATTATCGACCCCCGCGGTATGTGTAATGACGTCAGCAACCTTGGCCGCTGGGGAAACGGCGACGTAGAAGTGAGATTAACATCGCTAGACGAACTACCCTACATCATGGGCCTGGTGCGCCAAGCCTTCGAGCGACAAATGGGCAATGGCGGTGACTCATGAACACAACCAGCTACATCGACGGCTTCTTCTGCAACCTATCGCCGACGCTTATTGTCGAATTCATTGAAAAGGCCAACGGCCCCATCTGCTACGCCGCGCCCGGCGTGCAACTGGCACCGGCGCAAGCGCTGGTCAAAGCCGCCGATCGTCTGGGACCAGAAATGTTAACGGTCTGGATCGATTTCGATGAGCGCGTCATGCGCATGGGCTATGGCGATATCGAGGCAGTCACAAAACTGCGCGACGCCGGCATCACCGTCCACCATGCACCCGGCCTGCGCAGCGCCTTGATCATTGCCGACGGCGAAGGCTATACCTATACACCCACACCGCTTTACTTGGAAGCCGAACCAAACAGCACCGTCCGCAACGCCTTGCGCCTCTCCACGGAACAAGTATCTGACGCCTTGGCACGCTTGTCACCCAACGCCAACACTGCACCCAAGCTGCTCCCCGAGGCCCAACAAACACGAATGTTCCAACCGCCCTTCGAGCAGAACCCGGCTCCAGTCACCGACACACAATTCGCAGAGGTGAACAAAAACCTACAGGATGCACCACCCATCAAATTCGATCTTACCCGACAAGTCCGTGTCTTTGAACCCTACCTCCAATATGTAGAGCTAAAGCTGACCGGCGCCGCCATCCACCGCCATCGACTGGCCATACCGCCCTCAATACAAAAGCTGGGAGGCAATGAAGCACTAGAAGGCCGCCTGCGCACCACCTTCGACCTCATCGAAAAAGATGGCAACCTGTCCCCAAAAGCACTCGAAGACATGGTGGGAGAGATTCGCACCTCTGCAGTCGTCAAGAACTATCGATTGTAATGGAGGAGAAGTTCAGATACACTAATAGCCACTGCCCATCAAGTCAATCGCTACCTGCTTATAGTGGTTCTAGAGAAACACCTTTTCATTTTCATCGTTTGAAGGGCAAAAAAACTAGAGACTTGCTTCTCAACAACTACTTACCGGACTGTTTTCTCCGTCCTTCGCTGATCGTACTTTTTTAGTTCCAAGGGAACGACTAATGCCTAAAGAGCGAAATAGTCAGGCAGAAACTTCTACCTCAACTCCACGAACGGAGCAGAACCAGGTTGCTTCTTGCTTTACTGCTCATTCTTCCAAGGTGTTACGTCGTGCGTTGGTTGAGCCATCCTCTCTGATTCCAACCGACCTGCTCTCACTACAGCGGACGATTGGCAACCGGAACATCGGTAAGCTTCTATCGCCGTTGTTGCAGCCAAAACTCCGATTCGAAGCGGGAGGAGGCCAGCAAGGTCAGGAGACGAATCGGCTATCAACTCAACAGGTAGTGCAACAAATGAACCCACCTCAACCAGCACGGTGGCGGGATAAAGAACTAGCCCAAATGAATCCGTTTCCCGCGCACACGATTAGCAATGCACAATCTTCACCTAGACAGGTAGTCAAACGCACCTTTCAACTTCTTAAAGACCAGAAAGAAACAAGGAGAACAAATCCGATAAACAACGCTGTTCAGACGTTGTCGCCACCACCTGCTCCGCTATCCAAACGGAAAGGCTTTTCTCTGCCATCTGTTTCTGGAAACAGTGATGTACCATCCATCCAGCGCTTACAAACACCGGCACAACCGCCCGCTCAAAAGCAGATAACCGTTAAAGACTCGGGCAAATTCAAAGATTTTGGAAACACGAACAGCAGCCCTTATCCCAACACAGGTGCCTCAAAGCTGAGGGCAGGTGAAGTAGAAGCCTTGATCCCGTCCACAGCATACGGCACCGGCACAAAACCTAGTGTCGACCCGCTAGGGTGGGATTATGCGGCGCAGGTCGCTGTGCAAAAACCCAATAAGAACCCCAAGCCCCATCGAGGCTGGGTACGGTTCCATCTTCTCAACGAGAAGTTAGGGGGGCCGGGAAACAACGAAAGTAATCTTGTGCCGACCCTAAACGTCTACAACAGTTGTCAGGCCTGGCAGACAAACTTTGAGGAAACGGCCAAGGCATATCTGGATCCCTCAAAAGCGGCAACCCCGGCGCTCAACCCAACAAACCAAAGCAATCCAATTACTTTTGAAGTCAAGGTGGATTATCATGCTAACGTCGCAAGTAATCCGGCCCAACCTGGAGATAATCAACTAGAGAAGTTTCCCAAGAAGATTGAGGCGGAATTCAAGTACTTCGATAGCAATAGCGGCCAATGGAAGAGCCCACAGCGGCACGGAACTGTCTCCCTGCAGATTCCTGCCCCCAGTGTAACCCCGGGCAATGTCGAATTTGTACTTACCGATTGCAGCACAAAAACCCTCACTGAAACATTTGGTGTAGACAGGTGGTTAGCAGCGCGGGTACAGGACAACTTAGAATATATCAAAGGGCGCAAAAGCATTCAGCACTTGTATGACACGCTATCCGATAACATGGCCTTTGCCCTGTTCACTAACACGACCACAGGGTCTGCTCAGGGCGACTTGGACAAGCACTGGCCTGCACTAGAGAACGCCCTAAACAAGACAACAGGTACTTCATTGCGTCTGTACCCCGGGTGGAGTCCAACCGGTGCAAAGGCGATCCGAAAAGTCGCAAAAACATTCAGTTTAGAAAGGCTGATTAAGGCGGCCCAAAATCCTAATAGTACGGAAGCTCAGGAGGCACAACATAATCTACAGATAGATTCGACCGCGCTCAGCTACTTTACCCATCTTAAAGATCCAACAACGGTAATGAATGCCTCGGATCTCTACCGTGAGATCGTGCCGTACCACGACTATCGGGGCTTTGATCAGAAAATATGGCCGCAGATACACAAGCGTATCGGACAAAACGCCCAAATCTACTTCATTGATCTAAAGCTAACCCCAATCGAAACCAAGACTGAATACTTTCAAAAGGCAACACAGACATGGGATGAAATCCAAAAAGTACAAAAAGAGCTATCGATTTCACTGAAATCGGAAAAGGCACGCGAAATTTTCGAGCAACACGCCCAGCCAATCGTGGCTGAATCTATGAAAGAACTCAGCGGGGGCTTTCAACAATTAAAAAAACCGGCGGATATTGAAACGGCTACTAAAGAGAAACTCAAAAATGTTAACGAATCGCTAGCAAAAAAGGACAATATCGAACAGACGATCCACGAGAAGATCGCGGAACTCGGCACGAAACAGGGTCTATTGACGGGAACAGCACCAGTACATTTTGGCAAGCAAATTGAGCAACTTATCCATCGACTTTATAGTCCAGAGGAGTGGAAAATCTATAGCGCTAAATATACACAAGATGTAGAGCGTGAGTACTCCGAATACTGTACAAAAAGTCTAGTGGAGAATTGGCTTCAACAGGAGGTGCAGAAGCGGGGCAATGTCCAAAACCCCACGAACGAGCAAAATGCAGCAATAGCGGAATTCAATAAATCGTCTGCCGGGTTACACCAGAAGGTGTATGAACATAAAAACCTAAAATCTGAGACAGACGTTGCTAAATACTGTGAATTCTATAAAGAGCAATTAGATGCCTACGAAGCCAAAGCCTCGGTTCAGGCAGTTAAAGAGCGGATTAAACAAGAACTGCAGAGCCAAATCCAGCAACTGATGAGTAGCCCCAGTTCTGAGGATTCACACGTGGCGAACGGGCTTGAAAAAAACATGGTTAAATTACTGAAGCACATCGATACTCATGTTCGTTTCTTCATAGACATTCCACAAAGTGTGAAGCATTATCTGCAGGAGATCGAAGTTCTGAAAAAGATATGCCTGCAGGATGCGCAGAAGCGTAAGCATTCTGCTCCAAGTTCCAATGGTGAATACTCACAGCCGAATAAGAAACAAGAGCACTGAGACAATGTTCCCTAAGGAGGATCTATGGCAGAGCTGCGTTTTCTACAGAGATTCCAGGCTATGGTGGCGTCCCTACAGGACAATCATGCGCTGCGCGTGGTGACTGCTGAGTTTAACCAACCGGCGACAGCAGCAGAACTCAATGAAGCCCGCCATCGGTTCAACCTCACAGAGGTAATGGAATCATTCTATTCCGAAGTGAACGGATTGACGATTCAATGGGAACGGAGCGAAGGAAAAGCACTGCCAGATGGTGGCTTGGTGGCAGGTTCAATCGACCTTTTGCCTGTGCAAGAGGTTTTCGGCGACTGGGAGGATGTCATCTACTTTGAAAAAAACGATCAATTCCAACTCCTGTATCCTTTTGATTTTTTTGTCCCCGAAGCCTGCGCAGCCCTCTATCTAGATGGCTCAGAGAATCCGGCCGTCTACTATCACTATCTAGGAGAAGAAATGATCTCCCTCGGCTTAAGTTTCGGGACATATCTGGAACTGCTGCTCAAGTCCCGAGGTTATTGGTATTGGCAGATGGCAGTAGCCACCAGCCAATCCCAGGGAGCGTTAACTACCATATCTGTGGAGGAGAAAAACTTCTGGCGAATGATGCCTCAGCTATTTTCCGACTTTGACGAAGCTGATTTCAAGCGTCTTACCCGCAGCAACCATCGTACATAAGACGTATCAAAACCCGTGGAACGTCCAGAGGCCGCTGTTCTCAGTCATCATCGATGCGTCCCTCCCAACATCCGACCTCCGCAGTCGGCTCCCTCCCCGCCCGACGCTTCATCGGCTGCGGTTGAGGGTCTAGGAAGGGGTTCCCTTTTTGCCTTTGGCCTTCTCTCCCTTCTTGTCCCTAACTGCCAACCGCTACCTGCCAACTGCTATCTCCTACCACCCCTCCCCCCGATACCGCTCCCCCAACGCCCCCAACACCTGTGGCCACTGCGCGCCCTGCCCCCGCACCGAGGACCGGATCACATGCAGCCCCTCAAACCCATGCACCCGGTCATCCTCCTGGATCACCTGTTCCACATGCTCAAAATCATGCGTAAACCCATCTTCCCCCAGGAAAGCATAAATCCCCGCCATCGTCGCCGCCGGTTGCGCCGTCAGCTCCTCATAGCGCACAAAATGCAGCTTATCCCTGTGCCCACGCGCCACCGCATCCTTCACCGCATTGAACGCCGAGCCAATCGGCTGGTCCCCCCGCACCCACAGATCACAACGCCCCTGCAACGTCGCAAACGCCTCCGGCGCCTCCCGCTGCTGCATAGGAATCCCCACCGCCAGCGTCCGCCGGTACACCTTCTCGAAAGAGGCCACCACATCCCGCAGATCGCGCACGCAGCACAGGATCTTCACCCGCTCATCCCCCAACAGCGCCGCCAGCATCTCAACGTAGTTGGGCCACGCCCGCGACTTATCGAAGACCACCGGCCTGTCCACAAAATCGTAGAAGCCAAACAGCGCCCCCCGCAGCGCCCCCAACTGCGCCGCCCGGCTGGCCGCTGACGGCATCGCCCGAAACGCCGCCACCTGGTCCCACCCATCCCGCACCCCGCGCAGCACCTCAACCAACCCCGACGTCCCCGACGCGTGGAAACGCGGATTCTGCATCAGTAAGTTACACAGCAACGTCGAGCCGCTGCGCGGCAGCCCCGCCACAAAGTAAATCATTTTCATCGTCACATCTACCCGTTCTTCAAGGAGAAATTAGAGAGTTACAGGCTTGGAGCGATGGAACTCACCGCGAAAGCACTTACCGCAAAGGCGCAAAGGACGCAAAGAGCAGAGGAGAGATCCACAGATTACACGGATTTTAAGGATTTCCAGAGGATTTTTCTCAAATCTCTGCAATCCTTTTAATCCTTTTAATCTGTGGATCATTTCTTTCTTTTTCTGTCCTTTGCGTCCTTTGCGCCTTTGCGGTTGATTTCTTCTGCTCCGGCTTCGTGGTTCATCAAAGTTCTGGAATCTCCTACGTCGCCAGGAGAAATTTGTACACCGTCCCGCCCAGGTTCACCGGCAGAAAGTGCGACGCCGCCGGCGTGCCGACTGTGGGCGTAAAGGTGGTGAAGTGGGCGTAACCGTTATAGTCACTCCAGCCGATTTTCAAACTTGAAGGTAAAGAGTTGTTGACCTCCGGCCCAATCGCCACCGCCTGTTCTGCTGTCGCTCTGGCTCGGCCCCCGATGGCAACTGCATACTGCTGTGTCGCCTCGGCTTCAGTGCCTACGGCCACGGCATTCAGGCCATACGCCTTACTCAGATTTCCGCCAATCGCCACTGACCCTAAGCCATTGTTCCTCGCGTTATAGCCAATCGCTATTGACTGGCTGCCGGAAGCTTTAGCATACGTACCAAGCGCTATCGCATAATCACCTTCACCCTTCGTCCAATAGTCCTCACCATCCCGATTGCCGCCAATCGCAATCGCCCCATACCCCGCAGCCTTGGCACCCTGCCCAATCGCAATCGCCTGAGGACCTGACGCCACAAACGACGGATCTGCATGCCCCGTCTGCAAATCCACCGCATTCGCCCCGCGCGCATTCCCGGTGAAGTCGCCCCCCACCAGCGCCGTCCCCACCATCCGCACCGCGCCGGCCACATCCTCCCACGCCGCCCCGCCCGTCCCATCCGCCGTGAGGACCTGCCCATCCGTAGCACTCTCACTCCCAATCTCACGCGCCTCGATGGAGCGGTCCCCCAGTTCCAGATCGTCAAAGTTTGTCTTCCCCACAATCAACCATCCTTTCTATCCAGCCTGACAACACCTACGCCCGTAGCAAAATTCTGTAGACTGTCCCACCCAGGTTCACCGGCAGTTCATGCGTGGCCGCACCGCCCACCGCCGAAGGGGTGAAGGTCGTGAAGTGGGCGAAGCCGTTGGTGTTGTTCCAGCCGATTTTCACGCTATTGGCCGTTGCGTTCTGGACTTCTGCACCAATGGCAACTGCTCTTGCCGCCATCGCTCTGCTGTAGTATCCCAGCGCCAACGACTCCGTGCCATGTGCGTGCGAACTTCGACCAATGCCAACTGCATTTATGCCATAGACACGTCCATAGCCGGTCGAAATCGAGATTGCACCTGCAGCCGTAGCCCGTGTGCTGTACCCAATCGCAACTACCTGAGCAGCCATTGCCTCAGCCCAGTTGCCAATCGCAATCGAGTACGCACCTTCCGCCTTTGTCCAATACGAATCACCGTCACGATTGCCGCCTATCGCCACCCCTGCATCACCCGAAGCTTTGGCATTCCATCCAATCGCTATGGCACGCTCTCCAGAGGCAACATGCGCAGGATCGTACCGCCCACTCTGCAAATCCACTGCATACGCCCCGCGCGCATCGCCGGTCAAATCCCCGCCAATCAGCGCCGTCCCCACCATCCGCACCGCGCCGGCCACATCCTCCCACGCCGCCCCGCCCGTCCCATCCGCCGTGAGGACCTGCCCATCCGTAGCACTCTCACTCCCAATCTCCCGCGCCTCGATGGAGCGGTCCCCCAGTTCCAAATCATCAAAATTCGTCTTACCCATGATCGCCTCCAAGGAAAAAGCAGATAGCAGTTAGCAGTTAGGGGGCAGATCGCAGCGGTCGGATGTTGGACGTTAGCCGTCAACTGCCGACGTCACACTCTGCCCTAACTGCCAACTGCTATCTGCTAACCGCTACGCAAGCACCGCCGTCACGTCCTGATTGTTCGTCGCCAACACCACCGTCAACCCAAACTGCAAATACACCGGATAGACCGGACTCCATTCAAAGGGCGCAGCGTTCGCCGGTAAATGAATCGTCGCCAGTACCTTGCCCGACGCCGACGTATTGTCAAAAAGGATCACATCTTGCGCCGTCGTATCACTGCTCGACAACAGCAAAGACGCCAACTGCAACCCGCTCCCCTGCGCCAGGACATGCGCGCCGGTTCCCTGCGCACGTTCGGCAAAGGCCGCCCGTAGATTCAGCGGAGAGCTGCCCACCTCCCAACTCACCACACTCCCACCCTGCACGCTCGTGATCAGCACATCCGCCGCCGCATACATCTCCGCCAGCGAAAACGCCAGGCTACGCACCGGCACCCCCAACCGGGTCAGATACAACAGCGCCGTCCCACGGAAGTTGCCCATATACAGCCCCGCCCGCGTCGCCAGCGCCACCACATCCCCCCACACCGGCAGCATGTCATACACCGGCAGCAGCAACTCGAAAGATGGGTGCATGTCCCACCGCTCCCACGTCGCCCCGCCGTCCCGTGTGGCGCGGCACAGATCATCACCGCCCACCATCCACACACCGCCCTGCTGCAACGCCACCGTCCGCACCGGCATCGCCGCCCCCAACGCAGCGGACCGGTCGACCCAGAACGCGCCGGCCGTACCGCTATAAGCACAGGTGACCGTAGGCGAGCCATTCCCGCCCACGCACATCACATCGGCCACCCCATCACACGCAATATCAAGGATCGCATCACTGCCAAAGCCAACCGCCGCCGAAAGATCATTCCACGTCGAAGGCGCCACGAACTGATGCAGCTCCCCACCGTCGCACCCCACATAGAGGACCAACCCGCCCACCGTTGCCAGCGCATTGACCGTCATCGTCACGCCCGACAAAAGGGTGAGGCTCACCCAACTAGCGCCGTCATCCAATGACACCGCCAGCCAGCCGCCGCCCAATCCATTGTCCCCGCCAATCCACCACGTCGACCCGGCCTGCACCATGGCGCGCACATCGCCTGTCGCATCCGGCGGCAGCGTGGCCGACACATCCGCCCACACCTGCTCCCCCACCTTGCGCCACAAATACGCCCGCGCGCCGTCACCCCCACCCAACAGGACAACGCCGCTATTCGTATTCATGGCCACCGCATAGAGCACACAGCCAGGAGGAGGCGCAACCGCCGTCTTCCACGAAAACGGATTGACCAGCGACTTATCCAGCCCCACCGCCACCCGCCGATCCACCGCCGCCTGACCCTGCGCCGCCCGTAGCACATTCTGATTCATTCCAGCCCCATCCTCGACCAGTCCAGCCGATACGACGAGACACCTACCGGCCGCAACCGTTGCATCACCTCACGCCACCGGTTCCACGCCCGCCGTCCCTGTTCGCCCAGCATACTGAGCACAATGCTGGTCTCATTCGGATTCACCGACTCATCCGACACCAATTCCGCATGACAGCGAAACTCAACAAACGCCACCAGCGCCTCGAAGTGGGGTTCCGGCACGGTGATGATGTCAGTATCCGCACCCACCACCGGCACATGGTGCAGACCCCGGTAGACCACCACCGCGCTCTCCCCCGTCACCACCGTCTCCGCAAAGACAAGCGCGCCGGCCACACCGTCCGCCGTTACATCCACATCATCCCCCGGCCCGGAACGCAACGCATACGCCTGCCCACCCGCGCCGAAGTAGGGCGCCCACTCATCCACCAGATCCAAAAACCGCGGCGGATCTTCCCCCGTGGGATACTCAACCGACACCACGCCCACAAACCCATGGCCACCCGGCAGCGCGTACGCCTGCGTTCCCGTCGCCAGCGTCAGCGTATGCCGCCATTCCCGCGGAAAATCAGCCGAATAGGCCCGAATCGCATCGCCAATAAACCGATCCAAATCCCCATCCGACCAATCCGCCGTCGACCGCACCAACGTCCGAATCTGCCCCCGCAGCCCCGCCAACGTCACCGGCATAATTACCTCCAAGCAGTTAGCAGATAGCAGATAGCAGTTAGCGCAGGGCGCAGTGGTCGCACATTAGCAACCAACATCCGACGTCACCCTCTGCCCTAACGTCCGACCTCGACGGTCGGCGCCAACTGCTACCCGCTAACCGCTACCTGGAACCGCCTGCCGGATCTCCTTCAGCGCCGCCGGGCCAACCCCGTTCACCTTGAGCAGCTCCTCATCCGTCGCCGCCGCAATCTTTTCCACAGTGTCAAAGCCGCCGCCCCGCAGCGCCTTCGCCAGCCGGTCATCAAAGAGGCCGTCTAGTTCGTCAGTATCCGGCGCAAGCTGCGTCACCACCTTCGCACCACCAACAGTCCCCTCTCCGCTTGCGGGGAGGGTTAGGGAGGGGTTTGCCATCTGCCCACGCAGCTCCATCACTGCCCCAGCCAAAAGCCGAATTGCAGGGACCGGATCCATTGGCCCACCGTTTGCAATCTGTTCAATTTCATCCATGATCACATCTCCTCGAAGACACCGACATAGTTGACGATACTCGATGCACTGTTACCCGCCGTCGAAACGCCGCCGCTGCGCCGTAACACATCGAGGGCAAGGCGCGCCGACGAAGTAACCCAATTCCCCACCAGCCCTGCCCCGTCCCACCAACAGTCCCCTCCCCGTGCAGTATCTACGGGGAGGGTTAGGGAGGGGTTCTGCGCCGTAACACATCGAGGGCAAGGCGCGCCGACAACGTAACCCAATATCCCACCAGCCCCGCCCATCCAACCAACAATCCCCCCTCTCCCACCCAACCAATCAGACGGCGAAATCAACATCACAAGCTCAGCACGTAAACGCGCAAATCGCCTCAACCACATGGGAGAGGGGCCGGGGGTGAGGGCCTTTCCCCAGCGGTTCTGCCCCGTTACCCATCGAGGGCAAAACACGCCGGCGCAGTAACCCTGCTCAGCAACGAGGACGGCGCCGAGAAACATTCCCCGTTGCCGTCCCCGTTACGTGGCCACAGAACACACAGCCCAAAACGAAACGCTCACCGCCTGCTTCGATTGCGCTTTCGAGAAGCCTTTGCCCTTGACCGCCGCGCTTTCGACTGTCCCCGGTTCTTATTCTTCGTAATCCCCGCTCGACGCTTCCCAGGCATCGCCCCGGTCGGCATCGGAAGCCCAGCCTCATCAGGAATCACGCTCAGCCCTCCAGGAAGGTGAAGAGGATCGACACATTCTGTGCCGCCGTCCCACTGGCGCCGTCGAAGTCGAGCACCCACGTCACAACCGTGTCGTCATCCAGGGCAGGAAACTGATTGCTTTCCACCAACGCCCCGTTGAAGTCCCCACGGTCCCACACAATCGGCACACTCGAATCCCCAATCGCCTGAGCCGTCAGAATCCCGTCCGCGTCCCCACTCGTCCCCACCTGCAACGTCGCATCATTCGCATTGCTGCCGCAGACCGAAACCTCCGTCAACGTCGCCCCACAAGGCAACTGAAACGCCCCCTGTTGGTTGGCGCTCAACGTCCCGCCCAAATGCACATGCACCGTAAACCGTAACCCGTCCACAATCTACCTCCGTAGTTCAAAGAGTATTCACAGTACAAAGTTGTCGTGTTCAGTGATTCGTGATCCGTGATGCGTGATGCGTGATCCGTGGGTTAAGAACGAATCGGGTCAGCTTGTGTCATGTCTCGTTTAGGTCAACAGAGCGACCGGCCAGAGAAACGACAACAATCTCCTACCACGAATCACGGATCACGAATCACTAGCTCACATTGTGCTTATACATCCCCCGCCAATCCGTCGGACCAACCGCGTAGAACCAACGCACCTTCACCGGCATCACATCGTTCGTAAACATCAAGCCGCTGTTCGCATCCGCCACACTGAAGACCTCCGGCGTCTTGCCATAGCGGAAGCCCATGCCGATGCTCGGGTAAAGCATAGGATCGGCAACAGCAGACCAATCATTGGTGTCGGTGAGCAGGTCCACAACCAGCACACGCCGCATCGCCGCAGCCTTGCGCGCCTCACGCCCTTCCCCTTCGGCCCACGGATTCTCATCGTTGTTGGCCGTGCCGGTTTCTCCTTCGCTCATCAGGATCTGCAACGCCAACCCTTCCAAGTCCGGCGGCACAATCAAGAACTTGGGCGCAGTCAGCACACCCAACCGTTCAGTGCTGTTCAGTTCGCTCTGCTTGCGCATCGCCGTACGCGTCGCCGTCCACGAATCATACGAAAGCGCACTGCTGCCCAAGTTGTTATGGCTGGCATGGAAGAGGGCATTCCCATCGCTCATCGTCGGCCCAACCCCGCTGTTGGCGCTGAAGATCGCCGCCACTGCCTTGCTCAGCGTCAACCACGCCGCCTGAGCCAGCGCACGAGGAGCCTGCTGCAATCGCCGCGTATCGTCACGGTCCATCGCTTCCAGCGTCAGCCCCAGATAGCCACCCCGCTTCGACCAGTTGCTGAGCTCCGTCTGATCATCCCAGGTCAGTTCGGTGTACGCCTTGCCCTCCTGCACCACAGGCAATTCACCCACGCCGCCCAGGGTGATCCAACGCACCTGCTGAAGCGTGCTGAAATTCTCCTCAAATACGATGGGCTCCCACCAGCGCGGATACTGCTGGAACTGATTGACGACCACCTTGTTCAGCGCGTTGGCCACCACCCCCGCCATCGTCGAGGAGTTCACCCGTGCCAGCCCCACGTTTTCAGGGATGAAGCGGCCGTGCATCTCATAGTCGCCACTAAGCCGCACATACGCTTCACGCACGCCACTCAAAGGCGCAACCCCCGCCGCCGGACGCACACCCAGGATCAGCGCTTCAAGCGCAGTGACAACGCTATCCAGCCCGTCGCGCTGGCTGTCACTGGGATCGACCCCCTTCACAGTCTGCTTACTGGCCGCTTCGGCGAGGACGGCGCGCTGCGCATCAATATGCGCCTCAACATCCCCAGGCGTCACCGTCTCACGCCCCGCCAACGCCGCCCGTACCGCCGTCTGAGCAGTCGCAGGCAGACGAGACGCCGACAGCGCCAGGCCAATCGCCTGTTCCCGTGCATAGGCCGCCCATTCGTCGCCGACGCCGTTCCCCGGCGCGCCGTTCGCTGCAGCACCGCCACCGTTGGCGAGGCCGTGGCCAACGCCGACCGCAGCGGTCGGACCGCCACTTTTGCCGGTATCTGCCGGCGTCTGAGTTTCCTGGGCCTGGGGCTGCACGTCCTGAACCACTTCCTGCTCTTTCTCCAATTTCGGAGGCATGTTTCCACTCTCTTTCTGTAGATGCTGCTTATGCTCAATCAACTCACTCAAAACACGAGTACCAGGGACGGCAGGTGCGTTGACCGCACTCGTTTCCTTCCCTGTCGGATTTTCAAAAATCAATTCACACGTAATTTCATTCTCAACGCCGTCCGCGCCCTTGAGCTTGTACTTGCGCCCCGGCCAGTGGCTGCACTCGTAGCTAAACCAATCCTGGTTACACACCGAGCAGGTGACGCCGTCGTAGTACCAACCAATTGAAAAGCGGTCGATCTGCCCTTCGAGAAACGATTGCATGCCCTTGCGCGTGGTGAGCCGGATCGACTGAACAAAATCAATACCCTCCAGTTGCGACCCGTCAATCGTCCCATCCCGCGCATCAATGTCGTGGACGTCGTGATTGCGCAAGAACGGCTGCCCCGCGAACGAAGACGCGAACCCGCCCAACGCATCATCCCGAAACGCATAGTGGTTCGCGTTCCGCCCCTGCCGAAAGACCACCGCATCAAAGACAATCTCACGCAGGTCCCCCGCTTCCAACTGGCGCAGCAGTTCCGCCCGATCCACATCCGCCAGCGCCACCCCACCCACAGCGAGGACCGCGCCCACCGGCTCACTTTTCAGATCCAAGCTCCCCACATCTACACGCTTCGTCATCCCATCTTCTCCTGTCACTTCAATTCGCACAGTCCGCCGGTAGCACTGGCAAAACGGATGAAACAGCGGCATCGGCCCTTCCCCCTGCCGGTGCACCGTCCCCACATACGGCGCGCAAGTCTCACACGGCGCATCATCCGCATTCACAATCTCTTCCCAAACCACAATGGCATTACTCACGGCTCATCCTTCGCCGTTTCGTGGCCAGGCTTCACATCGCCGGCTAGTAACGCATCAAACTCCTGTTCGCTCATACTCTCACCGCTAAACTTCACAAACAGCCGCAAAGCAAAACGACGGAAGGCCTCGCCCATACCAAGCAAGTCGCGCAAATCCTTGAGCGCGCCTACCAGCTCCGCCACCGCGCCGGCCAGCGCTTCGTTATCCTCAGTGCCAATGTCAGGCCAATGCACCAGCACATCATTCGCCGTCACCCGCCGATGCCGGTAGCCGTTCACCAGCACATAGCGGTTAAACGCCTGGGCAACCAAATCCGCCAGCATGTAGCAGAAGTACGACTGCCGCTGTAGCAGAAAGCGCCGTCGCTGTTCAGCCGTCGCCTTCGCCGTGGCCAGGTTCGTCCCTTCCCCTTCGCCGAAGTCAACAAGACTCGTCCCCGGCCCACCCGCCGCAATCATCCACCGGATCGCCCGACCATCCGCCGACGCGTCGCGGGCATTCAAGTTGGGCGCAACCGCCTGCCACTCCTCATCCTTGCTAGCGACAATCACCGTCCCCGGCTCGGGTGGACGCTTATACGTAGCTTGCAGGGTTTGCACCGCATTGCGCGGCGCACGCACAATCCACAAAAACGCCCGTACCGCCGCATTCAACCGCACCCGGTCTTCCATCCATCGGTTGTATCGCTTCAACCAGGTCAAAATCGGCGCAAGGTCCCCTTCCCCCCGCACCGCCCCCACAGGACGATTCACCGCATAATGCAGCATCACCGGCCCCGCCCAATCGTCCGGCGCGCCGAGGGGCGAGTACCAGCTCTTCGCCGCATCTTCATCCCCAGGAAAGTGTGGTTCCAGATAGCGCAGTTCGCTCTCATAATCGCCGGGGCGCCATTCCACCTTCTGGATCTGCGAAGCCGGAATGGCACGCACATAGCTCATGCCGTCGTACTCATTCGTAAAGAGCACCGGGAAAAGTTCACCGCTGCGCGTCAGCTCGTTACACCATTCCGCCAACCGCAACCCAATCTTGTTCTGCTCATGGTCCCAGAACTCCGCAATAAACTTCTTCAGCGGCCCATATTCCGACGAGACCGAGATCCCCGCCCCCACCACATGCGACGTCACCAGCCCCACCACGCGCCGCGCCATCGGATTCCCACGCCACGCCTCACGCGCATCGTTCAAATCCGTCTGCAGCGCCTGCCAGCTCTTATCAACGTCAGTCCCCGACGAGAGCGACACCAACCCATCGCCCTCTTTGCCAACATCGATCAAGGTGACGCGCGCCAACCACGCCACCAGAGGCCGGAAAAGACTACGCAGCCATTCCATGAACTACAGCACCCGCCCCACAACAAACCCAGCCATAAACACAATCGAAGCCAGCACAAAAGCAATCGCCAGCGCCAACCGTTGCCCCGCCGCATTCGCCGCTGCCTGGTGCGTAACATCCCGCACCCCACCAACACCGCGCTCCCTCCCAACACCGCGCGTCCCACCAACAGTCCCCTCTCCGCCGCCGTCCTCGGCGAATGCGGGGAGGGTTAGGGAGGGGTCTGCACCGCCCCCCTTCGCCTCAGCCAAATGGAACAACACCGCCTCCAAATGCGCAATCGGATCACCCAAAAACTTGTCCATCAACCACCCAATCGCCCACTGCGCAGCAAGCTCCAAATAGTATCGAATCGTCGCTTTCATCACTCAACCCTTTCTTCTTTTCTGCCCTTTGCGCCCTTTGCGCCCTTTGCGCCTTTGCGGTGAACTACTCACCATCCGTCATTGTCTGCTTCTTCAATCGGGTCCAGCGGCGCATCCCCGGCCGCCGAGGACGTCCCACCACCGCCCACATCACACCGTTGCACCGCCACCCACGCCAGCGCCACCGCGTCAGCAGCATCATCGTGCATTCCCTGTGGAGCCCGTAGTGAAGACCCTTCAATGCTCGTCACCTGCTCCACCGTCTGTTGATCATGTAGTGAGAGTTGCCTATCCCGGCAGCCGTCAGTGAGATCGCCGTACATCAACGCCTTGCCCTTCGTCGAGGACACCCACCCCGGCTTGCCGTCCAGCCCATTGAGCACATACGCAAACCGTCCGCGTCCGTCAACCTCTACGCCGTTGTCCGCCAGCCACAACAGCACAGAATGACCGTGATTGTTCCGTTCGACCAGAATCCCCGCATCGTTGTAAAAGACGGCTAAATGGGCCGCACATCCTGCCAAAAAGCCCGGCTGCATCTTCGCCGACAACACCGCCATCTGTTCGCCTGTATCCACATCCAGAACACACAGGGCGCTGTCGTCGCTGGTCGGATTGCCCTCAGCCGGGTCCACCCCCACCACATAGGACCGTCCAGTCTCTGGCCGCCGATAGAGTCGCAGGCCGTGAAGCTGTGGCACATCATCCGGCAGTTGCTCAAATGGCAGCGCACAGGCCAGGTGCGTAACGTTGGCCACCCACTGGGGCGGAATGCGCTTGTCCAGCGTCTTCGCCGCCAGCGCCTGTTCCGGCGTCTCTGGGTATTCCTGGTGCAGATTGTCGTCACTGCCATCCTGGGCGCGCATATCCCGCGCAATCCGCTCATACCATGCCCGTGTCCGGTCAGGCCGGGCGTGCCAGGGCAGGAAGACGGCCACATACTCATTAATCCCCTGCCAAGCAGCGCGGAACAGACTCTTAAACGTGCTTTGCGGACGAGTCTTGTCACTGGTGGTGATCAGCACCAACTGCCCCCCGGCGTCTACAGTCGGTTTGACAGCGTTCAGGAACTCATTCAAATCGGGGATGTAATCCGCCTCATCCCCCAGCACAAACGTTCCCGTATAAGAGCGTCCGCCGGTCGTCGGGAAACACATCGCCCGCGACCCGTTGGACAATTCAAACTCCGTCGTATTCGCCTTCAACACCGCCCGACACTGCATCCACTCCGGCAGGTGACCATACATATCCTTCAGCCGGTCCAGCAGCTCCACCGCCTCGTTCTCACGCTTCGAGAACAGCAGCACCACCGCCGCCGGCCGGAACAACATCAACCACAGCGCATACGCCAGACACAACCACGTCAGCCCCAATTGCCGCGCCTTCAACACCAGGAAATTGCGGCCGCTCACCAACTGGTCGAGCACAGACAACTGCGCCGCCCACAAAATGAGCTTGATCCACGAACGTTGCGTCGCGTTGAAGATCCAAACATAGCTATCCGCAAAATAAGCCGGATCCTCACTGCACTTCAGCCACTCAACCCGTTCCCGCTTCCCATTCAATGCCCAACCTCACCCGGCACGCCGACGTTCAACCGCCGCCTTGGCATCGGCCAACGAAATAAACACATCCAGCGCCAGAATCACGGCTTCAATGCGATTGCCCACGCCGAGCTTGCTGTAGATCTCCTCGCAATGTCCCTGCACCGTCCGCCTACCAATACCCAGTGCAAGAGCCGTCTCAGGCGTAGTCAGCCCTTGCGCCAAACAGCACAGAACATCAACCTCCCGCTGAGTTAACTCATCCATCTGCCAACATCACCCCCACACCCAACCAACCCCGCCGCGCCCAACCAACAGTCCCCTCCCCGCCCGACGTTGCGTCGGCTGCGGTTGGAGGGTTAGGGAGGGGTTCTGCCTTCCCGCCACCGTCGCAGCTCCTCTTGCGCCGCCGCTAGTTCATCCGCACGGAAGGGAGCCACCCCGCTTTCTGCCAGGATTTCGGTAGGTTCGCCCATTTCGAGACGTTCACCTTTCATCGCTTCGACGAGCAGCAACCGCAAACTCCCAATCATATACCGCGCCGTCGACTCATCTAGTTCAGATAAATTCGCCTTTTGTATCCCGGTCCAAGCCTGATCACGCGCGAGCTGGAGGATCTCGATTCGCCGCTCACGAGCAACACGCCGCCTCTCCTCATCCGCGGCCCGCAGCCGCTGGATCTCCGCCGCGTCAAACGCATCCGCCCGCCCTGCCCACTCCCAGCGCAGCGCAGCCTTTCGCCACGTCGCACCTGCCCTGCCATCCGTGCGGCCAGCATCCACCCGGTACGCCGCATCCACGCTACGGCCAGGACCAAGGCCAAGGTAGACACAAAACCGACCAAACCAGAGAGCAGGCTCAGCGTCACGTCGCTCCCACTCATCGCCGGTTGCTCCATCGACCACGCGTCACCGCCCACGACAAAACCAGCCACATACCGGCGCTCAACACAGGCACATACTCCATGGTCACACCTCCAAAATCGCGTGATAGACCACGAGGTGACCCACAGCCATCGCCGCGTAGACGAGGAACGTCGGATCACGCCACTCGCTCACCAGCGCCGACGCCGCAATGTAGCTCCACCACGTGCCACCAAAATTCACCGCCATGACACGCGACCCAAGCAGACGCCACACCCACCCCATCACCCAAGAAACCGCCATCACAGCGCCCAGCGTCCCCCAAACCCACACCGGCGCATAGAGCGTCATGTAGGCCGTACCGGGGATATCTGCATGCCACGGCGCCAGCAGCCACAACGAATAGAGCAATAGGATCGTCACCTGCTGAATCTCCAAATAAGAGACAAACCACCGCCGCCGTCTGGCTTCCACGTCCAAACCTCAACCCAATACAAAAAGGCGCGAGACCCCCGCCAAATGGGAGCCCCGCGCCTTGCGTCTGTCAGGCTAACGTATGTGTTTGTGATATTGCCCCGGCTGTGGCCGGTCCCGACTCAAGAGGTCGACCACAGCCGGGGCGTTACAAGACCCATGCGGTGACCAACCACACAGGCCGGATGAGAAAACGCCGACACTGGCGGTCCACTCTCTATAGTGGACGACACCGTCCGACCGCTTGCGGTCGGCACCCGCTCTCAATAGCAGGGGAGCAGCCAACACCGGCGAAATCTCAAGTTGCGGGGATAGGAATCGAACCTATGACCTTCAGGTTATGAGCCTGACGAGCTGCCGCTGCTCTACCCCACATCGACTGTTTCACGCTGCCGCTGCCGTCCACCGTCACTAAAACGAATACTCACCCCGGCCACAGGACTCACGCCCACCTGCCGCACTTCCCCCCGCTCCACCTGAATGTAAAACCAAAGTTGTGTGTACTCGTGGCCACTTCTCACCGCCTGATCAATCAGCCGGTCCAATGCTTCGACTACATGCGGTTCTAAGTGCTTTGCCATAGTCTCACATTTCGGCGAGTGTGGAGCCGGTGTCAGCAACCGGCCCCACAGTCCACCGCCACACAACCGTTTCCCAACAACCAAAGGAGCACACCAGGGAGGAAAGTACCAGCAGCCAAAATACTAGCACGGACGTTCCTCGAACGCAAGTGCTAAACCATTTTTTGCTTTCCTCAATCTGCTCACACAGGATCGAGATGCAAATCGATACTTTACAAATCCGTTTGGCAATTGGCGAACACCCCCTCAAAAACAGGTCAATTTTGAGGCAAATCGGCAGGGGTGTTCGCTAAATGTTTAGCCGTGGGACAAGTTCAATGATTTCGAGGGCGAATTGGCCAAAGTGGGGGTTGATCTATGGGCTAGCTTCCGTTAGAATTGCGTCCAGGTGGGACGCTTCTGATGTTTGGAAATCCAGAGGCAGAAACCACCCAATCCTCGCAAGGAGAGTGGTTCACAAATCAGGCATGGGAGAGTGTCGCCGAGAGGCGGCGCTCTTTTTTTGTTCGGTTGGGGTGAAAAGGGCGACTCGATGCGCCTTTTCACCGAAATCAGGCCGTTTGGGACGGTGGCGGCGGTGCGCG
>WGMT01000034.1 GCA_016124945.1 bacterium | reverse complement strand
TGCCGGGGAGTTGCGGGTTGACGAGCGATGACATCGAATGATGGGAGAACGCGAATTGTTGTCGCCGCGGCATTCGTGTTCTCCTTCTATTCGTTGTCACCCGCCTCAAGGACCCGTCCCCGCGCCGCCAGGACACGAACGGGCATTCCTCGCTCCCAACACAGAACGTTGCCGACATACAGTAGGACATTCTCGCCACGGTCCACGGACAGATGCCGGGGACTTGCGGCGCGACGAGCGATGACATCGAATGATGGGAGAACGCGAATTGTTGTCGCCGCGGCATTCGTGTTCTTCTCGCATTCGTTGTCATACCCCATCCGCACACAGGACGGTGTCGCCCTAACTCGCCAACCGCTGCTCTAAAATCCGCATGATCGTGGCATCAAACGCCCGTTTGAAATCGGGATCGGATGCGTAGCGCTTGTACAGGTCAAGCTCACGCCTGCGCTCTTGCCCCACGGCCTGGCCGATCATTTTCTCCATTGCCAAACGCCGGTTCTGCTCGTCACCGTTGTTGAGGATCTGCTCAGCGTAGGCCGGATGCTTGATAATGTGTTGGGCGATGTTGATGAATTTGACCCGCTGCTCCTCAGGCGTGGCATCCCAACCGGCAAACCAGCGCTCATTGAAAGCGCTGACAATCAGATCGAGGGGATCTTTCTGCTCGTCGCCGCTGTGGGCGCTGCGAGGATTGGGGTTCTGTGGCTCAAGTTCGCTGGCTGAACTGTCCAGGCTGATGCGCTGGCTGAGTTTGACCCGCTCCAGGCCGTAGGTGGAGAGATCGACGCTTTCCAGCAGGCTATCCAGTGCGTCGACGTTGGGATCTTTGATCGGGAGCATGGGGATCAGGAATTTGAGGAACCAATAGAGCATTTCCCACGGGATGTGGTTGAAGGGGAGGATGCCGGCGATCTGGGCGTAAATTTTAACGAACTGTTTCGCCTTGATTTTGAAATCAGCCTTTTCGTCTTCTTCCAGTTCCAAGCCGTGGGTGAAACGTTGTGCGCAGATACCGATGACGGGGCTGAGTTGATCGGCGTTGGCGTTGGCAAAGTAGAGATCGTTGAAGGCGACGACTTCGGGCCAGTCATATACGCCCACGGCATCCAACCCATCTTTGAGATCGTGCAGCACGTTGACATCGGTGGCCTGACTGAGCGTTGTCGAGGTGTAGAAGGGATCGAACGCTGCCTTGATGTCGCCCACGCTGTTGAAGAAATCGAGAACAAAGATATCCTCGGTGCGTTTGCCCAGTTCGAGCGCGCTGCGGTTGAGACGGGAAAGCGCCTGCACGGCCAGCAGCCCTTGTAGCTTCTTGTCGACGTACATTACAGACAGTTTGGGCTGATCGAAGCCGGTGAGGAATTTATTGGCAACCACAAGCAACCGGTATTCCTCGCCGGCGAAATTCTCTTCAATATCCTTGCTGGCAAAACCGTTGAGCCTATCCTCGGTGTACTCGTTGCCATCCACCAGCTTCTTGCCGGAGAAGGCGACAATGGCCTTGAAGGGAGCGTTGCGCCGCTTCAGTTCATCGCGGATGGCGTGGAAGTAGCGGATGGCGGTGCTGATGTTGCGGGTAACGACCATGCCCTTGGCCTGCCCCTTGAGTTTCTTGGGCGCAACCACCTGTTCCAGGAAATGATCGACCATGATCTCAGCTTTGGTGGCGATGGTCTGCCGGTGGCCTTCGACAAAGGCACGCAACTGCTTTTGCGCCTTGATGCTCTCGAAAAGCGGGTTGTCGAGGATGGACTTTTCGATCTCGTAGTAGCTGCGATAGGTGGTGTAGTTCGCCACCACGTCGAGGATGAAGCCCTCTTCGATGGCCTGCTTCATAGAATAGAGGTGGAAGGGGTCGAACCCGCCCTTGGCGTTGCGCTCACCGAACTTCTCCAACGTGGCGTTTTTGGGTGTGGCGGTGAAGGCAAAGAACGAGGTATTGCGCCCCAGTTTCCGGCTTTCCATCACTTCCAGAATCTTATCCTGCGTGTCCTCCGGTACATCCTCGTCGTTATCACCGGTGAATGTGCGGGTCATCTTGTCTGCCGCTGTGCCGCCCTGCGACGAATGGGCCTCGTCGATGATGACGGCAAAACGCTTGTCGGAGAGATCTTCGATGCCGTCAACGATGACGGGGAATTTTTGAATCGTGCTGGTGATGATGCGCTTGCCGCTCTCCAAATGGGTTTTGAGATCGTTGGACGTGTAGGCTGGGGCGATGATGTTCTTGACCTGGGAGAACTGATCGATGTTCTCTCGCAACTGTTTATCCAGATTGCGGCGGTCGGTGACGACGACCACGGAATCGAAGAGGGGCCGATCCGCGCCCTGGGCGTAGAGTTCGATGAGTTGGTAGGCAGTCCAGGTGATGGAATTGGACTTGCCCGAACCGGCTGAATGCTGGATGAGATAGGTGTGGCCGCTGCCGTTTTCACGGGCATGGGCCAACAGACGGCGCACCACGTCGAGTTGATGGTAGCGGGGGAAGTAGAGCCGCTTCTTTGCCAGCGGGTCTTTCTTTTTACCGGCCAGGATGGTGAAGTGTTCCAGGACGTTGGCAAGGCTCTCCCGTGTGAGCACTTCCTCCCACAGATAGGCGGTCTTGTGGCCGGTGGGATTGACGGGGTTGCCTTTGCCGTAGTTGTCGCCTTTGTTGAAGGGCAGGAAGAAGGTGTTTTTGCCGTCCAGGCGGGTGGTCATAAAGATGTCGTTTGTGTCTACGGCGAAGTGGACAACCGCACGGGCGAAGTTGAGCAGCGTCTCTTTGACGTTGCGCCGCTCGTACTGCCGGCAGGCGTGATAGGTCGTCTGCCCCGTCCAGGCGTTTTTGAGTTCAAAGGTGGCAATGGGCAGACCGTTGATGAAGATAACCATGTCGATGGAGAGCATGGGATCGGCTTCGGCGTAGTGGACCTGACGGGTGACAGAGAAGATGTTTTGCCCAAAGCGGACGGCGATGTCGGGATTCAAATCGTTGAAGGGCAGGCTGTAGTAGAGGGTGATATGAGCGTCGTCGATGTCGAGGCCGCTCTTGAGCAGATGCAGGATGCCCTCACGCTTGATCTTGCGGTCGAGCCGCTCCAGGAGCAACCGCTCCCAGTTGGGGCGCTCTTTGAGCTTGTCCAACTCGGCGGGCTGGGTGCTTTCGAGGAAGCGCCAGAACTTCTCTTTGTCGATGGCGAATTCTCGATCAAAATCGTGGGGATGGCCTGCCTCGTAGCCATGACCAGGGCGAACACCATACATAAACGGCTGTTCGCTGATCTCTTCTCTGGTGGTGCGCTCTTCTCGGCTGGAACCGACCAGCGCCGTTTCGATGAGGGCTTCCAGGGCTTGTTCGTTCGTCTGACTAGGCATAAGATTCGACCCTTTATTGACACTACAACGGTTCAACTCTAAAATCAGCCTGTGAACACCATAACTGGTCTTTCACGTAATTAAGCGTAAGGGCAGCAAAAAGGGAAAGTCATGCCTCCTGTTTCGCATCCGTTCAAGCAAGGTGCACTGGTCATCCTCATGAATTACAACGACCATGTACCGCCGCACGTTCATGTAAAGTATCAAGGCGATGTGCGTAGTTACCGGATCGAAATTCATACGCGACAGTGGATGACCCCAGGGAAACGACTGCCTTCTTCTTTGCGAGCACTTGTTGAGAGCTGGGTGGCAGTACACGAAGAAGCGTTACTGCATCAATGGAATCGTGCACAGTCAGGTCTTGCTATCGAAATTGTGGGATAACCAATGTCAAAGACAACAAAAACACCGACATGGCAGGAATGGAAAGAGATCGCCAACGATGCCACCCATTGGCAAAATCACTGGGAACGTGGCCTGCTCAAAGCACAGCACGTCCGTGACTATATCTTGCGCCTCTGGTTCGAGGAAGAGCTGGACGTGACGATCTATGAATTGGATTTTGCCCCTCTCTTCCGTGATGACAACCCCGGCGGCGTCTTTGCTGTGCTCAAGGACCCAGAGCGATTTGCACTGGTGATTGGGGACTACGCCCTGGCCTGGCTCGATCCAGAGAGCGGCGTCTACGATGAACGGAGTATCGATATTGCCCCGGAATGTATCCGCTTCTTTTGCGAGCGCTACGGCACGCTGATCAAAGCGCCAGGCGAAGCAGCCCATCCCGAACGGGTCGCAGTATAGCAGGGGTTTGCTCGTGGGTCCGGCTGGGCAGGGGAACTCCCTTACACTTTGATTTTCCCCGTGACGGCGTCTGAGATGAGAGTCGCTTTGAATTCATTCAATTTAGTGATCTGCTTCAGGACACTTATTTCTAACTCATCAATTTGAGCTATAGTATTCTCGATAAAAGAAGAGATAGCGATTTGTTCCGATATTGGGGGAACTAGTACAGGTGCGTTTTTCACATCATCTAGCCCTAATCCCTCTTTTAACCCGTACTGCTGAAGAAGGAAATAGGTTTGCCCTACCAGAGAATGGAGACAATAAGCCAGATATGACGGAACGATTTGAGAAGTTGATCGAACAAGACAAAGGTGCTGATTGATGTACACCTCGTTATCGTGGATTTTTGCGATAGCCACTCTGCCCGTGTTTGCACCAGTGACACAGATCAAAACGTCATTGTTTCTTAACTTTGTTCTCTTGCCCTCTGCTCCATTTGGCGGGTTAACACGGTTGGCTTTTTCAAGTTCAATGCCGACAGAATTGTTTAGATTCCCGCTTTGAAGGAAGTAGCTGCCGTCGTCCGCATAGTATGTAGCCCAGCCTCTCGGACCTGATGTGATGAAACTCGATAGGTGTTTGGCTCGTTTCACCTCCCAATGCGCGGGGACCTGCCCGAGCCACGCCACGCCGCTATCGCGCATGGACACGTTGGGATCGAGTCCTTGGGTGACGGCCCGATTGATGAGGATGGCCTTCTGTTCCTGGAGCAGTTCGATCAGCCGTTTCTTCTTGGCAATGGCGTCGTCGATCTCGGCTGTCTTTTCATCGAGGAAGGCTACAATCTGATCTTGTTCTTGCTTTGAGGGTATCGGCAAAAATAGATTAGCAAAGTCGTTAAATCGAAAATCGGTAGAACGTTCTCTGATACCTTTTGCCAGCGATTGAATATAACCAGAGCGAGACATATAGCGAAGCAAATGTGCATAGTAATGAGCATTAACAGGGAAGTTGCCGTATGGCACACAGACTGAATAGACAGGTGTAGACTTGCCATCAGAATCGGAAACACCGATTGCACCAGCAAAAGCATCCATTGCGTGGATCACCAGATCGCCTCGGCGTATGCCTTGATAGCCGTGCTCTTGAAGGGCATTCGTGAACCCTTCGGTACGCCGGTTCTTACGCAAAGTTACTTGTCCGTCCCGAAAAGCAGTAACAACATCATCTTCTGGTCGTACAGGTCTGTCCATTTTGCAGAATAGCCATTTGGCTCGTTCGACCATCCAATGACTTGGTATCTCATCAATCCAAGAGATACCACTATCCTTGTAGCTGTCATGCCTGAGAAAAATCGACATCAAACAGCCTCCGCAAAACCAACCAACCGTTTGAGCAACCCATCAGTCTCGGCTTCCAACTGCAAAATCTCGTCGGCCACCTCTTCCAGCGAACGCAATCGGGTATGCTGGTAGAAGTACTTGTTGAAGCTGATCTCATAGCCGATTTTGGTCTTGTCGATGGCGATCCAGGCTTCGTCTACATGGGGGCGCACTTCTCGCAGGAAGTAGGCGTAAATCTCATCTTTTAACGGCACGCTCTCCGTATCCCGCAGATTGCTGTCGGGTTCGTATTCGTAGTATTCCCCGGCGACGTCGCTGGGCCAGTAGCCGTAATCGGGCAGCGCCTCTTCGGTACAGTCCAACTGATCCAGCAGTTGGGCCAGCTTTTTGCCTTTGAGCGTGTGCACCTTCTTGATCACCCTGGCGGCATTCTCATCGCGCCAACTGACGGCGCTGAGGATGCGGTTCTTGTCGCTGCTTTTCAACTTAATGCCCAACGTTTTTAGCGCTTCATCCACCTCTGCTGTGAAAACGTTGTAGTCCATGTGGACGGTCTGCCCCATCACGCCCATGAGTTGCCGGGCAGCGTCTACCAAGTCCAGTTGCGTCTGCCAGAGCAAAGGGCTGAGCAGGGCATTGCGATCCTTGGTGCTGAGTTCGATGCCTTCGTCCTCAAGATAGCGCTCAATCTCCTTGCGATGCTGCGCCAACTCCGTGTAGACGGCGTCGCCCCACTGATCGTAGATCCACATCATTGGCTGTTCCAGGTTGGAGACAAAGCGCAGTGACTCGATGCGCCCCGGCGTGAACTGGGCGGCCAGCCGCTGCGGGCGTTCGATGGTCACCTTGTAGTAGCCGAAATCTTCGTTATCGAAGACCTTGGCGATGCCGTTATCGGCGCCGTCGTCGGCGCCGTCGTCAGCCATGTCGAGGTAGAGCCGGGTGATCTGGTCGATGTGTTCGGGGGCAAATTCGCAATTCTTGGCACCCAGGTTCTTGCGCAGCTTGCGGTAGAGTTCCGAAGCGTCGATCAACTGCACCTTGCCCTTGCGCTGGGGCGCTTTGTTGTTGGAGAGCACCCAAATGTAGGTGGTAATGCCGGTGTTGTAGAAGAGGTTGTTGGGCAGTTGAATGATAGCTTCGAGCCAGTCGTTTTCGATGATGTAGCGACGGATGTTGCTCTCGCCGCTGCCGGCATCGCCGGTAAAGAGCGACGATCCGTTGTGAACGGAGGCAATGCGGGAGCCAAGCGGGCTGTCGCTCAGCGGCTTCATCTTGCTCACCATGTCCATGAGGAAGAGCAGTTGCCCATCGGAGGATCGGGGCGTGGCTGATTCTTCCTGGTCCACGCCCCAATAGTCTGCCAACTTCACCCGAAAACGGGGATCGAGTACGTCCTTGCCTTCGACGATGTGACGCTGATCACCCTTCCACGATTTGCCGTAGGGTGGGTTGGAGAGCATGATGTCGAAACGCAGACCGGCAAAGTCATCGGTCGCCAGCGTCGAACCGTTTTTGATATTCTCAGGGTTGTTGCCCTTGATCATCATGTCCGATTTGCAGATGGCGTAGGTCTCGTCGTTGATCTCCTTGCCGTAGAGAAGTACCGCCGAGTTGGAGCGGATCTGTCCTTGGGGGTCAGCAACAAAGTTCTGCGACTCAGTCAGCATACCGCCTGAACCACTTGCGCCGTCGTAAATCAGGATCACAGGCGGCAGCTTGTCTTGAATCGGCATGAAAATGATGTGGGTCATCAGGTTGATGACTTCACGCGGGGTGAAGTGTTCCCCGGCCTCTTCGTTGTTCTCTTCGTTGAACTTGCGGATCAGCTCTTCAAAGACGTAGCCCATGCCCAGGTTGGTCAACGGCGGCATTTTGCGCCCATCGGGGTCCACTGCTTCCCGTGGCGTGAGGTTAATATAGGGCGACGTGAATTTCTCCAGCACATCGAGCAGCACGTCCTTTGCGGCCATGTGGCGCACCTGCGCCCGCAACCTGAATTTCTCGATGATCTCCTTCACATCCTCGTCAAAGCCGTTGAGGTAGGCGTTAAAGTTGTCTCCCAAAACCTGACGATTGTTGGATGCCGTCTGCGCCAGCTTGGTCAACGTGAAATTGGACGTATTGTAGAAGACATAGCCCGACGCTTCTCGCAGCCCCGTAGGGTCTAGATCCACGAGACCGGCGTCCTCTTGCTGAAAGCGCACTTCTTCCATGACGGCGTCTTTGCTCTCTTCGAGCAGACAGTCGAGCCGACGCAGCACGAACATAGGCAGGATCACATCACGGTATTTTCCACGAACGTAGACATCGCGCAGACAATCGTCGGCGATGGACCAGATGAAGGAGACAAGTTTGTTGTGAACGGAAAAATCCATTGGATACCGATTTCTAGGTTGAAATGTTATGGGATGGGACAGCAACTGAACCTCGCCTGATACGCGCACGAACAGCTTCAACATATACATCGTCCTGCGCACAGACGCAACGGCAGCAAACCATGTCATTAGCTGGAAGAAAACGGCGACATACGGCAGGTGATGTTGCTGGGTTCGGTGTGTGCTTCGGGGGCCGTACAGCCAAAATTATTGCAATGTGTGCGCAGTATACAGCGCGTCTGATCTTAAGACAAGTGACCCATGTCAGGGTGGGTGCACGGGTGTGGGGGACGGGATCATGGGGCGGGGGCAACAGATCCGAAAGGGGCGGCTGCAACGTTTGATAGATACCGGGTAACAACTGTGTCGCACCGGGAAGGAAGCGCAATCCGGAAAGATAGGCTTTACAGCAGAATCACCGGATTGTTCGTCTCCATACGTTCGTCTGCATATATTCATTTCCAGCCAGGCTCATTTCATTCACAAGGAGAACCCCATGAAGAAGATTATGCTCGCCCTGTTTGTTCTGCTGATGCTTGCTGTGGCTGGGACAGCGGCGGCAGCACCCGGCAATAGCCGGAATTTCGTCGCCCATCTTTCAGGCGACAACGAAGTGCCCAACGCCGTGATTACCCAGGCGCAGGGACAGGCTATCTTTCATGTAAGCAAAGATGGCAGCGAGATTTCGTACAAGCTCATCGTTGCCAACATCGAAGATGTCCGCATGGCCCACATTCACCTGGCCCCTGCAGGATCAAATGGGCCTGTGGTAGCGTGGCTCTACCCGTCGGCGCCGCCCCTGCAGCTGATCCCAGGTCGCACCAACGGGATCCTGATGCAAGGGACCCTGAGGGCCGCCAATCTGACTGGTGCACTGGCCGGCGCTACTATTGCCGATCTTGTCGATGCCATGGCCGCCGGCAACACCTATGTCAATGTCCACACCGTTGCCAACCCCGGCGGTGAGATTCGCGGCCAGATCCGCTAACTGGCGGAAGAGCAGCACCCACACTGCAACAACGAGACCGCTTTCAGAGGCTGAAAGCGGTCTTAATTTTGGGTGTTCGGCCTGGCTTCCCCTCAGGGATCGACGCCTCTAGCGCACTCGTGATTTCGTAACCCCCTGATTTGGCGCCAATCCCCCGCCCAAACACCCCTAGCGTACGGTTCGGCGCAGCCACCACTTTTCGATTTCCAGCGCGACAAAGGTGACAACGCCCAGGCCGACGCTAATTGCCCAGTCGATGGGCTGCATCGGCTCGGTGTTGAAGAAGGTCTCCAGGAAGGGCAGCAGGAGCACAGCCACCTGCGCCGCCGCCACAAAAATGACCATCCCCAGCAGCAGTTTGTTGCTAAAGAGGCCGATGCGGAAGAGCGATTCGGTGTTGGAGCGTGAAGCCAGCGCCTGGCCGATCTGGGCAAAGGCCAGGGTGGTGAAGATCATCATCTGCCAGTTGGCCTCGCCTTGCTGCCAGTAGAAAAAGCCCACGCCCAGCGCCAACAGACCAATCAGCCCACCCACCCACATGATGTGCCGGGTCAGGCCGCCGCTGAAGATCCCCGAGCGGGGCGATACAGGCGGACGGCGCATGGCGTTGCGTTCCGCCGGTTCAAAGCCCATGCCCAACCCCAACAGGCCGTCGGTAAGCAGGTTGAGCCAGAGCAGTTGCAGCGGCAGCAGCGCAATCGGCATGCCCAGGAAGGGCGCCACCAACATCACCAGCACTTTGCCGAT
Source organism: bacterium (assembly GCA_016124945.1). Classification (GTDB taxonomy): domain Bacteria; phylum Chloroflexota; class Anaerolineae; order Caldilineales; family Caldilineaceae; genus RI-153. Next base: position 7,668 of record WGMT01000034.1, on the reverse strand, counting down.
GTTGCCTGCCACCGAAAACTTTACAAAGCGGCGCACATTGTCGTAGATGGTGCGCCCTTCTTCGACGGCAGAGACAATGGTGGCGAAGTTGTCGTCGCGCAGCACCATGTCGGCGGCCTCTTTGCTGACGTCGGTGCCGGTGATGCCCATGGCCACGCCGATGTCGGCCTGTTTCAGGGCGGGCGCATCGTTGACGCCGTCGCCGGTCATGGCCACGATCTCGCCTCTGCCCTGGAGGGCGCGCACGATCCGCAGCTTGTGTTCAGGCGAAACCCGCGCAAAGACCGACACATAGTCCACCACGTCGGCCAGCCGCTCGTCGTCCATCTGCTCTAACTGCGCCCCGGTCACCACCGGCGAAGACAGATGACCATTGTGGAAGACAACATTCTCTTCGGCAAGGATGCCCAGATCCTGGGCGATGTAGCGGGCGGTGAGCGGGTGATCGCCGGTAATCATCACCGGGCGGATACCGGCGTGCCGACAGGTGGCTACGGCGTCGCGCACTTCGGCGCGTGGCGGGTCGATGATGCCGAAAAAGCCGACGAAGATCAGATCCTGCTCCAGGCGGCTGTGATGGGTGCGGTTTTCTACAAACTCTGTAAGCGGCTGAAAGGCCACCCCGAGCACACGCATGCCATTCTCGGCCAGTTCGGCATTGGCTCCTTCAATGCGCCGGCGCAGTTCGTCGGTCATGGGCGTGATCTCGCCGTCGATCCAGAGTTGTGTCGAGAGATCCAGTAGACCGTCCACTGCGCCTTTGGTAAAGGCGAGGAAGGGCGAGCGTAGAGTCTCGTGCGCGGCAATGAAGGCGGGCAACGCCTGATTGACGGCGTGGACGGTGGTCATACGTTTGCGCTCAGAGTCGAAGGGGAGCTCGCCCACACGCGGCAGCCGTTCTTCCATACCGGCGCGGGTGATCCCTGCCTTGCCGCCTGCCACCAGCAGCGCCCCTTCGGTGGGATCACCGAGGGTCTGCAAGCGTTTGCTGTTGGGCTCAAACTCGATTTGTGCATCGTTACAGAGGACGCCGCCCAAGAGCAGCAGGCCCAGCGGTTGCGCCTGCTCAATCAGGCCACCACCGGCACTGAGCAGAGGACGGTCGCTCTGGTCGAGCACCGGCGCCGAGTTACGCACGCTTTCTTCCAGGTGGACGCGATGGCCGGCCACGTCGAGCACAACCACCGTCATACGGTTCTCTGTCAGTGTGCCCGTTTTGTCGGAGCAGATGGTGGTCACCGAACCCAGGGTTTCGACGGCGGGCAGCTTGCGGATCAGGGCGTTGCGCTGCAACATGCGGTGCGCACCCAGGGCCAGGGTAAAGGTGACCACAGCAGGCAACCCTTCGGGGATGATGGCCACAGCCACGCTAACGGCGGTGAGGAACATCTCTTCGAGTTCACCGCCGCGCAGCAGCCCCAGGCCGAGAACGATGAGGGCGATTACCACGCCGGCCAGCGCCAGCCATTTGCCCAGACGATCCAGGCGCTGCTGGAGGGGTGTCTGTTCGTTCTTCACAGACTGCAACATGGTGGCAATCTTGCCCAGTTCGGCCTTCATCCCCACTTCGGTGACAAGCCCTGCACCGCGCCCGTAGGTGACGGTGGTGCCCATGTAGGCCATGTTGCGCCGGTCGCCCAGCGCCATGTTGGCCTTGTCGAAAGGCGTGATTGTCTTTTCCACGGCTTCGGCTTCGCCGGTGAGCGCCGACTCTTGAATGCGCAGGTTGACCGCTTCGATCAGGCGTAGATCGGCGGGAACGACGCTACCGGCTTCAAGCAGCACCACGTCGCCGGCGGTGACCTCGCGCGCCGAGATCATCTGCGCCGTGCCGTTGCGGCGGACACGTACCTGCGGCACCGACATCTTCTTAAGCGCGGCCATGGCGCGCTCGGCCCGGTATTCCTGTACAAAACCGAGCAGGCCAAAGAGGATGACAATGGCGAAAATGGAGATGGCTTCGTTGGCCTTGCCCAAAAAGACCGAGAGCAGGCCGGCCCCAATCAGGATCAGCACCATGGTGGCGCTGAATTGTTCCCAGAGGATGTGCCAGGGGGACTTGCCGCCCCGTTCGATCAACTCATTGGGGCCGTGGGTGTTCAAGCGGGAAAGTGCCTCGCCGTCGTCCAGACCGCGCGATGGATCGACGGCCAGTTCGTTGGCGACTTCAAGCGAGGGATGCATGTGCCAGTTCATTATCGTTGCCTCCAAAGGTAGAATTGGGCGCGGGGCAATAAAAAACGAGACCACCGCGACAAAAGGTCGTGATGGTCTCGCCAAAGCCATGACAGCGCTCGCAACAGACCGGGTGAGGCATGCTCACCGTAATGACGATCCATTGCTCCCAATTCCTGGGCGGCTACTCCCCAACAGCAGCTAATAACAATACGACAGCAGATCCCAGTTGTCAAGGCTGCGTCGATACATTTTTGTGCGACATTTTTGATGGGTTTGACGGTCGGGGATAGTGTAGAAAGTGCCTCACTTGACATTTCAGGAATCGGCAGGATAATTTAAGTTAGTTGTCTGACAAGGTTGAAGACGGCACCCCACGGCCCCTTCAATCCTTCATCCTCTACACAGGCGATTTTGTTCCACTCGTTGGTTAAGGCGCGGCTTTGCCCGGGTCTACTCTTCTGTTCCATCAGTTGCACAAACCTTTTGCACCTACCCCAAAGGAGAGCATTATGCAACGCAAACTATTCTGGATCGTCCCCCTTTTGCTGTTGACGGCGCTGATATTGGCCGCCTGCCCAGCGCCGCCGCCCATGCCCGCAGCGCCTGCCCCTGCCGCCCCCAGTGGGGCCGGGGCAAGCAGCACAGAGATCAGCGGTGAACTCAACGTCCTCTGTACGCCGCAGGTGCAATGGTGCGAAGGCATGAAAGCCGAATTTGAGCGCGCCAACCCCGCCGTCACGGTGAACTTTGTGCGTATGTCCAGCGGTGAATCGCTGACCCGCCTGCGCAACGAAAGAGAGAACCCCCAGTTCGATATCTGGTGGGGTGGCCCGGTGGATAGCTTCATTGCCGCCAAGGGCGAGGATCTACTAGAGCAGTATGAATCGCCCAACGCCGCCAACATCCTCGACCAGGATCTGATGCTGGATGCCGACAACTACTGGGCAGGCATCTACGTGGGGTCGCTCGGCTTTGCCACCAACGAAAATTGGTTGGCGGAGAACCCTGGCGTCGAGCCGCCGCGTAGTTGGGCTGATCTGCTCAAACCCGAATTCGAAGGACAGTTGATGGTGGCCCATCCTTCTAGCTCGGGCACCTCTTACACGGCGTTGTGCACCATCTTGCAGATTCAGGGCGAAGAGGCCGGCTGGGAGTACATCCAGGAGTACGCCGGGCAGGTGCTGCAATTTACCAAGAGCGGTTCCGCACCGGCGAAGTTCGTAGGTCAGGGGGAAGCCGCCGTCAGTATCGTCTTCAGCCATGACATCGTCGCCGAACAGGAAAAAGGCTCGCCCCTGATCCTGACCTTCCCCGAAGAGGGCACGGGCTATGAGATCGGTGGCATGGGCATCATTGCCGGCGCCAAGAACCTGGCAAACGCCAAGGCATGGTACGACTGGGCGCTTCTCCCCGAAACCCAGGGGCTGGGGCCGAAGTACGAAGCCTACCAGGCCCCCACAGTGGCCGGCGCTGAAGCGTCTCGCCCCGAACTGCTGGAAGTCAATTTGATCGACTACGACTTCCAATGGTGTGGCGAGAACAAGAAAGAGATTGTCGACAAGTTCACGAACGAGATCGCGAATGCGGATGCGTTGAAAGAGTAGGGAGTAGGGAGTAGGGAGTAGGGATTGGGGACTGGGGACTGGGTGAAGCGGTACCTCTCCCCACCCCTCCCCGTGATCGTTGAGTTTGGGGACTTGTTGAGCAAGTGAGGCAGGGAGGGAGCTGTTGTGGCGTTGACGAAGTGATGCTGGATTGGAGATACCTACAGCGCAACCGACAACGTCAACGCGTCAACAGTCCTCCCCCCGTTGCGGGGGGAGTTAGAGAGGGGTTCTGCACCGGAGAGCAATATGACCGACTATGAACGTGGCTATGCGCAGTTTGCGCAGATGGTAGGCGAGGATCGCATTGATGCGCTGCTGGCGCGCTTTCGGGCCGTCTATCCTGATTTTGAGACGGAAGTGGTGAGTGTAGTGGGTGGACGGGTGTGGAGCCGACCCGGCCTGGATCTGAAGACGCGGTCGCTGTGCAGCATCTGCACCCTTGCCGCGCTGGGGCGGGTCAACGCGCTGCGGCTCAACTTCCAGATGGCGCTCAACAACGGGGCGACTGTCGAAGAGATCGGCGAAGCGCTCTTCCAGGTGGCAGTCTATGCCGGCTACCCTGCCATGTGGGATGCACTCACAATGCTCGAAGTGGTGCTCGAAGAGGCGTCGGTTGCGCCGAGCAAAAGTTGAGGGGAGGGTTAAGCCGATTGGATGAGATTCAGCGATTAAGGGCCATTATGGACATTGTCGTCCCACAACAATATATTACCATCAGCCTTCATCTGTTCGGGGCACTTGCCACGGGCAGCCTGATTGGCCTTGAACGTAGTTATCATGGTCGACCGGCAGGCTTTCGCACCCATGCGCTGGTCTGTATGGCGTCTGCGTTGCTCATGCTGGTAACGGTCTACCAAGCACAGTGGATGGTTGGGGTGCCCGAAGAGGTGATCCGCACTGATCCCACACGCATGGCACAGGGGATCATGACAGGCATCGGTTTTTTGGGCGCTGGGGTGATCTACAAAGAGGGGTTCAGTGTACGAGGATTGACCACCGCCGGTTCGATCTGGATTACGGCGGCCATCGGCATCCTTTTTGGGATCGGTTTCTACTTTCCGGCGATTGTGGCAACCGTTATTACGCTGGGCGTTCTTTCCATCTTCCGCGGCATCGAATCGAAGATGCCGTCGCAGATCTATGCACACCACCACATTTTGTTCACTCGTTACGATGTCATGCCTGAAGCAGAGTTGAAGGCCATGCTGCATCGATTTAAGTTCACTGTGGCACACGTGAGCTACCGCCTTACCGACAATGGCGAATTTTTTGAATACCGCATGGTCATTCGCACCAATGATCCCCAAAGTGCGCCGATGTACGCCGACGCGCTGCGCGGTATGGAACAGGTACGCGAGTTTAGGATTTCGCCGACGGGGGATTGAGATAAGCTGAACCTACTCATCACTCATTTTAAGGCACACCCATGTCCTCTTCTGAACACCTCATGCCCGTCAAAGGGAAAACCATCCGTCCCCGTTCAGGGCTGTGGCGGCGCTGGCAGGAGATCCGCCTGATCGGGCAAGACCCGGTGCTGGGTTTGGGTTTGCTGCTGGTGGGCATCTTCGTCTTTGTCTTTATTGCCTGGCCGCTGCTGCGTGTGATTGTGCAGGGTTTCATTGCCCAAGACAGCGGCGACTTTGATATCCGCTACTTCCGCCAATACCTTGATCCTTACTACCAGGGGCATAACTTTCGTGTGCTCCGCAACACGCTGGTCATGGGCTTTTTCACGGCGCTGGGCGGCACCATCCTGGGTTTTGTCTTCGCCTACACCATTGTGCGTTGTAACGTCCCCTTTCCGCGGCTGTTGCATGTGCTCACACTGCTGCCCACCATCTCGCCGCCTTTTGCCATTGCCATTGCCGCCATCCTCCTCTTTGGTCGCGCCGGGCTGGTGACCAAGCAGGTGCTGGGCATCAACTTTGGGCCGGGTGTCAACGACATCTACGGGCTGGATGGCTTGGTCTTTGTGCAGATCATCACCTTCTTCTCGGTTGCCTATCTGATTATCCGCGGCATGTTGGAACGGCTCGATCCGGCCATGGAAGAGGCAGCGCTCAACTTAGGGGCAAGTAAGTTCCACATCTTCCGCACGGTGACGCTGCCGCTGTTGGTGCCCGGCCTTGCCGGTTCGTTCTTGCTGCTCTTTGTGGAATCGCTGGCCGACCTGGGCAACCCGCTGCTGTTAGGCGGCAATGCCATGGTCCTTTCCACGGAGATCTACCTGGCCGTCAACGGGCAATATGATCAACAAAAGGGCGCGGCGCTCTCGCTGGTCCTTTTGATCCCCACACTCACCGTCTTCCTCGTGCAGCGCTATGTGGTGAGCCGACGCTCCTATGTGGCGGTGACAGGCAAACCCACCGGCGGGCAGTTGACGGTCAAAGAGCCGTGGATCCGCTGGAGTTTCATTACTGTCACCACCCTGACGCTGCTGTTGGTGCTGGCGCTCTACATCTCGATCCTCATCGGCTCATTCACCACCCTGTGGGGGATCAACTACACGCCGGATCTCAGCCACTACGGCATCGCCCTCACCCGTGGGCTTAACGCCATCCTTTCCACCACTTTCCTTGCCGCCGTGGCCACACCCATTGCCGGGTTGGTGGGCATGGTGGTGGCCTTTATGGTGGTGCGCAAAACCTTCGCCGGCAAAGAGAGCCTGGACTTTGTCTCGAACCTGGGCGGCGCGGTGCCAGGCACAATTCTCGGCATCGGCTACATCATCGCCTTTATCCAGGCGCCCACCTTCGTGGTGGGCCTTGTCTACGCTCTGTTGGCGGCCTACCTGGTGGGCAATACGGCACGATCCTGGTGGCCGCGGTTGACGATCCTGGCCGTGGGCACGGTGGCAGGCTATTACTTTAACTGGTTGCCCTTCTTCTTGAATTTGGATGAAAATGGCTGGCGCTGGTTGCTCATCGGCGGTTTCGCCACATTGGCTGTTGTGGCCTGGTTCGGGGCAAAGCCAGGACGTCAACGCGCCGCGGCGGGTGTGTTGCTGGTGATGGCGCTGTTGCTGGTGATCGTGAATTTGAGCCCGTTGGTCCTTGATCCGATGACCCGCTGGGCGCGTACGCTGCCCGGCCTGGTATTGCCGCGCCTGGTGCAGAAGATGGCCTCCGCCATTGGCGTCTTTACCGAACCGACCATGGCGATTGCCGGTTTCACCTTCCTGGTGGCGTCAATCTACCCCATCTCACAGGTGAAGGAGCGGGTGCGCCCCTGGTTGGCGGGTGGTGTGCTCACCCTCTGCGCCGCCCTGATCTTCTTCGGCTCGCCGCTGGCGTTGGTGGGCACGCCCTACATTGTCATCGCCGCCTATGCCGTGCGCAGCCTGCCCGCTTCGGTACGCGCCGGTGTGGCAGCGCTGCAACAGATCGATCCGGCCATCGAAGAAGCGTCCACCAACCTGGGGGCCGACGCTGGTTACACCTTCCGCCGTGTCACCCTGCCGTTGATCCTGCCCGCCTTTCTCACCGGCCTGATCTTTGCCTTTGCCCGCCATATGACGAGCCTTTCGGCCATTATCTTCCTCACAACGGCGGAATGGCCCATCCTCACCGTATGGATCCTGAGCGAAGTGGAACAGGGCGGCATGAGCACCGCCGCCGCCTATTCGGTGATCCTGATCGGCATCGTCCTCGCTGCGATTACACTGCTCTATGCCATCCTGGGCAAGACGTTTGGGCAACGTGAGAATGTGGATCTGGCGGTGGGATAATACGTGATACGTGATACGTGAGGAGTTAGACACCCCCAGTAGAGGGGATGTAAAAGCACATTAACAAGAGAACAACCATAGCCTTGGTCTGTACCGAAAGCGAAGGCAATCGAGAACAGGGAACCAAGATGGCAACTGAATGCAGAAGGTGCCAGA
>WGMT01000050.1 GCA_016124945.1 bacterium | reverse complement strand
TGCATTCAGTTGCCATCTTGGTTCCCTGTTCTCGATTGCCTTCGCTTTCGGTACAGACCAAGGCTATGGTTGTTCTCTTGTTAATGTGCTTTTACATCCCCTCTACTGGGGGTGTCTAACTCCTCTCGTAATCCGTAATTGGTCAACGCTGATCCACCCTTCAAAGCGGCTCATACGCTCAACGAATTACGCATTACGAATCACGCATTACTTTTCCCAGGAACTCACCCATGAAAATCACTAGCGTTGAAGCCATCGTCCTCGACACTGGCAAAAACTACACCGATCCGGCGCAGGCGGCGGAGGCGCACGGGGTGCGCTTTGTGTCGTTGATCAAGATCGACACCGACGCCGGGATCACGGGCTGGGCCGATGTGGAGACGCAGCCCCATGTGGGCAAGGCCATCATGGACGCGCCCTCGGGCGGGCAGATTGGCTTCGAGTCTTTGCGGGCGGCGCTAATCGGGGAAGATCCCATGCAGCGAGAACGGCTGTGGCAGAAGATGCAGCGCTATGTCGCCTACTACGGCCGTCACGGCGCGGGGATGCAGATGATCTCCGGCGTCGACATCGCCCTGTGGGACATCGCCGGCCAGGCCACAGGACAACCCATTTCGACGCTCCTCGGCGCTCGCTACCGCGACAAGGTGAAAGCCTACGCCTCCACCACCTTCCGCCCCACGCCCGACGCCATGCGCGCCGCCGTGGCCGACTACCTGGCCCTCGGCTTCCGCGCCATCAAATTCGGCTGGGGTGCGTTTGGCCGAGATCTCGCGCTGGACATTGCCCTGGTCAAAGCCGCCCGCGCCGAAGCTGGGCCGGATGTCGATCTCATGGTCGACGGTGGCTGGTACGGCATCACCTACGCCGATCCCTTTCGGCCGCGCTCGCTGCGCGAGTGGATCAAACTCGTCCACGCCCTCGAAGACCTCGACATCTTCTGGCTCGAAGACTTCCTCCACCCTGACAACTTCGACGGCTACGCCACCGTGGCCGCGCAGACCACGTCCTTGCGCATCGCCGCCGGGGAACAACTGGCCGGCTACGAAGCCTTCGAGCATCTCGCCGTCCACGCCGGTGTGGACACGCTCCAGCCCGATCTCTCCCGCTGTGGCGGCATCACCGTGGGCCGCCAGATCGCGGACCTCTGCACGCGGCGGCAGATCAACTGTGTCCCCCACGCCTGGCTCACCGATCTGCTCAAAGCCGCCTCACTTCACCTCAACGCCTACCTCATGGATTCACTTTATCTGGAGTACAATGTCTCCTCGGCGTCGCTGCTCAACCAGCTCTGCCACGAACCCATCCGCATGATCGACGGCTACGTCCCCGTGCCCAGCGGCCCCGGCCTCGGCGTCACCGTGAACGAAGAGGTGGTGGCGCGCTACCGCGTGGCGTGACAAGGTGAGGGGGTGACAAGGTGATTCTGTTGGCAAATCCGCTGTCACGAGGAAATGGTCTCGAAGCCGATGTTCTGCGGTTGGTAACCGCAGCTACGACAGACGAGACAACTCACCGATGTCGTAGGTCACGCTACCAGCGTGACAGTCGTGCTCGACGAGTTCGCTTGCCACTTTTCCCTTTGCGCCTTTGCGGTGCATCTTCTGTATCTATCCACCCAACCGGAGAACCCCATGCCCACCGACGATCAACTACGCACCTTCATCCAAGACAATCTCTACGTCGCCGCCATCTGTGACATGCTCGACGATCTCGGCTACCGCAACCAGGCCATGCACCACCGCCTGCGCCCGCTGCTGCCCGACATGCGCAACTGCGGCTTTGTGGGACGCGCCCGTACAGTGCGCTGGATGGAAACCGATTATATTGTGGAAGAAGATCCCTACGGCCTGGAGATCGACCTGATCGACGATCTCAAACCCGGCGATGTGGTGCTCCATTCCACCGATCACAGCAGCACCAACGCGCCGTGGGGCGAACTCATGTCCACCATTGCCAAACGCAACGGCTGCGTCGGCTGCGTCTGCGACAGCCAGATCCGCGACACAGTCAAAATCATTGAAATGGGCTTTCCCATCTACTACACCGGCATCCGCCCCCTCGATTCCAAAGGACGTGGACGCGTCATGGCCGTCGACGTGCCCATCCGCTGCGGCGATGTGCTCGTCCATCCCGGTGAGCTGATCGTGGCCGATTTCGACGGCATTGTCGTCATCCCCCGCGCCGCCGAAGACGAAGTCTTCGCGCTGGCGCAGGAGCGGGTCAAGGCCGAAAACGCCACCCGCGAAGAACTAATCGCCGGCAAGACGTTGCGCGAGGTCTACGAAAAATACGGAGTGTTGTAATGTACGATGTTCTGGTCATTGGCGCAGGCCCCGCGGGCACGGCGCTGGCCGCCGCGCTCAATCACGCCGGGCTGCGCGTCGCCGGCCTCACCCCCGCCGACCCCGCCGCGCCCTGGATCAACAACTACGGCATCTGGGCCGACGAACTGGATCACCTCGATCTGCCCGACGTCTTCAGCCATCGCTGGACGGATTGTTCGGCCTACATGCACGGCCCCGAGATCCCGATCCACCGCACCTACGCCATCTTCGACAATGCTAAATTACAGGCGCACCTGCTCGGTCAATGCGCCGCGGGCGGCATGAAGTGGCATCGCGGCAAGGCCGCGGGGATCGAACACAGCGCCGCCAGTACCGTCACTACCGAAGACGGTGCCACGATCTCGGCGCGGCTCGTCGTCGACGCCAGTGGACACTTCCCCGCGCTGGTACGCCGCCCCGCCAAGCCGGATGTCGCCTACCAGGCCGCCTACGGCATACGGGGTCGCTTCTCCACGCCGCCGGTGCGCGCCGGTCAGCTCGTGCTCATGGACTACCGCGCCGACTACCTCACCGACGCCGAACGCCGCAGCCAGCCGCCCACCTTCCTCTACGCCCTGGATCTGGGCGACGACGTCTACTTCGTCGAAGAAACTTCGCTTGCCAACGCGCCCGCGGTCTCTTTGGAAATTTTGAAAGATCGCCTGTACAGACGCCTCGCCCACCGTGGGATTGTTGTCACCGAAGAGCATCACATCGAAAAGTGTCTCTTCCCCATGAACCTGCCCCTGCCGGACACGACACAGCGTGTCCTCGGCTACGGTGGGGCGGCAAGTCTCGTCCATCCTGCCTCGGGCTATCAGGTGGGCGCGGCGTTGAAGCGTGCGCCCGATCTGGCCGCGGCCATCATCAATATCCTCGACCGCGGATACGCCAACCCGGGCCGCGCCGCCTGGTCTAAACTGTGGTCGGCAGGGGCCATCCGCAACCGCAATCTCTACCTCTTCGGCCTCGAATGTATCATGCGCTTCGACGAACGCACGCTGCACGATTTCTTTACCACCTTCTTCGCCCTGCCCCACCCCCAGTGGACAGGCTACCTTTCCAACACCCTGTCTACGCCCGAACTTTCGCTCACCATGCTCAATCTCTTTGGCATGGCCCCCCCCCGCGTACAATCTTCACTTGTCCTCGGCACGGGGAGCCACCCTAAGTTGCTCTGGAAGTCGCTCGCCGGCGTCGGATGACGCAGAACGAAACAAAGATAGAAGAAATTCACCGCAAAGGCGCAAAGGGCGCAAAGGCAGAAGAGAAAACAGGAGAAAACAGCGCTTAATCTTCTGAAAATTTTTTAATCCGTGTAATCTGTGACTCCACTGCAAAAAGCAGAGTCATCTGTAGATTGTTTTTCTGCCCTTTGCGTCCTTTGCGCCTTTGCGGTGAAAGCTGATTGTGGTAAAAATCCTCTCCTGCAGCACCCCTTTCAATCCGTGTAATCTGTGGATCTTCTTATTTTTTCTGCCTTCGTGTCGCTTCGTGTACCTTCGTGGATCACTTCTGTGTATGCGATAATGGCGTCATCTAACCATCTTCAACACAACTCGACAGGAGGGGTACGTGAGCAGACTTGCCATCAACGGCGGCGCGGCGGTACATGATGGATCGTGGCCGCGCTGGCCGCAGTGGAAAGAGGGCGAACTGGCCGGGCTGACGGCGGTGCTGGAACGAGGCGAATGGGGCGGTTTTGATCCGGTGGTGCATGAATTTGAAAGTGTCTTTGCCGAGCGTTTGCAGGTGAAGCACTGCCTCACCGCCGTCAACGGGACACTGAGCCTGGTGGCGGCGTTACACGCGCTGGGCATCGGCCCCGGCGACGAGGTGATCGTGCCGCCCTACACCTTCATTGCCACAGCCAATGCCGTCACTTTGATCGGGGCGACGCCTGTCTTTGTTGACATTGAACTGGAGACCTTCAACCTCGACGTGGCGGCGGTGGCGGCGGCGATTTCGCCCCGCACCAAAGCGGTGATCCCCGTCCATTTTGCCGGCCTGCCCGTGGACATGGACGCACTGCTGCCCCTGGCCGAAGCGCACGGTCTCGCCGTCCTCGAAGATGCGGCGCACGCCCACGGCAGCACCTGGCACGGTCGCCCCGCCGGCGGCCTGGGACACATCGGTTCGTTCAGTTTTCAGGCCAGCAAAAACTTGACGGCAGGCGAAGGCGGCGCACTCACCACCAACGACGACGCGCTCAAAGATCGCCTGTGGGGCTACATCAACCAGGGGCGCACCCCCGGCGGCGCATGGTACGAACACGGTGACGTGGGCAGCAACCTGCGCCTCACCGGCTGGCAGGCGACGATTTTGTTGTCGCAAATGGATGCGTTCGACGTCCAGTTGGCGCGGCGCATGGACAACGCCCGCCGTCTGCACACGATCCTCGCCGAAGTGGACGGCCTCGAACCGCTGCGCTGGGACGAACGCGCCGAAAACCACGCTTTCCACCTCTTCATCATGCGCTACCTGCCCGAACGTTTCGGCGATCTGCCACGGGATCGCTTTGTGGCCGCGCTCAAGGCGGAGGGCGTCCCCTGTTCCACAGGCTATCCCATGCCGCTCTACATGCAGCCGCCGCTCCAGGCGCCGCATGCCCGGGTCCTCGATTGCCCGGCCACGGAACAGGCATGCGCGCAGGCGATCTGGCTCACACAAAACATGCTACTGGCCGAACCGGCGCAAATCGACCGCATCGGCGAGGCGATCTTCAAGATCCGCGATGGGATCGATGAACTGCGATAAATAGAACGCGGATGAAGCGGATCAGAGCGGATTTCCAGAAAGAATCCGCTCTGATCCGCCCAATCCGCTTCATCCGCGTTCTATTCTTGCTTCTACACGGCAATGGCCACAGCCAAGAGGACAGCCGTTTCGGTAACTTCACAGAGCGCGCCGTAGAGATCGCCGGTGAGGCCGCCGCCGAGCCGAGACGCCGCCCAGCGCGCCAGGACGATCCCTGCGATGGGCGCGAGGATGGCCCACCACAGCGGCGGCCAGAACAGCGACAACACGATCTGGGCTGTCAGCGTGAAGAGGGTGGCGGCGAGCAGTTGGCGCGTGCCAAGCCCGTTGCGCATGAATTGTCCTAGCGACGAGCCGGGGCGGGCATAGGCGAAGCGCTGCGCCGCAAACACGAGCATCCAACGCCCCCAAATCGGCGCGAAGAGCAGGGCAGGCAGCGCAAGCGAACCCGGCGCAAGCTGCGCGAGCAACGTCCACTTGAACCCCACGAGCCAGAGAAGACCCACCACCCCGAAAGCCCCCGGATGCACGTCTTTAAGGATTTCGAGACGACGTGGAACTTCCACCGGCGCGAAGAGAGCGTCGCAACTGTCCATGAGGCCGTCCAGGTGCAGCGCGCCGGTGAGGACGATCCACGCGCCGAGGACGAGGCCGGCAATCACGTTCGGCTGGAGCGCCGTTTGGGCCAACAGCCAGTTGACGGCGGCCAGGATCAGCCCGATCACCAGCCCCACCGCCGGATACCACGCAAAAGCGCGACCCGTGATAGACGGGTCGCGCTCGAAGGCGTGGTTGGCTACCGGCGGAATGGGCAGCGTGGTGAGAAAGGTGAGGGCGATGCGAAAGAGCGTCATTGTCCTCGTTGGTAGCGCTGTACGTTGGCCACATGCTCTTCCCACGTCTCCGCGAAGACGTGCGCGCCGCTACCGTCGGGCGTGGCCACGAAGAAGATGTAGTTGTGTTCGTCGGGGTAGAGCACGGCGCGAATCGATTCCAGGCCGGGGCTGGCAATGGGGCCGGGTGGGATGCCGGGGTAGAGGTAGGTGTTGTACGGGCTGTTGACATTGCTGTACTCGGCCAGCATCACCGGCGTTTTCCACCACTGATCGGCGGCTTCCTGATAGCCCATGGCGTATTGCACCGTGGGATCGGCTTCAAGTCGCATCCCTACGGACAGGCGGTTGAGGTAGACGGCGGCAATGGCCGGCCTTTCTTCGGCGATGACGGCTTCGCGCTCCACAATGCTGGCGATAATGAGCACGGCGTAGAGATCGAGATCGGTAGCGCCTTCGGCAATCGCCGTTTCGTAGAGCGGCATCACGCGGGCGGCGAAGCTGTCCAATTGGCGGCGGATCAGATCGGCGGCCTGGGGGTTGTCGAAGGGCAGATCATAGGTGTTGGGGAAGAGGTAGCCTTCCAGCGACGTGCCGGCGGGCCGCGTGGCAAGGAAGGGGTAGACGTTCAGGTCAAAATCGCCCGCCTCGGCCAGTTGACGGTAGGCCGCACCGTCCACCAGTTCGGCGTCGGTGAGGTGGTCGGCTGTCTGTTCCAGCCGCCAGCCCTCGGGAATGGTGACGCGGATGGCCTGAGCACGCGCATCTTGGAGGATGTCGGCGATTTCTACAATTGTCATGCTGGGGCTGAGGCGGAACGATCCTGCTTCAAGCTGCTGGGCGATGCCCTTGCTGCGCACGTAGGCCTCAAACAACTGTGCATCGCCGATAATGCCCTCGTCGAAAAGTTTTTGGCCGATGGCGCGCGCAGGTGTACCGGGGGCGACCTGGAAGGTCACAGCGCTGCCGTTGGGATCGAGTGGTACATCGAGCATGGCGCGGTTGTTGTCGAGGTAGAGATCCAGCATGGGATCTTGGGTGCAGCCGGCGAGGAAGAAAGTGAAGAGGATTAGCAGCAGGAGTGGATTGCGGATTGGGGATTGCGATTTGCGGATTGCGAGTTGCGAATTGCGAAGGATCGCCGACTGAGCAGCGCAATTCGCAATCCGCAATTCGCAATTTTGTACAATTTCGTTCATACGACTGCTCTCCTACCCGTCACTGCGACCGACGGTGAAGCCGAGCAGCGGGGATGTGTTGGATCCACCTTGTTTGCGGAAGATGGGATCTTGCTGGTAAAGATTTTGAAGCCCCTTTTTGAGTGAGACTTTGGGGCGGAAGTTGAGTAAATCTTCGGCTTTGTTCAGATCGGCAACGAGCCGGTCGACGCCGCCGGTATTTTCGTGGTTGTAGAGGAAGTTTGGTTTCTTACCCACCACCTCACCGATGATCTGCGCCAGTTGGTTGATCGTGGTCTCTTGCCCACTACCGATGTTGATGGTCTGTCGGTCGACGTTGGCCGTGGCGGCGGCGGCCAAGGCTTCCACCACATCGTCGATGTAGACAAAATCGCGGCTCTGGCTACCGTCGCCGTTGACAACGACGGAGGCGTTCTGATCCACCTGGCGCATCACGTAGGGGATCACCGGGGGGTGGGTAGGCGGCAGCGCCTGTCCTGGGCCATAGGCGTTAAAGATGCGCAGGGCAACCGTCTCGAAACCGACCAACTGCCCTATAGTGAAAAGATAGTGCTCCGCCGCCACTTTGCTCACTGCATAGGGGACAGCCGGCTTAACAGCCATCTCTTCGCTAACGGGCTGTGTGGCCTGCCGCCCGTAGACAGTGGCGCTGCTGGCGAGGATGACACGGCTGATGCCCACATCACGACAAGCTTCGAGCAGGGCGACGGTGCCGCCTACGTTGACATCGTTGTATTCGCGCGGATAGAGGACCGAGGCCGGTACACTGACACGCGCCGCCAGATGATAGACCACATCCACGCCGTAAAGCAGGGGCCAGATGTTGGGCACATCGCGCACATCGCCCCGTTTGATGAAAATATCGGGTGAAAAGTGAACCTGGGTGCCGCTGCTCATATCGTCGAGGACACGTACGTAGTGTCCTTGGCGGTGGAGGTACGCCGCCAGGTGACTGCCAATGAAACCCATGCCACCTGTAATCAAGAATCGCATAAAGAGTGTCTTCCTTTCGTGGCGGCTGAATTGGGGAGACAGCGCCACCATGTTCTGTGCGCGCAGTATACCATTTGGGTTGAAGGCTGGGCAAGTTGATCGCAAAATTCGGGTGCATTTCACGATGGGGGCAGACAGTGCCATGCATGGGCCAAATACAGAGGCGCTAGCGGGCGATCCGCTGGCCCGTGCCTGGCACTGTCGGCGCACGCTTCAAAACTCAAAGCACGGCGATGTTTGTGTGCCTTCTCTCTTTCTCTGCTATACTGCTTCGATTGAAACAAGAAACCTGCCAGGTTCAGAAACCTGGCAGGTTTCAATTCCCTGTCACGATGCGAGAGGTTCAATGCGTGTCCTCGTCACCGGCATTGCCGGTTTTGTGGGGGCCTGGCTGGCCGAATATTTGTTGACGCTGCCCGATGTGACGGTGGACGGTACTGTGCATCGTCACGACCGGCGCATCCGTCATCTGCAAGACCGATTGACGCTGCACCGCGGTGATCTGCGCAACGCTGTGTGGGTGGATGAGGTGATCCGCACCGTTCAACCCAACTATTTGATCCACCTGGCGGCGTGGAGCGACGTGGGTGGCAGTTGGCAGCAGCCGTGGGTCTCTTATGAGTTGAATATTCAGTGTCAGTTGAACCTCCTCGAAGCGGTCCGGCGCAGCGCGCCCGCCTGCCGTACACTGGTGGTCGCCTCCAATGAGGTCTACGGCCTTGTTCGCCCCGAAGATGTGCCCATCGACGAGGAGACGCCCTTCCGCCCGAACTCCCCCTACGGTGTAAGCAAAATCGCACAGGACATGATGGCGCTGCAATATTGGCACAACTATCAACTGCCGTTGGTGCGGGTGCGCAGCTTCAACCACATCGGCCCCGGCCAGTCTGAAGACTTTGTGGCCAGCGCCTTCGCCCGCCAGATCGCCGAGATCGAAACCGGGCACCATGAGCCGGTTCTGCGTGTGGGCAATCTAGATGCTGTGCGCGACTTTACCGACGTGCGCGATGTGGTGCGCGCCTACTGGCTTGCCGTCTGCGGCGGCGAAGCCGGGCAGGTCTACAACGTGGGCAGCGGTGAGGGTCGTCCTGTGCGCTGGATTTTGGATCAGTTGCTCGCCTGCACCCAGATCCCCATCGAAATCCAACAGGATCCGAACCGTTTGCGCCCGAGCGACGTTCCTATCAGTGTGTGTGACAACCGCCGCCTCGTGGATGCCACCGGCTGGTTGCCTGAAATTGACCTGCGTCAGACGCTTCGAGAGATCCTCGACGGCTGGCGCAGGGAAATTGTGAAGTAGAAATCGTGAAGTCAATGTCATTAAGTTAAGGCTGGACGACGGACGACAACAGAAGTGACTTCGTATGTCACCTGCAACCTGCAACCTACAACAGTCAGTCACACTGCTTAACTTAATGACATTGACATAGAACCAACTGAATTTCAAGGAGAACGTGTTATGCCCACCGCACTCGTCACCGGCGTCACCGGGCAAGATGGCAGCTATTTGGCCGAGTTCCTGTTGGAACAAGGCTACCGTGTCATCGGCATGGTGCGCCGCACCAGCACCATCAACTTCGACCGCATCAAACACATTCAAGACAAGATCGAAGTGGTGCAGGGCGATCTGCTCGATCAAATGAGCCTGATCAGTATCCTGCAACAGTACCGGCCGCAAGAGGTCTACAACCTGGCGGCGCAAAGTTTCGTGCCCACCAGCTTTGAGCAGCCGGTGCTCACAGGCGAGTTCACGGCGTTGGGTGTCACTCGCGTCCTCGACGCCATTCGTATCGTCGATCCAGAGATTCGCTTCTACCAGGCGTCGAGCAGCGAGATGTTCGGCAAGGTGCAAGAGGTGCCGCAGCGCGAAACAACGCCTCTCTACCCGCGCAGCCCCTACGGCGTGGCCAAGGTCTACGGCCATTGGATCACCATCAATTACCGTGAGAGCTACAACATCTTTGCCTGTTCAGGCATCCTGTTTAACCATGAAAGTCCTCGACGTGGGCTTGAGTTCGTCACCCACAAGATTACCAACGCCGTGGCCCGTATCAAACTGGGGCTGGAACACGAACTGCGCCTGGGCAACCTCGAAGCCCGCCGCGACTGGGGCTACGCGCCCGACTACGTGCGCGCCATGTGGCTCATGCTGCAACAGGACAGCCCCGACGACTACGTGGTGGCCACCGGTGAAACCCATAGCGTCGAAGAGTTCGTCGCCGAAGCCTTCGGTCATGTGGATCTCGACTGGCGCGACTACGTGATCCAGGATCCACGCTTCTACCGCCCTGCCGAAGTGGACCTGCTGGTGGGCGATCCGGCCAAAGCCGGCGAAAAACTCGGCTGGGAACCCTCTGTCAGCTTCAAAGAACTCGTCCGTATCATGGTCGAAGCCGACGTCAAAGAGTGGGAACGACGGATTAAGCAGGATGCGGTTTTGAATTCATAGTGACTAGTGATTTGTGATTGGTGATTGGGATCGTGATCAGAAGCTGATCCCAATTACCAATCACATTCGTAGACACGATCCCAATCACCAATCACTAGTCACCAGTCACCTACCCCCAAAACTATGTCAGAGACACTTCGTATTTTCGTCAGCGCCACACGAGATCTAGAAAATGCCCGCGCCTTGATCGGGCAGACATTGGCCGAGTTGCCGGTGCAGATTGGCGCGGAGATTCGCCGCTACCCCGTAGAGGGGGTCAGCTTCGACACGCTGTTCGAGATGATCAGCAACATCGATCGGCTCTACTTTCTGCTTGGGCAGGACATCACCGCGCCATCGGGTGCAGAGTGGATGCTGGGCCTGCGCCTGGAACGTTCGATCCTGCCACTGAAACTCAATGCAGCGCGCACCGCCGCCGCCCAGGAATTTTTGCGCTTCGCGCCCATCGAGTGGGTCACCTTTCACAACCAGCGTCACCTGGCCCAGATCGTCGGCGTCGACCTCATCGATCTACTGCTCCATCCCCAAAACCGCTACGGCCTCAGCCTCCCCGAAATCGAAGCGCTGCGCCTCCGCCGCGCCCAAATCCGTGAGGGGCTCGTCCACACTGTCACCGCGCCGGGTGGGGCGGAAGGCGGTGGTGTCCTGTTGGATCGGGCGCAGATTATTGAACAGGACGCGACGTTGCTGGCTAATGAGTAA
Source organism: bacterium (assembly GCA_016124945.1). Taxonomy (GTDB): domain Bacteria; phylum Chloroflexota; class Anaerolineae; order Caldilineales; family Caldilineaceae; genus RI-153. The sequence continues at coordinate 45,494 of WGMT01000050.1, read as the reverse complement.
TGCGTGATGCGTGATGCGTAAGGTCGCGCAGGGAATATGAGCGTGCTCCCTCCGCATCGCTTCAGAATTCAGCGACCCATTTACGCCGTCGTGTACTAGCCAAACAAGGCATCACGCATCACGCATTACGCATTACTTCTTTTCCCCTGCTATAATCCCCTGCATGAACGCTCAAAACTCCTCCACTCGCTCCCTCGGCCTCTGGATCGTGTTGCTGCTTCCCGTCTTTGCGTGGGCGCCGGCGGCCTATCCCGGCTACTGGCAGACGCTGCAAGGATTTGCGCCGATCTTCACCACCCGCTACCTTTCGCCGATTTCCGAGATCGGCACCGTGGCCGATTTGTGGCGTGGCGCAGGTAGCGCTGCCTTTCTACTCACCAACCCGTTGAGCCAACTGGGCTTGGCGCCGACGACGTCGGTACGCCTGATGTTCATCCTCGCCGTGATCACCGGCGGCGTGGGGATCTACCTCTGGCTGCAACCCCGCTTCGGTGACCGCGCCGCCGGCCTCGCCGGGTTGCTCTACACCCTGGCGCCGCCACTGCTCAATACGATCTACGTGCGCGGCAACCTGGCCGATGCCGTGGTCCTTGCCCTGCTGCCCGCCGTGTTGGCCGGGACGACGCTCTACCGCGCCACCCGTAGCCCCGCCACCATCGGCCTTGCCGTCGTCGCCCTACTCTGGATCTGGCGCACGCAGGCCGGGCTGGCTGTTTGGATCTCGCTGATCGTGCTGCTCTACGTGCTGCTCGTTGAACGTGACCGCCTGGCCGCGCTGGCTGTGGCTGTCACCGCGGCGGCGGCGCTGCTCAGCCTGATCCCACTCTGGGCGATTCAAGGACCGCCACCAGCCGTCTTCGCTGCCTACTTCCTCGATGGTTACCAGATTCTGGCGGGCGGCGGCAACCCGGCGCAACCATTCACACTGGGCTTCGCCTTGCTTGCCTTCGGCATCATCGCCGCCTGGCTGCTCTGGCGAAGGCGCAGCCGCAACGAAGCAGATCTGGTCACGCCGCTCTCACTGCGCCGCCAACAGGACATGCTCCTGATCTTCAGCATCAGCGCCGCCGTCGTCGCTGTTCTGCTCACCTTGCGCATCAGCGCGCCGCTGTGGTCCATCACCCAGGCCGATCGCTTGCTCACCTATCCAGGGCAGATCCTGCTACCGGTGCTGCCCTTTTTGGCTGCGTGGGCCGGCAGCCTGCCTGCACTGCTCATTCCCCTGCAACAACGCAGCTATTGGGCCGTCCTCGTCACGGTGCCGGTGCTGGCTGCTGCGCCCTACCTCACGCCGACTTTCACCCAATTTCCAGCGCCCGACGTACCCGTGGCCGTCTTCGGGGAACGCGCCGACATCGTCCTGCTCACCGCCACTGTGGACGAAAGCACGATCAACGGCGGCGGCAGCGCCGTCCTCGACGTGGCGTGGCAGCCGCTTCAGCCCATTACCTTCGATTACAACATCTTTTTCCAGGCACTGCGCGCCAATCCCAGCGGCGACGGCTACGACGTGGTGGCCCAACTCGATACCCAGCCCCTGCCCGATCGCCCGCCGACGCTGTGGCAGCCCGGCGAAATCTTCACCGCCACCTACACGCTCAATCTGCCGTTAGACCCTGCCGCCGTCAACCTGCGCTACTACTACGGCTTTTACGACTGGCGCGACGGCAGCCGCCTGCCCCTCAACAGCGGCGACGACAAGGTGATCCTCTATGGCGAGTAAAGGCGCAGAAATCCCGCTCTGGCGCGACGGCTTCTTCTGGCTGGCGCTGCTCCTCACCGTCTTTGCCGTTGCGCCGTTTGCGCTGCCCGGCTACTTCTGGGGTGCAAACGACGCCCGCCATCACGTCTACTTCCTCTTCGAGTACAACCGCCTCGTCGAAGACGGCATCTGGTGGCCGCGCTGGAGCCCCGACTTTGCCTTTGGCTACGGCTACCCCTTCTTCAACATCTACGGCCCACTCAGCCATTTTGTGGCCACACTCTTTTTGCGCTTTGGCGGATTCAGCTACACCGCCGCCGTAGAAACCGTCTTCGGCCTGGGCATTGTGGCCAGTGCAGCGGCCATGTACGCCTACGTCCGCTCCATGCTTGGGCGTCACGCCGCACTCGTGGCTGCGGTGATCTACACCTATGCGCCCTACCATCTGCTCGTCCTCTACGTGCGCGGCAACCTGGCCGAAAGCAGCGCTTTCGTCTGGCTGCCCCTCTGCCTGTGGACCTTCCGCCAGAGTGTGCGGCAGCCCAGCCTGGGCTGGATCGCCGGCGCGGCGGTGAGCTATGCCGGGTTACTGCTCACCAGCAACCTGATCTTCATTCTCTTCACGCCGCTGCTTATGCTCTACATTCTGGCGCTTTTGTGGACCGGAGCGATCTCCGTCCCCGCCTGGCCGCGCCGCCTGTGGACGCTGGCTCGCGCCGCACTTTCCCCGATCCTGGGGGGCGTGTTAGGGATCGGGCTGGGCGCGGCCTTCCTGATTCCCCTGATCGTGGAGCGCAACTTTGTGCGCACCGATCAATGGTTCGACGGGCGCTATGACTTCCGCGACGACTTCCTCTACTTCTTCCAGTGGTTTAGCCCGAATTGGGGGTTCGGCGTCAGCCAGGCCGGGCCGGACGATCCGATTGGCTTTCAGATCGGCGCGGTGTTGCTCATCTTCGCCGTGATCGGCTTTGGCGTGGCCTGGCGTAGCCGGGTGTGGCGGGGCGAGGTCGCCGTTTTGGGTCTGGTGGCGGTGGGCGCGGCAGTGGTGGGGTGGGTCCCCTTTGCGCCCCTGTGGGATTGGCCGGTGGTGGGCGGCGTGTTGCAGTTTGCCCAATTCCCCTGGCGATGGCTGCCCATGACCGTCCTTTGCCTCTCGGTGCTGGCCGCCTTTGTTGCCGAAGAAAAGACGCGAACGGCCACATCACTTTCGTTGCCCACACTGATGCTCGTTTCCATCGCCATTTTGGGCAGCTATCCGCTGCTGCAAGTGCAGATCAGCGAACCGGCAGAAGGACCGGTGGGGCTGGCAGCGCTCATGCGCTTCCAGCGCGACGCCGACGAGATGACGGGGAGCACGGCGTGGGTGCGCGAGATCCCGACCTGGAGCCCGATGGCCGAGCGCTACGTGGTAGAACTGGATGAAGCGGGCCTGCCGGTGACGCCCATCGAATCGATTGTAGATTACGAGGCGGTGGATTACGAAACCATCGCCGTCGGTTCGGTGCGCCACAGCACGGTGATGGAAGAGGTCTACTTTTGCACCGAACCGGGCGCTCGCCCCGGCGATTGCACCCCGCGTTCGGATCAGCAGATCGTCTTCAACCACTTCTACTATCCCGGCTGGCGCGCCTACCTGCTCGACGGGCGTAACGGCAACATTGTGGAAGAATTGCCCATCGTCCCCGAAGGGTGTCTCTTGCCCGAAGAGGTGGCCGCTGGGGTTGATGGGGTGGCCTGCCCGCCCTTCCCCGGTTATGGCGAGGCTGCCGCCCGCATCGCCCAGGAGACGCGCGACAGCGTCCTGGGGCGGATGGTGGTGCCTGTCCCCGCGCAGGGGGAGGGGTTTATCCTGTTGCGCTACGAAGACACCCCGGCGCGCACCCTCGGCCAGTGGATCTCCCTGGGATCGCTGGCGGTATGGGTTCTGGTGGTGCTGGGCGCGGTGGTAATGCGGCGGAGAGTTGGCAGTTGATCCGACTGAAGCAATTTTACGTATGAGAAGTAGCTTGGAGTACCTTGAACTGAATAGACTCTAGAATCGAGTCGCGGAGGAAGGCGCTGGCGTTCAAAATTTCGACACCGATCACATCCCCGGCTTCATTCAACTCAGCCGTGATGGTTGGCCCTAATTCAATGCTACCGGCTTCCGGTTCATCCGAAAAACTCAGATGAAGAATGTCCTCTTCTTCAAAATAGTGCATGCTCGTCTTATTCATGTACCAATCTCCCCAAATTTACTCGCATATTAACTTGTTGGCGAGTGATTGCGTGTACTGTAATAGGGACAATGCTATCCCCATCCATTTCGTACGGCACAAGGACCCATAGGTTATTGTGCTTGCCAACAACCACGGAACGCCTGGTTTCATTGTCGAAATAGCGTTCAGATGAGTAAGTTAAGATGTTTTCTATCCTTGCGCGGTCAAATCCTCGAAGGCCGATACGATAAAGCATGTATTCTGTCCAAATGATCTTCATGGTGCTGTTCGTCCATGTGCTGAACTGTGAAGATGTCCTATTATGCCACAGAATGCTAAGTAGCCGAGACACATGCTGTCTTTGCGCGATTATGTAGATACCCATCAACTTTGGAACAGTGGGGTCGGCGTCGATGTACCGCGCTGGTTTCAGTTCGTAGGATGGGTTTCGACCGCCGAATTTGGCGGGACGACCAGTGTACATTCATGCGGTCGAAACCCATCCTACATGGAATTCTATGTATCGAAACTTAACGAGAGAACCACTTAGCGCTGAATCGCCGGGAGATAGAGTGAACGCGGCGTCGGTGAGGTGGTGGCGACGCCTGCCGTCGTCGACGTGAGGGTGGTGACGCCGCCGCTGGTGTTGATCGTATATTGCCAGCCCGCCGCCAGCCCTGTCACCGTGACGCTGTCGAATGCGCCGGTGGCGCTGTCGGCCTGGACAAACTGGAAGAGATCACCGGCTTTCGGCGCATAGCCTTCGCCAAACGCCAGGATCAGCGTGCCGTCCAACTGCACCGTGCCCGAGATCACCACTTGATCATATTGGCCGGGGCCGACGAGATCGAAGTGAAGACGTCCACTCGAACCAAGCGTCAGCCCGCCGTTGACGGTCAAGACACCGGGCTGGGCGACGGTGGCGGCTGCTGCGGCGGCGCTCGACTGCGCCGTGGCTTGCAAGTTGACCAGATCGGGTATCACTTCCCCCAACACGACCAAGTCGCCCTCCAGTGTGCCGCTACCTTTCAGCCTGCCATTCTCCCAGATTGTGCTCTTCTGCTCGAAAAACAGACCCCCACCGTTGAGTTCCACGGTGCCGATGCCGGTCGGTTCTGTGGCCGCTGGCGCGCCGACTTCGAGACGCAACGCGCGCACCCTGCTTGTGGCCCCGCTGATGGTCAGGAGTGACTCGTCATCGCCCAGGCCGATGAAGAGCGGCGACTGACAGTGGACGTCACCGCCGCTGCTGACGACGAGGTCGCCACTCCCGCTGAAACCAATGGTACAAGCCGCGCCCGCGCTTTGACCGGCGGTGAGGCTCGATCCTGCGCCGGTGACCGTTAACAGCGCCAATGTTTCTGGCTGGTGGCCGATGGAAAGTGAGCCGCCAATGTCCACAATGCCGCCGTCCTCGATGCTCAGTTCCGGCTCGGCGGTGTTGGCGTTGCCCAGCAATAGATCCTTGTTGATCAACCAGGTGGCCGGGCGCTGTGAATCGGCGTCCACACCGCCGACCACGATCTGGCTAAAGGCGACGATGCCCACGGGCAGATTGGTGGCCACATTGTCGACCGTCACCGATTCGGCTACTTGAACAGTGGCGCCGTCGGCGATGTGTAGGCGGCCAGGGTGGCCGTTGCCGATTTCGAGCGCTTGCTGAATGCTCCAACTGGTGGGGGTGTTGCCGTCTTCGCCGCCTGTGCCCAGGATGCTGACTTTGGAAAATGGACCTTCAACGCCACTTGGGTCGAAAGCAAGATCAAAGTTGGGCGAAAAGGCGCTGCCGCCGATGCGGACGTTGCTGCTCTGGAGTGTGCTCCCGCTGCCAAAGTTGACGTATCCAGGGTAGCTTTCGCCCACAAGCAGGCTGCCCGATGACCATTCTCCCTCGCCCAGGGTGGCGAGGATGCCGATGGCACCGCTGCCCAATCTGGCTTCGCCGCTGCTCAGTTTCCCACCGAAGAGGCCGAAGCCGGCACGACCTGCTTGCCCAATCACCAAAGGACCGCTGACATTGAGCGTTGCATCGGGTCCAAGTGTGAGGCCGGCGACGATGTCGCTTTCGGTGGCCGAATTGGGCAGCGCGCCCACCGTCACTTCGCCCACGGTCACACGGTCGTCTATGCGCAGCGTGGTGTCGCCTTGACCGATCATGGCGCCGACGCGTAGCCCGCCGATGATCTCCAATAGTCCCTGATTCCAGGTGACCTCACCATCGGTGACCTCGACGCTGCCCACCTGGCGGTCACCGGTGCTCACAGTGTATTGGTTGGCCAGGTTGAACAAGACACTGTCGCCCTGGCCGGGCATCTCCTCGCCCGCCCAATTGAAAACATCGGACCAGACGCCGCCGTTGGAATTTGTCCACCGTCCTTGGGCTTTGGAGAGGAGCACCCACCCAAATTGATTCCCTGTGGTCGTCCGCCAATCGACAATCACTTCGCCGCGACTGTTGACCTGCCCAATCCTGCCGAAAGAGACGGGCGCGGCGAAGAGCGGATCGTTGCCTGCAATCACCAGTTGCCCGTCGCGGAAAAGCCCACCGGCGGGGTGCGCCGCCACGATGCCGGGCGGAATGGCGTAGAGGAGATTGCCGTCGGGCAGTAATGTTGCAAATTCAAATGTACGTTCGACCTCTTCGCCCTCTTCGTCTTCTATGGTGAGTGTGTGGATCGTCTGATTGTCACGCAGCAGCGCGTAGGTGTCTGCGTTATCGTCGCGCCGCTTCGTCGCATAGAGGATCTGTCCACTGTCGTTTAGGCTGTAGCTACCCAAGGTGATCAAGACGGTGTCATTGGTCACAGTGCCCAGTTCGGCATGTACGCCCGCGCCGACGATCTCAAGGGTCTGGGTATAGATCGACGAGGTGCGTGTCCCTGTGCAGTCGGCATTGCGATGGGTTGTGGCGGTGACGTCATATTGAAAGACACTTTTGCCCTGGGCATTGCTCTTCAAGCTCCACAATTGATTGGTTGTCTTCAAGGCATCGACGCAACTGCCGATGGTCTGGGCGCGGCGCAGAAGTTGCTGGGTGGATGTGCCGTCGGTGCGGGCAATGGTGACCACCCAGGCGCCGTTGATCTGTTCCTCGGTGCGGCGCAACCAGCGCCCATCCGAAAGGACCTCATTCGGATAGGATCTGTCCACCAGGCCCTGAATCGGCCCGCCTGTGTCCAGCAAAGTGAAACCACCGCCTGTTTCCACACGCAACAGTTGGAGCTGCCCACCGGGGACGGTGAAGGTCTGGTTGAAGAAATAGAGCCGTCCGTCTGTATCGACGCGGCTGGGGAGGACGTGATCGATGTTGACAAGTGTGCCGATGCCGCCCAGGGTTTGGGCTGGGATTTGTGCACCCGTGAGCAGAAATGGCTCAACATTGCCGCCCACAAGCCGGTAGATGCCGGGTTCGCTGCCGTCGGTGCGTTGGCTGCGAAAGTAGATTGTACCCACGTGGTCAACCAAGGTGAAGCGCGGGTCGAAGTTTGGCTGGATCTCCGATCCTGGGGGCAGGGTGAGGAGGGTCACATCGAAGCCGTTGGCTGCTTGTACGGTCAACGCTGCGGGGAGTAGGGCAGCGAGGAAGCCAAGTGCGAACAACATACGCAAGAGGAAGGGGGTGACGCGCATCTTCGACATAGGGTTGTCTCTCGTTGTTTCTTTGGGTAGAGGCTTGCGCCGCTTGCTGTTTGCATACTCTTCTCTAGATTTGTCAGGCTCTTTGTCTTTGCTAGGGAGAGGATTCCCCGAATTGGGACAAATTAGGGGTTTGCGTTGGGGCTGGAGGAGTTTTCGCTACTCGACAGCGCTGATTCCGCCCCAACGCAAACCCCTACGGTACATCGCTGTATCATTACTTCGCCGTGATAATAACGGAAACAAAAACGCGGCACTGTGTTCAACTTCACAGTGCCGTGTTTTTGCGCTTTCAAAGAACAGTGTAATTGGAGTATTCTTTTTACACCCCAATTGCTCATCACTCATTATTCATTCACTTTTGGAGGAACCCATGCCCTGGATTGAACAGATACCACACGAAAAGGCCACCGGTCTGCTGAAGCGTGAATTGGACAAAGCCGTGCAGCGCGCTGGGCGCATTTGGGGTATTGTGGGCATCATGAGCTTGAATCCCGGCGCAATGAAGGCCAGTATGGAGTTGTATGGCGCGCTGTTGCACCGTCCTTCGCCGTTGACGCGGGCGCAGCGTGAGATGCTGGCCACGGTGGTGGCGGTGGAATTACACTGCCCCTACTGAACGCAGGCACACGCCCACGACCTCCGTGCTGAGGTCGCCGATCAATTTGAGAGCAGCGAAGCTGCTGATGCGTTTGTCCACGCGCTGGTGCGCGATTGGCGTACAGCTCCCATGCGCGAGGCGGATCGGGCACTTTGCGCCCATGCCATCAAACTCACCCATCGCCAGCAAGAGATGACACCCGCCGATCTGGATCTGCTGCGCGCTCACGGCTTTGACGACATCGCCATTCACGATGCCACCCAGATTATTGCCTTCTTCAATTACATCACCCGTGTGGCCGATGGTTTGGGTCTGGAGCCGGAGGTGTTTATTGATCCACCGTGGGGCAGCCGGTGAAGAGATGAACAAAGAATGATGAATGGGTAGACAAGTTGCTGTTATGGGGCATAGAGAAAGGTTAAATGAGATTCCTGATTGCGGAGTGTTCATCCGCTGATTTTATATGATTGCGCAGGAACTTTTGCGAATCGTATACGTATAGCTTGAAGTCATGGTTTATCACATTTTCAGACATATCCCAGCCACTATTCTCAGCCAAGAAGGAGACACAAAATGGCTCTTAACTATCGAATCGAAGGCACATTGTTGCCTGTGCTTACAATCACGCTGAGCCCAGGCGAGCGCATTTACTCGTCCTCGGGTGGCATGAGTTGGATGACCCAGCAGATTGAAATGGACACCAATACCGGTGGCGGCATCGGCAAGATGTTCAAACGCGCCCTATCAGGTGAGTCGCTCTTTATTGTTGATTACTACACCAACAATGGCACCGGTGAAGTTGCCTTTACGAGTGAGTTTCCTGGTAAGATCCTCGAACTTGATCTGCCCGAAGGACAGTCGATGATCGTACAGAAAGATTCGTTCCTGTGCGCCGACAAGTCTGTGGATCTGGATATGCATTTCCGCAAACGACTGGGCGCGGGCCTTTTTGGTGGTGAAGGTTTCATTTTGCAGCGTGTCACCGGGCCGGGGCAGGCGTTTGTCAACTTCGACGGTGAGATTGTAGAAAAACAACTTGCGCCCGGCGAACTTCTCCGTGTAGACACGGGCCACGTGGCGATGTTTGACCCGACGGTCGATTTCGACGTCGAGATTGTGCGCGGCTTCAAGAACATTCTGCTTGGCGGTGAAGGTCTCTTCCTGGCAACATTACGCGGGCCAGGACGTGTCTACTTGCAGACGATGCCCATGGATCGATTGGCACAGAAGATAGCCCAGTACATGCCGCAGGTAGGCGGTGGCGGTCAAAGTGGCGGCTTGAACGTTAATTTAGGCCAGATCCTCGGCGGGCGGTAGCGTTTCTGGAATTCCACTTATTTTTGATTCTGTGAGGGGGCGTGCTTGTAGAGTACGCCCCGTTTTTGTTCGCCATATACGTTTGTCTTGCGCAGTAGTAGGTGGAACTGTGTATCATCCTGTAATCGTTTGTTTGTTCCCTTCGCTTTGACACTTAGGCGACATAGATGTAATGTATAGGTGTGTTCTGTTTGTTTCGTAAAGAATGGTAAGCAAATCTTGGGTTTTTGTTTTACTAATTGTCATTTGATCCATTTGATATCTCTTTGATGATATAGAGACCTTAAGCAGAACCCCCTTACTGCTTTGAGGTCGTAGCCCTAGGTGCTTCACTGCTGATTTCCGCCATTACCTCTCTTATTCTTGTTTGCCTTGTCAGTTATGCCTGGAGGACCAGCGTGTCACCTCAGCCACCTATTCGCCTGCTGATAGTGGAAAGCAACGAGTTTGTTCGTTATGGTTTGGCTGCCTTTTTGAAACAAGAAGCCGGCTGGGATCTGGTTGGGATTGTGCCAAATCTACCGGCTTGCATTGAGCTATGCAAAGAGCATCAGCCTGATATTATTTTGCTGGATATGGTGGCCGTTACCCAATCTGTGACTACACCGCAGCGCACCATAGAACAGTTGAAAGCACTTGCACCCAAATCGCGTATCGTCTTTTGGAATGATGTAGAGACGCTGGAATCGGTGGCATCCATTCTACTGGCCAGCGCAGATGGCTATTTGGGCAAAGATATTGGCCAGGCCGATCTACTCACCTTCTTGCAGCAAATCGCGCGGGGGCGCGCCATTATGTGCAGCCGGCTTTCGTTTGGCTCTATCCTGCCCTACATCTCTGATGACTTCTCCGCAGTGCCGACGTCGTCAATTTCGTTGACCCGGCGCGAATGGCAGGTGCTGCGACTGCTTAGCCAGGGACGTTCGAACAGCGAAATCGCCGATGATCTCAATATTCAGATCAGCACAGCCAGTGTTCATGTTTCGAACATTATCACCAAGCTGAACGCCGACAATCGTACACATGCTGTTTTACGTGCGGCAGAGTTAGGGTTAACAGAACTCCCCAACGGCTTCATAGAAGCGTAAAAGCGCGCACGCTGCTCGTTCTCCTGCAACGAGCTTTTCGTTTCCTCGCCACGTCTTCGACCCATTTCCTGCCTTTCATTGCTCCTGGCGTCTGCTGTTTCTCTTCGTCACTGATTTGAACGCCATCTTGCTTTTCAACACGATGTACCGTACGTCGGTCCTACGTTTGCCAAACGTAGGCTTGATGTAACCGCTACATATGCACCACGAACTGGAAAATCTGTAGATTCCTGTATTTTTTTGTGTTATCAATGGTACTTATGTAACAGACGATGGGAATGGTTCATATTAAGTTGATTGTTAAACCGATTGCGTAACCCACATGCTGTGGTTCGCACAGAAATTGCAGAGTGGCTGTTGGGTTCGTCTGCCGTTAAGTTGGTACTTACAACCGGTATGCATGGAACCTGTGACGAACGAAAAACGCCTTTGCAACGGAGAAGATGGAGACGAACGATGGTAAACAGGTTAAGCGCTGATGAGTGGGATGTGTTGATTTATGTAGCTTCGTACATTTCACGTTATAAGACATGTCCTACGCAAGCGGATCTGGATCAAGCGAGGCTTCCTGAATGTGCACTGACCCATTTGTTGCGCCAAGGTTTGCTTGTTGACGTAAACGGCGGTCTAGAGCCTGTGTATCAATCAACTGATGCAATGCGAAACGCTGCCTAGCCGATTCTGTGGCCCTTTACCTAACAACAAAGCCCCCACTCCAATGAGTGGGGGCTTTGTTGTTAGGTAAAGGGCTACTTCAAGATCAGCGCCGTGATCAATGCATCTTTCGTTACAACCCCTACTTCTTTTTCTGACTTTTCGTAACGCTACTCACCAGGTTGAGTTTTCCCTTAGATTTGCCCTTTCCCTTGCGGGCGCTGCCGGCTGGTTTGTTGCCTGTCTCCACCTCGTCATCTCCCAACAGAGAGGGCTGGATCGGCGGGTCGCTTTCCAGTTCAACAATTTCTTCTTTGGCAGGCGTCTCTTCAACGACAGGCTTCTGCCTTGAGCGTTCTGGCTTCGCCTGGTCGATTTCGGCTGCCTGCACAGGTTGCTGTGGTTTCTTTGTACTGCTGCGCTGCCCTTTGCCCGGGGTAGATTCAGTGGGAGCCTTGGCTTCGACCGTCTCTTTTACGGACAGGCCATTAGCCTTCTCACTAGCCTTCCCATCCCCCTTTGGCGTCGTCTCTTTGCCAATTAAGGCAGCAGATTTCTCTGTCGTGTCACCCTTCTGTGCCGGCGTGGACGCCGTCTTCTTGACAGTAGACGGTTCCGTTTTCTCAGGCACATCCGGCTTTTTTGTAGCTGAAGTGGTTGTCTTGGCCTTGGCTGTTGCACTGTCTTTCAGTGGATCTAAAGCTTGTGCCTTGGTTGTCGAAGCCGCTGTAGAGGACGGCGCAATCGGCTTGACTTCGCTTTTCGCCGCTTTGCCGTTGCTGCTCGCTGCCGGGGGAGCCAACGTCTCGTCGCCCACGAAACCCGGCACACCCTGCACCGCTTTCACCGCCACCACTTGATCGCCCCGCCCCACCGAGAGGACATTCTGCCCCAATGTGCTGCGCCCCAACGCTGGGATCTCGTCGAGATCCATCGGTTTGGCCACGCCTTTGTCGGTGATGAAGACAACCAGGTCGCGCCGTTCCCCGTTGACAATGAGGCCGCCGATAAGATCGCCGGTACGTTTATCGAGCTTGTGCGCAATGATGCCGCTGCCTGCCCGTCCTTGCGTGCTGTACTCGCTCAGTGGTGTGCGCTTGGTGAAACCGTTGACGGTGACGGTCAACAGTTCACCCTGCGCATCGACCATACCGGCGTAGACGAGCTTTTCGCCTTTCTGTAACTTCATCCCAGCCACGCCGCCTGCCGCCAGCCCCATGCTGCGTACATCCTCTTCGCCAAAGCGGATCGAGCGTCCACTCGCAGCGGCCAGCAGCACCTCCTGGCTGCCCGGCGTCACAAAGACCCAGCCCAACTCGTCCTTTTCGTCGACGCGGATCACGTCGGGGTTGCTCACCGCCGCGGCGATGAAATCAGAGAGGGTGATGCGCTTGACGCTGCCGTTTCGTGTCACCAGGAAGAGAAAACCGGCTGCTTCTTCTGCCGTCAGCCTGGGCAGGGCGAGCGCAGCCACCACGCGATCGCGCCGTGAATAGTTGCTTAGCTCGGCAAAATGTTTGCCTTCGTCCTGGGGCAGTTCGTGAACGGCAATGCGGTTACAGCCGCCGCGCTTGTCGAAAATGTAGAGGAAATCTTGTGTGTTGGCGGTGAGCAACGCCACGCCGCTGTCGCGTCCTGTCTGGCGTAGGCTCGTCTTGGTGACGTCGGCGAACGATTGGCGACGGATTTCACCGCTCGTCCCCACCGAAACCCACACCTTCTGATCAGGCAATAAGTCGGTGGTGGTGAGGGTGCCCTTTGTTCGATCCACAATTTGGGTGCGGCGTGCGTCGGCATATTCGGCGCGTATATCCAGCAGCTCCTGGCGGATCACAGCCAGGACCTTTTCTGGATGGGCCAGCAGATCTTCAAGATAGGCGATGCGCATTAACAGCTCGTCGTATTCGTCTTGCAGGCGTTTGCGTTCCAGGGCTGCCAGCCGTTTCAGCGGCATATCGAGGATGGCCTGGGCTTGCACTTCGCTGAAGTCGAAGTTACGCATGAGGTTGGTACGCGCCGTATCCACCCGTTGGCTGCGGCGGATGGTGTCGATCACCTCGTCCATGATGTCAAGGGCGCGCAGCAGCCCTTCTACAATGTGGGCGCGTTCACGGGCGCGGGCCAGATCATATTCTGAGCGTCGGCGGATGATCTCTTGCCGGTGCTCGATGAAATGTTGCAACACACGTTTCAGGCCCAAGGTGCGCGGTTCACCGTTGACAAGCGCCAGCATCGACATGCCGAAAGTCTGTTGCATCGGCGTGTACTTGAAGAGATCGGTCAGCACGATCTTGGCGTCGGCGTTGCGGTTGAGTTCAATCACAATGCGCATGCCGGTGCGGTCGCTCTCGTCGCGCAGATCGGTGATCCCTTCGATCTTGCCGTCGCGTGCAAGTGAGGCAATCCGCTCAAGCAGGTTGGTCTTATTCGTCTGGTAGGGCAGTTCGGTGACGATGATACGTGTGCGCCCGCGGCTCATCTCTTCGAAATGTGCCTTGGCCTGAATGATCAGACGGGCGCGGCCGGTGGCATAGCCCTGGGTGATGACATCGGTCGTCTCCTGGCCGCGACGGTCTTCGCGGTAACGGTAGACAATACCGCCTGTGGGGAAATCCGGCCCTTTGATGAAGTGAAGCAGATCTTCTACGCTGATGTCGTCGACATTGGCAAAGCGATCAAGTAGATAGACCAACGCATCGACGACTTCGCCCAGGTTGTGCGGGGGGACGTTGGTAGACATGCCCACGGCGATGCCGCTGGCCCCGTTGATCAGTAGATTGGGCAGCGTTGCCGGCAGAATCGACGGTTCTTTGAGTGTATTGTCGAAGTTGTCGTCCCACTCAACGGTGTCTTTGTCGAGATCGGCCAGCATTAAGTCGCTGATCTTGGCCAGGCGGGCTTCTGTGTAGCGCATGGCGGCTGCGTTGTCGCCGTCAATCGAGCCGAAGTTCCCCTGCCCGTCTACCAACGGATAGCGCAGGCTAAACTCCTGCGCCATGCGCACCATGGCGTCGTAGACAGCCGAATCGCCGTGGGGGTGATACTTACCCAGCACTTCACCGACGATACGCGCGCTTTTCTTGTACGCCTTGTCGTGGGTGATCCCCATATCGGACATGGCGTAGAGGATCCGCCGGTGGACGGGTTTCAGCCCATCTCGCACATCGGGTAAGGCTCGGCTGACAATCACGCTCATTGCATAATCGAGATAAGCGTGTTGCATCTCGTCGGTGATGTCAACCTCACGCACATTGCCTATGGTTTCAGTAGGTAACGTCATTGTACAATTCTCGCGTCTCCTGCGTTGCGTCGTTGTGTTTCCGGGCGGCGCGTCAGCGCCGGTCATCGCCATCTTACTGTAGAGTATGAGTAACGGGTAATGAGTAGAATATACGAAGTTATATCTTTTTACTCATTACTCACTGTCATTAAGTTAAGCAACCGACACTCGAATATCAGCGGAGAGAGCACGCCCTCGTGCGGCTCTTTCGGTGTGGATCCGCACGAGGGCGTGCTCACTTCGCGCTTAATTACATGACATTGACTCATTGCTCCTTAGTTTTTCATCGAACCGCTCTTTAAGCGGGTAGTCCTCCTGACCATCAGATCGGATCGTAACCCGTGTTGTCCTTTGCCGATCGCCACAAAGCACAAAACAAGGTGTTAAAGCGCCAGATCAACGCACAGCAGGCTTTGCTGCGTCTTTCGGTGCATGCGGCACGTTATACCCGTAAAATGTTGTTGCTGCGCGAAGCCGGCTGTATGGCCGTCAACTTGACCGATGCTGCGGTAGGTTATCTTCACCTGCGCACCGGCGCAGATCCTGCATCAAAGTTGATGGGCGAAACACCTCACTATCGTGAGGCTTTCCGTTTTGACGGCAAACGTGCGGATCAGTCATCGGTGACGATGGAAAGCGCGCCGCTGGAAATGATCGAAGCGGTGAGCAAACGGCGAGAAGTGGCGTTGTTGCCGGGCAATACGCATCTGCTTGTGCCATTGCGACGTCACCACAAAGTGATGGCAATGCTCGATCTCTACCGGCCTGCCAAGCACCCGTTCGACGCCATCGACGTACAAAATATGACCGATCTGGCGTTGCTGCTTGATTCGCTGCTCAAGAATCAGCACATGATTGCCGCACACAGCGCCCTTACCGATCTGGCTCAGGATCTAAGCGCGGAACTTGATCTTTCGGTCCTGATGGACAAAATCGTACGCGCCGCGTCAGACATTGCTACATCGCAGGCCAGCTCGATTCTCCTGCTGCAACCGGGCGAAGACAACCTACGCTTCGCCGCCGCCTATGGCCTTTCCGATGCCGAGCGGGAAACCTTACGCCGCTGGGTCGTCCCCATTCAGGGAAGCGGCGCCGGGTTGGTAGTGACAAATCGGCAGCCGTTGGTCAACAACAATGTGATGCGCAATTCACGCTTCTACTCCGGTGTCAGCGACAACCTCAGCGTCAAGACGCGGTCGCTGATTGCCGTGCCCCTCATTGCACAGGACGAAGTCATCGGCGCGCTTGAGGTGGTGAACCAACGGTACGACGATGAATTCGACAGCGATGATGTGACGATCCTCTCGCTCTTTGCCACACAGGCTGCCATCGCCATTCAAAATGCCCGTCTGTTGGCCGACAAACAGGCCAGCCTCATTGAACTCAACCGGCTGGAACAGCGCAAATCCCAATTTATCGCACTGGTCAGCCACGAACTGCGCACACCGCTCAATCTTGTCAGTGGTTATCAGGTGGTACTGCGCGAAAATCTGAAAGACGCTTTTTCCACCTACCCAGACGCCCTCGACAGTCTGGATCAACTCGAAAAGGCTACCGGTCGCCTTACCAGCCTGGTGACCAACATTACGTCCATGTACAACCTCGAGACCGGACGTACACAGTTGATGTTGGAAGAGCGCGACCTTGTGGAAATTGTAGAAAAGGTGCTGAGCGAACACCGCCAGTGGATCCAGACGAAGGGGCTTGTGATTTCGTTTGCTCCTGTAACCCGTCCCCTTTGCGCCATCTGCGACGCGTTGGAAGTGACGCGTATCCTCGACAACCTGCTCAGTAACGCCATCAAGTTTACGCCCGAAGGCGGCAAGATCACCATTTCGATGATGCCGGTGGAAGCGCGTGTGCGTGGCGCCGAAAGCACGGTCAAAGGCCCGTTTATCCAGGTCGCCGTCACCGATACCGGCCCCGGCATCGACCACTTACAGCTTGAATCCATCTTCCAGCGCTTCGCCCAGGTAGACAATCACCTCAACCGCCTCCAGGGCGGCATGGGGTTGGGCCTTCCTCTTGCCAAAGCCCTCGTCGAAAAACATGGCGGGGAACTTTGGGTCTACACCGCGCGTGGACGGGGATCGACCTTTTACTTTACCCTGCCCGCAGTGGGGGGAATTTAAGAACTAGGCCACTACCTGCTCCCAATCTTCTCCACTTCCAACTGACGCAATTCGATCAGCTGATCGCGCAGGGCAGCGGCGCGCTCAAATTCGAGATCCTTGGCTGCTTCTTTCATCTCTTTTTCAATATTCTTGATCAACCGGGCCAACTCATCTCGCGGCAACGTGATAGGATCGAGCCTGGGGGCTTTGTCGCCATTTTCGGTGACGTACTCGCCCTTCTCCTCGGCCAGGACACGCACACGGTCGGTGAGATCACGGATGCTCTTGATGATGCTGCGCGGTTCAATGCCGTGCTCGCGGTTGTATGCTTCTTGAATGGTGCGACGTCGATCGGTTTCGCTGATGGCGGCGCGCATAGAATCGGTCATCTTGTCGGCATAGAGGATCGCCTTGCCTTCAAGATGCCGAGCCGCACGGCCAATTGTCTGGATCAATGCCGACTCGCTGCGCAAGAAACCCTCTTTGTCGGCGTCGAGGATCGCCACCAGCGTCACTTCAGGCAGATCCAACCCTTCGCGCAAGAGGTTGATGCCCACCACCACATCAAAAACACCCAACCGCAGATCGCGCAGGATCTCCACCCGCTCCAGGGTTTCGATTTCGCTGTGCAGATACTGTACCTTCACCCCAAGTTCCGCCAAATACTCGGTCAAGTCTTCAGACATACGCTTGGTAAGGGTGGTGACCAGCACACGCTGACCCAACGTCACACGTTGTTGCACCTCGCGCAGCAGATCGTCGATCTGTCCTTTGGTGGGGCGCACTTCCACTACTGGATCAATCAGACCAGTGGGGCGAATGATCTGTTCCACCACCTGTTCGGCATGTTCCATTTCGTAGGGGCCGGGGGTGGCGCTGACGTAAACAGCCTGTCGTACCGTCGCCTGAAACTCGTCGAAAGTAAGTGGTCGGTTGTCCAGCGCGCTGGGGAGGCGGAAACCGTGGCCCACCAACACTTCTTTGCGCGACTTGTCACCGGCATACATGCCGCGAATCTGGGGGATCGACATGTGGCTTTCGTCGATGATCACCAGCCAGTCGGTGGGGAAGTAGTCGAGCAGCGTCCACGGGCGGCTGCCTGCCGGCCGCCGTGCCAGGTGACGGCTGTAGTTTTCCACGCCGTTGCAGTAGCCAATCTCACGCAGCATCTCGATGTCGTAGCGGGTGCGTTGACCGATACGCTGCGCTTCTAAAAGCTTGCCCTCGCGTTCGAAGTCGGCCACCTGCGCTTCCATCTCAGCCTCAATGTCGTCGATGGCTTCGGTCAACTTGTCTTGGGGGGTGATAAAGTGCTTGGCCGGGTAGATTTCCACCTTGTCATGATCGGCCAGGATCTCGCCTGTCAACGTGTCGATTTCGGTGATGCGCTCGATCTCGTCGCCCCAAAAACTGACGCGGTAGGCGAAGTCGCTGTAGGCCGGCTGCACTTCGAGGACGTCGCCACGCACACGGAATTTTGAGCGCTGCAAAGTGTTGTCGTTGCGTTCGTAGTAAATGTCTACCAGATGGCGTAATACTTGATTGCGCCGCACCATCTCGCCTACCTTCAACACTAGCACATTCTGCCCGTAGTCTTGCGGGCTGCCCAGGCCGTAGATGCATGAAACCGACGCCACAATCACCACGTCACGGCGGCTAAAGAGCGAACTGGTGGCGGCCAGGCGCAGACGGTCGATCTCGTCGTTGATCTGGGCATCTTTTTCGATGTAGGTGTCGCTGCGCGGGATGTAGGCTTCGGGCTGATAGTAGTCGTAGTACGACACAAAGTACTCGACGGCGTTTTCGGGCATAAACTCACGCATCTCGCTGTAGAGCTGCGCCGCCAATGTCTTGTTGTGCGCCATGATCAGCGCCGGTCGCTGTACGCGCTCGATCACCTTCGCCATGGTGTACGTCTTCCCGGAACCGGTGACGCCCAACAGCACCTGGTGATGAAGTTCGTCGTTGAGCCCCTGCACCAACTTGTCGATCGCCTGTGGCTGATCGCCCATGGGCTGGAATTCGCTGATTACTCGAAAGGGTGGCATACGCGCCTGTCTCCTATACTCATTCCTGATACGGTCATTCCCGAACTGAAAAGAGCACCTTTATCGTTGCCTTTTGCATGCGAACATAAGTTCTTTGGCCTCTGGTAGTATACCTGCTTTCAGTTATTTTGTCCAAACAAAATAGAGAGAACCGGCTCTGGAAACTCCCTTCACAATTGACGCATTTCGCCTGTGCCAAGTAAAATGCGTTTGGAATCTGGTCTGCCAGAGGTCTGATTTTCACCAAACCCTGTGCCCTGTGATGCACTTTCGATAGGATCTCATGAACGTTCCGCTACGCAATCGCCTGCCCTACACAGCGCGTCGTTTCCTTTCTTCCCGATTGTTTTCTCGGCGTTCCCTTCCTTCGCGGTGGCTCCACACCGGGTTTGTGTTGCTCTGGCTCTTCGCCGGTTTTCTTCAGCCCCAGGGTTCGTCCTCTGCGCGTGTGCAAGCCCAAGACGCTCTCCCCGATGCCGAATTGACGTTGGTGGCGACGCCGTCGATTGGCGCGTCGGAGATCATGACGCCCACACAGACCATGACTGCAACCGGTACAATAACCGGTACGACAAACACCGCCCCCACGCTCTCGCCCGCGGCCACAATGACGCCGTCTCCGACGCCGACGCCTACACCGTCTCCAACGCCGAGCATGACGGCCAGTGCAACGTTGACAGCATCTGCCCCGTTGACGCTGACCACACCTGCCATCACCAGCACATTGACACCGCTAGGAACGCCTGCCACGGTCTTGATTACGGCGACGATTTGGGCCAAGGCATCGGCCACGGCGCAGGCCGCCGCCACGGTACAGGCCGCCGAAGCGCTGACGCTGACGCCGACGCCGTCCCCAACGCCGATTCCCGGCCCCGATGACATCCTGGATCGGCAGATCAATGAGATGATTGCACGTATGAGCGTGGCGGAACGGGTTGGGCAACTCTTCATCGTCGACTTTCAAGGGAGTACAGCAGGTGCAGACGCTGACATTGCCGAATTGATCCGTGAGTATCACATCGGCGGCGTTGTCCTCAACCCGCAGAACGGCAACTTCCGCAACGACGATCCTAACGCGCCGCGTCAGATTGCCGTCCTCACCAATCAGTTGCAGGCACTGGCCTACAACATTGTGCTGCCCGACGATCAGGCGCTTGATCCGCCTGAGGTGCTCCTCAATCAATCTGCGCCTGCCGCCTTCAATCCACTACAACAGACCACACCGCAGATCCCACTCTTAATCGGCATTGAACAAAACGGCGACGGCTATCCTGGTTCAAGCCTGCGTTCCGGCTTTACCACCCTGCCTCCACAGATGGCATTGGGCGCTACCTGGAACCCGGAATTGGCCCGTTCGGTGGGTGCAATCGTCGGGCGCGAGCTGTCGGCCGTCGGCGTGAACATGCTACTTGGCCCATCGTTAGACGTCCTCGATCAGCCGCGGCCGGAGCCGGTGGGTGGGCTGGGTATTCACACCTTCGGCGGCGATGCTTTCTGGGTCGGCAAAATGGGGCAGGCTTATGTGCGCGGTGTCCACGAAGGGGGGAATGGACGGGTGGCGACCATTGCCGGTCACTTCCCCGGCCAGGGTGGCAGCGACCGTCGCCCCGACGAAGAGGTTGCCACCATCCAAAAGAGCTTGCAGGAGCTGCGCCATACCGAGTTACAACCCTTCGCCGCCGTGACACAACGCGCTTCGTCGCTTTTGCGCTACGATGGCGACCCGGCGGCGACCGATGGACTGATGTCGGGGCATGTGCGCTACAGTAGCTTTCAGGGCAGCCGGGAACGTACACCGCCCATCAGCCTCGCCACGGAGTTGGAGACGATCCTGGCGTTGGATGAGTTCGCCACCTGGCGCAATCAGGGTGGCGTGGTCATGAGTGACGCCCTGGGCGTGCCTTCGATTCGCCGCTACTATGATCCCACTTTGCAAGAATTTCCGCGGCGGCGGGTGGCGTTGGAGGCATTCCAGGCAGGCAATGATCTCCTCTACCTGGCCAACTTCTCGCTTGACGACAACTGGGATGCTGCGCGTAACAACATCCGCGAAACGATTCTCTTCTTCCGTGAACGATACACCAGCGATCCTGATTTTGCTGCCCGGGTTGATAACTCGTTGCAACACATTTTGCGCCTCAAGGTGCGCATGTATGATGTTGCACTGGAAGAAGAATCTGACGCTGCGGTGGCCGAAGCTACTACCAAAGCACCAACCCCGCTGCCCTCGCCCGAAACGGAGACAACTCCAGCGCCCGCCTCTGTGGCAGATGTCGCCGGAACGCCGACGCCTGCCCCCGAAGCGGTGCTGCGTGCGATCACGATCCCGATTGAGCGGGTGTTGACGGGCAGTCGGGCGCTGCGTGTCCTCACCGGCCCTATGCGCGAAGAAGCTCAGTCGTTGGTAGGGCAAGTGGCCCGTGAAGCGGTGACCATCCTCTCGCCGGATCCACGCGGTCTGGCTGATCCACTGCCCGCGGCACCGCAAGCCGAAGAGAAGATTGTCATCTTCACCGACAGCCGCACCTTTGAAGAATGCGACGACTGCCCATCACAGACAGTGTTGGCCCCAAACGCGTTGGAAGAGGTGATGCTGCGCCTTTATGGACCAAACGCTACCAATCAGATCCAGCTTGATCAAGTGCAAAGTATTACCTTCGAAGAGTTGAATGCTGTCCTCAACGACACGGCGCCAGACAATTTGGTGCAGCAGGTGGAAGAAGCCATCAGCGAAGCCGACTGGCTGATCTTCGCTATGCTCGACGTCGATGTGGCCCGCGCGCCTAACAGCGATGCCGTAAAACAATTTCTACGCCTGCGCAGTGACCGACTGTTGGGCAAGCGGATTGTGGTGCTGGCGCTCAACGCTCCCTACTTTCTTGATTCGACTGAAATCAGCAAGCTGACCGCCTACCTGGGCATCTACAGCAAAACGCAGCCCTTCCTCGAAGCTGCCGTGCGCACTATCTTTCGGTCGACACAGGCCGCAGGTTCGCCACCTGTGGCCGTGTCGGGGACACGCTACAGCAACTTAATCGAGCGGCTGGAACCAGACCCCGATCAAACCATTGAGTTGCATCTTTTGAACGCCGGCATTGCCGCCGGCCCCACTGCAACAGTTGAAGCGTCCACCACCAACATCCAAGCCGATCTCGCCATAGGTGACGTCATCGTCGTTGAGACAGGCATCATCGTTGATCGCAACGGGAACCCTGTGCCAGATGGCACACAAGTGAACTTCCGACTCATATACGAAGGAGCGGAGTTGGCGCTGCCGGTGGATCCTATGCCGACACGACAGGGAAAGGCGCGTCTCGCCATCACATTAGAACGTAGCGGCATTCTGCGTGTCTCGGCCCGCAGTGTAGAAGCCAATACCAGCACGTTGATTGTGGTGAACACACAGGGGAGCGATGCTGCTTCAATTGAGATTGTGATGCCCACCCCAACCTTGGCGCCCACCTTTGTGCCAACCCCCGAATCTGTGGCCGTGAACGAGGATAGCAGCACCGTCACCGAATCAGGCCAAATCGTCGGCGACGGCAGCGTAAATGCCGTCCCCACTGTGTCTATTGCGCGCCGCAACGCTCGTGTTGATTTGCTCACGTTGTCGTTGGCGGGCATTACGCAGTTGGTGATGTTGGGGCTGCTTTTGGTTGTCCTTGTGCGGGTGATGCCGCGGGCAATGCTGGTCTACCGTCTACTGTGGGCGCTGATGGTGGGCTGGCTGGCCTACATCCTCTATGGCCTGGGGCTGGTGCCGGGCAGCACCTGGCTGCAAATGACACTCTACCCTTGGGGGGTGATCCCCGTTGTCTTCATCGGGATGTTGCTGCCCATGGTGTGGCTGCAACTGAAAGCCGATTAAGAGAAGCGATTGTGGCTTCTTTGTTACTGAAACGCTTATATCAGAAACGCTTTTATCACCCGGTCCCTATACCTGCCCATTTCCACCAATTTGCTTATGCCCTGATCGCAAGAGGAATCCGATAACCAATGGAGTAAAACTCTTACAGTTGTCTTACACTGCGATGCTGTGTGTGTTTCAGTGGAAGACCTTCCTGGGAGGAACAAATGCTCCAGATTTTGTTTGAAGCCGCCCTCTTGGGTGGCATTACCATTACGATACTGGGTTTGTTGTTGTTGGGGTTGCGCCGGCATTTTGGCGATAGCATTTTGATCAAACTCATGTTTTGGAACAGTCTGCTCCTCATGACCGGCGGAGCAGCCGTTTTCTTGTTGGAGCGATTCGGTATTTCGCCCCTTACCCTGGGGATTGCCGCCGCGCTCGGTACAACGATCACGGTGGCCGTGATTGTTGTGATCTACCGGCAAATTGTATTGCCGATACGTAAGTTGGCGGCAGCCAGCCACGAAATGTCCACCGGCAACTTAGAGATTGAATTCGACTGTCAGCAACGCGACGAAATCGGTTCTCTGACCCAGTCGCTCAATGAGGTGCTTAACTATCAGCGTTCAATGTCGGTTATCGCCGGGCAGATTGCAAGCGGTGATCTCAGTACAGCAATCGAGCCACGTAGCAACAAAGACGTGCTCGGCAACACGTTTGTGCAACTAGTGAGCAGCCTGCGACACTTTGCACATCGTTTGCAGGCCAACGCCGTAGAAGTAGGCCAGGCTTCGAAGAAACTGTCGCAAAACGCCGCTGAAGCGGAAGATGCGACATCGCAGATCAACCAGACAATTGCCAACATTGCCGACGGCGCGTCGCAGCAGGCGTACACCATTGAAATGGCCCGTAACTCCCTCACCGAACATGACAGCCAACTGGAGCACATTGCCGTCGGTGCGCAACAACAGAGTCGCGCCGTTGCCCAGTCGGCGCAGATGCGCGACGAACAAAGACGTTCTATCGATGAAGTGCGTACGGCCGTCCTCGGCAGCGAAGAAGCTGTACAACGCACCCGCCTGGCCGCCGATTCGGGTATTCATACTGTGCAGGAGACGATCAATGGGATGCAGGCCATCGCCCGCGCCGTGGATCAGGTCAACGAGCGTATGGCCGAGATGGCAGAGCGCAATCGCCAGATCAGCGTCATTGTGGCCACCATCGACGACCTTTCGGAGCGCACCAATCTATTGGCGTTGAACGCTGCCATCGAAGCGGCCCGCGCCGGGCAGCACGGCAAGGGCTTTGCCGTTGTCGCCGACGAAGTGCGTAAGCTGGCAGAACGCTCCACGCGCTCGACGGCTGAGATCACCTCTCTGATCCAGTCGATGCAACACTCCACAACGCAGACGATCCGTGCTATGGACAAGAATCGCGCCGAGGTTGCCCGTGGCCTTGAACTGGCCGGATCCACCCAATCAGGCTTTGTCGACATTCAGAAGGCTGTGGCCCAGGTGAGTGCCTCAATCCAAGGGCTGACGTCGTCGATGGCGCAAATGGAGAACAGCAGTCAGGCGTTGCAGAATGTGCTGGCGCAGGTGGCCGAGGTGACAGAAAGCAACGGTGTCGCTACACAGCGGCTTTCCACCGGTAGCCGCCAAATTCTGCAGATGTTCGAGGAGCTTTCAGCCATCTCCGAACAGAACAGCGCCGCCGCCAGCCAGGTTGCTGCCAGCACCGACGAAGTGAACAACCAGGTCACCCAGACTGGCGTTTCCGCGCAAGGATTGGATCAACTGGCTGGTGGGCTACAGGCGTTGGCGCAGCAGTTCCAGCTCAACGAGGCGCCTAGCACAAGGCAAGCAAAGATGAACCCACCCAAAAGGATTGAGCAAGATTCAACAGTGCAAGAACGGCAACTTCTGCTCGTCTGACACCGGCAGACTTTCACCGCAAAGGCGCCAAGAAACCAAAGGATTGGAAGATCTCTGATCCATCAACGAAACAAAGAGAGCCATCCCCAGCAAGGGAATGGCTCTCTTTATTTCGTTAGGACGGTCACAACTTCCACTACACCCAGAACGATCTCTTGAAACGATCCGTCGTCGGTTGTCCGTCGTCGGTCGTCTACCCTTCCACCTTCTCCACCACATACCCATTCGTCTTCGCTGTTTTTTCAGGGACGACGGATTCGGTGGCGCGGAACTGACTCATGTAGAGTTCGTAGTAAAAGCCCTGTTGCGCCAGCAGTTCTTCGTGGTTGCCCCGCTCAATGATCTCGCCTGCTTTGAGGACCAACACCTGATCGGCTTTACGGATTGTGCTAAGGCGATGAGCAATGACAAAGCTAGTGCGCCCACGCATTAACTCTTCCAGCGCGGCCTGGATTTTGCGTTCAGTGCGGGTGTCGACGCTGCTGGTTGCTTCGTCGAGGATCAACACACGTGGATCGGCCAGCGCAGCACGGGCAATCGAGAGCAGTTGGCGCTGCCCCTGGCTGAGGCCGCTGCCACGCTCGCCCAACACCGTCTTGTACCCTTCGGGCAGCCGCTCGATGAAGTCGTGGGCCTGCGCCAGTTGGGCAGCGGCCATTACCTCCTCGTCAGTAGCGTCGGGGCGGCTAAAGCGGATATTTTCCATCACCGTGGTGCTGAAGAGGAACGTATCTTGTAACACGATGCCAATCTGCCGACGTAGGCTTTCCACCGTCACATCGCGTACGTCGACCCCGTCCACGCGCACTGCGCCCTGGGATACGTCCCAAAAGCGGGGGAGCAGGTTGATGATCGTTGTCTTCCCCGCGCCGGTGGGGCCGACGATGGCAATGGTCTGGCCCGGTTTTGCTTCCAGATTGACGCCACGCAGTACCGGTTCGCCCCGGTTGTACTCGGCCCAAACGTTGTCGAAGACGACATGGCCCTGGATAGACTTCATCTCTTTGGCGTTGACCTTTTCTTGCACTTCAGGCACTTCGTCGATCAACTCGAAGATGCGTTCCGCACCGGCGACGGCGCTCTGCAAATTCGCCCACAGCACTGCGATCTGGGCAATCGGCTGGTTGAAGCGCTGCACGTAGCCGAGGAAAGTGATGATCAACCCCAGCGAAACCACCGATCCGGCCAGGCTCTCGCCACGCAACATGAGCACACCACCCACACCCACAGCAATGGCAATGGCGACAAAGCCCAACGCTTCCAGAGCCGGGGCCAGTGCCGACGTGTAGGCAACGGCGCGCACGTTGGCGTCGCGGTTGATGGCGTTGCTGGCGCGGAAATTTTCAATGTTGGCGTCCTCTCGGCTGAATGCCTGCGCCTCACGCACGCCCGAGATACTCTCTTCCAGTTCGGCGTTGACGTCGCCGATGCTCTGGCGTGTCTCACGGAAGGCACGCCGGGCCTGTGCGCTGAACCAGACGGTGGCGTAGGCCATCACCGGCACAATACTCAGGCTGAGCAGGGCGTAGGCCCAGTTCAACGCCAGCATGTTGTACGCAATCCAAACAATCAGCAACGCCCCGCTCACCACCTGCACCAGCGCAAAGGTAAGCACCTGCTGGATGGTGTCGGTGTCGTTGGTGATGCGGCTCATGAGGTCGCCTGTCTCGTGGCGGCTGTAAAAGCCCATCGAGAGCTTCTGCATGTGTGAAAAGAGTTGCACACGAATGGCGCGCAACACATGCTGCCCGGCCCACGTCATGCCAAAGAACATCATGCCGCCGGTCACCGACCCGAGGATGTATAGGCCCGTTACCAGCAGGACAAGCCGCAACAGCCCGCCCAACATGAACTCTCTATCCGCACCGGCGGGGACATCGTCGAACCAACAATTGACCCGGCTACCGGCATCGGCGTTTGAGATCGCCTCCACTGCACCGGGTAGCGCCGGTGCGGCCTGCGCTGCTTCGTTGACAACGGCAGGCGTCAGGTAACAGTCCACAGCCTGGCCGATGAGTTCGGGCGAAATCACCTGTGTGTAGGTATTCACCACCATGAGCACGGCCACAATGGACAGCACCCACCAGTAAGGCTTGAAGTAGCCTGTAAATCGGTTCAACGTCGCGCCCACACTGGTGGCCTTGCGCGACTCCTGTTGCAACAGTCGATCAGGATTGCCAAACATGATGTTCTCCTGGGCAGCGTGAGAACTGCGAATTCCAGATTGCGAATTAAGGGCAAGAGATTGGGCGATTAAGCGATTGGGGGATTAGGGTGAGCGACAGTCGTGTGAATCGCCTAATCTCTTCTTTATGCAAGCGCCGGCTCTTCTTCCGGCGCGGCATCCTCGACCAATTGGCTGCGGTAGATTTCGGCGTAGATGGGGCTGCTTTCCATGAGCTCGGCGTGGGTGCCCTGGGCCACCAACTCACCATTATCGAGCACCAGGATCTGGTCGGCGCTGAGGACGGTGCTGATGCGCTGCGCGATGACAAAACTGGTGCGCCCTGCCATGAGCCGATCCAACGCCTTCTGGATCAGCGCTTCGGTGGCAACGTCGACCGAACTGGTGGAATCGTCGAGAATCAGGATGCGCGGATCGGTGAGCAGGGCGCGGGCGATGGCGACACGCTGCTTCTGGCCGCCGGAAAGGGTGGCGCCACGTTCGCCTACCGGCGTCTGGTAGCCGTCGGGGAAGCTCGTGATGAACTCGTGGGCGGCGGCGGCCTTGGCGGCGGCGATCACTTCCTCGTCGGAGGCTTCGGGGCGACCAAAGGCGATGTTGTCGCGGATGGTGCCGGTGAAGAGGTTTGTCTCTTGCAACACGATGCCAATCTGGCGGCGCAGGCTTTCCAGCGTCATGTCGCGCACGTCGTGTCCGTCGATGGTCACCCGTCCTTCGCTCACATCGTAGAAGCGGGGGATCAGGTTGATGATCGTCGTCTTGCCGCTGCCGGTAGAGCCGAGCAGCGCCACCGTCTCACCAGGGCGCGCCTCCAGGTTGATCTCCTTGAGCACCGGATCGCTGCTGCTGAAGTAGCGGAAGCTGACGTCCTCAAAGCGGACGCTGCCTTCCACCGCAGGCAGCGACGTGGCATCGGGTTTGTCGGTGACGTCGTTTTTGGCGTCCAAAATCTCAAAAATACGGCTGGCGCTGGCAGATGCCTGGCTCATCTGGCTGATGATGAAGCCCAACTGCCCAATGGGGAAGAAGACGTAGATCAGGTAGAGGCTGAACTTCTGCCATTCACCCAAAGTCAATGTGCCGCCGATGATCTGCACCCCACCAAAGTAGAGGACTGCCGCCTGCCCCAGGTTGGCAATCAAGAAGACGACGGGGAAGAGAAAGCTGAAGATCTTGGCGACGCGGATCTGCTCGTTCATAAAATCTGCGGCGGAGTCGTCGAAGCGCTTAAACTCCTGGCGCTCACGCACAAAGGATTTAACCACCTTGACGCCGGCCAGGTTCTCTTGGAGGATGTCGTTAAGTTGAGACAACTTGCGCTGTACCGCCACAAAGAGCGGCTGTGCCGTGGCGCCGAAGATCATGAACATCACCAGCGCAATCGGCAGCACGGGCAAGATCGCCAGTGTCAGTTGCCAATTTGTCAACGCCAACACCACCAGCGAACCTGTAAGCAGTACCAACGCCTGTACCGTCATCAAGAGGCCCTGGCCGATGAAGATACGCACCTTTTCCACGTCGTCGGTGGCGCGGATCATCAACTGGCCGGTGCGGTTGCGGTCGTGATAGCTGAACGACAGGCGTTGGATCTTGGCGAAGAGTTCGTTTCGGAACTCGAAAGCGAGATCCTGGCTGACTTTTTGGCCCATGAAGGTTTGGGCAAAGGCGAAAAAGCCGCGCGCCACCGAAAAGATGAGGATGAAGAGCAGCGCCCAGTAGATCGGCGCTTCGGGGTTGGCGGCGATCTGGGCGAGACCGTCGGCGGTGAGGCCCAATTGCTGCGCCATCACAGCCTGGGCGTCACCTGGGAGCCGGCCGGCCTCCAGGGCAATCAAGCCCTGGGTAACGGCGTCGATGACATTCTGTACCAGTTGCGGTACTACTAATTGCGCGCCGATGCTGATGAAGAGCGAAATGTAGGCCAAGGCTGTCGTGCGTTTGTAGAGACCCAGGTAGCGCATGGCGCGTCCTAGATCTTTCATGCCGGGGCGTGGCGCGCTACCGCCGCTCTCTGGCCGTGTCGGTCTGCGGAACACGGTGTCCTCCTCTAGTGGTTGTGGCTTGGATACACGGGCGTTGTTCTTCATGGTCTCATGGTGTCGTGACCACGAAGTTCAATCGGGGGAATTGTCCGCCTTTGGACCATCCTCCACAGAAACAGGAGCAAGCTGCGAATGCTTTGAGATGGAGTGATGCAGTTTGTGCAACAAATTTTGGATTGTGTCGATTTCGTTGGGACTCAGATCGGCGGTCAACTGATTCAAAAAGGTCATATGACCGGGGGTCGAGCGGTGGATCAGGTCACGTCCGCTGTTGGTGAGGCGGATGCGGAATTGGCGCAGATCGTCGGCGTCGAGTTCGCGAGCAATCAATTCCTGTTCTTCTAAAGCGCGTAGATGGGCACTGATGGTGTTTTTGCTCAACCGATGGGCCTGGCTCAACTGTGTGGGTGACAAAGACTCACCGCCGCACTTTTCTTCTCTCCACAAGCGCAGCAGTATGCGCCAGCGTGGTTCCGAGATCCCTTCCTCACGCATGTGTTCGGCCAGGATCGTGTCATAGGCATTGGCGGTCATCTTGATGAGCCACAACACTTCTACGCCGTGAATATCCTCGATCCCCATCTCGGTCATGGCCTGCAAAAAAATAGTACGTGGATCCGCTTGGGTCGTCGATGAAGACATATCTTTGCCTTGTTTGCCTATGTATGAATCGTAACGTGTAGAATTGTACGCCTGCGAACTATTCTAGGCAAGTAGAATATCTTCCTATTTGATCTTTTCTCCTAAAACCCCTGAAATCAGCGTCCGAATCTCTGAAATCTGCGCAACAAAAAAGCCCGTCGCTGTATGCGACGGGCCGTCTGTGTACCCCCGACAGGACTCGAACCTGTGCCACTGGCTCCGGAGGCCAGTGCTCTATCCACTGAGCTACGGGGGCGAAAACTCTTTGGAGGGGTTTTGGAGCCGTTGGTCGGACTTGAACCGACGACCTGCTCATTACGAGTGAGCTGCTCTACCAACTGAGCTACAACGGCATAACAGTTTCATTATAGACAAACTACACCTAGAAATCAAAATAGCATTGTGCTTAAACCTGCCGGATTTCAGAAAACCCGGCAGGTTTTTTGCAACCGATTGGTGTTATTGCTGCACTCGGGTGACGTACTCACCGCTGCGGGTGTCGACGCGAATAATGTCCCCCTGCTGAACGAACATAGGCACCTGCATGCGGTAGCCCGTCTCGAGTTCGATTTCTTTAGTGGGATTGTTGGCCGTGTCACCGGCAACAGCAAGCTCAGCCCATACCACTTTGAGATCCACGGTAGTCGGTAGGCTCACGTTGAGCGGCTCGTCCTCATAACTCTCTAACTCCACCACAGTGTTGTCTTTGAGGAATTCGGTAATGCCTTCAAGCGATTCGGGTGAAAGTGCGATCTGCTCGAAGGTTTCCGTGTCCATAAAGTGGTAGAGGTCACCGTCGAAGTACTGATATTGGACATCTCTCGATTCCAGCCTCACATCATCGACACGAAAGCCGTTGTTGTACGTCTTTTCTACTGTAGAGCCGCTGCGTAGATTGCGCACCTTGACGCGAATCGTGGCGCCACCCCGTGCAACTTTGATGTGTTGATATTCCAACACGCGCCAAAGTTGCCCCTCTTCTTGATAAATGTTGCCTTTGCGAAGCTGTTGAACTTCCCCCATGATATTTCCTCGTTACCCGTAAGAATCAGTGATTGGTTTTGCTGAAAGATTATAGGGGAGCGAAGGCGGCAGTGTCAAAGAAATGGGAGGACAGGCGGGAGGCGTAGGCTAATCGCTGAATTGGCTAAGGGCGACGCGCAGTCTATCTTCAATGCCGACTACGTCGGCGGGGATCTTCTGTACTGCGCGCTGTGCTTCAACGACGCTATAGCCAAGCGCCGTCAATGCTTCGATGACTTCACTATCGGTTTCCATGCTACTGGCAAGCTGGGTAAAACTACCGTCTCCTGCCGTCAATTTGCCCTGTAACTCCAATACAATCTTTTCTGCCGTACGTTTGCCCACACCGGGTACACGGGCAACGATGGCCGGTTCCTTGTTGGCCACAGCCAGACGCAGTGCGTCCGGTGTAAGGGCGCCGAGGGTGGACAGGGCTACTTTAGGGCCAATCCCACTGACGCCCAAAAGCAGTTCAAAGACGGCGAGTTCTTCGCTGTCTTCGAAGCCGTACAGGCTTAGCTCGGTTTCGCGGACTTGCAGGTAGGTATGCAGTGAGACAGTCGCACCGGTGCGGTGACGCGCCAGGGTAGGCTCAGGCGCGTAAACACGCAGGCCAATGCCTGCGGCTGCGCTGCCTACCTGCACCACCAGGAAGTTCTTCCCAGTGGAGACGACTGTCCCCTGGACCATGCGGATCATGAACTATCCTTGCTGCGATGAGACAGCGCGCGAGGGTTTTGCATCCGGCGTGGCGAACTTGTAGCCGGCGCCACGCACTGTAAGCAGATACTCCGGCGCCGACGGATCACGTTCAATCTTCTCACGCAAGCGGCGCATGGCAACTTCGACCAGGTTCGTACCGCCGGTAAAGTCGTAGCCCCAGACTTCCTTAAAGAGCACTTCTTTCGAAATTGGACGATTGGGGTTGCTCATCAAAAAGTGTAGCAGTTGATATTCAATCGGCGTTAGGTGAACAGGTTCATCGTGCGCTGTAACGGTATGCTCGTCGTCGTTGAGTACGATATCGCCATGTTTCATAATCATGAAGGAGGGTTGGTCGCGCGCCCAGGCAATGCGGCGCAAAATGGCCTGAAGCCGAGCATTCACTTCTTTAAAAGTGAAGGGCTTGCTAATAAAATCGTCGGCGCCTGTTTCGAAGCCTTGTACTGTGTCGTCTGCGCTGTTCAGCGCCGTGAGCATCACAATCGGCACGTCGGATCGTTTACGAATCTCGGCGCAGACTTCGAATCCCGACATGTTCGGCATCAAAACGTCTAACAGGATCAGATCGACTGCTTGATCCGTAAAGACGCGCATGGCCTGCAAACCGTCAGATGCGGTGAGGACATGGTAGCCTTCTTTTTCTAGGGAAACCTGGAGTAGGCTGCGCAAGAAGGCTTCATCTTCTACAACCAAGATCGTCGGCTGTCTGCGCTTTCTAACCTGTGGATCGACCGGTTGGTTGCTCATGGTTGAACACACCTTTTGTTGCCCATGACTATTAGGCGTAACTTTATCAATCGACATCGGGAATCTATGGTTGACCATGTTCGTCTCTCATCTAATTGCACTGTTGATGCATACATCCCGAAATTCGTCTGCTGCGTAATGCCTCTGCTCAGAAGCAAACGAACTTCAAGATAGTTTTATTCACAGCGCTTCGTAACGAACCGTCTGTAGGTGACAGAGCGCCACAGCCACGCCATCGGCAGCGTCATCTGGGCGAGGGATCTCTGCCAGGTTTAGGATTTGCCGTACCATCAACTGCATCTGTTGTTTGTCGGCATTTCCATACCCAGTTAAAGCCTGCTTTACCGATGCCGGGGTGTACTCTGCTACAGGCAGACCTTCAATCGCTGCCGCCAACAAGGCTGCACCTCGCGCTTGACCAACTGAGATGGCTGTAGTGACATTTCGCCCAAAAAATAGTTGCTCAACGGCCGCTTCGTGAGGTCGAAACTCGTGTACCAGATTCCGAATATCTTGAAAGATTTCCAGCAGCCGTTCGGGCATTGGTTGTTCTGGATACGTTCGAATCACGCCGCATGCCAGCAGTTCAAAGTCCCCTGTTGTTGTCTGCAATACAACGCCGTACCCTGTGGATGCAGTTCCTGGATCGATACCCAGAACAATGCGTTCACCGGCCCGATTTGAGGGGATTGCCTGGTTCGTCACCCGCCCACTGGCCTCTCTACTATGGCATTTTACGCCAACTGCGCCATCATCTCGTCAGTAATTTCAAGGTTATGATAAACCTCGGTGACGTCGTCTAGCTCTTCCAATGCTTCTACAAGGTTTAAAACAGCGATCCCTGCCTCTGCATCCAACTCAAGCGGCACGTTGGGTTGCATGATCAACTCAGATTCGTTCGGCTGAAAACCCGCAGCCTCAAGAGCCTGTGTAACCTGGGCCAGATCTGTGCGTTCCGTGTAAACTTCGACAACGTCTGTGCTGACAATGACATCCTCTGCGCCGGCGTCCAGGGCCACCATGAAGATCTCTTCCGGATCGATGCCGGTTGCTTTGCCGTCACCGTCTTGGCGGTTGAAGGCAATGTACCCCCGGGCCATAAACTGCCAGGCAACTGAATTGGGTTCGCCCAGGCTGCCATTCGCACGGGTGAAACACCGGCGTACTTCGGAAATTGTGCGATTGCGGTTGTCGGTCAGGCAATCGACCAAAACCGCTACACCGTGGGGTCCATAACCTTCATAGACGATCTGATCGATCTCTTCTGCGTCTTTATCTAGCCCCGCACCGCGACGGATCGAGCGTTCGATGTTGTCTTTGGGCATATTCTCTGCCCGTGCCTTGTCAATAACCAGACGTAGCCGAACATTCGCCTCAGAATCAGGACCGCCTTCTCTTGCTGCAATTTGAATCTCTCTCGCCAACTTGGTGAACACTTTGCCACGTGCTGCATCGTTGGCGCCCTTCTTGCGCTTAATGGTTGACCATTTAGAATGCCCCGACATGTTGTTTCTGTCTCCTATTCAACCATGTATTACGGAACCCGTAACACAGTTTAATCATACATACGAATATACCCCTAATTCAAAGGGGGATAAGTACCAATTCTTAGATAGGTCTGAATCCCTATACACCTTATTCTTAGATAGCTTAGTGGGATATAAGTCATTATAGCAAACTCATTGTTCTGTAAGTTGATTTACTTTCTTGCGTTCTTTTGTGGAAGTGAATGCTCACTGATCGGACTTGGGTGAGCACCTGCCACGCCGTTTTTGTTGTGCGTTCCTGGTTCACGTCGTTCAACAGCCGCCTGCACAAACGCTAAGAAAAGAGGGTGCGGGCGGTTGGGGCGGCTCTTGAACTCAGGATGGAATTGACTCCCCACCATAAAAGGGTGATCCGCAACTTCGACGATTTCCACCAGCCGACCGTCCGGCGATAGCCCGCTGATGACCAATCCTTTGGCTTCCATCATTTCTCGATAGGTGTTGTTGAATTCAAAGCGATGACGGTGGCGTTCGTCGACTGGGCCTGAGACGTTACATGCTTCGTAGGCTGCTTCGGCATGTGTGCCGGGCTTGAGCGCGCAAGGATAGATGCCCAAGCGCATTGTGCCGCCCATGTCGGCGATGTCCCGTTGATCGGGCATGAGATCGATAATTGGGAATTCGGTGCTGATGTCGAACTCGGTGCTGTTCGGTTCCTCATTGCCGGTGACATGACGGGCAAATTCGATGCACATTACCTGCATGCCCAGGCATAGCCCCAAGTAGGGGACGTTGTGGGTGCGGGCATACCGCGCACCCACAATTTTCCCTTCGATGCCTCGGTAGCCAAACCCACCCGGTACCACAATCCCATCGAGACCTTCCAGACGTTCCAGTTCACGACCCTTTTCTAACGCTTCAGAGCTGATCCACTCAATTTCGACGCCCCAACCGGCTGCCAGTGCAGCGTGCATCAGCGCTTCCTTGACACTCAAGTAGGCGTCTTCGAGTTCCACATACTTGCCTACCAAGCCAATGCGCAACCGTGATTTGGGGTGGGCGAACTTCGTCACAAAGAGACGCCAATCACGCAGTCCTTCTTCGGCGGACTGGCGTACCGGCAACTCGAAACCTTCTACCAGGAGATCACCCAACCCGGCTTCTTCGAGGCTGAGCGGTACTTTGTAGATGTTGTCCAGTGTCACCATCGGGATGACGGCTTCAGGCTCGACATCACAGAAGAGTGCGATCTTGGCTTGTACATCAGAATCAACATCGTGATCCGAACGAACGACGATAACGTCGGGTTGAATGCCGATGCCCCGCAGTTCGCGGACGCTGTGCTGCGTCGGCTTTGTCTTCAGTTCCTTGCTTGCCGCCAGGTAAGGCAGCCAGGTCAGGTGAATGTAGCGGGTGTTGGCGCGGCCGACGTCTTTGCGCATCTGCCGAATCGCTTCAAGGAAGGGCAACCCTTCGATATCACCCACCGTGCCGCCAATCTCCACGAGGACAACTTCGGCGTTGCTTGCGCGCGCCATTTGCCCAATACGACGCTTAATCTCGTTGGTCACATGTGGGATCACCTGGATGGTGCCGCCCAGGTAATCGCCGCGCCGCTCTTTGGTGATGACGTCGTTGTAGATCTGCCCACTGGTGACGTTGCTCAAGCGAGTGAGATTTTCGTCGATAAAACGTTCATAGTGGCCGAGATCAAGATCTGTCTCCGCACCGTCTTCGGTAACAAAGACCTCACCGTGCTGATAAGGGGACATGGTGCCTGGATCAACGTTGAGATAGGGATCCAGTTTCATGGCCGCCACCCGCAAGCCACGCGCCTTGAGAATCTGCCCGATAGCGGCAACAGTGACCCCTTTGCCCAATCCTGAAACCACACCGCCGGTTACGAAAATATACTTTGTCATTGGTCAGCCTGCCGATGTGAACTCGACTCTCGTAAGATTGACATCAAGATATCGAGTGAAAAATGTCTTTGTCCATCCCTAAATTTTTACACAGGAGACTTGCAACCTAAATTAAAGAAACGCAAGTTTCTGCGTATTGTGTAACCGCTTTTACATACGCAGGCAAAAACACAAACGAGACACGGAATACGGCCCCGTGTCTCGTTGCTTAATTGGTAATGATGCGGTCGAGATCAGATTCCTTTTGGGGGACTTGTCCGGTGCCGACGTCCTAATCATGCATTCACCGTAAGATAACTTCTCTCAACCATAATAAATGAACTTGTTTGTTCAATAGCGCGCACAGCATAGCATAAGGATCAATATCAGTCAACACAAACCATTTAGGCTTTTTCGCACAAATCGGGCAGGTGAAGGCAGTTACGCAACCGCTTCCCACTCAATCAACGCTGCTCCTACCCAGGTCGGCGCGGGCTGTTGATAAATCTCGGTGGCGTCACTGTAGGTGAGATCGACGATTCGGCCTGTCATGGGGCCGCGCAGATAGCGGTAGACGGCGCCTGCGTCGCGCGCATCGCTCTTGCCCACAATACAGTGTTGGTTCCATCCCCAGTAATCGCCCTTTTCGAGGACGCCGATGCCGTTTTCAATGCTGCGCCGCGCCATCTCCAATCCACCCTCGTGCGGGTGACGGGCAATCGCTGCCGAATCGCCGTAGCCAATGCCGTGGTGAAAAGGATCTTCTGTGGAGACGACGACGGCGTTTTCGCACAGACGCGCCAATTCTTCGATCCCTGGCAGCCGCGCCGGATCGCCGCCTGCCAGCCAGGGATAGCGTTCGATCATCTCCGGTCCACGAATCCCGCGGCGTTTGGTCTCCGCTTCCCAGAGGTAGCGCCAACTGATCAGGGCGTGATCGCCTTTCCACGTGTCGGGGCCGTCAAGCCCCGGCCCCTGGATGCCCCACTGCGGCTCCACCGCCGGCTCACCGCCGCGGCTGACGCGAATGCGGCTGTTTTCCATCTCTTCGGTGAAGGCGTGGAGCACGCTGATCACCACCACCCGGTTGGCGCCGCTATCCAAACAGGCGTTGACCGTGGCCGCGATTTGATCCCCACATTCGTGGACGCCGGCATGGGGGAAGACAGCAACACCGCCCGCCTTCAGCGTCGCCGACAGATCCCAGCGCCGTGCTTCATCAAGCAGGCGTAGTGCGCCCTTCTCGCCCAATTGGGCGTGTTCACGGGCATAGTGCTCCTGAATGGTCTGGCGTAACTGCATGCGGCTGTCCACTAGATTACCTCCAGATCGTTAAGACCCGGCAGGGTGGGGAAGGGTGCGTGCGGTTCAGCCTGATACCAGAAGACGCTGGAGGCGATGTCGTCTTTCAAGGGAAGATAGCGCGATTTGCCTTCGAGCTGCGAACGCCAGCCCAACGCCTGGATCGTCACCTTCAAATCGTTTTGAAAACGGATCGGATCGGTGATGTGCCAGCGGTACATGCCGAAGCGCTGCTGGCTGCGGTAAAGACCATCGGGTTTAATCACCTGGGGCATGCCTGAGTAGGGCGAGGAGAAGACGCCGTACTCGCCTTTGGGGAACTCGAAGTTCCAAGCGCCGCCGAAGTAGTCTTCGGTGCCGGTACCGCAGATGGTGGGCCATTCGTCGCCGTCCATAAAAAACTTGATTTCACCTTCGCCCCACCAACCGGTGTTGTTGACACCCCACGCTAAGTAGGTGCCCACGTAGTGTCCCTGTCCTTGCACGCCGTCCACGAGAACGTGTTCCGTCTGGTAGGGTAGGGGATTGCTGCGCCGCCACTGCGCGTGGAAGTAGGCGCGATCTTCGGGGACATCGGTGAGCGCGTAGGTGATCTGATAGTAGAATCCTCGCACTTCGTCAGGCGCAAGATTTTCCAGGGTAATGCGGGCGTGTTTGCGGAAGGGCATCTCCCAGTAGCAGTTGAAGCCACCCGCCGGGTTCACCGCCACCGCCAACGAGGTGACATTACAACGTTCGCCCCAACCGTTGCAGAAGAAATCGCCAATGGGCGTCTCCACAGACGGCGTCTCTTCGTGATCCCAGTAGATGCGCAGCACCAACCGTCGCCAATGCTGCGGGTGCACCGTCAGCCAGATGTGCTGAATTGCGCCAGGCCCTTCAATGTCGGCCAATGTCACCTTTTCGTGGCCGGTGAGGTGGATCGAAGGGGAGACCTTCCAGCCCTGTCCCAGTTCGCGCGATGCATCCGCGCCGGTGCCGCTGGTGGCCATGCCACCTTTGCCCTTTTCGCCGGTGAAGTTCTCGGCGCTGATGGAGCGAGTCTGCGCGTTGGAAAGCTGAGAGAGGTTGCCCAGGTGCATGCCCAGGCCGTTGAACGGCGATGCCATGAATCGGCTCCTTTGCGGATTTTGCATTCAATGGAAGTGCGCTATAAAATCTATAGTACAATCAATCATTACAACGGAGGAAACAATGCCTATTTTCGAGTACGCCTGTAGCGATTGTGGTCATGAGTTTGAGCTTTTTGTGCGTAGCGCGGCAGCGGTTGCCGAGAGCAGTTGCCCGCAATGTCACAGTTCGCGCATCGACAAGCGCTTTAGCACCTTTGCCTCAAGTATGCGCACCGTCGGCGGTGGCAGTGCCGCCAATTCTGCACCCAATTGCGCCGGCCCTGTCTGAGGACTGCGACCCGCTTAACCAGCCGTGTGCTGGTCTAAATTTTGAGTACTCTAAACCATGTTGATCTGGTAGTGATGTGCGTGCAGGCGCTGCGCCTGCACGCACATCACTCAGAGGGTATTTGTGTTACTGGCTCAACCAGGGTAAATAGACTCGGCCTGATCCATCTGCAGGCTCGAACATAGGCGTTAAGGTTACCCCATCCTTTAGTTCCAAAGCAAGCGACGCGCCAGACTCCTCAGGATGTTCCAACCATCCCAGAAACCGATAGCCAGGAGTTGCCTCCGCTGTCACCGCTATGGGGACGTCGCAGTAGTAGGTGCCTGTCCACGTCATATTGCCTTGCGACAGTGCGCCGTCGTCCTGATTTTGCCCGACTTTGATGGTGTTGATCTGCACACTTCCATGTGCCGGCTCAAGCAGGTTGATGCAAACGTCGGCAGTGCCGGGCAAGCCGAAGTAATCAATCATGAATTGACGCATTGCCGCTGGGCGTTGTTGTGCGAAAGTGCGGATCGACGCCGTGGACGTGTCCAGTGTGTCGGGCCAGCGTGCAGCATGTTCGGCCAGGTAGGGTTGGATCCGCGTTTCAATCGGATTCAGCACCGCTTTGACGTTGTCCGGCTGAAAGGTTGTGTTCATCTGGTCGGCCATGGTGTTGATGAAATTGTTGCGGAAGGTTGGGTTTGCCAGTAACTTGCGGAAAATCACTGTCGACCAGCCAACCAATGTGTTTTCACGGGCGGCATGACTCAGCGTGTTGTGCGTTAGCGAATTGACCAACCCAAAGCCGTGATCCATGTCATTGACAAGCCAACGCCAGCGTCCATCGTGAAAAACCGGCGCGCCGAGACTCGTATCCGGTGTGCGTGTGCGCCAGTAGGTGATGTTGTTGTGCGGCCAGTCGACGTTGGCGGCGTAGATCTCGGCCACGTAGTAGAGGATAAAGTTGTCCATGTCCATGCGCTCGGCGGCATAGGCGAAGTGGACAGGGTCGGCCATGTCATGTGTGCTGATGTATTCGCGCAAGGCCAGGTAGTCGTCTCGATCAGCGCTGGTGCCTTCCTGAAGTGCGGCGTTTTCTTCAAGGAGTGCAACGTCGTCGGGCTCGATTCCAAAGTGACTGGCGATACTGTATCGGTCAACACGCTCGCGCAGGTTGATCATCCCCCAGTACTCACCGTTGATAAAGAGAACCACAGGTTGATAGGCTTGTGCCGCCAGATCAAGCGGTCGAACCAACTCCTGAACAAATGGATCACGGATTCGGGTGAACAGGCTGTCGTTGCCCGAATTGCGCAGAAGTAGACGCCGAAATTCGGTGATCTGTTTGCCTTCGATGCTGTCTGTTAAATTCGCAAAGAAGGCGTAGTTGATTTTGTCGCTGGTATCGTAGGCGCTGGACGCATAGAGTCGGAGCGATTTTTGTGGAAAGGCGCGACTCCATTCACCGTGCATGCGGAATCCCAGCCTTTGTGCCACAGCGCGTGCTCCAGTTTCATCAAAATACTCAAAATGGACGGGATATTCCCATGTGTCGCCGCGGCGGGTGTAGTTGGCCGGTGCACAATTGTCTACAACGGCGTAGGGATTGGCCGAGCGCCACGTATCAAAGTCTACCCCTGCTGTGTAAACACCGATGTTGTAGTCGAAGAGGCGATCTTCCTGGATGGTGAGCGAAATGACCGGGAGGGAATACCGATTCGGCGCATCGGGTGATACGAAGTAGGTGTGTGTGACGATAGGGCTAGACAGGGCACCCTCTTTGATGGCTTGCGCACGCACCACCGTCCCTTTGTAGACAGGCTGTGAAGGCACATGTCCTTCAGGCGAACGGTGCCATGTTGTGGCGTATGCCGCCAGCTTATTCGCTTCAGTCCAACGATCCACAATGTGCAGTGGAAGGGTGTAGACCTGCGTCTGGAAGGTTGCTGTGAGCACTTCGCCAACCGGGTCGCCTACGTTCTGAGGATAGTTCTGCTTGTAGGTGTAGGTTCGACCGCTGACGTTGCGTGGATCAGGCTCTGAGCCGTCCAGGGTATAGAGGATCGTAACGTCTGCTGCGTTGCTAGAAAGTGTGAGGCTAAAGGGTTGGGTGTAGAATCCGCCGCTAAGAGAGAACTCCGGCGGTACGAGGATGTCGCTGTAGCCGGGCGTCGTATTGGGTGTGGTCGGCGTCGGTTCGAGGAAGAAGTACAGCGCGTCGGCGCCATCAGGCGATCGTCCATACGATATGTTTGTGCGTAGCGCAATCGGATCAATTTGATCGAGCACTGTGCCTGACGGGTGGCTCAAGAGCACCGTTTCGCCGCCGGCGCTGATCTTAAAATTGGTATGCAACGGCTCTCTGGGCTGTGCCTGATCTTTGCCCGATGCCCATACCAGAACGAACGCACCCGGCTCAATCTGTATGTCGGGGAAAACCCAGGCAAAGGGCTTATCCACTCTATCCGAAAGACCGTAGCCTGCCAGCGACAATGGTGCATCGCCGGCGTTGTAGATTTCGATCCAATCTTCGTAATCTCCATCTTCATCGGCGAGGATCGAATCATTGTCAGACATCAGTTCATTGAGGAGTAGCGTCTTCTCGGAAACATTCGCTTTCGATGTCGTGTTGAGGCCGGTGTCGATGTGGGCGTCGATGTGGGCGTCGATGTGGGCGTGGGTGTTGCGAAAGTCTCCGAGCGAGAAGATGGCGATAAGAAGAAACGAAACACGTAACCACCGCCGTTCCCGCAAACCAAAGTGAGAAAGGGCCATGATCTGTTCTCCTTATGAAATTGTACTGTTTCTGAAATTGTACTGTTTCTGAAATTGTACTGTTTCTGAAATTGTACTGTTTCGCTGTCAACTCACGCTCAAAGCAAAAGTTCAACAGATGTGAGCCACCACCTCCTGTCTTAGCAAAACCAGATTGTCCCATTCCGTCTCCCCTTCAGCCAACGGTGTGTCGAAAATCAGCGACATCGGACCGTCAAAGCCTGCTGCCGACAGCAGACTGAGTGTGCGCGCCAATTCGGCACAGTCGACCTGGCCGTCGATGTATTCGGCTTTGACGTGTGCAGAGTCGGCGTGGGGGAAGAGCGCCGCCAGTTCCAAATGTTTGTTGGGGCCTTGGAAGTTGCCAAAATCGGCGCAAAGACCCACTTTGCCTTCGCACAATTCGAGGATGGCCAGCAGTTGATTGGCTCGGTTGCCGGTTTCGCGAAAGTTCTCGGTGATCACCCGCACACCCTGTGCCGCGGCGTAGTCGGCCAACTGGCGCAGGTAGGTGGCACTGAGTTGGATGACAGGGTGAAATTTGAGGTTGCGCCCGTCGCGCGCCACAGGCGTGTACCCAGCCACCACCCGCGCGTGGGACGCGCCCAACTTTGCCGCTACGTCGATCCACTCGCAGATCCAGCGCAGATCGGCGGCGCGTTGGCCGGCGTTGGGGTGGGTGATGTCCCCGGCGTCGATGAGGACGCTGAACAGCTCGATGCCCGCGTCCTCGATGGCGGCGCGCAGTTCGGTCAGATAGCCGTCATTGATGGTGGGCAGGTGAAAGTGGACGATTTCCAGCGTGCCGATGCCAATCTGCTTCAGCCGCGCCGGTACGTCCAGCAGCGACACTTCCGCCTGCGCAGAAGCCCCCCGCGGCGATTCACCCGGCCCGTACAGGGGGGGACGTCCTAGCGCACGATGCAGGCTCCAGGATGAGGTTGAGATGCGGGGCATGGTGTGATCCTTTTCCTGGTGCGTAGTGCGTGGTGCGTGTACCGATTGAGAGACTGATGCAGGATTGGGAACTTAGCTTGGTGACGCTGCGCTGTCTTGCCTGTCCCCAGTCCCTAATCTCCAGTCCCTAACTCTCAGGATACGCCTATTTGTGTGCAATTTCAACCGTTCTTCTACGATTCTTGCAAGATAGAGAGCAAGAATAAGGCATTCACTATTTCGATCCTTGCCAAAGACGCCACCATAAACGTTGTCGAGGAAGAGGCCCCCAATCCAAAACCCCTTCCTCGACAAGACCTTACGCATCACGCATGTAACTGTACAGGTGCGACGCACTGGCCGAAATCCGATGCGATTGTCGTATGCTCTCCTGGTCAGTGCGTCGCACCTGTATAGTTACGCCTCACGGATTACTTCTTCAACCGCAACGTCACAATCTGATACGGCTTGATCGCGAACGTCACCTGGTTGCCGGTGACGGGGAGATCTTCTTTCTTCTCTTCGAGCAGGTTGACCCTCTGCGCCGCGGACAGGTCGAAGCCCGCCGTCAAGGTGACATTGCCACGGCGGCGCTGCGTTTCGTAGAGGCGCACGATCACGCCGTCGCTGTCGTCGGCGCGCTTGACGGTTTCGATGACGACGTTGGGTGCGTCGACGGAGAGGAACGATGATGCGGTGATGCGATGCTGGGATGATGGGGTGGATGCGGGACTCGCTACTGAATAGGCCAGCAGCGGATCGTTGATGGCATACGCCTCGCGGATCGTGCTTTCGTCCCAGCGGCCGCGGTGGGGGAGCAGGCTGTAGGCGAAGCGGTGCTCGCCCTGGTCGGCTTCGGGATCGGGCGAGGTGGGCGCACGCAGCAGGCTGATGCGCATGACATTGTCTTTGATGTCGTGGCCGTATTTGCAGTCGTTGAGCAGGCTGACGCCGTAGTCACCTTCGCTGAGATCGACCCACTTTTGGGCGGCTGTCTCGAAGCGCGCCCAATCCCAACTGGTGTTGCGGTGGGTAGGACGTTCGGTGTTGCCCCACTGGATTTCGTAGGTGGCGGTGGGTGTCAACACGTCCACGGGGAAGGCGACTTTGAGCAGGATGTGGCGTTCGCGCCAGTCGATGTGGGTGTCGAAGTCGAGGCGCGGGCTGTTGTGGCTGAGCGAGATGCGCTGTGTGTACTCACTGTTGAGGACACGGCGCTTGATCTCCACCGTCGCCCGCAGCGGACCGGTCTCGACGACGCGGATCGATTTGGCCGGTTCAGCGTGCCACATCTTGTCGTCGAAGAAGATGTCCACGTCCCAGGCGTCCCAATTCATGGGGCGATCTTCGAAGGCTTGGAATTCACCGGCGATGCCGCCTGCGGGCAGCACTTCGCGCCCGTTGGCTTTGTCGAAGATACGCACGACGTCTCCGGCGTGGTTGATTTCGACGCGCAGGTAGCTGTTTTCGAGGAGACCTTCGCTGGCGGTCAGCGTAGACGACGGGCTCGCACCGCTGCGCTTCACTTTCGTGAGCGGCGTTACACTATACGGCAGCAATGCCCCTGCATCGACGATCACACCGTCCTGGCCTTGTTGGGTGGACACGACGACATCGCCGGGTGCGACCAATTGCTCGTCCGCGCCAAGTTCGCCTTTCCACAAAGCCGGATCAGCCCGTTCGAAACCGGTGGGGTTGACCAGGAGGACGTCCCCGCCGGTCTGGCTGGCGATGACGGCGAGGGCGTTGTCGCGATCCACGGTAGCCATGCGCTGGAGTTCTTCGTACTGGGCCAGTGATTCGGTGTAGACAGGACCGATGCTGCTGCCGGGGATGATGTCGTGGAACTGGTTGAGGCAGACCACTTCCCAGGCTTTGCGCAGGCTTTGGGCCGGGTATGCATAGCCAGGATCAACCAACGCGGCCAGCGTGGCCACGAATTCGGCGTCGTGGAGCAGGAATTCGCTCTTGCGGTTGGCGCGTTTGTTGCGGCTCTGGGTGGTGTAGGTGCCGCGGTGCAATTCGAGGTAGAGTTCGCCGTTCCAGGTGGGTAGGCGGTCGCCGGATTCGGCTTCGAGACGGCGGTAGAAGTCGCCCACAGGGCCTTGTTTCATCTGTGGCGTGGCCGGGAAAGCGCCCATTTCGCGGATGTTTTCGAGCATTTCACGCGTGGGTCCACCGCCACCATCGCCCCAGCCAAAGGCCATGAGCAGATCGTCTTGCAGCTCTTTCTGCTGGAAGTTTGTCCACGTGCCAAGGACCTGGCGGGGTTCGGCGTTGGCGTTGTAGGTGCTGGCATAGGCGCCGAAATCGGGTGCAGTGCTGAAATGGGTGAGCACTTTGGTGCCGTCGAGGCCCTGCCACCAGAAGCTGTCGAAGGGCAGGCGGTTGTACTGGCTCCAGCCGATTTTGATGGTGAAGAAGTATTCCATGCCTGCTTCTTTAATGAGCTGGGGCAGGTTCCAGGCGTAGCCGAAGACGTCGGGCAGCCAGAGGACGGGCGATTCGCCTTCCGGCCCGAAGTGTTCGCGGAAGAAGGTGCGCCCAAGCAGGAATTGGCGGGCCAGCGATTCGGGGCCGCTGAGGTTGCAGTCAGCCTCCACCCACATACCGCCGATGACTTCCCAGCGCCCTTCCTTCACTCGCTCTTTGATGGCGTCGAGTAGTTCGGGGTAGTCGTGGGTGAGGTAGTCGTAGAGCTGCGGCTGGCTCTGGGTGAAGTGATAGTCGGGGAACTGTTCCATGAGGCGCAAGGCCGTGTGGAAGGTGCGCCCGGCTTTACGGC
Organism: bacterium; assembly: GCA_016124945.1. Classification (GTDB taxonomy): domain Bacteria; phylum Chloroflexota; class Anaerolineae; order Caldilineales; family Caldilineaceae; genus RI-153. The sequence continues at coordinate 1,135 of WGMT01000050.1, read as the reverse complement.
GGGTTTGCCCCAGCGTCCACAGCCAGGCGACGTCGATGTGGGCGTGGCCGGTGGCGGTGATGGAGACGTCCATGGGCGGGCCGGCCTTGGCGATGCCGTCTTTGAGGGCAGTGTGGGCGGCGGGAATGCTTTCGTAAAAGGCGTCGCCGAAGGGTTCGCGCAGGTCGATCAACTTGAAGGCGTCGTCGAGGGCGTTGAGCAGTTGACCCTTGGCCTTTTCGTTGTCATCGAGCCACCGTGCGATGCCCTGCGCCACCCGCGCCGTGGCCACGAAGTCGCGTGTAGGCTGATCAATCTGCACCACCGCGCAAGGACGCATAAAGAGCTGCGGATCCGGTTGACCGTGGCGGAAGCCGAGCAGACCTGTCCAGCCGTGAAGATCGAGGCGGCGGGTTTTGCCGTCGCGCCAGCGGTCGGGCAGGCGGATCTCCTGGTGATGGCGGTCACAGGCGGCGTAGGATTCGCCGTCCACATAGGCAAGCGCTTCAGGATGGCTAAAGTCGCCCGATTCGCCCAGGGGCAAGTAAAGCGCCACCGGCGCGTCGGCGTCCCAATCGGTGGGGACGGCGAAGTCGGTCTGCATCATAAAATTGGTGTAGCGCTTGCCCCAATAGGTGTCGGGCTTGATCTCTTGCCAGGTGCTGCCGTCTGCACCGAGGAGGGGTTTGTCCATGTCGCCGGGGAGTTCGGTGTAGCGGAAATTGGGCAAGATTTGTCGTCGCCGATAGACCAGCGACTCAAGCAGTGCAATGCGCTGTTCGATCTTGCGCACTGTCCAACGGGTCTTGTGTAACACGGGGAGAATGTCCTTTCTGTGAGGGGAAGGAATTTTTACGTGATTCGTGATTCGTGATTCGTGATTCGTGGGTTGAGAATGTTGTCGTTTGATTGGGAATGATCGTGGGGAGGTAGTGCGTAGTCCGTCGAAAGTCTTGGTTCTACGCACTACGCACTATCTCGACACGGGCCTTCCCAATCAAACGACAACATTCTCAACCCACGAATCACGCAACACGGATCACGCAACACGGATCACGAATCACGCAACACGGATCACGCAACACGGATCACGAATCACGCAACACGGATCACGCAACACGGATCACGAATCACGCAACACGGATCACGCAACACG
>WGMT01000091.1 GCA_016124945.1 bacterium | reverse complement strand
TTTTCGTATTTCGTGACATCCGCTTCGCTTTGGTGTATAGTTTTCATTGTGGTTTTTTTGTGAGGTTTGTTGCTTCGACAACTTCATTCTCTCACAAGAAAACCACTTTTTTTCTCCTTTTTGATTTGTGAATCACTCTCCGCAAGGGGACTACGACTTTGGTATTATCGCCGGGCGCGACCTCTCTTCGACCGGCAGAAACCACCCAATCCTCGCAAGGGGACTACGGCACATTCGCCGCTGATTGCGGTGACGTTGCTCAGATCAAAAAAATCCCCGTTGGGGGATTTTTTGTACCGACTACCTCTGTATTCTCTCAACTCACCGCTTTACACGCCACACCCGCCCATGCCGCCCCCACTCACTCACCAGCAGTTGACCCCGTTCCGGCCAGTAGACAATCGACAGCAGCCGCACCGGCGAGGACAACACCAGCGTCCACGTAGTCAGGTCGCGTGTGCGCCAGATGCCGCCGTCTCGCGACAGGACGTACAGATTGCCGTTTTCGTCGGCGGTCATGGTGTTGGGGGCATTCAGGAGATCGAAGCCCGCATCTTCAAGCGTGTAGGCGCGCAGCGCGCCGGCAGTGCCCACTGTTCAAAGCGATTGCACAGTCTCATCCAGCCTTTACTTTTCTATTGGCAAAATCTGCTTCATGCGCTAAGCTTGACTCACCTCGATGTTGACAACCCTTCCCCTACCCTTCCGGACAATCTGTCATGGACCTACAAACCTGGAAAGAACGCATCCGCGATCGTGTTACCGCTGCCGCCGGCTGGCTTCGTCGCGCCACGCCCGGCATGACCTACGGCGCACTGTCGGCATCTACCCTCATGCCCGTCATCGCAGCCGCCAACAGTGGCGACTTTGCGGCCCTGGTCACACTCACCAGCGTAGTCGGCGGTGTCGGCGGCAACCTCATCGCTAACCAGATCCAGAAGTGGCACGACAAAAACGAAGAACAGCTCGCCGCCGAACTAGAGCAACTAGCCGTGTCGAAACCGGAATGGCGCGAGGCTTTGGACACGTTGATTCTAGAACTGGAGACGCCGCGCATCGTGCAGGCCATCCTCGGCGAAGCAGAATGGGATCGCTTTCAACTTCTGCTGCGGCAAGAACTCGCCACTCTGGGTAATCTGGCGTCCTACGAAGTCTATCTCAAAGAAGTCAACACCCAGGGTGGGGCATACACCGAAGGTAACGTGACCGTCACAAACGGTGATTTCGTAGGCAGGGACAAGATTATCCACAACCACCCGCTTGCACCCGACCCGCGGATCGAACAAGCGAAACAAGCCGAAGCCGCCTACTTGCACATGCTGCGCCGTGACTGCAACCGGCTCCCCCTGGCCGAAGATGATCGCAGTCAAACCGCTCAGGCTCAGCATCGCGCTCTGCTTTCCAATGTCTATGTGGATCTGGCCACGCAGAGCAGCCCATCGATTGAGCAGGCGTTTGACAGGCTGGGTGTACCCGAGAGTAAGCGCGTAGGCGCTCGAAAACTATTGAAGAAATCCGTTGTTTGGGATGAGCGAGAAACTGGTGGTGCTCCGCTACAGAAGGACGCCTGGGAGAAGGTGGCCAAGCACCTTGGGGTAGACGAAAAGGCACTGGACGTTGCGCTTGGCCCATTGACAGCCCTCGACGCCCTGCACTTCTTCCCCCACCTTGTCCTCCTGGGTGAACCCGGCGGCGGCAAGAGCACCTTTGTCAACCATCTTGCCTACCTCTTTGCCGGTATTCACCTCGGACAAGAGGAGACGCTGCCTGCGCCGCTGACCGTCGCCTTCTTCCCCCTGCGTGTCATCTTACGCCGCTGGAGCAGTACCCTCACCGCCGACAGCAAGCCAGGACTGGAACTGGCCTATGCTGCACTGTGCGAGGCCACCGGACTGACGAAAGAGGTGCTTTTGCGCCGACTGGCGCAGCCAAATACGTTGGTCCTCTTTGACGGGCTGGACGAAGCACCGCCCGAGAACGCCGACACCGGCCTCGACCGCCGCGCCATTCTGGTAAAAAGCGTACAAGACTTCTGCACGGCGCACCCTGACTGCCGCGTGCTGGTGACCAGCCGCATCAAGCCCTACCAAAACAAGATCTACCGCCTCGACGACCTGCCAATAGTCACGCTGGCCAAACTGGATACAGAGCGCATTGAACGCTTTTTGCATAACTGGTACGCCGAACGCGCCCGTGTGGAACCGGACAAGGCCGCCAAAGCCACAAATGACCGCGACCGCCTGCTGCGCAGCCTCTCAGAACGCCCCGCCCTGCGCGAGATGGCCGAGACGCCGCTGCTGCTGACCATGCTGGCCGCCGTCAATGCCTGGGCCGGATTGCCCGAAAGCCGCGCCGAACTCTACGACAAGTGTGTGGAGCAGTTGTTGTGGGAGTGGGAAAAACGCAAACAGGACGAAGACGGTGAAAGTGGCGACAGTGGCAGCGAGGACGGCCTGCTCGATCTGCTGTACGAAGCCGGTTTGCAGCGCCCTGACATGGAGCGGGTGTTGTGGGAAATGACCTTCAATGCCCACGCCACCAGCGGGGCAGACACCGCTGATCTACCCGCCGATACTCTCAGAAAAAAGCTAGCCGCCATCCATCCGAAAAAGAGCGGACAGGACTGGGCGTGGGCCGCACGCGTGGTTGCATTGATGGCCGAACGCGGCGGTCTGCTCGTGGAGACCGATACGGACATTTTCTCCTTTCCTCACCGCAGCTTTCAAGAGTATCTGGCCGCGCGCTGGTTGCTGGAACAAGAAGATCGTACTGCCGAAGCTGCCAGGCTGGCTGAAAGCGACATCTGGCGCGAGGTGGTGCTGCTCGGCTGTGGCTATCTGAGCTACAAGGGTAGCTATAGCGACGTGCAAGCCATCATCCATGAACTGACCGGCGGACGCCGTTTTGACACACCCGAAAAACGACTGCGCCTGCTCGTGGGCGGTCAAGCCTGGGCCGAATTCGGACCTCACCGCGCTCGTGGCAACACCGGCGAAGAATTGACCGAGCGCATCCCCGAACGCCTCACCCAACTCATGCAAGATCGCCACGCGCCACCCCGCCAGCGCCTGGACGCCGGACTGCTCCTGGCCGATCTGCACATCCTACCGCCGGACCTGGAAGACTTCGTCCCCATCCTCGCCGTGGACACGCTGGGCTACGACTTCCGCATCGGCAAATACCCGGTGACCAATGCCCAGTTCCGCCGCTTCGTGGACGACGGCGGCTACGCCGAAGACAAACCCTGGTGGACCAATGAAGCGGTGGAGGATTTGGAGCGGTGGGGCGACTGGCGCAAAGGACCGCGTTACTGGGGCAATCCCCGCTTCGACCGAGACACACAGCCGGTGGTTGGCGTCAGTTGGTACGAGGCCGTAGCATACTGTGAATGGTTGACAGCACAGTTGCGTGCGCTGGGCGAGATTGGGCAGAACGAGGAAATACGCCTTCCCACCATGAAGGAGTGGATGCGCGCCGCACGTAGCACCCACGGCAGCGAATACCCGTGGAATGGCGACTTCGATCTAGCGCTGGCCAACACCAAGGAGAGTAATTTGGGGCAGACCACACCGGTCCACATGTATCAGAATGGGAAATCGCCCGAAGACGTTTGGGATCTGGCTGGGAACGTGTGGGAGTGGTCAAATGATCGAGATACTGACAGATGGCCGTGGTTGAAAGGCAGTAGTTGGTACAATGACGCAAAAAATGCACAAACGTCCGCCCGCCGCTACGGGAACCCGAGCTACGGGTCCGACGACCTCGGGTTTCGGTTGGTGGTGGTCCCCATCACTCGTGCATAGTTCTGGATTCTGATTTCTGGTTTCTGAATTCTGGCTCCTGATTGCTTGCTCTACCCGAAATCTTGGTCGCGCGATGAGGTTTTTTTCTCGATCGCTGCGCTGCAAATGCAGCGCAGCGATCGAATTTTGGAGAATTTTATGGGCAAGGTCTACCGACATCTCTACGATCAGGTGTGCGCATGGGAAAATTTGCTGTCGGCGTGGCGTAAGGCGCGCAAAGGTAAACGGGGACGGCCACCGGCAGCGCGTTTCGAGATGAACGCAGCCGAAAATCTGCTCACCATTCAACGTATGACTATTCAATCGTCAGACGTAATTTCTGTGCAGAGCTATCGAGATTACATCCCCAGAACTGCGGAGTGAGCACGCCCTCGTGCGGGTCTTGCGGCGTTGACCCGCACGAGGGCGTGCTCACTCCGCAGTCATATCGGAATACGCTCCATTCATTGCATGCATGCTTTCTACGTTCCTGCATTTCCCTCGTACCAAACGTCCACGCACAACTGGAGGAACACCGTATGAAACGCTTTCAAATTGCCGGTCATGTCTACTATGTCACCACGGTCGTTTATGGACGGCTACGTCTTTTCACCGGCGCGGCTTACGTTATTCCGCTATTTGACAGTCTTCACTATTATCGTCATCGGCATCAATGCAAACTGCTTGGTTACGTGATCATGCCGGATCATATTCATTTGATGCTGTGGCCACAGCGGGAAGACGCGCTTGAAGACTTCATGCGAGATTTCAAGTCGTTTACAGCGAAACGGCTGATTCGGCAGGCTGAGGTGGAAGGGCGAGATGATCTCAGCACTGCATTTGCCGCAGCGGGCGCAGAAACAGGACGGAGCGATCACAAAGTTTGGCAAGATAGCTATTGGGACAAGAACGTTTACAGCACTGAGTTTCTGCGGCAGAAGTTGAACTACGTTCACCGCAATCCATTGCGGGGCAAGTTGGTCGAGGAGATTGCGAATTATCCATATTCTAGCTATCGCAATTACGTTCTTGGCGATGATTCACTGATTGAAATCGACCGCGGCTGGGTGTGAATCGACGTCCCTTCACTCAACCGCGGAGAAAACACGCCTTCGTGCGGCTGTTTTCTTGTTGACCCGCACCTGGGGGTGCTCACTCCGCGATTGGGTGAAGGGACGTCGGTTGTCCTATGCTGCTCTGCCATCAGATGGAATTCCTGAGTGATGGGCAGTTTCAGCATGTCAGCGGGATGGTGGCAGAGGTAGGTCGGCTCTTGGGGGGATGGCAGAAACGAGTCGGCGGGTGAAATGAACGGCCCGACCCAAGCGCCGTATTGCAGGCACAGGGGCCGGGCCTCGACGATATATGCCCGTTGACCTTGCCGCAAGGACATGTCAACGGCCAGGACCGGGTCGCGCCATCTCTCGTGCGAACCTCGGGACGGCGACAATGAAGGCGCCGTCCATTTCTGGTGGGGACCCGAGAGGCGTGGACCACCACCAACCGAAACCCGTTGTTGTTGTTCCTGTTGTTCGGGTTCCTGTTGTTGCGGGCGGACGCTGCCGACCCGGCCCTGCAATAGGGGACGTGTCCCCATATTGCCGAAAATTCGATCGCTGTGCTGCAAATGCAGCACAGCGATACAGAAGCATACCACAATCTCGCCAGGCGGCGATGGTGTCGCGTTGAGCCAGTAATCAGGAGTCAGAATTCAGAAACCAGAAATCAGAATCCAGAACTATGCACGAGTGATGGGGACCACCACCAACCGAAACCCGTAGTCGTAGTCCCAGCTGTACGGGGCCCTGACGTAGCGGGCGGACGCTCTGGCACGGTCAGCATTCTGATACCAGGAACAACCTCGAAATGCACGATTGTTACCTCCCTCGTCCTGAATCCTGTCTGGATTGTTGTACTCGTTGCGGCACCACTCCCACACATTGCCGCTCAAATCTAGAATGCCGTAGGGCGACACGCCTTGCGGGTAAAGACCCACGGCGCTGGTCTGTCCCAGTTTGTGCGGGCCGTTCTTCTTCTCTGTTTCATCCACGTTGGCATAGCCGGAGATGTACTCATTCCCCCACGGGTAGGTGCGCCCATCGTGGCCGCGGGCGGCCTTCTCCCACTGCCATTCGGTGGGTAGGGTGATGCGCCATCCGCCGCTGTGCGCTTCGGGCGGCAGGATCTCCGGTTCCGTCTTTGCTTTCGCAGTCAACCAGCGGCAGAAGGCGATGGCCTGATACCAGGTCACGTTCTCACGCGGATGGTTCCAAATTTGGAAACGCTGATCGTAGGCGCTGTTCTGAGTACGATCCAACCTATGAAACCAACTTTCATGCTGAATCCCATCCTCAGCATCCACGAACGCCTGGAATTGGGCGTAGGTCACCGGGTAGCGCGCCATCCAGAAGGTGGGTTCGCTGCGTCGTTCGCCCTTTTCCCCGTAGAGGAAGTCAAAACGACCTTGCTCATCCACTTCGGGGATCTTCACCCAGTCGATGTCGGGCAGACCGTCAGAGCGCACTCCTACGCCGGGGCGTGGGTCGCCCAGTCGGCTGAGCGCTTTGCCCGTGGCCAGCCGTTGTTCGGGGCTGCCGGGGTGTGTTTTGTCCTGGATCAGGTTGACCAATCGTGCGCGTAACATGGATTTGGTGACATCATCTTGGCCATTCTGCTCCAAAAAGGCCACGGTTGAGACTTCTACCGCTGCTACAACCGTGACCGGATCGGCGTTGTGATTGGCCAGGGCGTGCACCAGTGTCAGTGGGGCGTCGATGCTCTCCAACCCCATATAGCCCACGGTAAGGAGCACCGTCTCCCGCCACCAGGATTGGGCGATGCGCCCGTCCTCGAAGAGCTTGGCGACGATCTTTGCGTTCTCGCGCAGTGTGTCCACCAGGTAGGCGGCGCACAGGAATTCCTGAAAGGTGAGGTGGATGAACTGGTAGCGACCGCCGCGTTCGTCGATCAGGCTGCCCCGTTCGCTCATCGCCTGTAAGAAGATGTCCAGGGCGGCGTCAGCCTTGTCTTCACCGTTCAAGCGAGCAAAACCAGAACGCAACCAGCGCCGGATTTGTGTTTCGTCAACGCTGCGCCCACTGGTTTCCCCGGCGCTCATCATGCAGAAAGCAAGGTAGGCGAGCAGACTGCGCTTTTCGCGTTCGTTGCCGCCCCAATCCACCAGATCAAAGGTAGCCTGGCTTTCAGGTTTGTAGCTCTCCGCCAGCAACACATCCACGCAGCGCGTGTAGAGGTCGGCGCGTTCGTCGGGCAGGCGACGGTCGTTGTAGTGGACGATGGCAACGATGGTCACCAGCAGCGGCGAATCCACCAACGGCGACTCACCGCGGCGTTCGCGCATGGCTTCCAGGCTGGCGATGGCATCCTGCAAACGGACGGATTGTTCGGCGGCGCGGGTCTCATCGTAGACGGCCTCACACCAGCGACCGGCCAACGCCTGTGCCTGTTCCAGCGTCATCGCCTGCACCTGGGCAACCCGAAATTCCTCCGAGAGCATGGATCGTCCCTGAAAGGCGCGCGTGCGGCTGGTCACCAGCATCTGGCCCACGCCTTGGTTGGCGGCCAGGTTCTCTACAGCTTGACGTACCAGCATTCGCTCCCGTTCATCGGCCACTTCGTCCAGGCCATCCAACAGCACAATACAGCGCTTGCCCTGCCCCAACAGCCGCTCGAAGAAATCGGCCGGCAAGCCCAGCGCCGCTTCCTGACGGATCAGGCTGTGGCTGATGAAGGCGGTCAACGTGCCCTGGCGCGGATCGTGGTTGGCGGTGTTTTCACACTGGCGGCGGTAGCGGTTGTAGTCGCTCAGCGTCACAAAGATGGGCAGCGGCAGTTCTTTTTCGAGGCCGAGGTAGCGTTGCACATCTGCAACCTCGTCGGTCAGCAAGGCATGGGCCAACGCCGAGGCGATGATGTGCAGAAAGGTCGTCTTACCCGAGCCCGGGCCGCCGATAATGGCCAGGCGCTCACCCAGCGCCAGCAGTTGCGCCATGTCCACGGTTTGGGTTTCCGCCTGTTCTTCGAGCATCTCGCTCTTCTTGGCGCGGCGACGCTCGTTGCGTTTGGGCGTCACCATCGCCTGCAACGACACATAGACGTCTTCCAATGTCAACGTCAACGCCTGCCGTTCCCGGCGTTGCACGCCACGCAGGTTGAGTTGGCCGTAGCGGTTGCGCACCCACGATAAGTACCGGCTCACGGCGGCGGTGAAACCGGCTTCGTCGAGGATGGGCTGTCCTGGCGCGGATTGGTAGACGTGGTAAATGTGGGTGATCTTGTCACGATTGACGAAGTCACCCTTGATGTCGGCATCACCTTCAATGTGCGCGCCGCCGTTGGTGTGGATCTCGGTAAGGTAAATCTCGTACCGCTCCAGATTCCCAAGTTTGGCCAGTTCATCTTGCAAAAGCCGCCGGAATCGATCCCACTCTGCTTCGCCCAGGATCGCCTGTACAACACGCGGTGTCTCAAGAGCGCGATTGAGCGCGTCCAGTTCGGCGCGCCAGGCAGGATCGGCGGCGTATTGGTCGATTTCACGAGCAATCTCGGCTTCGCTGCGGTTGAACCACGCCTGCACCTGGTTGGACACCAGATTCGTTCCCAGGCTACCCACAATCCCAAACAGCGTCCCCATCACGGCCCAGTCGCCTTGCTGGGCGGCCGTCAATAGCGGCATAATCGTCGCCGCACTGAGCGCGCCGTAGGTCACGCCTGGCGTCATCTGCTGCAACCAGTCGCCGGATGTTTGGAGTCGTTCCCGAATGCGGGCCTGCCAGGTAGATTTGTTCATATGGTGTTACCTTAGGTGGATGGCATGCAATGCGTAGGCTGTCCTGGCAATGATGGGGGAGAGAAGAAGAACAGCAGCAAAAGCATAACAAATACCCCAAACACACGCAATTGAAGTCCAACCCCAACCCGGTGGGTTTTCTGCAACCCGCCGGGATTCTCTGCCCCTAACGCGACCACCAATACCGCCGCGTCCCTCCAACAGTCCCCTCCCCGTGCCCCTCTGTCTTGAGCGGCATCTACGGGGAGGGTTAGGGAGGGGTTCTCCATTCCGCCCAATACCCAATCGACAGCAGCCCCACCGGCGAGGACAACAGCCGCGTCCACGTCGTCAGGTCGCGCGTACGCCAAATGCCGCCGTCTCGCGATAGGACGTACAGATTGCCGTTTTCGTCGGCCGTCATATCGAAAACAAAAAGCCGGGGCAAACACGCCACCCCGGCGATCACCGTCTCCCACGACTGACCCTCGCCCTCCCTCACCGCAAGACCGCACCGCATATCCAATGCATCACATACATTGACATTTAACATCTCTCCCCTGATCGCACCCGCAAGTGACGGCAACTTGCAAGGAGAGCGCACTGTCAACAAACCTTAGACACTATACTCATACTCTGGATTCTTTTCCTTAAAATCATAGTAAACATTCCAGTCCTCTGGCCCCATAATATTTAAGGCGTCGGCATTCATCCTTCCAAGCATCACCATCACATCAATCGGACCAAGTGCCCCTTGAGGTCCATCCAACTCGCCCACCTCAGACTTAGACTTTTCCCCTCCAGACTCACCAGTGCTAGCCACCTTATTGCGTTCTGGTTTCGAGAACGAAACAGCCCGCACTTCCGGTTTGAGGGACGCGATCAGTTCCTTGTTCTTCCCTAGATCGACGCTAAAAATGTTCATCATATCAAACACATCGTTCTGCTCACTTTTCCCACCCAACTTTTTGCCTTTACTCTTGTTCCCTTCACCCCCTTTTGAAATCTCACCGTAGTCCACCATCTTCTCCTCTGAACTGCCGGAAAAAGAGAACTCAACAAGCACGTCGTCCATCATCGGGTTCGCCTTAGACTTCTGGAAGTAGTGCAACGCCTGACCAAGCGCACCGCCATGGCCGTGCAGCAGCTTTATAACATCACTCTTGTCTTTGGCGTACTCCTCCCAATACTTGACAGGCATTGTCCGGTAAATGCGGAATGAAGCCTTTTTACTCCCAGGACCAGCCTTGCTGGTTTTCGTGTTATAGGTGTACTGATCCAATTGTTGTGGAATACCTTCGAACTCCGACAAGTCAAGGAAGCCCAACATAACATCTTGTTCGGCTTGCCGTCCTAAATCGTCTATGTCTACAAATGTTCGATTGTCATACTTCTTTAACAGACGAATAACCTCATCCTGAATAGCCGTTCCTTTGAGCTTCTTTAGCTTTGTCGTCAACTCTTTCGGCAACTTGTTTGAGCCAGTTCGGCTTCCCCAGGTAGTAAGCTGCCCTTGCACACGTTTGACGGTCGGATCCACAATTTCCTTTGCATCTACCTTGTACGCTTTTCCTCCCACCGTAATGTCACGTTGAATGACTAAGCCAGGGATTGCTGTTCTCTGGAACCGACGCTCAGGAATCTTAAACCTCACTCTTTCTGAATCACGCGTAGGCATCACCTGTCCATTCGTTGCACCGGATTTCTGTACCCGAACCTCATCCCCCTGGTTCTCTCGTCCTGGTGAAGCGGCGATCGGCGAGTGTATATCCTCTGATACTTCTCTTTGCACACGAGGCTGTTGCACCCTTTGAGACAAAAGACCAATCACCTTCTGATTACCAATCAAACGCTGAAGTTGCAGCACATCACCACGGGTCAACGACTTCGGATCAAGTTCCGCTCGCTGGACAACACTAAGTGGGTGCTCCTGCCGAGGAACAACGTCTAAATTTTCAGCAGCATGATTTGACACTCGTTGCTTTGAGCCGGTGTCATCCGCTTTCGACACCTGAGACTTTGAAGACATAGTGTTCTCCACTCACAATCTCTATGTTCACCAGCAGCAGCACGTACAACTTTTGGCTCCGCCAAAACCACTTCTACATGAACGCCATTTCAATCGAAAAGCAAATAAAAGCGTAGGCAGCTTCCAGCCACCGGCAGCTAAGTGCCGACAAACTGAAGCCGAAAGTCAACACTATTTGATTTTGAAATCAACTTCGTAGAAAAACAACTTCGTAGAAAAACACAGACACTAACGCGGCCTTCACTGAGCATAAGGATGCCACTCGTAAACAAGTGGGGTATTCAGCGTAGCTGCTACGAGGTAGATCCAGTATAAGTACAGCAAGCTCAGCAGTCAACGAAGAAACTTCGTCACCACTCTTCCCAGAGTCCGATCGCCATAAACGCGTGCAACACAAACCCGCAAGCGAACAACGGCTATTTGAACACCCATCACAGAGGCGAAGATCGTCTCCAGACAAGCCCTATCTGGCAACTTTTACCAGATAGCCGCCAATAGCGTCAAACAGCGCGACTGATCGCGACCCTTCGCTACTACGCAGAGCGGTCGTGCCGGTGCAGCCCGTGATAAAAAGAGAAAGCCGGCTCCATCAATCGACCAGAAGCCTGGCCCCCCCTTGTCACCACATCGCCAAAGCGCGATAATAATTCTGTACCCATATCGCCGCCCACATCGTCTCCCCACATCGCCACCTACTCTTTCCTCTTTATAACATTCAGCGACACGGAGGACCCTTACCATGCGTAAGACACTATTCCTTCTCATTGCTCTCAGCATGTTCTCGCTTGCCCTCGTCGCCACAGCCCATACGCAAGAGACAGCCGTTGAACCTCAAAATGGAACCATTGCACCTCTGCTCTACTTGCCCGTGATATCGTCGACATACCAGTGTCAAGGCGTAACCGAGATTCTCAGGGAAGAATGTCTGGCGCTTGTCTGGTTGTATCTGCACACACAGGGGCGCAATTGGACTTATCAAGATGGCTGGCTCACAGAAGTTAGCCCATGTACTTGGTACGGCGTACTGTGTACCGACGGACATGTGACTGAACTAGTTTTAAACGGCAATAATCTTCAAGGAAGCTTGCCGCCTGAAATTGGAGATCTTGTTCACTTACAACAGCTAGATCTCGGTTCACATATTACCAGTGCTCCCCCACATAGAAGTGGTATCTGCCGGTATCCCTCTAACCGGCAAAGTCAAGACGACTCCGTCCAGTTAAACATTTCTAGAGAGACATCAGCTCCGTTTCCCTGTGTGAATCGTCTAGTTGGAACCATACCGCCGCAAATTAAAAATCTGACAAAGCTGAGGCAGCTCGTCTTGGGCGGAGGTGCTCATTCTGTGATAAATCGTAACCAACTGACGCTTCCATCCGAAATCGGCAACCTTAGCAATCTGCAAGAGCTCGACTTGTCGGGAATCCAACTGACGATGCTGCCGCCCGAAATCGGCAACCTTAGCAATCTGCAAGAGCTCAACTTGTCGACAAATCAACTGACAACGCTACCACCCGAAATCGGCAACCTCAGCAATCTGCAAGAGCTCGAGTTGTCGACAAATCAACTGACCACGCTGCCGCCTGAAATCGGCAACCTCAGTAGCCTTCAATGGCTCTACTTGTTGGGAAACCAACTGACAACGCTGCCGCCCGAAATCGGTAACCTCAGTAGCCTGCAATCGCTTTACTTGTGGGTAAATCGACTGACAGCCCTACCTCCCGAAATCGGCAACCTCAGTAGCCTGAAACAGCTTGAATTGTGGGACAACCAACTGACCATGCTGCCGCCCGAAATCGGCAACCTTAGCAATCTGCAAGAGCTCAACTTGTCGACAAATCAACTGACAACGCTACCACCCGAAATCGGCAACCTCAGCTCTTTGCAAGAGCTCGAATTGCGGGGAAACCAACTGACAACGCTACCACCCGAAATCGGTAACCTCAGCCTCTTAGAAGGACTCGACTTGGAACAAAACCAACTGACGACGTTACCGATTGAGATTACACAGTTAAAACCGTCGCTAGGGAATATTGACGTGAGCCACAATCACCTTGTCTCTTTAGCCAACCAACAATTGATCGCCTGGCTCAATACCTACGACCCCGACTGGCGCGAGACGCAGACACCTCCGTAGAAAGTCAATACGGCGAATTCTTTCATTGGCAGGCACAGGAAGAAACAGGGCATATCTCCCATCCACCAGCGACACTGCCGCATCTCACCGACGTCCAACCGCAGCGGTCTCCTCCCTCCCCGTGCCCCGCTGTCCGTTGTCTTAAGCGGCATCAGCGGCACCTATGGTGAGGGTTAGGGAGGCGTTCTCCATTCCGCCACTACTCACCAACAGTTGCTGATCCTCAGTAATCGGCATCAAGGTTGCAGATCCCATTGTTGAGCGCCAAGCTAGAAGACAACAGCATGCGTCGGCGTAGGGCCGTCGGCGAATAATGACGGCCCTACGCCGATGCTCCTGCAATCATGCCGCATCCTACTTTTGACGCTTGACCGTAGCCAAGCCGGTGCTACATTCAGATCATCCTCACTGCATTTTCGTCTCCGCTCCAATGCTGAGTTCGTCTCTCAGCTTCAATGCCCACCGCAAGGAGCACTTACAGTGCCGCAATCAGTAACCGAGGCAGACTGTCGATACATGCAATGTAACTCCCCCAATACACAGGCGATTCAGGAGGATTCCCATGCGCAGAGCAGTCATCACACTAATGCTTCTGGCCATCTTCTCGATACTGCCAAACACAAGAAACTCACCGATACTGGCCACAGCCACACCCCAATCCACAGAGATTGAATGGATGCAGAAATTTGGCGGCGTCAGGACTCTCCCACAAACCGACAGGGGAACATCAGTCGCAACCAATGGTGTACAAGTCGTCGCAGTAGGAACCACTACCGGCGCTTTTCCTGGCCACACCAATGGAGGAGCCGAGGACGCCTACATTCAACTGTACGACATCACCGGCAATCTGCTCTGGACGCGCCAATTCGGCGCTGACTATGAAGTCCGCGCCCATTCAGTCGATCTACACGCCGGCGCCATCTATGTAGTCGGCTACACCGCCGGCAATTTGCCCGGCCAAAGTGGACAGGGAAACGGCGATGCCTACCTTCGCAAGTATGATGAAACCGGTGCTGACCTCTGGACTCGACAATTCGGTACAGAGTCTATGGATCTTGCCTTTGGCGTCGCCGCAGATGACAACGGAATCTATGTCGTCGGACAAACCTCTGGCATCTTTCCCGGCCAATCCCGCTCAGGCAGCATAGACGCCTTCATTCGCAAATACGATACATCCGGCAACGAACTTTGGACCCGCCAATTCGGTTCCCCTACCGACACCCGCGCCTATGCCATTGCATCAAATGGCACAGATGTATGGGTAGCCGGTGATGTATCAGAAAGCCTGCCAAACCAAACCGCCCACCAAAGCGTTGACGCCTTCATCCGCCGATACACCGCCGACGGCACGGAAGTCTGGACCCGTCAATTCGGCACAGACGAAACCGAAGAAGTCCGCAGCGTCGCAGTCGACGACGCAGGCGTTTACGTAGCCGGTACCGGTGGCATCCTCACCAGTCAGCCCCCCAGCCCAGGGGTGGTAGAAACCTTTATTCGGAAATACTCCCTGTCCGGCGACATTGCCTGGACACGCGACTTTGCCACCCCCGCATCCGAAACAATCTACAGCCTATCCACCAACAGTTCCGGCATCTTTATCGCAGGCTACACCGATGGCACCTTCCCCGGCCAGACAAATGTCGGAGGAAGAGATGCGTACGTTCGTCACTACAACACTGACGGCACCCTGATCTGGACACGTCAGTTTGGCACCACTACCTACGATGCCGCACGGGGCGTTGCCGCAACCGATGCCAACCTATTTGTGGTTGGCAGCACAGACGGTACACTCCCTCAGCAAACCAGTTTGGGACTTTCCGACGCCTATCTACGCCGCTACGATACAGATGGCACTGAGGTCTGGACCCGACAAATCGGCGCAACGCAACAAACCTTACAACCAGACTCAAGCTTGGCGCTCACAACCATCAATGGCATCTATGTTGCCGGTTACACCCTTGGCGCTCTTCCCGGCCAAACCCACCTCGGCGAACAAGACGTATTTGTCCGTCGCTACAGCACCGACGGAACCGAAGTTTGGACCAAACAGTTTGGCACTACAGCCAACGACAGGGCAACAGCACTGATCAGCGACGGTTCCGCCATCTACGTAGCAGGCGACACCAGCGGGGCACTCACCGGGCAAACATACGCCGGCGGCAAAGACGCCTATGTCCGCAAGTACGACGACAACGGCACAGAGGAATGGACACATCAATTCGGCACTGAAAACGACGACGACATCCGCGCCATCACACTCGACACCACTGGCATCTACGTCGTCGGCTCAACAGAGGGCGAACTACCACAATACACAAATCCCGGCGGCGCAGACGCCTTTATCCGCAAGTATGCGCCTGATGGTACCGAGCTTTGGACTGTGCAGTTCGCTGCAACCCCTAACAACCCATCCGAGTGGGAGTACGGGTACGCAGAAAGCGTAACCGTCTTTGATTCATACGTCTACGTTGTCGGTTACACAACAGGAGCATTTCCCGGTCAAACCTCCACCGGCAACTGGGATGCCTACCTGCGCAAGTACGACACCAACGGCGCTGAGATCTGGACTCGACAGTTTGGTTCAGACGCGGCCGACTTTGCCTACGCTGTCGCCGCCAATGTCAACGGCGTCTACATCGTTGGACATACCGAAGGCACGCTGCCCAGCCAACTCGACTCCCCCATAGAAGATGCCTACATCCGTGCCTACGACCACAACGGCGTCGAACTTTGGACCCACCAGTTTGGCTCAACGGAACGAGACTATGCCTATGCAGTTTCAGTAGACGACACCGGCATCTACATGGCTGGGAACACCGACGGCATGTTGCCAGGCGTAGCCGGCATCAACGGCGAAAGCCTCTACGTACGCAAGTACAATAAACGAGGCATCCCAATCTGGACCATTCAATTTGGTTCCACCTACCACAATGACGAAGCCCACGGCATTGCCCTCGATTCTTCAGCCATCTACGTAACCGGCAAAACCGAAGGCGAACTACTTGATGATATGCCAGGCCCATCCAATGCCTTCCTTGCAAAGCTAACCAAAGACTCAGCCTACGATGACACACTCTTTTTGCCAATTCTGAGCAGACGCTAAGCCCTGCGTCTGCAGCAAACAAAAGCCACAAAATATTCGGTGTGCCAAATGCAAACCTTCTGCATTTGGCACACCATCAAAGTGCTCAACACACGCCAAAACCCATTCTCTGAATAACATTTGGCCGCCAAAACCCATTCTCTCAATAACATTTGGCCGCCAAAACCGAGGATCAGCCGGTCACCCATCGGCTGTAGCACATACGCGCCAAAGTATTCCGCCGTTGGCGCAAAGCCCGATTCCTCGCGGTACCAGGAGACATAGTCAACGCCGGGGACAATCTCAACCAGGCCGGGTATGTGGACGCGTTTGAAGACAGGAGAAGGAGAATCAGACGCATGCAGTAACTTTTAACTTTGTGTAGGTGAAAGCCACTGCCCCCGATAATGTGTTCCCCGCTGTATGGCATGGTGTGACATCGCGCTTGGCATGGCCTTTGTATGCACAATGTATGTACTTAGGACGCCGTTTGAGTGCTAAACCGTCGCCAGATGGACGCATCAACCGCCACGATCCGCCAATACTGCAAGGCTTTATCACGGTCTGGATAGTCAAAGACGTTCAACCACCATCGGCCATTGTCGAACGTGAACAGCGGTGTGGGTCTGCGCTGGGCTGCCAGGAATTGCATGTACCGACGTAGGCTATCGCCCTCTGTGCGCCGTAGAGCGTATCTGGGACGCCCCACGCTTCCCCATGGACAAGGGATCTCGATACGCCCATCTACATCCACGTTGGCGCGTACGCCGTCGCTGTCCACTTCGTAGAGATAGCCGATCAACTTGTTGACCGCTTCGTTCAACAGTTCAGCGGTTGCCTGTGCCGCCCCGGTACGGGTGAGACTGCGAGATACATCAGCAGCCCTGCCCCGCGCCTTCCTCAGTACCCGCGCCGTTAGGATCTCGTCTTTGTGTTCTTCGTAGTGCTTCAAAATGCCGTTACTGTAGGTCATCACCTGCCCCTTTTCGCTGCAAGAATCAATGTCAAAAACACGGTGCCGACTGCCAGCGCCATCAGCACAGCCGCCAGATCCGCCGCTAAGTCTGCGCTCATCCTGGCATATTCTCCGCAAAGACAGCCACCAGCAGCCCAAGCACAGCCAGTGCCGTCACGCCGACCGCCGCCGCAAGTAAGACTGTCTCTAAGGTGCGCTGCCGGTCTGTCTTTGGCACGCTGTACCGTTGGTGTCGATGTGCCTGTTCACGGTCAAGGAATCGCCACATACGCGCCGCGTGGAACATCTCGACACCACCAGCCGACGTTAGCGTGTCCAACGCAAACGCCCCGGCCCAGGTGAGGGCAAACACGGTGCCAAACCAAAGGGCGCCGGTCCAGAACGATAGAGACGCGCCAAAGACCAACGCCAGCAGCACAGCCCGCCGCCAAGCACAGCTGCAAGGCTACTCACACGGATGTTAAACGCTCGCGCTTCGTCCACCGGCGATCCTTCAATGACACGTTGCACGCGTGGCAGACGGTCTGCCGGTGTGGGTGCCACAATAGGCGCATCATCCCAGCCGATAGGCCGCGGTGCGGTGGGTTCACGTTGCACGATCTCAAATTTCGTCGGTGTGCCATCTGGACGCCAGCGTACCGGCTGCATATCCTCGATTTCATGTTGGTCAGTTTGCCGTCTCATTAGATACCCCCTGCCTTTGCCATTGCCACCACCAATAACGCAATCACCACTAGCCAGAATTTCAGGTCAAAATCGGACTTGCGCATCATGCACCACCTAGCATGTAAAGCAGCCACAGAGCCACCACGCCAAGCACTACCGATGCCACAGGCCCCAGACAGCCGTTTAATTTGCGCTCTTGTGTTATCGACCACCACGCAAACGCC
>WGMT01000013.1 GCA_016124945.1 bacterium | reverse complement strand
GGCGTTTGCGTGGTGGTCGATAACACAAGAGCGCAAATTAAACGGCTGTCTGGGGCCTGTGGCATCGGTAGTGCTTGGCGTGGTGGCTCTGTGGCTGCTTTACATGCTAGGTGGTGCATGATGCGCAAGTCCGATTTTGACTGGAAATTCTGGTTGATTGTGATTGCGTTATTGGTGGTGGCAATGGCAAAGGCAGGGGGTATTTAATGGCTCAACTACGAACGAAGTACGAACGGGAAAACGGGCATAGTTACACCTTCGATGAAATCGAGGATATGCGCCCGACTGCTTGGCGTCCAGATGGCACACCGACGAAATTTGAGATTGTGCAGCGTGACCAGGCGAAACCGCGGGTAATCGGTGATGATGACGACGTACAGCACATTGTGTCACCACTGCCAGAAGCGCGGGTAGTGCGTTCATCCTCACACGTGGAAGGCTCTTGGCGAGACCGTGCAGAGGGATTCAGTATAAGCACGTGGCAGTTAAGCGCCGTGACGGGCGTTCTGTTCGTTGTGGCGGCTGCTGTGTTCGGGGCGTCTCTCTCATTCTTCACCCTGGCGTTGGCGTTCTTCTTTGGCTTTTCGGCGGCGTGGTTGATTGCCTACTTCTTGCATGTTTGGGTAAGCGCCGAGGGTGCGCAACTCACAGAGGTTTTGCTACTGTGGAAATTCCTGTTTCGCGAACAGGCACACCGTCACGGGCGCTACTCACTGCCAAAGAGCGAACGGCAGCGCACCTTAGAGACAGTCTTACTTGCGGCGGCCGTGGGCGTGACGGCGTTGGCCGTCCTGGGGCTGATCGTGGCTGTCTTTGCGGAGAATATGCCACGATGAGCGCAGACTTAGCGGCGGATCTGGCGGCTGTGCTGATGGCGTTGGCGGTCGGTTTTTTCTTTTTGACATTGATTCTAGCGGCAAAGGTGACACGAAAATGAACATGAACGGCAACGGGCACGGTAATTCCATCTTGAGTACATTTACCGAGCGGCAACCGGAAATCGCAACAGCGAAGGTTCTACGGCACGCAAGGAAACGGGCGCAAAGCGTAGCGGCCACACTCACCCGTAAAGGGGCAGCGGCAGCGTCGGCAGAACTCATTAACGAGTCGGTGAACGTTCTCATTGCCCTGTGCTATGAGACAGACGGCAATTTGGGCAGGGTGAACGTAGACGGTGACGGCAAGCTGTTAGTACCTTCACCGTGGGGGCGTAACGGGCGCTATAGGTTTGGTCTACGCGTCACTGAAGCGGACGTACTACGGTTGCACTGCTACCGGCTGCAAGAGGTGTCGACCCCCGCGCCACTGTTCACCTATGATCCAAGTGTGCGCAGTTGGTTTCTGAACGTGTTTGACTATGCCGAGTACGCACAGGCTGTTAGCTACTGGAAAAAAGCAGGGATGGACGCGGGCACGTACCGAACACTTGCAGAAACGGTGCGCAATCAGCGCACAGGAAGTACATAAACGCTACATGGGCGATAGCTTGCAGGGTGGCACACGGTAGCACATACAGCGGAGAATACCACGTGTGGGGTATGGTTTCGGGTGGTTTGTGTTTTGCGGCAACCTCTGCACAATGCAAACCACCTACCCGCACCCACACAAAAGAGAGGTAAGAGCATGTTTTCGCCAAGATTGCTTAGGTTCATGGGCCTGAACAGTGACCTAACTGGAGTCACAGAGGATGGTGTAATGATTCATTTCATCGAGGGATACAAGAAAGAAGGCTGGATAGAAATTGTTGTGAGAATCGATGAACACACCACTAGGAACGATCTGGGAAATGCTCACCCTCTTGCTAGTGAATGGAGAAAGCGACTATTACAGTTTCAGGGACCGTGGATAGGTGGGGGTATCGGTGAACTCTATTTCAAACTGTGGTTGATGCACAAGCGGTGGAAAAGAAGCTATCAGGAAATAGCAGACTTTCTGAATTCCACACTTGTTAAGCATATCCAGTCACAGCGGGTAGATTTTGCCATTGACATACTTGTGAGTATGGAAATCAAGGAAGAGCAAGCCAAGCAGGATATAGAGAGCATCATTAGCCAACTGGGAAGTGAAGGGACTATCTCATTTGAACCTGTGGATAGAAACAAAGTGAGGGAGAAAATCAGAACATTGGACAAGAAATGGGGCGACTTGTGGGTGTGGGAGAATCCCGACGATTAGCCCCACTCCCAAGGGCGAACAATCGTGCTACTGTATGGATAGTGCAAAGACACTGTGTAGACGAAAGGTTAAATATGGCAAGAGAAACCGTGCTACAAATCCGTGTGACTGAAGCAGAGAGAAAGGCAATCGAGCGTCTAGCGGCTGCTGAAAGGCTACCGGCTAGCACCTTTATCCGGCGTCGGCTGCTGTTGGAAGCTGATCAGCGTGGGCTAGTGTGGGGAAGTGACAACGGCAATGCAACGGCTACAGCTATCCTGTAAAAAAATGCCCACTAACTTGTTGGCGCAAGTAGCGGGCGGGCAGGCAGACAGTCACCGACATTTTGAGGCAAACGAAAGGCTACTATCCATGACGAACAATAGCACAACTTCAAACCACGTTCAAGCTGTATCCCCTGAGGAATCCCACAGACAGCTTACCGCTACTTCTGACCTGCTACGCGTCGAACTGGAAGAGCGGGTGGCCCAGCTAGACGATCTAGCAACTCAACTGTATGGCCTACAGAAGATTCTAGAACAGCTAGAGACACAGGCGCGACCGCTTGTAGATGCCTTCAATCAACTCTACCGAGAAATCAACACCCGCATGATCGTTCTTGATGGGCTGGCCCATCTTGGCGCAGGGGCGATTCCTGATATCGATATCGAGGTACCGGGCATTGTGCGCAAGTTTAGCCAATACGGGCGATCAGAAGAGGATATCCCATTTTAGGGGGTGAGTGATGACCAACGAACAGCGGTTCTTGCACATTCTCACAGGTGATGGACCTGATTTTGTCTACGAACAGAAAACACGGTTTGACCTGCTCACCGAGCTTGCCCCACCTGTGGAATTGTTACAGGCTCTACAGCGACAAGAGGCAAAGGGAAGCGTACCAGAATCAACGGCAGCATGGGCGGCGCGGTGGCGTGCCCTAGAACGTGTGGAGGTGACAGCGTGACCACCTTCACCGCACCCGATGAACTGAAAGAACCTGACCAGTGGGTGAACTGGCTCAAAGGGTACAACCCCAGACAGCCAGACAAACCCACAAAGCGCCCTGTAAGCGCCCACAACGGCGTTGTGGTAGACGCACACGACCCGCGCAACTGGGCAACGTGGGAGAAGGCGCTACAGCGCGCCACAATGCCCAACAGCAACGTGAACGGCGTCGGCTTTGTGCTTACTGAGTACGATCCATTCGTGGGCGTGGACCTGGACAATTGCATTGATGGCGCGGGCAAGGTGAAACCGTGGGCTGCTGACATTGTGCGCAATCTTGCCAGTTATACCGAGGTGACACCCTCACAGCATGGGCTAAGAGTCTTTGTGCGTGGTTCTCTGCCACCACACGGGCGCAAGCGGGGCAATATCGAGGTATACAGCGAAAAACGGTTCTTGACGGTTACAGGCGCACACCTAAGCGGCACACCTGCCACGATAGAGACCAGACAGGCAGAATTAACAGCGTTTCACCGTGCCATTTTCGGGGAAGCGTGCGCAGTGGCACAGGGCACACCGAGACCGGCGCAACCGCTCACAATGGACGATGAAAGCCTACTGAACGTTATGTTCCGCAGTCGGCAGGGCTACAAAATCAAAGCACTGTGGGAAGGCTCCACCCGTGGGTTCCCTTCATCATCTGAAGCGGCTCTAGCGTTGTGCAGCCACCTGAGCTATTACACGGGGGGCGATGCCGAACGGATAGACAGATTGTTTCGGCAGAGTGGCTTACACGGGCCGAAATGGGATAGAAAAGACGGCGCTTTCGGTACGTGGGGTGCGCGGACCATTCACCGAGTCACTTCACAGATGACGGGTTTCTATAACCCCACCTATCGAAGCGTGGGAGGTTAGCACGTGACACAAGTAACAGACTTTCGTAACGTGGCCGTGAGGCCGAACGGGAACGGCTATCATGCCGCGGCGGGTGTGGGAGAATCCCACAATCCCTTCGAGGACGTTGCGCCCGATTTCCCCGATTTCATGCCCACAGATCCGTTGACCGGCGCGACCTTCACCGAACTGTTGGACACCCTACCGGCGCAGATCACCGCGTCGGTAGGGCAGGATGATACTGAATTCCTGCTCACTGAAAGCGCCGATGATGAAGGGAACGCACAGTGCGTAAAGCGGCTCTACGGTGAACAGTTCTGCTACGTCGACGCCTACGGATGGATGCGCAATACGGGCCGATTCTGGGAAAGCGACAACGCAGAAGCGCACCTAGAACGGGCAATCGTGGAAACCCTGAAACAGCGACGGGAAGCGGCTGTACGGGCTGATAGGGAAGCTATCGTAAAGGCGACGAAACCCAGTTCAGCGAATGTGCGGAACACTAAGTATCTGTACCGCTCTTTGAACGTGGCAAGCGTTAGCGAATTTGATAGCAATCCCGACCTGCTGAATTGTGCAAACGGTATTGTGAACCTGAGAACCGGCGAACTAATGCCACACACGAGCGCACACAAGTTCACGTACTGCTTACCCGTTGCCTATGACCCGGCAGCAACAAGCCGAGAGTGGGAACAGTTCTTGCAATCAGCGATCCGCGACGATGCCGTAATCAGCTACCTTCAGATGGCAGCGGGTTATAGCATTACGGGCCGAACTAGTGAAGAGTGCGTTCACTACGTACACGGGCCGACGCGTAGCGGGAAGGGAACATTCACCGAGACCATTCTAAGCCTAATCGGGCGTCCACTGGGGCACTCTGCCGACTTTGGCACATTCACAGCTAACCGTGATGTAGATGCGCAAAATTTTGCACTTGCCCCACTGAAACCGGCGCGTTTCGTGGTGTCGAGTGAGAGCAACCGAAATGAAAGCCTGAATGAAGCTAAAATCAAAATGCTTACAGGTGGTGACTACATACGCTGTGCATTTAAGCACCGTGACCACTTCGAGTATCGTCCACAGTTCAAAATCTGGTTAGTGTCGAATCACCCAGTAAATGGTGACGTAGACGATGAAGCGTTCTGGGGACGGTTGCGCGTAATCGAGTTTCCTAACAGCTACCTGGGCAAAGAGGACAAGACACTCAAACACCGGTTGAAATCGGCTAAGAGTCTGCAAGGCGTGTTGTCCTGGCTGGTGGCAGGTGCGCGCCGATGGTACGAATCACCCGTGGGCCTACAGACACCCGGCAGCGTTAAGCAGACGACACAGAGACAGCGCGAGGAACGCGACTACGTAGCGCAATGGCTGAACGAATGCACAAAGGCAGATGGTGAAGCGTGGACAGTTAACCACCTGCTCTATCAGTCATATGAGAACTGGTGCAACGATAACGGTGTAACACCTAAGAAACTTGGCAATCTCAGTAAAGCACTGACAAGTAAGGGATACACAGCCAGCGTTGCAAAGCGCACAGGCGCAGGTGTTCAACGTGGTGTAAGTGGCTTATCACTGCTTGAATAGCGTTACAGTGTTACAGTTGAAATGGCCGTTTTTCTTCGCATATTCCTGTTTTTGGCGTTGATGCCATACCAACAGGGCGATGAAATACCCGAAACTGTTACAGTTTAAATCGCCAACTGTAACACGTCTGACCAGAGTAAAATCACTGAAATTTGTCACGCTGTTACAGTTGTTACACTTACTTCTATGTTTTTGTCACGTGGAAACTACATATAGAAAAAAGTCAGAAACACCTGTAACAACTGTAACACTGTAACCAACTGTAACATTTTCTTTCACCAGTGAATGAGAGGTGAACAGAAAGTGAATGAAAATGGGAATCAACCGAGGTAAAGAATCTATGAATTCCACACTGCCTACGCAGTACGCACACCTTAAAAAAAACGACACTTCAACAACCGTGTGGACTTCACACAATGCCAACGAAACCACCCACCCACCGCGACGGCTCTTTGTGCGTGATACCGACGATTCAAGCGTGTGGTGGGACGTGGTGACGGGCACGCTCTGTGATGCCGATGATGTGGCAGCGTTGCGCGCTGGTGGTGTCGAGTGCGTGTTACTGGATGGTTAAACGGGAAAATTTAAGGTCCAAATACAGTAAATCATGGTACAATACAGTAAGTTAAAAGTTACTGTAATTCACGGGGGAATGTACCATGCGCACCGCTATCTATCTGAGAGTTTCAACCGAGGAACAGGGCGACAAATACGGGTTAGACGTTCAGGACACTATGACCCGCGCAATGGCGACGGTGAAACAGTGGCAGGTGGTAGAACCGCCATTCGTAGACGATGGGTTAAGCGGTACGCTAGACGTAGAGTCTAGACCGGCTCTAGCGGCTCTGTTGGCTGCTGCTGAAGATGGCAAGATTGACGCTGTGATTGTATCGGCTCTTGACCGTCTAGGGCGCAAAACTTCTCTAGTCCTGGCCCTGGTGGAACGTCTAGCCAAGCATGGGGTGATTATAGTCAGTTGTAAAGAGTCTCTAGATACGTCTACACCTTCAGGGCAGTTTGTCTTAACCATGTTTGCGGCTCTAGCACAGTTGGAACGGGATACCATCGTAGAACGCACCACGAACGGCAGAAACCAACGTGGTAAGGTGGACGGTGAAAAGGGTGGGCGTGTTCCGATGGGATACCGGCGTATCGAGGTAGAACCCGAAACCGACGAAAGCGGAAAGCGTAAACCTGTGCTGAATGTGGCAGTAGATAAGGATGGCGCGAAGCTGGTGACGTGGATCTTCAGAGAACGCGCCAAGGGGCAAACGCTCACAGCTATTGCAGACGGACTGAACAAAGACGGACATACTACAGCGCGGGGTGGACGTTGGCACGCTTCATCTGTGCGTGAAATCCTCTTGAATGAAGATGCCTACAGGGGTGGTAAGCGTGGTGAAAGTGGCCTACAGTGGCCTAAGTTACTGTAACGGTGAAGGAATGTATAGAGACATACGCAACCCAAAGACAGGAAAGCTACTTTTCCGCTACTGCCCACTCACCAAGAAAGTAGAAATCAAGGATAGGGCAGAAACCTTGACGATTGACTTAGAACGCTATCAGACAGCACAGGAAGCGCCTAGGGCAGCGTCACCGGGCAAGTGATAGAGTGACACTTAAACGAATATCAGAGCGCCAAGAGCGCCGAAGCGGTACACCTTCACCGGGTGACTGTTTCGGCGCTTTATCTTTGAAGGGGGCAATGAATGACAGAGGAAACCACAACGATTGAACAGGGATACACGCTCACCAAACCCACACCACCCGGCAGCAAGTTAACCGCTGAACGTGTGTCGGCTCTATGTGGGCTGTTGGCCGATGGCGTGCCAGTGGAAACCGCTTGCGGCGCGGTGAATATGAACCGTCGCACCTTCTACCAGTGGCTAGAACGTGGTGAGGCTGAACCCGAAACCGTGTACGGTGAGTTTGCCCAACTGGTGCGCACTGCACAGGATGCCGCGGAGGTGTGGCACGTGCAGAACGTCAAGCAAGCGGCGCAAGAGTCTCGCAACTGGACTGCTAGCGCGTGGTGGTTGGAACGGCGCTTTCCTGAACGTTGGGGTAAGCGTGAACGGATCACCGTGGGTGGTGATGGGCAACCACTAGAGATTCAATTCTCATTTGTTCCTAAGAAGCTGACAGGGGGCGACGATGGCGAAAACGGTAACAGTTGACTTACCCAAGATGCACAGCGACGGACAGAACGAAATGCTAGAGTGGGCCGGGCACGGTATCGCCTTCTGTGGGCGTCGGTATGGTAAAACCGAGGTGGGCGTAGTGAAGCTGTTCATTCACGCGTGCGCTGACCCTGGGCTCTACTGGTGGGTGGGCCTGTCCTGGCGTAGTGCATCGATGAAACGAGCGTGGCGACTGCTGAAAGAGTATGCGCGCCAACTGTGGAAGGCGATAGGAGAAAACCCGGAAAAATACATTCGTGAGTCAGATAAAGAGATACGCCTACCGGGTGGTGGTGAAATCTGGCTTAGAACGGCTGAACGTCCTGACAGTCTAGCGGGTGAAGGCGTCAAGGGTGTGGTGATGGATGAATTCTCACTTATGCCTGAAGCGGTCTGGAGTGAGTACGTACGCGCTACCCTAATCGATTATGGCGGGTGGTCTCTCTTCATCGGTGTACCAAAGGGTAGGAACTGGGCGGCGCGTCTATGGCAGTCTGCACACGGGCGCGAACGTTGGCGCGCGTGGCGCTTCACTAGTTACGACAATCCCCACCTAGATCATAGTGAACTTGACGCAATCAAGCTAGAAACACCTGAACGGCTCTGGCGTCAAGAGTACTTAGCAGAGGTGATGGACGATAGCGGGTTAGTGTTCCGCAACGTGACGGACTGTGCGACGGCGCAAGAGCAAGAACGGGCGCAACCTGGGCACGTGTATATAGCGGGTGTGGACTGGGGTAGAACGAATGATTCAACCGTCTTTGCAGTGGTTGACACCACACTAGGGGAACTCTGCTATCTAGACAGGATGACGGGCACAGACTACGAACTACAGGTTCAACGTTTGCACGCTCTAGCACAGCGGTTCAACCTGTCCACCATCCACGCAGAGACAAATAACATGGGATCGCCACTGGTGGAACGTTTACAGCGGGAAGGTCTACCCGTTGTGGGATTCACCACCACGAACGCAAGCAAACAAGCCATGATAGATCGGCTAGTCCTAGCGTTTGAACAGCAAGCTATAAAGATTCTTCCTGATGAGGTGTTAATCAATGAACTGATGGCGTTTGAAATGGACCAACTACCGAGTGGGCTAATTCGCTACTCTCACCCTTCAGGTGGTCATGACGATTGTGTAATCGCTCTGGGTTTGGCG
Source organism: bacterium (assembly GCA_016124945.1). GTDB lineage: Bacteria > Chloroflexota > Anaerolineae > Caldilineales > Caldilineaceae > RI-153. Next base: position 43,518 of record WGMT01000013.1, on the reverse strand, counting down.
TGGCAAGGCGGGGAAACCGTCACGTGGCTGTTAGCGTAGGGGGAAACCATGAAAGCATCACGTTGGGACGTGTACGCCATCGATGGCACACAGGACGCCTACGATGATCTGTTGGTCGGTGTCGTCCTACAGGCGTTGTGTGATGCCGCAAACGGCTGCAAAGATGCAAGGGTGTTCTGCCGTGAATGGGGCGTGGCCTACATGATACCGACTATCAAGGCAAAGCAGGAAAGCCGTAAGTGGAAAAGGAACAAGGTGGCAGCATGAATCAAGAACGTGTGTCGGCTCTAGAACCGTGGGCAGAACGCATAGTGGGTGAACCTGTGTGCGTGGTGCGCAATGATGAACTGCAAGCCACCAAACAGGCGTACGGGCTTGCTACGTGGAATCCTGAATCACAGGTAAAAGAAATCCATTTAGATGGTAGTTTGTTCGACGAACGGCGCGCTAGTATGCCGTACATCTTCTACCACGAATGCGGACACTTGCGCCTAGATCATGTGGCAACGGGCGACATGTGGCACAGGTTGACGGCAGAAATAGCCCACGGCGTTGAAGTCATTACCGAGGAACAGACCCAGGTAAAAGAGACACAAGCGGATGAATTCGCCCATCGCCTACTAGACGAATTCGCCCATCTCTACCTGTGGGATTTCCTCAATGGAACGTTGTCAATCGTGGATGGTGAACCCGTCTACGCTTGGGATACAGACGATATCGAAATTTCAGAGTAAAGGGGAAAACATGGAACTAGCAGAACTACAGGCAACAGGCAGGAAACAGCGCGATGCAAAGCAACCGGCGATCAACGAATCGGCGCGGGCGTTGCTGGCTCTGTTGGATGAACGTGAATCGTTGTGCTTACGGTCACAAATCATAGGCAGCGACGATTGGCAGCGACTTCAGTATCAAATCCGTGAAATGATTAGAAAAACAGAGGTGACACCATGACAGACAACAAACGAGTAGAGGAACTATACGATGATGTAACCGGCGCGGCGTCTTTCATGCTGGAACGCATTGACGCGTACATTGCCGCCGGTGGAAGTGCTCAAACTTTTAGCGCGCTACGCAATGCAGCCGACAAACAAGAACAGCTCAATATACTGGTGGAAGTGTCGGCAGCGGCGGCTGTTGAGAACAACAAGCACAAACAAGAGGTAGCGGCATTGAAGGAACGCGCCCGCGCCGACTGGCAGAAAGAACAGCAACGTCGTATCGAGGAACGCGCCCGCGCCAAAGAGAAAAAGGATAGCGACTGGCAAGCGGCCGGGCGTCGTCTAATCGACCAGGTAAAAGCGGCTGCTACAGGTGGCAAGTGATGAAAAATATTAAGCTAACCGTCTGGAACGTTGTCCGTTTCCATCGACGGCGCACCACTAACTGACAATTACCTCCTTACGTTTATGGTTGCAAAGCGCCCTACCTTCACCGGTGGGGCGTCTTTGTTTTGGGTGTGAAAATTTAAGGTGCAAATAATGGGGACTAGTGTTATACTTGCCATATCGCAAGAACAAACATTCGAGGTTAGGCTATGACTGAGGCGCAACCGTGGACAACTGAGAGACTAGGGGAAGCGGTGGGGGTGAGTGGTACGTATATTCGCTCACTCTGCGCACAGGGACGCATAGAAGGCGCTTACAAAGTTGCTAAGACGTGGTTAATCCCTGACAGCGTAGCACGGCAGTACATCGAAGAACGCCAAGCGAAGCAGGGCAAGTCATAGAAACAAAGCGCCGGGCAAGTGGTGACACACTCACCCGGCAGTAGCAACCGATGGATAGATCGGCGCTGGTGACATTATACCACCTGCAAACCCTCTAACCCATCGACAATGTAACTCGGTGGGTTTTCCTTCTCTATTGACTGGAAAACTTAGAACAACGTACTAACAGCGAATATCAGAGAGTCCTGCATATTGTGCTTTGAGCGCACTCTGTAGGAATCGGACCTGCGACGAACGGTTTTGACTGGGTTCAGACACTTAGGTACAATCATTGTCCCTGCCCCCTTAGCTCAGTGGATAGAGCAACGGTCTTCTAAACCGTTGGTCGCAGGTTCGAGTCCTGCAGGGGGCGCTCAAAGCACAATATGTAGGACTCTGCCCTTTCTGCCACCACTAGATGTTGTGGTCGCAGAAAGGGCCGTTTTATGTCTAGCTTCGATAAAAACCGTAGGTCGAACCAATTCCTCACAGCCGAGACGGAAGAGTTTCTCGTCGACCGCCAATCCCGCAATTTCACTCCCGCTACCCTTGCCTGGTACCACCGCTGTCTGACCAAGTGGCTGGACTTCTGTGCTGAACAGGGCATCGAATCCACGCAGGATGTAACCGCCAGCCACGTCCGACGTTTCCTCGTACAACTTGGCGAAGCACACTCCCGCGGCGGCGTTGCCACTCTCTTCACCGGCGTGCGTGCCTACCTCAACTGGTACGCCGACGAGTATGCCTCGAAAGACTGGAACCCCTTGGCGAAGGTGAAGGCGCCCAAACGCCCCAAGGAACGTCTTGAGCCATTGACCCTCGCTGATTTTCAGCGGCTGGTTGATAGTTGCGAATCCCGCACCTTCGCCGGGGATCGTGATCGCACCCTACTTTACCTGCTGTTGGATACCGGCCTACGCCATCTGGAAGCGACCCAACTCCACGTGGGAGACGTCAACTTGCAGTCGGGGCAGGTGCTCGTACGACAGGGGAAAGGACAGAAAGCGCGCGTTGTCTTCATCGGTCAGCGCACAAAGCGATCCATGATGGCCTACCTCCGCCACCGCGGGACGACCCAAGATGAAGATTCGCTGTGGGTGTCAGTCACCAATAAGCCTCTGGGCAAATCAGGACTACGCCAAATTGTACGACGTGCAGCGGACCGGGCAGGACTGCCTGAACCCGGTATGCATGCATTTCGGCGCGCCTTTGCCGTTAACTCTCTGCGCAACGGCATGGATGTGGTGACGCTACAACGACTGATGGGACACGCTGATCTCTCAGTCATCGACCGCTACCTGGCGCTGCTCGACGAGGATCTGCAACGAGCGCATGATCGGTATGGGGTGGTGGACAATCTGAAGTGATGTCAAAACCAGCTTAATCGAAGTCAGGGTAGGCTTCATTGGTTCGGGCCACTGACCAGAGCGTTGAATTTCAAAATCTGGTCGGTGGCCCCAACCATTATTTTTATGCTGAATGCGGACATCTGCGTCCACATGGCATAATCACAGTTTTAATTTTCATGGGGTGGGCTACTACGCTGTCGTATGTGACCTGCCACTGCGAATTGAACGCCAGCGTCTACGCTTGCCTTAACGCTGGCGCAGGAATTCCTGATTCTTCCATTCGCTTTATCAATTATCCGTTGGAATTTCTCCTACTGAATCTATCCTTACACGTTTTTGTGCGTGCAAATGTCGTAGACCAAACGTTCGATTTGAGGCTTGACGGGTCAATAAAGTAAGCGTATACTCTTTGCCGAAAGGCACCTTCCGTTGCGCGGAGGCGTGCCTTTTCGCGTTTTATGGCCATTTTTCCGGCTCCCGTTACTTGCTTTGCGTCTCACGGCCTGTCGAACTGGACCCATCAGGACGGCCCAAAGACATCACACCGGGCAAAGACGCAATGCGCTGGCCGGACGATGGGCCAGGGCGACAGGCCAGTATAGGTGCAGGACCATTACGCCAGCAAGCAGAGAATGCTGGCCGAGAAAGTGAGGTGTAGACAATGAACTACGACGAGTTGAAAGCCGCGCTGTCGCAGTTGCCGACGGACAAAGATGCACCGAATCGGGTGCCACAACCGCTGTCTTTCCATCTGTCGCAGCAAAAGCGGGTGGCGCGGGCGCGGTTGAATCTGCCGTGGATCGAGTACCGTCTGCTGGCAGGGCTGGCGCTGAGCGGCTGGTCGCTGCGCTATGGGCTGATCCAGGCCGAGGCCGCCATGCAAGGACACCACCCACGCAACGGCACCTTCATACGCGCTGGCGCCCACCTCGAAAAGGCTGGTCTCTGGCAGGCGATGACGGTACGTCTGAATGCCAGTGTGTCGCTTGTGCAATTGACGCCACTAGGACGGCAACTGTTGACCGAAATCGGCGTGACGCCGGTGCGCTCGGAGTGGGAAGAGTTGCAGCAGCGCCACCGCGGTGGCCAGGGACAACGTCACCACAACGCGGCGATCTGCATCTTTGCCTACCATGCCCGTCTGCGTGGCTATGAGGTGACACTCTGCCCGTACGCAGACGGCCAGGCCGAACCAGATGTGCAACTGGAACGCGATGGAGAATTTCTCTACGTGGAAGTGCAAGGGCGGGGCGGCGAAATCTGGCAGCGCGCCGAGAAGTGGTGGAATGCCTACCGGCTGCAAGGGGAAGCGGTCATCTGCACTGTGACCCCGGTGCAGTCGATCCACTATGCCGAGGAAGCGCAGCGCGCAGGCGTGCCGCGTGGCAGGGTCACCAACTTGGAAACGCTCTACCTCGATGCGCCCGCTTCTCTGTGGACCCACGAATGGAAGGGCAGATCCCACACCTTGCAGCGCATTGTCTCCAACGAGCGGGTTCGCGGCTTCGGACAGGACACTTTCAGTGACCCTGTCTACGCCGCTTAACCATATTCGTTCATTTCACCAAAGGAGTTGACACATGGAGAAACAAGCGAGGGCCAGTCCTACAAAACACAACAGCGCCGACAAAGTCCTGGAAGACCCGGCGCTGCTGTGTTCGTCCCAATCAACTTGACTACCTCAACTGCGCAACCGCTGCGTCAACAGCGGCAGAGCGCCAAGATAGACAAATGAAAGGTTCTCTGGATGATATCACACCCGCGCAACGCGCGAAATTCCTTTACCGCCACAACTTCGCGGCAGACCGCAGAGGCCGGAAAAGAGAGCAAGATAATCCGCCTGCCCCGTCGCGCACGCGATGACGGTGGCAGCCGCACCATTGTGGACGAAATGGCCGAATTTCTCCTCAGTCGCCGCGCCCTCAACTGCACGCCCCCCACCATCCGTTGGTACGAGCGTTGTCTCGGCAAACTGCGCGACTACATGGCCGAGCATGAACTTAGCGCTGTCCGCCAGATCAGTGCCGCCACTGTGCGCCGCTTTCTGGTTGATCTCAGCGATGCCGGCCACTCGCCGGGCGGCGTTGCCACCATCTTTACCGGCGTCCGCGCCTTCCTCAACTGGTGCAAAGTTGAATACAACCTGGAAGCGTGGGAGCCGTTGACAGGCACGAAGCCGCCCAAGCGTCCTCAGGATCCGCTGCAGCCGGTCTCGCTGGCCCACGTCCTGGCGCTGATTGATGCCTGCCCGATAGGCAAGTTCACAGGAGACCGCGACCGGGCATTGCTCTACTTCTTGCTCGACAGCGGCATGCGTCATCAGGAATTGAGCAGGCTCCGTGTGGGGCAGGTCAACCTCAGCACAGGGCGGGTCGAAGTGCGCTGGGGCAAAGGACGCAAGCGCCGCGTCGTCTTCGTGGGCGAGCAGACGCGCACTTGCCTCACCGCCTATCTCAAGCATCGTCCCGGCGTGGGCAAGATGGACCCGCTCTGGGTGAAGGCCGATGGTCGTGGACTGAGCCAGGTTGGTATTCGCCAGATTGTGCGCCGTCGCGCCCAGGCTGCCGGCATCCGTGAGCCGGGCATGCATGCCTTCCGCCGCGCCTTCGCCATCAACAGCCTGCGCAACGGCATGGACATGATCACCCTCAAGCGGCTGATGGGTCACGAAAGCCTGGAAACGATCCAGCGCTATCTGGCCCAGGTCGACGACGATCTGCGCCTGGCGCACAGCCGTTTTGGCGTCGTGGACAAACTGACCCAGGGCAGCGACTGAAGGAAGCGAAGACACCCATGCGTCATATTCTTACCCACCAACAAACAAATGAAGATCATCCCTTCCCAAAGCGTTGGTCTTCGTCCTGGCTTGGCGCAAATGTCCCGTCCAAAAACGATGCCGACATGCCAACTGATGCAGGAGACGGTTATCAGATCAAGGTGCTAAAAGTAGAAGATGTCCCGGTGCGTGATGACCTGCGCGCCCATGTGCAGGTAGCGGTCGGCGTATGGACCTTCCGGGTGGAAATCCGTCAGCGTGATTGTGAACGGGCTCGCGTGGTCTTCCCCAACGGCCGCAACGCGCAAGGACGACCGCAGACCCTGATCCACTGCCTGGACCCACAACTGGAACAGGCCATTGTGCGGGCATGTCTGCGCGCCTGGTTGGAGTCGCCCCTATGACGACAGGCGACAGCGACGCAAACACCTACACGCAGACAGCCATCCAGGCATTGCTCAACGGACAGTCAGCCGACGCCATCATGCTGGACCGCTGTGGCGTCTGGCAGGAGACAGTGCAGACGCTCCTCGCTGTGCACGCTATGGACGGCAAAGACGGCGTCCGCCAGGCATTCAACGTCCTCGTGAAACAGGTTGACGGCCTGGCGCACCTGATTGCAGCCGTGCCTGAACCGCCGAAACTCTTCCGCACCGCGGAGGAGATCATGAACACCGAGTACCCGCCGCTCAAGTGGGTTGTCCCTGACCTCATTCCCGAAGGATTAGCGATGCTGGGCGGGCGGCCCAAGGTGGGCAAGAGCTGGCTGGCCCTGCACATCGCCAACGCCGTGGCCACCGGCGGCGAGACTCTGGGCCGACAGGTGCCACAGGGTAAAGTCCTCTACGTTGCCCTCGAAGACAGTGGACGGCGCATTCATGATCGCCTCCACACTATCGGCGCCGCCAAGTCAAAGACACTCTTCTTCGCCGAGGAGTGGCCCTTCCTCGAACGCCATGGGCTGGCTCTGCTGGAACGGGTGATCCAAGACGAAGCCTTCGATCTGGTGATCCTCGACACCTTCACACGCATGTTGGAGAAGAGCGACCAAACCAACAGCAGTGAGATGGCCGCCGTGCTTGGACCGCTCCAACGCATGACCATCGACTATGGCTTTTCGCTGCACATCCTCGACCACCACAACAAACTCGCCGATCCCGACGCGCCGCTGAGCCAGTCGTTGTTTGGTTCCGTGGCCAAATCGGGCGTGGCAGACGTCCTCATCGGCCTCTTTCGCAAAGAAAGCGAGCGGCAGGGACGGCTCAAGATCAGTGGCCGCGACGTCAGCGATCTCGACATGGTTGTCAACCTCAGCGGCGAAAATGCCGTCTGGCAGGTCACCGGTGATGCTGTGGACGTGCAGAAGAAGGCCAACAAGGAGTTGGTCCTCCAGGCTGTGAAAGACCTGGTTGACCTGGGCGAGACACCCTCCAACCTCACCATCGCCAGACACGTCGACATGAATACCGGCAACGTCAATCGCCTGCTGCAAACACTGCTGAGCGAGGGCAAGATTGTCCGCGGTGAGAAAAAGGGGAAGGTCCAACCTTACGTCCTGGTAGAGACTGGTGGCATGTAATTACAATCATACAATCGTACAATCATTGGTCCGTCCTCGCCGTGGCTCTGGTGAAATGCCGATCTGGCCACAGAACAGGGCAACGATTGTATGATTGTACGATTGTCAGTAGACAGGGGGAAATCATCAATGAGCGTAAGGTTGAGCAGTTTTGGCAACATCAACATTCTGGACCTGGTGAGCAGGCACACTCGAATGCGCTACGCTGCTAGCACCGGCGGTGGCGAGTACGAAGGAGCCTGTCCCTTCTGCGTGGATGATCACAACCATGATCGCTTTCGTGTGTGGCCGAAGGGCGGGCGCTACTGGTGTCGAGTCTGCGGCTGCAAAGGGGACACCATCCAGTTCGTGCGTGACATGTACAATCGCACTTTTCAGAAAGCACTCGACTATCTGGGTATCGACCGGGCGCTGTTGACAGAACGATACGCACCCACAAATGCCGTGCCGCCCGAACCGCTGCATGCCCCTGCTGCGGCCTGGCAAGCGCGAGGAAAGACCCTGCTCGTCGGCTGGCAGGAACAGTTCTGGGCGTCTGCCGGTGAGCAGGCGCGGGCATGGCTCCACGCTCGCGGCATCACCGACGAGACGATGCGTTGGGCCCAGTTTGGCTACAACGCCACAGATCTCTACGAAGCCCGCGACCAGTGGGGGCTGCCGCCGGAGACGAATCGGCATGGCAAGCCACAGCGGATTTGGGTGCCGCGTGGCATTGTCATCCCGTGGTGGGTCCACGGCGAACTATGGCGACTCAACGTGCGTCGTCCGCTCAGAAATGCCGAGATCGCCCAGGGCGAAGCCAAATACATCGGCCCCGCCGGCAGCAGCAATGGCATCTACAACGTCGACGGCATTGTGGCCGGTCGTCCGGTAATGTTGCTCGAAGGCGAATTGGATGCCTGCATCGTGCAGCAGTGGGCCGGTGATCTCATCACGCCGGTCGCCACCGGCTCCACCAGCGGCAGTCGGCGCATCCCCTGGTTGGCGCGGTTGGCGTTGGCGTCCTGTGTGTTGGTGACCTACGACAACGACACCCCCGGCGAACTCGCAAGCGATTACTGGCTCAGCGCCCTGCCCAATGCCCGCCGCTGGCGTCCCTACTGGTCCGACGTCAACGGCATGGCCCAGGACGGCGTGGATGTCCGTGATTGGGTGAATGCCGGTCTGCATAGGTTCGGACTGTCAGAAGTGGAGGGTGTTTATCGGTAGGGATAACTTGATGCAGGCTGATCTTCCGAACGAAATAGAAAACCGCCCAGCGCACGTCGCCTGGGCGGTTTTTGTGTTGTAGACCAACGGGCCTTGCCCCTAACTGCTTTGCTCTAGCTCAGATTCGTTTTTGATGTCCATGTCAATCGCTTGCTTGTGGGCAGCGTAGAAGGCAAGTGCTTGCTCCACCTGCTCTCTGGAAAGTCCATATTCGTCGGCAATCCGCTCAGTAGACCATCCCCATGTTCGGCTCGCCACGACCACACTCTGTACACGTAGACCAGTGCCGCTGAGCACCGGCTGGGGCCTGCTGCTTGCTCCATGACGATAGGTGACGATGCATTATGACATGATGAGGTGATTGAGGATGCGGCGAAGTACGACAGGGCCAATCTCTACGCCAGCCTTGACGCCAGCCTTGACGCCAGCGTATAAGCCAGCGTCAAGGCTGGCATTATGGGCTGGCGTAAGCGGCAGCGTTTGACCCCGTAGAACCGCTGCCATTCCACCGGCTCGTGAATCAGCGCATCTGTACTCATCCACTGCCCGGCATGCGACGTTGGGGCATCAAGGCTTCCAACTCCTGTACTTTTCCCTCCCTTGCCCCAATCCCCCCCCTATGCTAAACTCACCCTTAACAGAACAGGGCCCCGGAGTGCCATCTTCCCGCCTCCACCAACAACGAACCCATCTACGCATGGCCCACCAATAAAAAAAGCGCCGACCCCGCCAGGTCAGCGCTTTAAGCATTCCTGGTTGCGGCCCAGGAACGTAGAACAATCGTACCACAAGACAATCCGTCACACCAACGAGCCGCAGCCGTCTTCCCGGCCTGCGGCTTTTTCGTGTTTACACACCGACCACTAGAATCGACGCACACTCCCATGGCTTTGAAGAAGTCCCAACTCTATAGTTCGCTCTGGCAGAGCTGCGATGAACTGCGCGGCGGCATGGACGCTTCGCAGTACAAGGACTACATCCTCACGCTGCTCTTTATGAAATATGTGTCGGACAAGTACGCGGGGAATCCCTACGCGTTGATCGTGATCCCCGAGGGCGGCAGTTTCGCCGATATGGTTCGCCTGAAGGGTGACAAGGAGATCGGCGACAAGATCAACAAGATCATCGGCAAGCTGGCCGAGGCGAATGAGCTGAAGGGCGTCATCGACCAGGCCGATTTTAACGACGAGTCGAAGCTGGGGACAGGCAAGGAGATGCAGGATCGCCTCTCCAAGCTGGTGGCCATCTTCGCTGCGCTCGACTTCCGCGCCAACCGCGCCGCCGGCGATGACCTGCTGGGCGACGCCTACGAGTACTTGATGCGCAACTTCGCCACCGAGTCGGGCAAGAGCAAAGGACAGTTCTACACGCCCGCCGAGGTGTCGCGGGTGATGGCCAAGGTAGTGGGCATCGGTCCCCACACACGGCCCGACCAGACGATCTACGACCCCACCAGCGGCTCCGGCTCGCTCCAACTCAAGGCCGCCGACGAAGCGCCCAACGGCATCACCATCTACGGCCAGGAGATGGACAACGCCACCTGGGCCCTGGCGCGCATGAACATGATCCTGCACGGCCATCCTACGGCGGAGATCTGGCGCGGCAACACACTGGCCGATCCCTACTTCAAGCACGACGACGGCAGCCTGATGACCTTCGACTTCGGCGTCGCCAACTTCCCCTTCTCACAGAAGAACTGGACCAGCGGCGTCGATCCCGAACACGACGAGTTCGGGCGCTTCGACGGCTTCGGCGTGCCACCGGCCAAGAATGGCGACTACGCCTTCATGCTGCACCTGCTCAAATCGCTCAAGAGCACAGGGAAGGCGGCCATCATCCTGCCTCACGGCGTCCTCTTCCGCGGCAACAAGGAAGCCGACATCCGCCGCAACCTGATCCGCCGCGGGCTGATCAAGGGCATCATCGGCCTGCCGCCCAACCTCTTCTACGGCACCGGCATCCCCGCCTGCATCATTGTGGTGGACAAGGAAGGCGCGCCCACACGCACCGGCATCTTCATGATCGACGCCTCCAAAGGCTTCATCAAGGACGGCAACAAGAACCGTCTGCGCGCCCAGGACATCCACAAGATCGTGGACGTCTTCAACCGGCAGCTTGAACTGCCTGGCTACGCCCGGCTGGTGCCCTTCGCCGAAATCGAGGACCCGGCCAACGACTACAACCTCAACATCCCCCGCTACATCGACGGCTCCGAGCCCGAGGACCTGCACGATCTCGACGCTCACCTCAACGGGGGCATCCCGCTGGCCGACATCGACGCCCTTGACGCCTACTGGACAGTCTTCCCCAGCCTGCGCTCGACACTCTTTCAAACCAACGGGCGGCCAGGCTACGCCGAACCCAGTGTGGAAAGTGGACAGATCAAGGCGACCATCCTCGAACACGCCGAGTTCAAAGCCTATGCGGGCCGAGTGGCTGCGGTCTTCGACGGCTGGCGACAGGCGCACACCGACTGCCTCAAGGGGCTGCGCCCTGGCAGCAAGCCCAAGGACGTGATCCACACCCTGGCCGAGGACCTGCTGGCGCGCTTCGCCGATGTACCCCTGCTCGACCGCTACGACGTCTACCAGCGGCTGATGGACTACTGGGACGAGGTGATGCAGGACGACGTCGACATGATCGCCACCGACGGCTGGGTCGACGCCGCCCGCCCCCGCCCCGTCATCGAGGACAAAGACAAGAAGATCAAGGAGACGCCCGACCTCACCATCGGCCGCGCCAGGTACAAGATGGACCTACTCCCGCCGTCCCTGATCGTAGCCCGCTACTTCGCCGCCGAACAGGCCGCCATCGAAGCGCTGCAAGCCGCCCACGAAGCCGCCGCCCAGGCCCTGGCCGAATTCATCGAGGAACACACCGGCGAGGAGGGGCTGCTCGAAGAGGCGACCAACGACAAGGGCAACGTCAGCAAAGGCGGGGTGAAGGATCGGATCAGGCAATTGAGAATTGAGAATGGACAATTGATATCAGCCGAGGACGCCGCCGAATTGGCCGCGCTGGAAGCGTGCCTGACCTTGATGGACGCCGAAGCCGAAGCTGCCAAGGCGGTGAAGGATGCCCAAACCGAACTCGACAAGCAAGTGCTGGCGCAGTACGGCGACTTGAGTGAGGAGGAGATCAAGTCGTTGGTGGTGGATGACAAGTGGTTCGCTGCTGTACAGACTGCCGTTGATGACCAGTTGCAGCGGATGACGCAACGGCTGGCAGGGCGCGTCAAAGAATTGGAGGAACGCTACGCTGAGTCGCTACCGGTTTTGGAGATAGTCGTAGCAGATTTGAAACTGAAGGTTGATTCACATCTAAAAAGGATGGGTGTGGTTGAATTGTAAATGGTTGCCTGACTTTAATATGGAATCCAAAATCGTTTATACTAAAGGCTGCGTTTAATATGGAGCAAAAACCATCGCTTGTTAAAGCCAAGACAACATATGGAAAACCTGGATACTGATTTCGACCCTCACACCCGAAGCGGACGCTACGTTCGCCAACCGGCCGGCTATCGCGCTTTCCTTCCTGCACCGCTGCCCCCCGTCCCGCCGGTTCAGATCAGCGCTGAACTACAGGTTCTGCTCTCTCAGGCGGATCGCGCCCTGGGGCGTCTGGATGGTTCGATTCAGACGCTGCCGCACCCTGATCTCTTCGTCGCCATGTATGTGCGCAAAGAAGCGGTCCTTTCCAGCCAAATCGAGGGGACGCAAAGCTCACTGCAAGATGTGCTTGCCGCTGAAGCTCGCATCTTTTCCCCCGATCAGCCCAGCGATGTCGACGAAGTGATTAACTATGTACGCGCCATGAACCACGGTCTGGCGCGTCTGCAAACCCTCCCCGTATCTGTGCGCCTGATTCGAGAGATCCATGCCGAGTTGTTGACCGGCGTGCGTGGGCAGCATTTGACGCCGGGGGAATTGCGCAATACCCAAAACTGGATCGGCCCAGCCGGTTGCCTGCTCTCAGAGGCAACCTTCGTCCCGCCACCCCCACACGAAGTCCCTCAGGCGTTGAGCGACTTGGAAACCTTTCTGCATGCCGAGACCCCGCTGCCGCTGTTGATCAAAATCGGGCTGGCCCATGCTCAGTTCGAGACGATCCACCCTTTTCTCGACGGCAATGGGCGCGTGGGACGCCTGTTGATCACCTTCTTGCTCTGTGAGAAGGAAGTGCTGTTCAAGCCGGTGCTTTATCTCTCGTACTACTTCAAGCGTTATCGTCAGCAATACTATGAACTGCTCCAGGCGGTGCGCGACCAGGGCGATTGGGAAGCCTGGCTTGCCTTCTTCTTGAGAGGCGTGGTCGAGGTAAGCCAACAGGCCACCAATACAGCCAGACAAATCCTTCTGCTGCGGGAGCAACACCGGCAGATCATCACCGACCGCCTGAGCCGGATGGCCGGAAACGGTCACCGCGTGCTGGAATCCCTTTATCAGAATCCGGTGGTCTCTGTGAACGAAGTGGAAAGCTTGATCGGCACCACCTATCAAGCAGCGAACAACCTTGTCACACAATTGGTGGATCTTGGCATGCTGCAGGAAGTGACCGGTCAGAGGCGCAATCGTCGCTTTATGTACATGGACTACATTCGGCTTTTCCATAATGAGGAGTAGACCGCTGTGGGCGAACAGGTTCAACGAATGACGCAACGGCTTTCAGGGCGTGTTCGGGAATTGGAAGATCGTTATGCCGAACCACTGCCGGACTTAATTGGTGAGTTGGATGTTCTCTCTGTACGCGTAAACGAACACCTCGCACGAATGAGGGTATCATGAATCCTAAGCAGGACGATAAGGAAAGCGCAGCAGAGGGAATTCCAGAGGATTGGGAAGTAGTAAGTCTGGGTGAACGAGCTAATTTCAAGACTGGTCCGTTTGGAAGCGCTCTACATAAATCGGATTATATAGAGGACGGCACGCCTTGGATTAACCCCATACATATCGTGGATGGACAGTTGATTCCTGATAGCAAAGTGACTATTACAACAGAGGCAGCAAATCTACTTCACGACTTCAGACTGCGGCATAACGACATCATTATTGCACGACGAGGCGACATGGGGCGCTGTGCAGTGGTTCAGAAAGACCAGCAAGGTTGGATATGCGGCTCTGGATCTATGATTATCCGATGCACATCCCAAATGGTCCCAAGTTTTGTGCAGCGAATACTTGGAAGCCCACGGGCAGTAGCAGATCTAGAAAATGCCTCTGTTGGCTCTACTATGAATAACTTGAATCAGAGGGTTCTATCGGACTTGAAGATTCAATGTCCACCCCTCCCCGAACAGGAAGCCATCGCCGAAGCCCTCGCGGACGTGGACGCGCTGCTCGCCGCGCTGGACAAGCTCATCGCCAAGAAGCGGGCCATCAAGCAGGCCGCCATGCAGCAACTCCTCACCGGCAAGACTCGTTTGCCTGGGTTCACGGGAGAGTGGAAAACAAGACGCATCGGAGAGCTTGCTTCGGTAACGCGCGGAGCATCTCCCAGACCGATTGATAATCCTATTTGGTTCAGCGATGACTCTCAGATTGGTTGGGTTCGGATTTCAGACGTAACCAGCTCAGGAATCTATCTGTATGAAACAACGCAACGGTTGACACTGGCGGGTGTGCAGAACAGTCGTCCCGTGGCAAACGGAAGTTTGATCATGAGTATATGCGCTACGGTAGGCCGTCCGGTTATCACAAAGCTGGATACGTGTATTCACGACGGCTTTGTTGTGTTCGAGAACCTCGACATTGACCAGTTGTTTTTGTACTACATGCTAAAGTTCCTTGAAAAGGACTGGTCAAAGTCTGGCCAGACAGGTTCCCAAATGAATTTGAACACTGGCCTAATCAACAGCACGCCAATTCGTTTTCCTGGCACAAAAGACGAACAACATGCGATTGCATCAGTATTCTTCGACATGGACGCCGAAATCACTGCCATTGAAAAACGCCGCGACAAAACACATCAAATCAAACAGGGCATGATGCAGCAACTCCTCACCGGCCGCATCCGGTTGGTCAATCCATCAACGGCGGAGGCGACCGCATGAGCGCAGTGGGCGAGCGAGAGGCGAGGACGCAGCGGCGGGTGATCGACTTCTTCCAGCACAGCCTGGGCTACACCTACCTGGGCAATTGGAAGGACCGCGCCAACAACCGCAACGTCGAGCGGGGGCTGCTGAGCGACTGGCTCAAACGCCAGGGCCACAGCGACATCGTCGTCAGCCGCGCCGTCGATGCCCTGGAACGGGCGGCGGTGGTGGCGGGCGTCAACTCGCTTTACGACGCCAACCGCACCGTCTACGGTCTGCTGCGCTACGGCGTCAAGTTACTGCCCGGCGTGGGCGAACAGCACGTTACCGTCTGGCCCATCGACTGGGCGAACGTCGCCAACAACGATTTCGCCATCGCCGAAGAGGTCACCGTCGCCGGCGAAAACACCAAACGCCCCGATCTTGTCCTCTACGTCAACGGCATCGCCTTGGGCGTGCTCGAACTCAAACGCTCCATCACTTCCGTAAAGACAGGCATCCGCCAGAACCTCGACAACCAGAAGAAGGAGTTCATCCGTCCCTTCTTCGCCACGGTGCAGCTTGTGATGGCGGGCAACGAGACCGAAGGGCTGCGCTACGGCGTCATCGAAACACCGGAGAAGTACTTTCTGCACTGGAAAGAGGACGCCCCCGCGGTCAGCGACAACCTGCTGCTCAACGAAGTGGCCCGACTCTGCACCAAAGCCCGCCTGCTGGAGATCGTTCACGATTTCATTGTCTTCGACGCCGGCACCAAGAAGACCTGCCGCCACAACCAATATTTCGGCATCCATGCCGCCAAAGCCTATGTCCAACGCAATGAAGGCGGCATCATCTGGCACACCCAGGGCAGCGGCAAGAGCCTCACCATGGTCTGGCTGGCCAAGTGGATCCGCGAGCACGTCACCGACGCCCGCGTCGTCCTCATCACCGACCGCACCGAACTCGACGAGCAGATCGAGAAGGTCTTCAAAGGCGTCAGCGAAGAGGTCTACCGCACCCGTAGCGGGGCCGACCTGGCAGGCGTCCTCAACGCCGGGGACGAGTGGCTGATCTGCTCCCTCATCCACAAATTCGGGGCCAGCGAAGATCTCAGCGAGCGCGAACTGCAATCCTACCTGGAAGAGATCAAGCGCAGCCTGCCCGCCAACTTCCACGCCAAAGGCGAGGTCTTCGTCTTCGTCGACGAATGTCACCGCACCCAGTCGGGCAAGCTGCACCAGGCCATGAAGACGCTGCTGCCCAACGCAACCTTCATCGGCTTCACCGGCACGCCCCTGCTCAAGCGCGACAAAGGCACCAGCATCGAAGTCTTCGGCCCCTACATCCACACCTACAAATACGACGAAGCCGTGCGCGACGGCGTTGTCCTCGACCTGCGCTACGAAGCCCGCGACATCGATCAGAGCATCACCTCGCAGGCCAAGGTCGATCAATGGTTCGAGGCCAAAACCAGCGGCCTCACCGACTATGCCCTGGCCCAGCTCAAACAGCGCTGGGGCACCATGCAGAAGGTCCTCAGCTCGCGCGACCGCCTTTCCAAGATCGTGGGCGACATCCTCCTCGACATGGAATTGCGCGACCGCCTGAAGAACGGCCACGGCAACGCCATCCTCGTCTCCGACGACATCTATTCCGCCTGCCGCTTCTTCGACATGTTCCAGCAAAGCCCGCTGGCCGGTAAGTGCGCCATCGTCACCTCCTACAAGCCGCTGCCCGCCAACATCAAGGGCGAAGAGAGCGGCGAGGGTCAGACCGAAGAGATCCAGAAGTACGAGATCTACCGCAAGATGCTGGCCGCCCACTTCGACGAACCTGAAGACAGCGCCGTGCGCAAGGTGGAGCAGTTCGAGACCGAGGTCAAAGAGCGTTTCATCAAAGAGCCGGGACAGATGAAGCTGCTCATCGTCGTCGACAAACTGCTCACCGGCTTCGACGCCCCGCCCGCCACCTACCTCTACATCGACAAGCAGATGCGCGACCACGGCCTCTTCCAGGCCATCTGCCGCGTCAACCGGCTCGATGGTGAGGACAAGGAGTATGGCTACGTCATTGATTACAAAGACCTCTTCAAATCGCTGGAGAAGTCGATCCAGGACTACACCGGCGAAGCCTTCGACGGCTACGACCAGGCCGACGTCGACGGGCTGCTCAAAGACCGCCTGGCCCAGGGCCGCGAACGGCTGGAAGAAGCGCGTGAAGCGGTGAAGGCGCTGTGCGAACCGGTGGAACCGCCCCACGACACCGCCGCCTACCTGCGCTATTTCCGTGGACCGGACAACGATCCCGCCACGATCAAAGAGAACGAGCCGAGACGTGTCGCCCTCTACAAACTGGTGGGATCGCTGCTGCGCGCCTACGCCAACCTCGCCAACGAGATGGCCGAAGCCGGCTACACCGCCGCCGAAGCCCAGACCATCCGCAACGAGGTGGACCACTACGAAAAGGTACGCCAGGAGGTTAAGCTGGCCAGCGGCGACTACATCGACATGAAGATGTTCGAGCCGTCCATGCGCTACCTGCTCGACGCCTACATCCGCGCCGAAGAGAGCGAAAAGCTTTCCGCCTTCGACGATATGACGCTGGTGCAGCTCATCGTCGAACGTGGCCAGGACGCCCTCGACCTGCTGCCCGCCGGTCTGCGCGCCGATCCTGGCTCTATGGCCGAGACCATCGAGAACAATGTGCGCCGCGTCATCCTCGACGAAATGGCCGTCAACCCTGTCTACTACGAAAAGATGTCGCAACTGCTCGACGCCCTGATCCAGGCGCGCAAACAGAAGGCGATTGAGTACGCCGCCTACCTGGCGCGCATCGTCGAACTCACCCACCAGGTGCGCCGCCCGCAGACACAGACGTCCTACCCCGCGGGCATCATCACCCCGGCGCGGCAGGCGCTCTACGATAACCTCAAGGGCGCAGTCGACGGCGTCGAAGCCCCGTCCGCCGCCTACGCCGGCACGCCCCAACAGGACATCGCCGCCCGCCTGGCCATCGACATCGACGACGCTATCCGTCGCGTCAAGAAGGCGGACTGGCGCGGTCACCGTGTCAAGCGGCTCGAAGTGCGCAACGCCATCAAATCGGTCCTCGGCAACGCCGACGGCCTGATCGACGCCATCTATCAGATTGTGGACGCCCAACGTGAATACTGATCTGCATCAGATCGAAGTGCGCGGCATCCCCATCGAGATCGTGCGCAAAGACATCAAGAACCTGCACCTGGGCGTCTACCCGCCCAACGGCCGCGTGCGCGCCGCCGTCCCCCTGCGCCTCGACGACGAAGCCGTGCGCCTCGCCGTCGTCGCCCGCCTGGGCTGGATTCGCCGCCAGCAGGAACGCTTCGCCGCCCAGGTGCGCCAGTCTCAGCGCGAGATGGTCAGCGGCGAAAGCCACTACGTGCAGGGGCAACGCTACCGGCTCCACGTCATCGAGCAAGACGGTCCGCCGTCCGTGGGCGTGCGCAACCGCACCACCCTCGAACTGCGCGTCCGCCCCGGCAGCGACCGAGAGCAGCGTGAAGCCGTCCTCTACGCCTGGTATCGTCGCCAACTGCGCGCCCAGATCCCGCCCCTCCTCGCCAAATGGCAGCCCATCCTCGGCGTCAACGTGGTCGACTGGCGCATCAAAAAAATGAAAACCCGCTGGGGATCCTGCACGATTGAAGCGCGGCGCATCTGGCTCAACCTCGAACTCGCCAAAAAGCCGCCCGCCTGCCTCGAATACATCCTCGTCCACGAAATGATCCACCTGCTGGAGCGTCACCACAACGAACGCTTCCAGACGCTCATGGAGCGCTTCCTGCCGAATTGGCAGATGGCGCGGGATGTCCTCAACCGGGCGCCGCTGGCGCATGAGGATTGGGGGTATTGAGGGTGGAGGCAATTCGGGTCCACACACCACAGCGACGTGTCACGGCACTTCCCCAAGCCGGAGACGGGGCGCATCGCAATGAGTACATTCGCATAATCAGGTACGATCCTGATATCAAAATGATCTTGAACTAAGTACCGGCGAGCGATGATCGCTGCCTTCATCATTTGGTTCAACGCATCAACACCTATTGCCTGAATTTCAGCAAAGATCTCACCCACGACAGTTTCCACCGCACTATCGCCCCCCTGTGCATCCCCACCTTCTGGGTAGACGACGCCCTCTGTTCAGACATCATCGCCTCCCTGCTCAACTACCGCCTGAGCAAATTCCAGCCGCTCATGCCGTCCTAGGTGGAACGGGAGGTGGTGACGGGGTATTTGTTGGATGTGGCGGGGGCGCGGGATTGGGTTGGGCTTGCGCATCAGCAAAGATCATCAACTTTCCGGTAAAAATCATCAACTTTCAAGATGCAACTTTTTCGGTAGATAACGACTGCGGATCGTTCTACACTAGATCGCTGTGGGAAATGCGCAAAAAAACGAAACGATGTAAGGAGAATAGTGATGGCAGACCTAACACAAGTTGATCTACTCAAAGCGGGCGTTGAGGGGTGGAACACATGGCGAGAAGCCAATCCAGATACTGAAGTTGACCTGCACAGAGCCGACCTGAGCGATGCCAACCTGAGCGGAGCCAACCTCGAGCACGCTTTCCTGTACAGTGCCGACCTGAGCGATGCCAACCTGAGCGGAGCCAACCTCGAGCACGCTTTCCTGAGCAGTGCCGACCTGCGCTGTGCCAAACTGATCGATGCTAACCTGGAAAGAGCCAACCTGGAAAGAGCCATCCTGCGCGGCGCCAACCTGAGCGAAGCCGACCTGAGCGGCGCCAACCTGAGCGGAGCCTGGAGTCCTACCCACCCGTGCAAGGTCAACCAGACCAGAGCGGACCTGAGCTTTGCCCACCTGAGCGGAGCCGGCCTGACGGGTGCCAACCTGAGCGATGCCGACCTGAGCCGTGCCGACCTGAGCGGTGCCAACCTAAGCGGTGCCGACTTGAGCGGTGCTAACCTGGACGGTGCCAACCTGGACGGGGTCAAGCGCTAGAGAATATGCGAAGGGAGGGCGTCTCAATTCCCGGTTGCTAATATGCAGTTGCGAGCTATTCGAGCCAGTTTGAGTTGACTTTGGGGCTTATCGCATTACGGTAGAAATACAATCGTAAAATAGACGTCCATGCTCCCTCGTTCACAGTGTAAGCATGGGCGTCTGTTTTTAGGAGATACCCCACCCATTCGTCTACGACATCCTCCTTTCCCTGACATCCTCTCCTGTACACGAGACAAAAAATGCGCCCACAAATCAGGTTGAAGGGCGCTGTTGTATCATGATACGCTGTTTCGTGCCGGGCAGGCACGGTTGTGCCTTTATCATTACCCTCATCGCTGTCGCCCGGCGCCCCCTTTCAATTAGCGTTTCCATGGGTTCTGCTCATATACCACTATGCTTACCGATATTGTCTTGACTCAACAAATCGCACGTGTCTATACCAAACTGGTTAAAGAAGTGATGGGTAGCAACGTCGATGATGTTGTGCTTGTCAGCGCCCAGGCAGTGGAGTGGTCTGATAGCAGCCTGGGGTGTGCACAGCCGGGGATGCTTTACGCTCAGGTGATCACAAAGGGATACAAGATTGTGCTGAAAGTAGGCAGCATCAACTATCAATTCCACACCGATGCCAACCCCAACGGTCAAATCTTGCTTTGCATCAGGCCCAACTCGACTTGATAGATTGCTAAGTCGCGGTTATATGACGGCTAAGCGTAACGGGGACATGCCTCAGGTAAAGTAGCACCGGCTACCTAACTTCCTTCGGCGAATCATAATCATGTACCCCCTATAATTTTTGATTCTAGTCAGGCTAGAGAGAACTGCCTGATGACTTCCCCCTCCCATACGGTCATACAGTATCAACGAAACCTCCTGTTTCAATCCTCAAGGTGTGTCAAAAGGACTTTTCATGCATCTTAAACGTGTTTCGTTCCTTTTACTGAGCAGCGTAGTATTGTTCCTGACTGTGCTGTCTGCTGTTTCTGTTGATGAAGCAGGTACTTTCACGATCCACCTGCCGTTTGTCAATGGTGTGCAAACACCGACCGCAACAGCGACCGCAACAGCGACGACAGTCTCAACCTTCACACCGACACCAACTGCCACATCAACCTCCGCATCGATACCAACCGCAACACCAACTTCTACTGCAACACCAACGCATACAGCCACATCGATACCAGCGCAAGCTACGCTAGACGTCTACTTTCTCGATGTGGATCAGGGGGATAGCACTTTGTTGGTCGGGCCGGATTTTACGATTCTGATTGATGCCGGACGCCGTGATCGTACCGATGTTGTGCCAAGTCTAGAGCAGATCGGTATTACGTCGATTGATCTTTTGGTTGGTACACATCCACACGCTGATCATATTGGGCAATTCCCTGAAGTGTTAGCCCGTTATCCAGTGACCGAAGTGTGGATGTCCGGCGATGAACATACGTCACTGACATTTGAACGGGCCATTGATGCAATCCTGGCTTCACAAGCCGCCTATCGGGAACCAAGGGCAAATGAGGTTTATCAGATTGGATCTGCTACGGTCCAAGTGCTCAACCCATTGACGCTGACTGGTGATTTCCACGAAGGGTCGATTTCACTACGTATCGTGTTTGGCGATGTCGCCTTTCTCTTCACTGGCGATGCCGAAGCCGTAACAGAACAGGCGATGATTGATCGAGGATATCAACTTAGCGCACAGGTTCTGCAACTCGGCCATCACGGTTCCCGTACCTCGTCTTCGGCGGCCTTCCTTGATGCCGTCCAGCCCCAACTTGCCATCTGGTCTGCCGGTCTCAACAATTCCTTTGGTCATCCCCATGCTGATGTGTTGGAACGGCTTGCCGCAAAAAACATCGTTGTTTGTGGGACGGCGACCTATGGCACAATTGTGGTCGGCACCGATGGACAAAGTTACACCGTCAAAACACAGGCATGTGCTGAGCAGCAACAACCGGCACCCACGGCGACGGTTGTCCCTGCTGCCACAGCAACCCCAACCGCGACACCACCGACATCGCAATGTGTTAACATCAATACAGCTTCTTTTGAGGATCTACAACGGATTGTTCACATGGGGCCGGAACGTGCGACCCAACTGATATCCTTGCGTCCTTTTCGCTCTATTGACGACATGACCCGTATCAGCGGCATCGGATCCAGCCGGTTACAGGATATCAAGGACCAAGGGCTGGCCTGTGTCTGACAGGAGAAGGACCGTGACAGAAAAAGCAGTAATTGACCGTATTGTTGATGGACAATATGCTGTGTTGTTAGTGGGTTTGGAAGAACGTGAGATTGTATTGCCTGCAAACCAGGTGCCGAAGGAAGCCGCTCCCGGCACCTGGCTACAGGTGGAAGTTTATGATGATGTGATTACACACATCACCGTGGATCTTGAAGAGACGGAAACGACGCAACGGCGAATTCGTGGGAAAATGGCGCTGTTACGGCAGCGGGGAGGCCGGTTAAAACAAGACTCCGACCAGGCAACCGGAGCCGGTGAGTCTTCAGACGTAGACCAGCAGTAACCATTCACGAAGTAGAAACCTCGTTGTCGTGTCTAGCCACACATCACTTTGGGTGTCTGGACTGACTAGCGCCGGTTGAGCCTGTCGAAACCAAGCGGGTCAACGAGATAAGCCCCTTCGTAGACCCGCTCCTTGGTTTCGATACGGCTCGCAGACTCGCCTACTCAACCGGCGTCGCTAGGCTGGTGACCAAAGTGATGTGTGGCTAGTTGTCGTGTAACTATACAGGTGCGACGCACTGGCCCAGGAGGCACACGGCAATCGCATCTGATTTCGGCCAGTGCGTCGCACCTGTACAGTTACTTTGTCGTTACACAAAGTGAGTCCACTGCAAAAAGTCCGACTTCTTTATCGTTTGCTGTCGTTCGTCTCTGGAGAGAAGTCGGACTTTTGTATCACGAGACCTTTTTGCAGTGCAGTCACAAAGTATCGAAGAATTGTCGCGTCACGCAACGATGCTTTCACCCAATCACACGTCAACACCGCCCTACCCACCTGGCGTTTTTTCCGCAACTCGCCAGGTATCACCTTTTTAGGTGTGACAACACACATTCATCTGCGACATCCTCCTTTTCCTGACATCCTCTCCTGTACACGAGACAAAAAATGCGCCCACAAATCAGGTTGAAGGGCGCTGTTGTACGCGATACGCTGTTTCGTGCCGGGCAGGTACGCTTATGCCTTCATTACTCCTCTTTGTCGCTGCCCGACGACCACATCCCCTTGTCTATTCGCGTGTTTTTCTGACTTCTCTCTGTGTACCTATAAGATTAGGATGTCTCACATGAGTCTGGTTACCCCTTTTGATTGAGTCACAATCCCGGCAGGTGCGTTTGTGCGCGGCAGCGATATTAATTACACTGCCGTCGGCAATGAAACACCACAGCGCCAGATCTATCTTTCTACGTACCAGATTGCGCGTATGCCGGTGACCAACGCCCAGTACAACGTCTTTGTAGATGCCACAGGCCATCGAACACCAGAACACTGGCATGGCAAAGAGATACCAAGTGGGAAGGCAAATCATCCAGTGGTGAATGTCTCGTGGCATGATGCCATGGCCTTTTGTACCTGGGCCGGGGTTCGCCTTCCCAGCGAAGCAGAGTGGGAGAAGGCAGCCCGCGGTACCGATGGACACATTTACCCATGGGGCAATCAATCACCAGATGTGAAGCGATGTAACTTCAACAGGAATGTATGTGATACAACTGCTGTGGGCAGTTATCCCGCTGGGGTCAGTCCGTATGGGGTGATGGACATGGCAGGCAATGTGTGGGAATGGGTACACGACTGGTATCAGTCTGACTACTACAGCGTCTCGCCGGATTCCAACCCACAGGGGCCGGCCACGGGAATCTGCCGCGTGATGCGGGGCGGGTCGTGGTTCAACCTCGACTACTACGTCCGTTCCGCCAACCGGGACTACAACCATCCTGGCAGCTGGCACTACGACCTCGGTTTTCGGTGTGTCCGCTCGCCATGATTCTGTTTTTCTGGTCTCTGGAATTCTGGCTTTCTGAAGGTTCTGATGGGGGCGAAGCCCCCCTTCTGGCCGCCGCCTATGGCGGCGGCCGTGCGATTTTTTTGAACATTGAACGATAAGGGAAACGGGCGAAAGGTCTTTCGCTGAGATTAGCTTCCGCTGGTCCTAGCGTTGGGCTTCAAAGCACGGTCATGCCCTTTTTCTGTTTACAGTTGCGCCTCACATTAGGTTCTGTTGACATTTACAGTACCGTCTCCTGGCGAATTGTCGTTTAAGGCCGAATTTGGGTGTCTCCCAGATTCACGCGAAATTGTGCAATAGGGAAAGCCGCTGCTTTGTCTGTCTACCAGGAGTGGCAAAGGATCATAAAGAGAAAGGGGCCTTTGTTCCTGCCATCTTGATCAGTAGAATAGGTGGACTTCTCTTTATCAGGATAGCAAAAAGAAGTCCGAAAAAGACGTTTCTCTTTCTCTTCGGCCTTCTCACCGGTCATTTCCAGGCTCCAACGCCCTCAAACTCCTATTGCTATTGCACAATTTCGCGCAGATCTGGTCGGTACCCAATGTTTCCCCTTTTCTCCCAGACGGCAGCCGACCAAGAGTCAGCCGACTATGTTTTTGATGACTTACACAGGCGAACGATGGATCTCAGGTCATCATCGTCAACAAATAAGGTAAAACCGGATTTAACTAGCTGTACCATTGTAATAAAATCCTTTATGACCAAGAGAGAAGGGGTAAATAGGGGTTCTAGGGGGATGGATGTCATCCTCAAGCAGGTGACGCACCTGCAGCACAAGGATGGGCGCGAATCACCGTGCCATCTGGAATCAGATACTCAATGCCTCTTGGGCAAAGAGTTCGTGCATGCGTCGCCAGATATCCTTGCCAAACCAGCGCAAGTAACGCTTGTAGACGCTGTTCCACTTGCCAAATTGTTTGGGGACTTCTCGCCATTGCGCACCGGTTTGGGCCACCCAGAGGAGTGCTTCCACAAAGCGGCGGCATTCGTCCTCTTGGCCAACGTAAACACCCGGATGGTTTCGTAGAAACTCAACGATCAGCGGCCATTGCTCATCTGTGATCTTGTAGTTTGTCATGATTCCTCCTTGGTGGAGAAACTCTATCGCAAACCACCTCTTCTCACAAAATATCAACAGAACCTTACATTTGGTGTTAGTTTGCGAGGGGCTGTGAGAAGGGTGAGAATCTCTAGGGAAAACCATGTCGATTCTTAGTCTCGTAGGTCGAGGCAGTGCAATAGCCGAGTCCTTGGGCCTTGCCCATTACCTCCACCGGTACAAGCGCAAGCCATTGGTAAAAGTCATTGCACTGGCACAATTTGCCCATCTGAACTCTTCCCTAACTGGGGAGGCACCCCCGACGCCTGTCGCTCCGGACACGGACAGCTTGAACACATCGGCGAAATTGTGGATGGGACGCACGCCATATGAAACCAAAACAAAACTACTGAATCTTCTCATCCCTGATCAGTGGATACCATCATCCCCTAAGATCCAAAATGTGTTGCGCTATACCGAAATCTCGCCGTGGAAAGAACATGCGATCCTTACACCGGCAGATAAACACCTACAAGAGCCAAAACAAGAGCCTGCGCCGAACAGTAAGCTTAAGTTAAGTGATGCCCGAATCGTAGCGCGCTACGTGCGCCGTTACTGGTCACCCTATGCCGTCGTAGGGGTAACGACTGGTGTAGCCCTGATGAGCTTCTCGGCCTATCGGCTGCTCTTTGCTCGCACGTTACAAGTAGTAGCGGATGGCATATTGGTGCCGAGCGGAGCACTCTTGATCAAAGGAGCGGTGATCAAACTGTTTGTTGCCCTGCCACTTTCAGTGGGAATTCTACTCCTGGGAGAGCGACTGGGTGCCCGCCTGAGCAGTCGGATTGCTAGCGACATGCGCTATGATCTCTTTACTCACCTCCAGGAACTACCGCCGAACTTTCATAAAGAGGCACGGCTGGGGGATTTACTGGCTCGTTTCTCGGGTGATATGGAAAAGATTGAGATGGCGCTGGGCAAAGAGTTTGCCGCCGGGTTAGGCGATGTCATCATGCTTCTTGTCAATTTAGGCGTGATGGTAAGTTTAAACCTGCCGCTGACGTTGATCAGTCTGGTGCCGATTCTGTTGATGCGTCGTCCTGTTATACAAGCAGCCGGTTACTTCTCCGAAACTGGTTATGCGATGCACCAACAGAAGGGACTGATGACCAATGCGGCACAGGAGGGGATCCGGGCGTTGCCGTTAGCCGAAAGCTTTGGCATCAGCAACGCAATCCGTGGCTACTTTGGCGACGAACTCAAAAAACTCGAAGATAAAAATACGAAAGCGCTCTTTGGGCGCGCGATCTTTATGCATACAGCAACCTCTTCCTATCTGCTGTTACAGTTGGCAACGCTAGGGGCAGGCATCCTCTTTGTCCTTGGCGGCACCATGAGCGTCGGTAGCCTGCTGGCTGCAATGACCGTGACTGAGAGCTTCTTCTTTAGTTATTCGCAGTTATCCAATCTCCGCATGACTCAATGGATTGACGCCGCCGTTGGCCTACGCCGGCTTGACGAACTCTTTCAACAGCAGCGCACGATCCTAGATGTGCCTGATGCGTTGGAGATGGCACCATTCCACCATGCGTTACGCTTTGAGCAAGTCACATTCAGCTATAACAGTAGTAACGGCCATGCTGGGCAAAATGGGAATGGTGTAGTGCCTAAGCAGCAGTTAACCGCCCTCAACTTAACCATTAAGGCTGGGCAATTTGTCGCTTTTGTCGGTCCTAGCGGCGCGGGCAAAAGTACAATCTTCAATTTGCTCATGCGCTTCTATGACGTCAGCGGCGGGCGGATCACCATTGATGACCATGACCTGCGCGCGGTGACCCTTGCATCGCTGAGAGCGCAAATAGGCGTAGTATTGCAGGAGACCTTCCTCTTTAATACGACAATTTTTGACAACATTCGCATCGTCAAACCAGAGGCCACGGAGGCCGAAATCTTTGCCGCCGCGCAGGCAGCGGAATTGCACGACTTTATTGTGAGCCTGCCCGATGGCTATCAAACCATGGTCGGCGAAGGGGGCGGGCGGCTTTCCGGTGGACAGCGCCAACGGATCGCCATTGCTCGTGCTCTGCTGGTGAATCCAGCCATCCTACTGCTCGATGAAGCCACCAGCAGCCTGGATGCCGACACAGCGGCAGCGGTCAATGCCACGTTGCAACGGGTTGCAGCCAATCGGACAGTGATCATGATCACCCATTATCTGCCGTCAGTGGTCAATGCCGACCAAATTTTTGTGTTACAACAAGGGCAACTTGTAGAACAAGGGACGCATGAAACCTTGCTAGTCAAAGACGGCGTCTATCGTCAATTATGGTTGAACCAACAATCAATGCACGCGCTACAATCACTTGAGCCAACCACTACAAATGGTGTTTCCCATCTGCTCCATAACAACGAAGAAGCAGGCCATGCGCGTCTTTGATGAATATTGCGAAATCCATCTTGATCCAAACTTGGCACCACATCGCTGGCTCTTTCGACGTGGCGAAACAGTTCAATTACAGTTTGGTGTCTTGCTGCTGAAGCAGCCTAGCTGTGGTCAAGTGTGGGTTGAACTGAATGACGGCAATGGCGGGCGCCACCAACAGATTCTCAACGCTGAACCGGCCGGGATCGTGTGTAATACCTATCAACTCTTTATCGCTACGCTGCCCCCTTTGGCTCAGGGCGCGTATCACTATCGGATAGGCTACTGTGACCAGTTTGGTCTGCCCCACTTGAGTCGACAGCAGCGTACAGTTCTGGTCAGTGACGAGGTGCCGCGCACACTGGCCGAAATTGATGCGGGCTTTTTAGGGGTAGTCGACGGCGAACCACTTTACGGACCGCAGCCCCAACTCAAGATGACCCCAAGCCCTAAGGACTGGACGCAGCGGCTCTTTTACTCGATCATCATTGATCGCTTTGCCCAGGATGAAGAAGATTACCGGCAGGGATTGGGCTGGGTTCAGTATGACCTGGGTTCACCTGACGCAGGTCATGGTGGCACACTGGCCGGCATCTTGCAAAAGCTCACCTATCTAAAAACCCTGGGTGTAGGGGCGATCCTGCTTAGTCCGATTTACGTGAATGACGCAAGAGGATATCATGGTTACCACCCCTTGCATCTCTGCATGGTTGATCCACGACTGGGGACGCTGGCCAATCTGCGCGACATTGTGGCCCGTGCCCATGACTTGGGGATGGCGGTCATTCTCGATGTCGTCACCAATCATCTGCCTGATCTGATCGATTGGGGAAAATTTGGTGGCCCACCCTACGGCGAATTTAAATATGTGCGCGGCCACGCTACGGCAGTTTTGCCCTACCCCGAGGAAGCGCGCAACACCAACCTCTTTCACGGAACAGAATATACGGATCTGATCAATGGGCGCCTCTTTGACTTTTTGGAGGATTGGCGCACCGAAACCCCCTATGTGCGCCATTTACTAGTGCAACATCTTAAGTATTGGATCGCAGCGACCGATATTGACGGCTTTCGCTACGATGCAGTCCGCCATGTTGGGCTAGATTTTTGGGAACCTTGTCTAGCAGAAATTGAGCGCTTTGCCCAGTTCTTGGGCAAAGCACACTTTTTGCAGATTGCCGAACACGCCGGCTACACCCATGAAGAGATCATGCCTTATCATCAGGCACGCTTTACCAATTTTCTCGACTACCCAACCTATTTCACGGTGCAACGGGCTTGGGAACAGGGCACTGGATTGCAAACGCTGGCAGATTATTGTTGCGGATTGCTCAAGCCCACGCCACCCTATCGTGCCGGCTGGCGTAACAATGTAATGTTCTTGGACAACCATGATCGCACCCGCATTTTGCATGAGATTTATCGTGCGTATCCTGAGCCGGCAAACGCTCGCTCAGCCCTCCACTTTGCTCTGACCTGTTTGTTGTTGGGGCCACAGCCACCAGTAATCTATTACGGCACCGAACAGGAATTTGATGGTGCCCTCGGCTTACATTTCTGTGAACAAACGGGTCAATGGATAGGTCACGATCACTACGTGCGAGAAGATATGTTTGCGAACCCAGCCTGTACGTGGAAATTCGGGCCGATCAACCGCCCGCAATTTCCGCCCTATAGCACCGCTCATCCTACTTTTCAGTGGATTGGTCAACTTGCCACACTGCGTGCCCAACATCAAATCCTCCAAACAGGTACGCGCACGATCCTAAGAGCCACTAGGCCTAGCCTGCGCACCCTGTTGATCCATGCATCTAATGGTGCACAACCATTGCTGGTCCTGCTGAATGAGGATCATGAACCATTGCACAAGGCGGAAGTAGTCATCCCAACTTCGTATGGCAACTTTCAGGAGATCGATCTGCTGGCAAGCACCGGTGGTACGCTTGCGTTGAACCACAATCAAGTACAAGTCACCCTGCCGCCCTTTGGCGTCATCGTTGGGCAATTAACTGCACCCCCCACCTTGCATCAGCATGATCAAATGCGTGACCAGCAACATCCCTAACACCGTACATAAGCAACAAAATGCAGCCCTTGCGTCCTAAAACTAACGCTGACATGGTGGAGAAAGTCCAATATCCACAAAGAATCTATTGTATAGGAACCATCCGGTGGTGGAGACAACGCTGAATTTTCGGCAGTATTTGGACTGACAGAACATCAACCGCTCCGCAACACAAGGGAAAACTTTATGCAAACGGAACAAAGTAATCAAGCACAGCCACTTACCCTGCCGACAACTGATTCACTCGCTGATCAAATTTGGAAAAACCAGGATGAAGCGGTATGGCAAGCCTATGTGCAACCACTCATTACGCCGTCAACCGTTGTACTGGATGCGGGCGGCGGGCCAGGTCGTTTGTTACCACGCCTATGGGGGGCGCAAAAAATTGTGTCGTATTAAAGCGCCTGCAGCTAGTTGATATGATCGTTGTTGCGCAAAAAGCGGCTTAACCAGCAAAGCGTCAACAGACTACTTTGTGCGTTGTTGGTTAAAATCGGTGCACATGATGCGTCACCGTCGCTATGGCAGTGCCCGTTTTTAGCAGTTTACGAGTAGCATGCGAAAGCCCAAGACCCGGAGTATATCGTGCAAGCAATCACCGCTGATATTGTAGATAGTGAAATCTTACTGATAACAATGCATCGCCCAGCCAGTGCGAATGCGCTCAATACGCAGATGGCTGCGGAATTGCGCGATGCATTTACCGATACTAAAGCATACCGGGTGGTCATCCTCACTGGTGGGGGCGAAAAGGCTTTCTGCGCAGGCGCCGATTTGAAGGAACGGCAAAACATGGACGAAACATCCTGGCGTGCCCAACGCCAGCTTTTTGAATATGCCTATCAAGCGCTGCTCAATTGCCCGGTTCCCGTGATTGCGGCGGTCAATGGCGCAGCCTATGGAGGCGGACTGGAATTG
Source organism: bacterium (assembly GCA_016124945.1). GTDB lineage: Bacteria > Chloroflexota > Anaerolineae > Caldilineales > Caldilineaceae > RI-153. The sequence continues at coordinate 13,405 of WGMT01000013.1, read as the reverse complement.
GCTTTAGGGTGTGATTTTATCTACGCCGCTGAGACCGCTCGCTTTGCTCTGCCGGAAGCATCGCTTGGTCTCATGCCAGGGTTGGGGGGTAGCCAAATCCTGCCGCGCACGGTGGGTGTACGCCGCGCCAATCAGTTGCTCTTTACCGGCGAATCATTCTCTGCTGCCGAAGCACACGCCTGGGGTCTAGTGAATCGGCTCTGTCCGCCGGGGCAATTGCTTAAAGAGACTCTAGCCTGTGCCCGCCGCATCACCGCTAATTCTCCCCTGTCGATTCGTGCCATAAAAAAAGCGACACAGGAAGGATTGGCGCTACCGCTGCTGGCTGCCCTGCGCGTGGAACTCTCCTACTACAATACCTTGGTCGGCACGGCTGATGCTATCGAGGGGATCTCCGCCTTTAACGAAAAACGCCAACCAATCTTCGCTGATGTTTTCTATCGTTAACGCATCAATCTGCTACTTAACGTAAAGGATTGGGAGCATTTCATGCAAGCTGCACAAGACAACAGTCATACACAATGCGGTCTTAAAACGCCTATTTTTGATCGATATGATCGTAGTTGCCCAAAAGGCTGCTTAATCCAGACAACTATTCATCAAGTAGATACGTTACAAACTCTTCGAGCACGTAGCCTACGTTCTGTAAGGCAAGGATAGAAAGAAAGATGAACAACTCATTTCAGCCAGATCTATCCACTCTGATACAGGGACGTATCGAAAAACTGAAACTCACTTCGATGATTATGGAGATGGAGCGGCGGTTGCAAATCTATCTGCCTCCTAGCTACGATGAACAACCGAACCGCTGCTATCCTGTCCTTTATGTCCACTATGGTCAACGGATTTTCGAGCCACAGCACCCAGGCGACGAAGCCTGGTATCTACATCGCTTGTTGGAAGAACTCTTTGCGACTGATCGGATTGAAGAGATTATTGTGGTCGGTATTGTGGCGGAAAGAGTAACTTTCCATCGCGATTACTCGCATTATGTACCCGCCTTTCAAAGCAGCATACCGGGAGGAGTTGCATTTGAAAAGTTTATTGTTCATGAGCTTAAGCCCTTTGTCGATAGTAATTACCGCACCCTATCCGACCCTGCCCACACCGCAATGGTTGGGGCATCGAATAGTGCGGTATTCACCTATAACATTGCCCACCGTCATCCAAATATCTTTGGCAAGATTGGCCTACTTTCGCCATTGACCTATAGTTTTCACGATAAGCAATGGCTTTATCCAACCCCAATTCCCAAATATAATGGCACGCTTTGGATTTGTATGGGCGAGGGCGAGGGCGAGTTCACCTTGCAGGTGCGTGACTTGATTGATGCATTGTTGGCACAGGGTTTTATACCGGGGGTTGATCTCTTTTACACATTGATGCCCAACGCTGGTCATCACGACACTGCTTGGGGTGCGCAAATGCTTCATTCACTCTTGCTTTTTTTTGGCAGAGCCGGCGCTACGCCCATCGAAAAAATTGGTCGCCCCACGGCAGTCGAATTACTTGGTGATGACAAAATAGGTGTTGGCAGTCACTCGCTCGTTATAAACCCGTTGGTTTACCATGACACTGGTTTTTACATGACTGCCCTTAGTGGTAAATATCGTGTGACTCATCCTAAAGTTCTCTCTTTTCAGCCATACAATCACCTCTATGGGCTGGCACAAGGGGAGAGCGATCTCATATTTACCATTGATGGCTTAACGGCAACTCGCCGCTATTTCGTCATACCTAACCTACGCGATGTGGTTCATCTCCACCTACGCGCTTATACACCACTAGAAACACCTGATGTAGAGCAAATCTGGTTTGAAATGTATCCCTTGATGCGTACAAGGAAGTGTTGCTATGAAGGGCATCTTACCTTCCCGCGCGGTTTTGCCATTGAAGGTAAATTTTCTTGGGGCATGCGTAAGTTTGAACAACAGGCCGACGGCTCGCCGGTGCCCAATCGGCGGCTGCGTGCCACGGAAGATGCCACCATCGACTACACGATTGAACGCTGGGGCGGACTAGATATTTAACGCTTTTTTGAGAGATCATGATGCAGCAAATTCAACTAAAAACTGAACTACGCCTAAAGGTTCCACCTTACTATATATGCCACTATCCATTGATTGATTTGTACTTACGCCAGCGCTTTGGGAAATGCCTCCTCAGCTTGCCGCCGAATGTCGAAATGCGCAGCGTCGGTGTCTTCGCAACACAGATCAATGTGCCGGCGGCAAGTCCCTTCATTGTTGCCGCTGGCAAAATCTTTAGTGAAGCGGATGTACTATTTCACTTCAAGACCACCGGTGCGCCTTCCTTTGCGGAAGGGCTATGTACGTTGGAAGAACGTATTCGCCGGAACGAGCCAGTCATTGTCACCGGTACAACCTACGAACTTCCACATAACCCAGACTATCACAGTCCCTACTATTTTGAGATGAAACCACTTGGAGGGGCTGCTGAGGGCAGCCAAGGCGGGGGTCGGTTTTCGGTGAATGATCACTACTTAGCGGTCATTGGTCTCAGCGCCACCGAAGTTATTGTCTATGATGCCCTCCCGCAGCCCATGGTGGTTACCCTCGATCTAGAGACCTTCGCCCGATTTTGGAAAGGCATGGCGCAGTTCGAGATTTTTGCCGGAGCACCAGGCTACGATGCGTTGGTTACGAACGGCATTACCGATCTCCTGCTTGCGCCGGATTATCAAACAACCTCTTTGCCGCAAACTGCTTTGCAACTGCTTAGGCGGATCAATCGTGCCTATTTGGAGGGGCGGACGCGCACGTCGTATGGACGGCGTTACCTATCTGGTTCTGCGGTCAATGAGCATGTCTATACTTATTTCCAACACCACTATGAGACTACCGGTGAAGCGCCGTATGGTCTGGCTAAATGTATTTTTGATATGCGGTGGAGCCGTTACTTTTTGCGCGACTTTTTACTCGATCTCAATCAGGAACTGCAGTTGCCCATGCAGAACGCCTTGGCCGAAATTCAAGCGATTACAACTCAATGGGAAGATGCCTACACCACCTTCCACGGGATGACGCGACGCAACGCAAAAATCAGCGCAGAGCAGGCCCAACGCTTCCTGGGCTTGCTGCAAGCCAGTTCCTTGCGCGAAGCGAATTGGCACACCCAATTATTAGAACAGACGCCAAGCCTTGCATAACGGCGCTGAGGAGAATCTTTAATGCAATCGTCACCACAAGTTTACTTGTCCATCAGAACCATTGTCTTTGCCTGTATCGAAGAAGCGAATGCGAGCGGTTTTAGCCGCATTCCTATTGAACAAGCCGAGGCGGCACCGATTCTGGCCGTTGGCGGGCTAATCGACTCGTTTGGGCTAGTTTCACTCCTGGTAGCGATTGAACAAGACCTGACCGCTGACCTCGATATTGTGATTAACTTAGCTCAACAAATGTCGGCTGACTTGCGCAAGGGTGAAAATCCATTGGCTACCGTTGGCTCATTTCTCACCTATATTGTGCAGCAGGTGCAGAAGAGTGCCGCCGTCCACATGCCGCAAGGGGATGCCATATGACAATTGCTGCACTCTTGGATCGCTTTCGGGCTGCAGCGTGCCAAACCGCCTTAATCTGGCAGGATCACCCGTGCGATTATCGTGAGTTGCTTACAGCTATAGAAGTCTGGCAAACCAAATTGAGTCAGGCTGGTCTACCAGCAGGTGCTGTGGTGGCCTTGATGGCCAACTACTCGCCTAATACAACTGCGTTACTGTTGGCGCTCATTGCCCAGCAGGCCATTGTCCTGCTCCAATCCGGTGATCTGAGCCTGGATCGCAGTGAGCAACAGCGCACTGCGGAAGCCGAATGGATCATCAAAGTCGATGAGCACGACGAGGTGTGCATAATGCCTACTGGTCATTCTGCTCAGCATGAATTGATCTGCCAACTGCGCTCTAACCAACATCCCGGCTTGATCCTCTTTACGTCCGGCTCAAGTGGACAACCGAAAGCAGTTGTCCATGATGCGATGCTGTTGTTGGAGAAGGCGTTGGCATCGCGCCCATTGCCGCGTACCCTCGTCTTCTCGCTACTTGATCATATTGCGGGGGTCAATCTATTAATCCATCTTTTAGCGAATGGCAGTTGTGCGGTGATTCCTAAGGCGCTCTCCCCTGATACTGTTGCGGAGACCATTGAGCGTCACCGTGTACAATTTTTGCCGACGCCGCCAACGTTTTTTAACCTCTTTCTGCTCAGCCGTGCTTATGAGCGCTATGATCTATCTTCCCTCACCACAGCTAGCTATGGGTCCGAGGCGATGCCCCCCAGCACCTTAGCCCGTTTGCACGAACTGTTTCCCGGTGTTCGCTTTCAGCAAGCGTACGGTATGTCCGAAATGGGTATGTTACGGGTGAAGACGCGCTCATCTGATTCGCTGTGGGTGAAGGTAGACAGTGATAGTTGCGCCGTGCGCGTTGTCAACGGACTTTTGGAACTCAAGGCGCAAAGTGCCATGCTTGGTTATCTCAACGCCCCTAGCCCTTTTACAACCGACGGCTGGTATAAAACCGGTGATGCCGTTGAAATCGACGGGGAGTGGTTGCGCGTGCTCGGTCGGAAATCAGAATTGATCAATGTGGGCGGGCAGAAGGTTTATCCGGTTGAAGTTGAAGGAGTGATCCAAGCCATGGATGGAGTAGCCGAAGTAGTGGTCAAGGGCGAATCAAATGAACTAACCGGGAATGTGGTTACGGCCAAAGTACGTTTGACCACAAACGAGTCGTTGCGTGACTTTCGCATACGGTTGCGTACGTTTTGTCAGGACAAATTAGCCCCCTACAAAATACCAGTGCGCGTGACACTGGTCGATGAAGCCTTGCATAGCAAACGTTTCAAAAAAATGCGGTAAAACTTGTGCGGTTCTGTTTACTGTCAATAGCGGGAGTAAACCGGCTCTTTCGACATTTTGATGATCTAGGTCAAGGCAGTGAATATGGTGGGATGTGCTTGTCCCCGCTACCCTTGACTCTAATAACATGGATCTTTTGAGCTATCTGCTACCCGATCCCGAAGTGACATTATTCGATAACATTTTCGTCGATTCTGTCAGCAAAATGGTTATCTGCACTGCATCTGTGACGCAGCCGTTAGCACTTTGCCCTTTGTGTCGACAACCATCGATGCGAATCCACAGTCGATATAGACGAACGCTTGGCGATCTGCTGTGGGCCGGTTTGTCTGTCCAGATCGGGCTACATGTGCGCCGGTTCCAGTGTGACAACACAGACTGTCAGCGGAAAATCTTTTGTGAACGAGTGCCAACCGTGGCAGCGCCCTGGGCGCGACGGACACTACGTTTGGCTAACGCCCAACAAGCTATCGGCCTGACGACGGGTGGTGCTGGCGGCTCCAGACTCTGTGCCGCATTAGCCATGAATGCAGGGATTGATCTACTGCTTGACCTGATCCGCACCCTGCAAATTCCTGAGCGAACGACACCCAGAGTGCTGGGAGTTGATGACTGGGCTAAGCGTAAAGGTCATTCCTACGGCACTATTCTGGTCGACTTGGAGCAAGGAGAGGTCGTCGACGTCCTGCTAGATCGTACGCCAGAAAGCCTGCAACAGTGGTTAATGACTCATCCCGGCGTTGAGATTATTAGTCAAGACCGTGCAGGTGCTTATGCCGAAGGCGCTCGTCTCGGTGCCCCCAATGCCGTCCAGGTAGCAGATCGCTGGCACTTACTCAAAAACCTAACAAATGCAGTCTACAAAGCATTACAACAGCATCACACGGAGATCGAAGGTGCGCTTATCCAAGGTTCCCTTCAAGAACCTCCCAGAATCCAGGAGACAGATACTCACTTGTCCGTGCCCCCGGATGTGCAACAGCCAACGGAAGCGGATCGTGCACGCCAACAACGAGCTGAGGAGGCGCACCGACTCCATGCATTGGGTTGGACAACAATGGCAATTGCAACCCATTTAGGGCATAGGACATCTCTATAGGACACCTTTGTATAACTTTATAGAACATCTTCGTAGAACCTTATTGGTAGATGTAATAAATCGCAATAAGATATTCTTGTTGTCATACTTCCACAGTTATCTCCATTTTCAACGACCCTCTGGGCTTACTAAGTAGCTTCAAGGCAAACAGCTACAGATGAGCGACACTGCTATGAGGAACCAAAATGAATTTTTGACATCAGCAGGACGGGATATGGAATTTCACAATCAGGATTTGCTAGAGGATACTTGGCGAGAAGGGGTAGCTCTGATCGAACGGGGCCAATACCAGGCTGCGATTGACTGTTTTGAACATATACATGTGCTTCTCTTGGCACAAGGGCAGGTTGAAGAAGCACTGCCTGTGATGATGAAACTGATTCACCTTCACCATCTACTTGAGAACTGGGGTATGCTGCAAGGCTATTTTCAGACCGTGAGTGATAGGCTACTAAATCAACAGGATGACAGTAGTTTTCTAACTGCGGAAGTACTACTTGTGGTGGCGAAGTTGGTTCCCAATGTCGGCACCTATGAAGAAGGGGAAAGGATAGCACTATCTGCCTTGCGGCTTTGTGAAGAGCAAGGGAACCTTGAGAATATCTGTAAGGCCTGGTTATGCTTGTTCGATTTGTACAATTCTACAGGACGTTATGATTCTGCGGGTATCTATCTGCGGCAGATCCACCATCTAGTACATAGGTTTGACCTGGGGCCCCTTTATCAAGAATCAATTCTCTCTAGTAGTTGCCGTTGGCACTGGTATCAAGGAGATTTGACTCATGCCTTGCGTTATGCCATGCAGGCTATTGACCTGGCTGATACTAATGGGCTGCAGAAGCAGCAGATACGTAACCGGATAGTGGGAGGTGCCATTAAGCAGTCGTTAGGTAAACATTCGGAGGCGCAGAGTTTGTATCTTGCGGCAGAGCGACTGGCAAGCAAAAGCGAGTTCAATCGTCTTATAGAGGAGGTATACGTACAGCAGACCTGGTTGTACATTTTGCAGGAACGTTATGATATGGCTCGATTTTCCCTACGTTTGGCCGTGCAAATGCCCACAAGTAACCAGGCAATAAGTATTAGGATCGTGCAGTCAGTCTTATATAGCCTGACTGGACGTACTACTGAGGCAACAGAATTATTACAGTATTCGCTAGAGAATTGTTTGCAGATGGGTAATCTGCTGTTGGCCAGCACAATCCGTTTGCACATGGCTGCAAACTGGTTGCGCAGCAAGGAGCTTGCACAAGCGGCAGATACCTTGCACAGTGCGTTTACCTGGATGGCTGAGCAGCAGATTGACTATCTAGCTCCATTGGTGGCATCCGTCGACGATGGTAATGCTCTGCACCTATGCTCTTCAACAGGGGATTCGGGCCGACCTTGCAGAACAGATTATACTCCGGCATCTTGGTGAGTTGGCCGCTAAGAATCTTCAGGAGTTGCTGAACACATCAGATCCGCTGGTGCAGCGCCGTGCAAAAGATGTGTTTGAGACTTTGTATAGTGAATCGCATGCTGTGTTGGATCACGTGATAGATCCCGCGGTCAATAATGTGTTGAATGAACTGTTGCGCACGCGTCGTTTAATTTCTCAGAAGTTCGACAGCCTTATTCATAAGTTGATGATAGCGGATCAGTATGACAAACCCAACCTAACCCTGGTTGCTGTCTTTGGCCTCTACATCGATGGTGCCCCGCGTAAACAAATTGCCGAGAAGCTACATCTGGCACCGTCATCAGTCCGTAACTACATCAACTATATTTTCAAAGTATTTGGACTGCCCTATGACCCGGCGAAACGATATGAGCGCTATTTACAGCTTAGATCGCTGGCACTGGCTGCAGGGTATATTGGTGAAGAATCTACTGAACCCTAGGTGGTCACAAAATCTCTCTTCGCAAGTAATTCCCTTCTGATTCCCTTTGGTCTTGACCTTGGGGACCTCCATAGTTCTCCGTACTGACATACTAATTTCAGTAGCACACAAGTCTCGCTAAACCTTACAGTGTGAGCATCCTGTCCTTCCATTTCAGGGCGTGATCTCTGCGCCGCGCCAGAATCTTGGGTTTCTGTTGCTCTGTGAGAAAGATCTGGTCGCGGTAATTCTCGGTTGGGAGCTATTTTGTAGGACATCCTCATAGAACCTTGTAAGGTAGATGTACAAACCGTAATAGGATATTTTTGTGATTGGAGTATATGCATCATCTCATTCAGGATGATCGCTATCTCACAGATGTAATCACCACCATTTTTTCATCAATACTGGAGAAACCAGAAATGGGACAGACATGGAGTAACTTGAAACCAGGCCGACTGTTGGCCCTGATCGCCGCCATGATGCTGGGACTGGGCTTCTTCTCCGTGCCAAGTGTGCAGGCGCAAAGCACGATTACGGTTTGTGCTTCTGGTTGTGATTATATGACGATCCAGGAAGCGATCGACAACGCCGCCTCCGGCGATGTGATTGACGTGGCTGCGGGTGTATATGCTGAACAATTGTACGTGTCGAAGACACTCACCCTGCGCGGCTCGAACGCTGGCGTGGAAGGCAACGCCACCCGGCAGCCCGAGGCGGTGATTACCTACCCCACACCCCTTCCCACGGACAGCTGGTATTACGTGCTCTATGTCGAAGCCAACGATGTGACGATCGATGGCTTCGAGGTCCAGGACCAACCACAGGCGCTCAGCACGTTACAGCCCTTCCTCATCTACACCAGTCTCGTGAACAACTTCACCTTGCGGAACAACCGCATTCTTGGTGGAGACCTGCAACTCTATGTGGGTACCAGTGGAGGGCAGAACGCGTATCGCACGGGCCTGATGGTGGAACGGAACTACTTTGATGGCGGCCCCTTCGTGAACAGCGTCTACCACCGTGCCATGTACATCCAAGGCACGGCCGGTACGATCCAGGACAACGTGATCGTGAATGCGAACATCGGCATCCAGTACATGCCGTACCATCACACCACGAGCGGCCTCATCCAACGCAACACCATCTCGGCCGCCCTGGTCGGTCTGTACCACAACTACCAGAACCTCGGTGCCGCACCGGTGACCTGGAAAGACAACGATGTGCGTATTTCACCGAACGATCGCCTGGGTGACAAGCTACTGGTGAATACACCCTGGGACACACCCGTTACGTGGCGTGGCATTCATGTGATCACCCATGGTATCCAAAGCACCGGCAACCTGCCCCAGGTCTCCTTCCTCAATAACCGCATCGATGGTGCGCTCGATCCGCTAGAAACCTATAACTCGACCTTGCGTGATGCTTTCCGTATCTCGAATGGCAAAAGCGGTACGGTTACCTTACTTGATAACAGCTTTGAGAACTTCACAACTGGAGTAAATTATGTGAACGACTGCTCAGGCTCCTGCGCTGCTATAGTGAACGCCACCTGTAACTGGTGGGGTAGCAATGCCCTTGCCACGGTGACCACTGCCGCCGGACCGGCCACTTTCCTGCCCTACCTCACTAACGGAGTGAACAACAGTGGCGCCATCGGCTTCCAGCCTGTGCCAAACAGTTGCAACTGGCCCGTTAGTGTGTACAGCGACCTAGCAAAAACCAATTTTGTCAGTGGCCATACCACGATTCAGGCTGCCATCAACGCAGCAGCGGCAGGCGATGTGATCGAGGTGGCGGCGGGGACGTATGCCCCAACCTCTCAGGTTTTAATCAACAAGTCGATCACCATGATCGGTGCTGGTTCAGAATCGACGACGATTGACGTAGGCGGATACAACGCTTGGGGCGTCTACATTACCGCCGATAACGTAACGATTCAAGGCTTTACGATTCAGGGAAATGCTGCCACAAATCAGCAGTATGGACTTAAGGTGGGCACAGGAAACAATACTGGTCCATCGGTACATATCAACGAAGGGCTTACTCTCTCTGATATCAAGGTTCAGGGCACACGAAGAACAGGGCTTGACCTCAACGGGGTGCGGAATGCCACCCTGCAGGGCATTACAGCGACCGGCGCAACACATGGCTTCGGGCTATCCATTTCTAGTTCACACGATGTCACGATAACAGATTTGTCTACAACTGGAAATGCATGGGGCGACGTCGGAATCTTTCCTGCTCAAACGGTCTATCAATTTCCAGAGATCGAAGATCCATCAGGCATCGTTTTTGGCGGCACGATTAACCTCAGCAGTGGTAATGGTTCTATTTCCGTGCAAGACGGAACTTTGGTATCGGGTGGAGTGTGGGTTGGAACCATCTCAAACGATCCAACGGATAACGCCGATGTCACTGTGCCGACTGATTTCTTGCGGGTCGTCAACAGCACGCGGATAGCCGATGGCCTCATTATGCACAATGTCGGTCTTGAGCCGGCAATCAACTCGCTTGCTCTGACACTTGTCAGCTCCGGATTATTTGCCAACACAGCTATCGTGAACCTCAACAGTGGCTTCTGGGAGGTCATCCAGGGTTTGACCATCCAGGCTGCTATCAACGCGGCAGCGGAAGGAGACATAATCCAAGTCGGCCCTGGCATTTATCTGGAGACGCTCGACCTTAACCGTAACAATCTGACAGTGCGGTCAAGTGACGGCGCTGAAACCACCACGATCCGTGGTGGTGGTGGGGCAGGCGCTGCCGATGCGGTGGTACGCTTCAGCGCAAATGGCGTAACACTGCAAGGCTTCACAATTGACCGTGCCAATGCTGCAGCCAACAGCCGGGCCATCGCGCCGATGGCTTCTGACGGCGCGACCATCAGCAACAACATCATTATCAATTCTTTCCGCGGCATCCAGGGCGATTTCTACGGCAAGCCCATCAACCTCACCATCTCCGGCAACACCTTTGCAGACACGGTGCAGTACGGCATCGCCGGTACGGAAGATATGGCCAACCTTACTATCAGTGGCAATACCTTCCGCACAACAGTCGAAGGCATTGGCCTGGGGGTCGGGGTTGGGCTGGCTGGTACGCCTGAGCAACTCTTCGCCGGCCAGATCTGGCAGCTCTCCGCAGGCTACGCGATCAAGGATTACCGTGTCTCTGGTGAGCCGATCATTGGTGCGCCTTACCTGGCGGTCCCAGCAGACCTGGTCATCTACCAGGGCGCGGCGAACTCTGGCCAGCCTGCTGGGGTCAATCTGACAGCCACCATCCCCATCTCGCTCGACACCAACGGCCACGCCATCGGCGCTGCAACCTTCTCCCTGGCGAGCAGCAGTTGCTTCAACGTAGCGAACCCGGATACGGATGTGCAGTTGGCATCTGGGCAGAGTGGAGTTGACCTGTTTGCCACCCTGAATGCCGACGACGGTGCGCTGGACATTGCCATCATCTCTGCTTCGTCGCTTGTCAATGGCCTGCTCGTCAATGTGACGGTAAATTACACCACCACAAACGATTGTCTCAACCCGGGCAACGGCGTTACGGCGGTGCAGTTCTTGACGGGAAACGAAGCGCCTACATTCGGTAGTGTCGCAGGTGGTTCTCTCACCGCTGGTACGAGCCAGAACGGTTCGCTCCGCCCGCGTTGGGGCGACTGCAACGGCGATGGAAGCATAGACGCCGGCGATATCTCTGCTTGTATCCTGGAGATTTTCGACCGCGACGGCTCAAGCCGCACTGCAGCGCTCTATTCTGGATTTTCCGGCACCATCTTCTGTGACTCCAATCAGGATCTCAAGATCGATGCTGGTGATCTTGTCTGCACTGTCCGCACCATCAACTCCTTGACCTGTACTGCCGCTGTATCAGCCCAAAGCCTGTCATCTGTAATGGTAGAGACCAGTGTTGTCTCTGACAATGCTGTGCAAAGTTCGCTCGTGCTCAACACCAACAACAGTGCAGCGGCGGCAGTCTTTGCCTTGGAGATCAATCCGGCATACCACTTTGATGCAACCGATAGTGATGGCAACGGTCTACCGGATGCCTTGCAGTTGCAGATTCCTGCGGATTATCAGGCCGCCGCTGTCTATGACGCTGACACACGCTTGCTGCAAGTTATTGTTGCCTCGCTGAGTGTGCCGACCGTGCCCCTGGCTGATGGACCACTCGCCACGCTTGTGCTGACGAGCGCTGGGCCTGTGGAAAGCGCGCAGCCGTTCACAATTCAAGATATCTCGCTAGGCGATGTTGATGGCGGAAGCTTGCCGCTGGAGGTGGTGGATCTTCCGACTCAGATGAATAGTCGTCTTTATCTGCCGTCTGTTATTCGCTAAACGACTTTCTCTACGTGTTTCTGTCTCTAGATGCCGAAACCCTTAGGAAGGTGGAGTTGATCTCCGTTTAGTGAACAATCACAAGATGCGGGTGGTGTACACGAGTTTGTACTCCACCCGTATCTTTCTCGATTCAATGATTACGATTGAATCGTCTTAGATACGAACTCTACGATTTGTGGGGAGACTATACATGGAACTGCCTGGGTGGAGCAGGTCAGTTAAGTGGAGACTTTGGGTCTTTTGTCTCTTGTGGCTGCCTTTGGGTGAGGTAAATCTGAATATCCTGCGCAGCTTCCACACTGCCGGCAGCACTGTTGACCCACTTCAAGCGGGACCCATATTGCAGATTCCCGAAACACTAACGGCAGTATCTGGTAGCCGGATTGATGTACCCGTGAATTTGATTACCGACGGTCACCGTATCAATGCCATCTCCTTCTCAATAGCATATGACCCGAATTGTCTCGCCTTTGACGATGTGGATGCCAATGGAGACGGGCGGATGGATAACCTGAACATAAATGTGTCTGGTTTTAGCACTACTGCCGTGTTCAGGCCAGAGACTCAGGTTCTGGCAGTTACGCTCTATGCATTTTTAAGAACGCTACCTGAAAACACGATTGTCACTGTCTCCTTGCAGGTTACATGCGTGCCGCCGTTAGCATCAACCTATCCGGCAATCGTTCGCTTTTCTGATTCTCCATCTGCTTCTTTTGGTTCCATCGGTGGGTTTAGTGTTGCCGGCAGCACACATAATGGATTAGTTCAGGTTACAGCCGCCTACTCTGCGCCGCCGTCTGCAACGCCGACACACAACCCCGTAGCAACGTCAACGGCAACATTTACTTCTGTTCCACCAACTGCGATACCAACCGCAACGGCTACGCCGTCCTTGACGCCGACGGCAACACCGTCCTTGACGCTGACAGCAACGCCGTCCTTGACGCCGACGGCAACACCGTCCTTGACGTCGACGGCAACGCCATCCTTGACGCCGACGGCAACACCGTCCTTGACGCCGACGGCAACACCGTCCTTGACGCCGACGGCAACACCGTCCTTGACGCCGACGGCAACGCCATCCTTGACGCCGACGGCAACACCGTCCTTGACGCCGACGGCAACACCGTCCTTGACGCCGACGGCAACACCGTCCTTGACGCCGACGGCAACACCGTCCTTGACGCCGACGGCAACACCGTCCTTGACGCCGACGG
>WGMT01000048.1:7500-262350 GCA_016124945.1 bacterium | reverse complement strand
GATCTGATCAAATGCCGAAAAGTCCGCCCAACCCTTGAGCGAGAGCACCTTCGTGATCGCTGCGGTGAGCGTCGTCTTGCCATGATCGACGTGGCCGATGGTCCCTACGTTGACGTGGGGTTTGGTCCTCTGAAATACTGCCTTTGCCATTGACTTAGTGCCTCCTCAAATTGCGTCTGCCTGACACCTACAGGTATGATACAGACGACGGACGGAACAAACGACAACACCCTGCCTGTGATCGTCATTAGCCGCCCACCCTTTTCTCATGCACGGTGGACGGCCAATTCTCAGGAACCCTACTGTGCTTGTCAGCTCCGAACCAGGAGCATACGCTTTATCTGGCAGGAGCCCACAATCGGACTTGAACCGATGACCTCATTCTTACCAAGAATGTGCTCTACCGACTGAGCTATGTGGGCTTGAGTGGGCGGGGGCGGATTCGAACCACCGTAGGCGTAAGCCGACTGATTTACAGTCAGTTCCCTTTGTCCACTCGGGCACCCGCCCAAAAACCAGTTTTCAACGTTCTGCTGCAAGGGTATACAACATCACAGTAGTGTTGCCTTATACTACAGCGCCGACGTAAAACGTCGGTAGAGCCGACGATCGGACTTGAACCGATAACCTGCTGTTTACAAGACAGCTGCTCTGCCGTATTGAGCTACGTCGGCAGTTCTGCGGCAGTTCTGCCTGACACCTGATCGATTATATCATAATCGGCAAGTTGGTCAAATTTGGGGGCCTAAGAATTTCGTTCACTTCTTGAAAACAGGGTTCTACAGGAGAGAACAGAACACCTGTTTCGCAATTGAGCGCGAACAAACGTCATGGTACAATTTCCCCCATGAAATATACTGCCCCAGAACGTGTCAAACAAAAGCTTGATGAGTTGCCCAATAGCCCCGGCTGTTACTTGATGCGCGATGCCGATCTTAAGGTGATCTATGTAGGCAAAGCATTGGTGCTGCGTAACCGCGTCCGCAGCTATTTTCAGCCATCTGCCGACCATCCGCCGCGTATCCGGCAGATGGTGGACGAAGTACAGGACGTGACCTGGTGGGTGGCGCGTACGGAACTGGAAGCGCTTGTTCTCGAAAACGATCTGATCAAGCGCTACAAGCCACGCTACAACGTCCGCCTTAAAGACGACAAACAGTACCCATATATAAAGGTCAACTGGCAGGACGATTTCCCAAAGATCGAAATCGTGCGCAAGATGACCAAAGACGGCGCTCGCTACTTTGGTCCTTTCACCAGCAGCCGGGCGGTTGGGCAGACATTAGACGCACTGCGCCGTGTTTTCCCCTATTTGGACTGTGACCGCAAGATCGACGGCAAGGACGAACGGCCATGCCTTTACTATCACCTCAAACTCTGTGGTGGGCCGTGCATCGGCGCCCAACCCCGCGCAGAATACCGGGAGACGGTGTCAGGCTTGATGGATTTTCTGGAAGGTGACACCGATGAGGTCATGCGCCGGCTGGAAAAGCAGATGGGTGCGGCAGCAGAGGACTTTCAGTTTGAGCGTGCCGCCGTTTACCGGGATCGCATCAAGGCGGCACGGCGCATTGTGGAACAGCAACAGGTGGTAGGCGTCTCACAGGACGATGAAGATGTGATCGCGATTTCGCAGGATATGAAGACGGCGGATACGGTGGTGCAGGTCCTCTTTGTGCGGCGCGGGCGATTGATCGGCCGCGAGAGTTTTGTCCTCGAAGGCGTGCAGGTAGCGGAATCGGCCAACGAAAACTTGGGGGGCCTGATTGGCGCCTTTATTCAGCAATTTTATGATGACGCGCCACAGATCCCGTCGCGGCTACTGGTACAATACCAGCCCGGTGATGCGGCAGTCCTTGAAGATTGGCTTCGTGAGAAACGGGGACGGGGTGTCGAAATTCGGATGCCGCAGCGGGGCAAAAAGCGTAAGTTGATGGAACTGGCCCAACAAAACGCCAGCGAGTATTTACGTGTGCAGCAGGCAGAATGGGCAGCCGACACCAACCGGCAGACGCAGTCGCTAGGTGAACTGCAGGCGGCCGTTGGGCTTGAGAAGCCGCCGGCGCGCATTGAGTGCTTTGACATTAGCACCCTCCAGGGGACAAACACTGTCGGCTCAATGGTTGTCTTTGCCAAGGGTGCGCCGTTAAAATCTGCCTACAAGCGCTTTAAGATCCGTGGTAAAGGCAGCCAGGGCGAACCAGATGATTTTGCCAGTATGCGTGAGATGTTGCGCCGCCGCTTTCGGCGTACAGTGGAAGCCGAAGATCCCGATCCAGGCAAAGTGGCGCGCAAAAGTGACGAGCAGTGGAAGATCCTGCCCGATTTGGTCATTATCGACGGCGGCAAAGGACAGTTGAACATCGCCGTCGAAGTGCTCAAGGAATTTGATCTCTATGGTGCGGTCTCCATTGTGGGGCTGGCTAAACGCGAAGAAGAACTCTTTTTGCCCGGACAATCTACTTCGATCTGGTTAAAACGGGGAAGCCAGGCGCTCCACCTGGTACAGCGGGTGCGCGATGAAGCCCATCGCTTTGCCATTACCTACCATCGCAACCTACGCAGCCGCAACCAGATCAAATCAGCGCTGGACGAGGTGCCGGGGATCGGTCCTTCGCGCAAGAAGGCATTGCTGCAATACTTCGGCGGCGACGTGGACAAGATACGGCAAGCCAATCTTGAAGAATTGCTGGCCGTACCTGGTATGACGCGCAGAGCAGCAGAATCGATCAAGGAGCATCTGTGACATCATGGCAAAAGCCGAATCAACCTCAAGCAAAGATTCCAACACAGATTCCAACACAGACGCAGCGTCATCATACAAACCACATAGCGCTGTCCCGTCGATACTGACACAGGTCTCATTTTTACAGGGGCTGCCTCCCAGTGAGGTGCTCGATGTCCTCAAATCGGGGACAGACTTCTTGCCCATGCGCGAAGGTGCCCAACTGACGGAACAGGACGGCGAACCCGATTATCTGTACTATCTTGTACAGGGAGAGGTGTTGCTGGAACGCAATCGGCCGAGCGCCGCCGATCCAGAACAGTGGGTGGTTGTTGTTCAACGAGTCCTAAAGCCCGGTTCGCTGATTGGCCGTTTTGCCCTGATCTACAATCTGCCGTACACCAGCCATACAACAGCAAAGACCGATGTCCTTGTTTTGCGCTTCCGTACCTCTGTGCTAGAACGCTTGCTATATCGCTTCCCTGAAGTGCGCAGCAAAATCGCCCCACAGGACAAGATCAACCGGCTGCGTACCCTGCCGCTTTTTCGTGGGGTGGAGCCGGTGACGCTCAGTTACCTGGCCGAAGAGGTGGAAACAGAGGATTGCCCCGCCAAAAAGCTTATCTACACCCAGGATCAAGAAGCGCAGCAACTTTACCTGATCAACACTGGGCAGGTGAATCTTTATCACCCGCGACTTGCGCATAGACGGCTCTGGCTGGGCACCGGCAACGCCTTCGGCTTTCCTGGCAGCATTGGCCCAGGGCAGTCAAAAGACAATCGCTACGGCCACTGGGCAGAGACCACAGCACCCACCAATCTGTACAAACTGCCATGGTCGAGCCTGCATCGGTTGGCCCAGCGCTACCCGCATGTCATCGACGAGCAAATTCAGTTTGAGCCGTTCGAAACGCTGCGCGAAGTCTCGGTCTTCAGCAGACTTTCGGATGAACAAAGGCGCAAGTTGGCAGGCTATTGCAGTTTTCAGCACATCCCTCAGCACCACCTGATTCTGCAACAGGGCGACATCGGCGACAGCATGTGGATCTTGCTTAAGGGTGGGAAAGCGATTATTAGCGCACTAGACCAGAATACACGAGCATTGCCTCGTGTGCCTGTGGACGGGGTTGTCTTTTTTCATGAGACGGCGCTGCGGACGGCGCGCAATGTGCGGGCAACGGTGGAGACAGAACCAGGTAGCCTCTGGTTGCGCCTACACTGGCAAGACTTTCGCCGCTACTTAAATGAGGAAGGCGAAGGGCAGTTGCAAAAGCTCAACATTCAGATCCCCGAAGAAGAGCGACGGGGCGCCGAAAAACTTGCGCAAGATTATGAATGGCTTGGCGAGGGCGAGGTCCTGGTCTCGTATAACCACCGCCACTGGATTGCATTACTCGACAAACTACGCTGGCCTACGCTTGTCTTTGTGCTGGCGCTGATTAGCATTGTAGGGCTGCTACAGACATTGCCCGGCCTATGGCTCTGGTGGGGTATACCCATTTCCCTTATCGTGATTGCATTCGTACTTTGGGGTGTGCTCGACTATTACAACGATTACTTCATTGTCACCAGCCAGCGGGTGATTCAACAAGAAAAGGTGATCCTTACCACGGAGTATCGCCGGGAAGCGTTGCTCGAACAAGTAGAGCGCGTTGACGTGCAAACCTCGTTCTGGGGGACAGTGTTGGGCTATGGGACGTTGAAAATTTTCACAGCAGGCACCACCGGATTCATTGAGTTTGATCTGGTACAACGACCGGACCATCTCAAGGGCATCATTTTTGAAGAAAGCAGACTGCGCAAGATGCGCTACCGGGCAGAGAGCAAGTTGGTGATACAGAACACGCTGGAACAACGGCTCGGCACCACGATGTCACTGCCGAGCCGGGTGCGATCGTCGATTAACGATCAAAAGATGGACGATGCAAAAATGACGAATTGGCAGCGGTTCTGGCATTCAGTTCGCACGCGTGAACTGAAACAGATCAGTGCAGACAAGGTGGTATGGCGCAAACACTGGCTGATCCTGATCAGGCAGGTCTTGGTGCCCCTCACGCTGATGCTGCTACTGTTGACTGTGATGCTGCTCATGCTGATGAGCAACAGGTTTGCAGTCCTCGATGCGATTCAGGCGTTCATTATCGGCCTGGAATTGGTGCTGATCTTCCCATTTTTGTTTTTGGTAGGCTGGGTTATTTACGTCGTTATCGACTGGTGGAACGACTACTACGAAGTAACCAAAGACCGCATTGTGGACGTGGAAAAGCTGCCGTTTTTCTTGCGAGAAATTCGTCGTGAAGCGCCGCTACACCAGATCCAAGACGTCACCTACCGCATTTCGTCGCCGGTGGAAATGCTCCTGAACTATGGCAATGTGATTGTGCAGACAGCAGCCAGCCAGGGGGCGCTTACCTTTGTTGGGGTGCCGGATCCACGAGGTGTCAAAGAAGAGATCAACAGGCGTGTGGTGGAATGGCGTCGCCAAGACGAGCTTCGCAAGGCAAGCGATCAGCTTCGCGATCTGCCCGATTGGTTCGAACTGTACAATCGGCTCGAATCCGGCCAGGAACCCACCCGCCTTATTGAATAAGATACTCGCACTGAATTTCTGGATAAAGACCAAGACCAACTAGAACATGTATCAAGACAAGCAGAGACGCTCACCATCCATAGTTAAGGCGATCAATCAACCGCCGAGGCAAGTCTGCCCGACGCATCAAGCTCTGCGTTAGATCAATCGGGTAGGCCGTACGCTTCTGCTCCCACGACATCTTTTCCAGATCAAGCAAGGCATAGGCAGCACGAGGATCGTTGTCGCGCGGTTGGCCAACACTGCCCGGGTTCAAGATGACACGCTGCGTTGCAGACAACTCAAGCGCAATCCTCATATCAGGTTCGGGCAACACATGATCAATGGTCACCTCACCCGTCTCCTCATTTTCGAGACCGCGTTCTAGATGCCAACGGTAGATGGCGGGCTTATGTGTGTGCCCTACTAAGCAGGCATTCTGCGCAAAGATGGCAAAATTCTCCAATGCAATCCCAGGCGTAAGCACATATTCCCACACGGGCTCACGCGGGCTGGCGTGAGTAACCAGGAAACAGTCAGCGCCGTCTGGTTGAATCGGCCTGTCGGGCAGGGTATCGAGGTAAGAATGGTTTTCCGGCGTTAACGTATCGCGTGTCCACAGGACAGCCTGCCGCGCCATTGGGTTGAAATCATCTACATTAATGCCGGGTCGCCCCAACACGGCCCAATCATGGTTGCCGATGACGCAAAGATCGGCGTTCTCACGCACCCACGCCACACACTCATTCGGCGATGGGCCATACCCAACAACATCGCCCAGGCACCACACAGTATCATACTTACCTAAGGCATCGCCTACCACACTTTCCAGCGCAGCAAGATTGCCATGGATGTCTGAAATCACCAGCACACGCATCTATTCGTCGTAACCTTTCTGCTGTTTATTCTGCATCAAGTCATCATATCATAGGAGAAGAACACCGCCGAAACCGTGTTCAACACTTGATTTGACTCACAGTTACCGCTCGTCTAAGATAAAGTGTGACTTTGTGTCAAGCTGAGGTGGATTTTGGCGATCTTCAGGCAAGCAGTAAGGCAAGCAACAGACTTTCGGCCTGCTAGCCGGTAGATTCCAACGAATACAGGATAGAATTCATACGGCGTAACACCGTCCCTACCCAGGAAAGATGGCATGGTCGATCAACCGCTTCCCAAACCCGCACGGCAATCCACCGCCGCACTGCAATCCATCGATGAGCAGCACGAAGCGCAAGCAACGCCCACCATGCTACCGTTTCACAACATCGGCATTCTACACCACCCGAAGAAGCCCGAATCCCTGGATTTGGCGACAAAGATCGAACACTTCTTACATGAACATGGTGTAGAGCATACGTGGCGTAACTCAGCCTGGGATGCCGGCGCCATCAAAGACAAGCTCCCCACCGCAGACTTGCTGATTACGCTGGGCGGAGACGGCACCATGCTGCGCGCAGCGCGGCTAGGCGCGGCCTATGATGTACCAATGTTGGGCGTAAAGATGGGACGGCTGGGTTTCCTTGCCGAGGTCTTCCCACAGGATTGGCAGACGCCACTGCAAAAAGTGTTGACAGGCAACTATTGGGTTGAAGAGCGCCTGATGGTGCGGGTGCGGGTAGAACATTGCTCGCCGAATGGCGACGAGCGTGTGGTGCGCTGCGAACATGACGCGCTCAACGATGTTGTCCTAAGCCGGGGAAGTCTGGCGCGAATTGTCCAGGTGAGCGCCCGCCTCGAAGATGGCTACCTCACCACCTACACGTGCGACGGGCTGATTGTGAGCACAGCCACAGGGAGCACAGCCTATGCCTTGGCGGCAGGTGGCCCGATTCTGCCACCCGAACTGCGCAACATCCTCGTGATCCCAGTAGCGCCCCACATGAGCATGGACAGGTCCATTGTCCTGGCGGAAGGGGCCGAAATCCGCCTGCGCGTCTACAGCGATCATACAGCAATGTTGACCGTAGATGGTCAATTTGAAGTGGATGTCGACGACTCGGACGAAGTTATTGTGGTGGGCAGCCCCTACTTGGCCCGTTTTATTCGCACACGCAGCCGTAGCTACTTCTACCAAACACTCATGGAAAAGCTCAAGTGGAGCGGATGAGCCTCTACAACGTTACAAACCAATCTATATGCAAAAGTGCAATCTGGCTAACTTCATGATTATGCGAAGCAAGATAACATAGAAAGCACTCTGTATATTCAGCTTATTTGTTACACATAACAAATTATGGATATCAAACAATTAGATCGAACCCAAGAAGCATATCAGTTGTTGGACCTGACACCTCAGGCCACGCTTGAAGATATCAACCGGCAGTACCAGCGGTTGAAACGCCTCTACCAGCCTGATCGCATTGAAGACGCCGAGGATCGCGCCTACGCCACCGCCAAATTGGCAGAAGTCGAAGACGCCTACGCGTTTCTGACTGAGGTACACGAAAAGCGAGCGGCAAGCAACGGCGACGACGACGAAGGGGCAGCCAGCGGCGACGAAGTCATCTATTGCGCCAACCATCCCAGTGTAGAGACGTTACTGCGCTGTAATCGCTGCGGCAAGCCGATCTGTATGAAGTGTGCCGTACAGACGCCGGTTGGCTACCGCTGTAAAACATGTGTCAACCAGCAGCAAAATGTCTATTTCAATGCGGAAAGCAGCGACAATCTGGTGGCGTTTGGGGTTGGGTTGGGGGTGGCGGCCATCGCTGCGCCCATCCTTGGCGGATTGATCGGCGCGTTGGGTTTCTGGGGATTCCTCGTGGCCTTCTTGATGGGGTCCGGAGCCGGTAGCTTGCTGGCGCAGATTATCCGCCGAGCCGTAGGACGGCGACGCGGCCGCCGCTTGCCGCTCTTCGCGCTGACAGGAATCGTGCTGGGCGTGATCCTTGGGAACATGGCGCTGGGGATCGTCCTCGGTGTGTCGCCGTTTATCTTTATTTTCAACCTGCCGATGCTGCTCTTTACAGCACTGGCGCTGGGATCCGCCTACCCACAGTTACGGTAGGTGTCCAGAGAAAAAATGATCCACGAAGTCACACGAAGGGAGAAGAGAAGAACACGGATTGGCGGATTTCCAGGACTCTCAGATGAAGATAGAAGGTCTTTTCTCTCTGCTGTCCTGGCACTCCTGAAATCCGTGTCCTTCTCTTCTTTGCGTTGGTGGATCATTTTTTCTCTAACTTCGCCTTACTGTTGCACATCCGGCAAAAAGACCCGTGGCAGTGGGTATTCCAGCGTACCGGTGAGGGGCAACGCAGGCAGTTCTAGATCCGCATCAGCAGGAAGATCCACCGTCTGGGTTAGAACACGTGTCTCCCCGTTCTGACTCCACAGTTGGTAACGTCCACAGGCAAGATCGGTGAGTTGATACTCCCCTTCCGACGAGGTCAGCGCCTGGTAGATTTCCCCCACCGGCGCCAGTGAATAACGCTGGGCATAGACAGGCCAGAGCGCCACCCCTGCATCACCCGAACCTTGCGCCCCATCACCATCCATATCGTGGAAGAGTGTGCCGCCAATGCGACGCGCCATTGCAGCGTTGCCGCTGTCGGTCTTACCGGCGCTAAGCGTATGGGTAATCGCGATGCCGTCGTTGTCGGAAAGGATCACATTTTCCAAGAGCAGGGGCGATTCACCCAGGCAGCTTGCCCGGCGTACATTGAGCACTGCGATGACTCCACTACCATCCTTGGGCTGGCCACCGATCTGCGTGTAGGCCAAAACAGCTTTGCCCGCGGACATGTCCACATCGTCTTCCACAACAAAGTCCGCGCCGATAAAGTTGCCCGGCACAATCGACTCCACAACCAACACCGACGGATCAAAGAAGACATCTAGTTCGAGGCCGAAGAGCTTCTCAACATTTTGCACCGTGATCGAAACCGGAACCGTCTGCCCAGGTGGCAATTGAGCCAACGCCGGTGAAAAAGAAATGGTAGCCGCGCCAGGAGCCGCCGCCAGTGGAAATTGAAGCCCGGCCCAACCGACGGCAAGCAACCCTGTCAACAGACCAAACAGCAACCGAAATCGAGATGGAATCCGCATAATCGACATAAAAACAACTCCTTATGAAAGAAAACGCTGAGGCGGGCTAAGCAGTAAAACTAGTACACGATGGCGCAAATCAGTCGCTGTATTGTGAAGATATGCGGAGGGAGCACGCCCACGTGCGGCTGTACACGGTAAGAGTCGCACGTGGGCGTGCTCCCTCCGAGCGATTTCGTGGACTTACTTCAGTAGCAGCGTACTAGAGATCAGACAACCACCTGCGTACCTTGGCGGCCACATCCACCGAAGAGGGAGCAATGCGCGTGCCGCTATCGTCGCCGCGGATCGAAGGCAGGTAGATCCACCAGCCCGAATCGCTGAAAAAGAGACCAAAGTTGGCGCCTGAAAAGCCGCCGGCGCCCACAATGCGAACGTCCACCGTGGCCAGCGTAGTGTAGACGTACTCAGTTTGGTTCATCGGCGTCACTTCCACCACGTAGCGACCCTCAGGCAATTCACTGAAAAGGTAAGTACCGTCATCGGGATCGGTGAGGACGGCATCATGAAAGCCAGTGGACGTGCGTCCCACCTGGTAGAGTTTAACCAGTGCATAGACGCCAGGTTCAAATGGCTCACGTATGCCGTTGGCATTAACGTCCTCAAAGACGGCGCCTTCGACAAAACCGCCTTCGCCGGGGACACGAGTGGCCGTGGGCGTGGCGGTAGGTGTTGCCGTAGGAACAGGCGTCGACGGCGTGCCTGTAGACGTGGCAGTAGCGCTGGGCACAGCCGTAGACACAGCCGTAGAGGTTGCAGTGTGTGTTGCAGTCGCAGTTGGTGTACTCTGCGCCGCCGTTACATCCAGCCGACAACCGGCAAGCGTCAGGGGGATGGCCAGGCCGGCGGGATCCGACAGAACCACATCGTCAAAGCTGAAGTTGGCCGTCCCCGGCGATGCGGCGACCAAAGTTGCGCTCGCCAGCACACCCGTCCCGGTGACAGGTTGACTGGGGCTCAACTGTGTTACGGCAAGACGCGCCTCGCCGGCGGCAGCATTCACCGTGTTGAGCACAACAAAATCAGGCGACAGGAAATCACCCATCAGCAAGTTTATGCCGGCTCGATTCGGGTCGGCATCCTCAAATGTAACCACGGCGCTGTTGAAGCTGAGCGACAGTTCATACCCATAGAGATTCGAGACGCCTACCACTTCGAGTGAAAGGGAGACTTCGCCCCCGACGAGGACGCTGGACTGTCCTAGCGTGCAGCGCAAGGTAGGCGACTGCTGCGCAAACGCCTGAGGATGCACCGCAAAAAGCATTGCCGCGCTGAAAAAAATGAGCACTGCCGCAACCATGCTGCGCAGCCAAGGAGTTGTATGAGACCGGGGGGGAATAGCAGGGGAAGTGACCGTACGGTCGTCCTTCGAGTCAATGCGTTTGTGGTGCTGTCCTTGATGCAACATGGCAGTTCTTCCCGTCGTGATGATCTAGGGTAATAGACAAGAACAAAACAATTACTTCTTTAAGAACTTGTTTGAAAAGAGCCGTTCGCTGGTTTCGATACGCGATCATGGCAGGTAGACTAGTGCCGGTTGAGCAGCGCAACGTGTCGAAACCAAGCGGGTTGGTCGCATCATTGCCGCTACTCAACCGACGCTCACTCTCTAATCCCACTTTCCAACAAGTTCTAAGACTTGCGCAGTCGCCAGGCAAAGACCACCAGCAACAAAGCGCACAATAAGGTGATCCATGCGCCGATCCGTAGCACTGCGCCCTGGATCAGTGGACGAACCGGCTGCGGTTGATCGACAACGATTTTGGCGCGTGGCGGTCGTGCTTCCACCGAGTCGATCACCCGGGCGATGACCAGCGGCGTCGCCGTCGGTGTCGGAGATTGGGCTACGGTGGCCGCGGCGACTGGGGCCTCTCCTGGTACAGATTCCGTTGGTACAACGGCCGTTTCCAGCATTGACTGATCCGGCGATTCCTGTGCCAACTGCGGCGGAGACAACGCTTCCGGCGCTAAAGTCGGCGTTGCGGACGGAGCCAGAGCAGGCGACGAACCCGCCGCCGGGTCACTAACTGTCGGTGCCGTCGGCAGCAAAGACGTTACCGGCGGTGAAGCGCCTCCATCCACCAGTGCATCACCCTCTACAACAGACGGCGTCGCCGTCGGCACAGGAAGCGGTTCTGTCGGCACAGGCGTCGGCTGTTGTTCCTGCGTTCGAGGATCACCGCCGATGGGCGATTCGATGGCCGGTGTCGGCGTGGAGATGACCAGGACGGTGGCTGTCGGCGGCACGAACGGTGTGGCTGTCTCTGTCGCTGTCGGCGGTATGGGGGTAAACGTCGCCGTCGGCGATGTCCCTGTCGGCGATGTTGTCTGTGTCACCGGGGTGAAGGTTGCCGTAAGCGGAGCCACAGGCGTTTCAGTGGGCAGCGCCGTAGGCGGTACCGCTGTAAATGTTGCGGTAGGTTGTGTCTCGTTTACCCCGGTAACTTGCGTCTCATCAGGTGTCGATGATGCCGTGTGCACCGGCGTCGGTGACAATGTCGGCGTCAGGCTAGGCAGAGGAGTTGGCGTAGAGGTGGCGGTTGGCGTCGGCGCGCCGCTGCTGCCGATTTCAGCCAGACAGTCCTCTGCCATCAATGGAATGGCCATGCCGTTGTTGTCTGAAAAGACCACTTTGCCAAAAGCGAAGTTGGCAAAACCGGTGGCTGTGCCAACAAAAGAGATGTGGGCTAATTCTCCACTACCGCTTTTTGCCTGATTCGGCGCAAGCTGCGTCAGCGCAATCGACAGGCTGCCGGATTCCGCAAAGTTCTTTACCACAAAGTCGGGGCTAAGGAATTTGTCGGCCAGTTCGAGGTTGGTACCCGACTGGTTGGGATCAGCGTCTTGCATCTGAATCAGGTTCACATCGTAGATCAGATCGAGTTCGTAGCCGTACAGATTCTGAACATTTGCGATTTCAATGACAATCGTAGCTTCTCCATTGAGGGGCAGCGTTACAGGCTCAATCCGACACGAGAGACGAACCGAGGCATCTTGGGCCAATGGCGCGGCCTGTATGTCGGCAGAAAATGTGAGCATTACACAGAGAAGTACGAAGAGAGCCGTTACACGACAAAGCAACAACATACAGCGTCCATTTCCATAGCACAGATCAATAGCGGTGCAAGAGTGGCCTGAACAGGACAGTGACGAGATCACCCTGTTCAGGCCCGACTACGTTTCGTAACAATCAGCGCTTACGGCCAGGAGCGTGGCCCCTGTTGACCGAAATTGCTGGCGGCGCGGCTCAGATCGAGGATGTTCACCGTGCCGTCCTGATTGAGATCGGTACACGGAATCGGCCCTGGCCCCTGGCCGAAGCGGTTGCCCATCGCGGCCAGATCCTGAATGTTGACGCGGTTGTCGCCGTTGACGTCACCGGCGATGAGTGTGGCCGTATGCGATGAAGAGGGTGAGGTGACACCCGACTTTTCCGCCGTGAGGTGACAGGCGGCGACGGCAGTAAGCGTGTACCCGGGGCCGGAAGGCAGCCCAAGGCTGAACGGATCGCCGGAGAGAATGGATTGGACGGCCTGCCCTTGTACCGAGGTGCCGACACCCGAAACGGCGATGGAACGTCCTGTGCCGGGGGATTGGAGGGTGACGTTCCCCCGCACAGCCGGGGCACGGTTGATGGTGATGGTGAGATCGCTGGGCGCATTCGCCGTCAGCGGTTCACCCTCGGCGTCTGAAAAGATCAGAGCCAAGGTCGTGCCGTTGGTGATGTCGGTGGTAACGGTGCTTGGCGGGTTGACGGCTTCGATCAGGATTGTCACCAGTTCAACGTTGCCGGAGAGCGAGCCGGCGGAGTTTAGCGTGGCAGCAAACTCGATGCTTTCGTTGGCAGTGTTGCCGCCGGAGGCTGCTGCGCGAGCCACAAAGGTGTCGGAGACAGGCCAGGCGCTGCCTGCACTCACCGTCAAGACATTGAGCAGCGTGTCGTCGTAGTTGAGGCTGAGTTGCACGCCGTAGAGGCCGGCCGGCGCTTCGGCGCGGACGGAGACGACGAAGCGTTCGTTGCCGTCGACGGTGGTTTTGGGTGTGTCGAGGGTGACGTCTCCGGCGGCGGCCAGCGCAGTTGCCGGGGCCCAGGAGACCAAAGCGAGCATCAAGATGGGTAATATCAGCGAACGAAGATGGTGAATCATGAGTTCCTCGTTTGAAATTAGAATCAGGGTCGGGATGGGAGTGAACACCGAATGGTGTCCACTCCCAGAGGTAAATCTCAAGTCAGATGCGTAGGGTTAGTCCCAGAGATTGTTGGGGTAACCTGCGTAGTCGTCGACACCGGTTTTGAGGCCAAAGTTACCGGCGGCGATGGCCAGATCCTGAATGTTGACCACGCCGTCGCCATTGATGTCGGAGGTGAGGACGGTGGTCGAACCGAAGTTCACACCGATGAGCACGAGATCCTGAATGTTGATCTGATCGTCACCGTTGATATCACCACCGCGCAGGGCGAGGATCAGACTGCTGGCAGGTGTACCGCCTGGGGCATTCAGATCGTACACAGATTGGGTGGAAACGGTGAAGGTCTGCACGGCGGCCAGATACTTGGGTGCACTGACACGTGCCTCGTAGGTACCGGACGGGACAGTGGGGATCTCCAACTTACCAGCGACCACGGTGTTGTCGTAGAGCACGTTGCCCGGGCCGATGGGGCTTACCTGCAACTCAAGCCCGGCATGATCGCTACGGCCTTGGAGGGCGACGTCGACGTAGACCGAGGGTGACGGATTCACGGTGAGGTTGATCGGGCTGTCCAGCGGCGCGGGGACGGTCGGATTGCCGTCTCTGTCGGTAAAGAGGACAGTGCCCAGCGCAACACTCGGGTTACCGGCATCTGTAGCCAGGAAGGTAATCGTCGCCAATGTCACGTTCGTGCCGCTGACGTTGTTTTCACTGGAACCGAGCTGCGAGTAGGCAAACTGGAGCGTACCGGCGCCGTTGTCGTAGGTGTTGATGGCGATGGTGCCCGGTTGCAACCCGTTGCCCAGGGCGATGCTGGTCACTTCTAGTTCGGCGGCGCTGAACGTCATTCTGACATCGACACCGAAGAGGGCATCTGAGCCTGCGTCTACAACCACCTGGAAGGTTTGACCGGCAGAGACGGTGGTAGTGATGGGGGGGGTGATGCGGATCTCTTCATTGCCTGCGCCGGCGAAGGGGGTGCCGTTCAGGTCAGTGAGCTTCGGTTCAGAAGTGCTACTGAGCACGAAGGTGTAGGTACCGCCGGACGGGAAGACCTTATTGCCGCCAACCATCACGGGCAACCAGGTAGTGCCGTTGTAGTAGTAGAGCGCCTTGTTGCCTACAGCAGGCAGCACCACGGTCAGGCTGTCAGTGGCGGTTGCGCCATTGACATAGACATCAAAGAATGTCCCCGCGCCGGAGAAGTTGGCGACGTTGGAAGGATTGCCGGAGAACTGGGAAAGCGCCACAAAGTAGCTACCCGGGCCATTGTTGGTGGCTGTACTGCTGTTCGGGCCGTTCAACAGTGTGCTGGCGGCCAGAATGTCATAGGCCACGGTAGCGGGGTTGGGGCGCAGCCACTCGTCGAAGCGGACGTTGGTCCCTACGTAGGCGCCACTGCCATTGGCAGGCGCGCCCGTTACCGGGTCGACTGTCCCTAAGCCGGCGTCGCCAGGTCCACTAGCATTACCCCACCAGTTGTGGCGTGCGTCTACGGTGTAGTTTAAACCGTTGCTGCCACTGGGCAAGTCATTGGGATGGATGGCCACACCAAAGAAGTTATTGCCATTAAACTGATTGAAGAGGACACCAACCGAAGCGCCGTCTGGATTTTTCTCGAAGAAGACCGCTGACTTGTCCAGACCCGTTGCCGTGAGGTTGTCGAAGGTGTTGTCAAGCACCACCGCATTTGGGGTCGGCCCTTCCAAGCCCACGGCGTGGGTCCAAGCGCCGCTGATGCTAGAGAAGGTATTACCCAGAACACGGAAATTAGGTGATCCGGTGCCGTTGTTGGAGATGATGCCGTAAGCGCCACGCGGGCTCGGATTTGCTCCGCAGTTGGCTGCTACGCTTGCAATATCGTCAAAGACATTGTTGCGGATCATCACGTTTTCGCTGGGATTTGTCGAAACGCTATCCAAAAGACTAATCGCAGAGATCGAACGAGCGGAACGCAGATTGCTCAGGTGGTTGCCCTCAATGGTCACATTGTCTGGCCCACGATTGAGGAAGATCACATGAATGTTGTCGCAACTGGTTGCCGAGCCTACCTCGGTGACGAAATTGTTGGCAATCTTGACATTGCTAACCGGCGTTGTGTCGTTAGTGGCGTTGAGGTAGAGCAGACGGAGGCCACCAGGGTTTTTGAGCGTAAAGCCGTCAATATTGACGTCGGAGACGTTGGCAAGCGAGATTTCACCTACCACGGTCGACTCGTTGGCGCCGCCTTTGGTACGTCCACTCACTGGGGTTGCTGCCTGCGCGCCGTTCAGCGTGAGTGACTTGTTGATGGTGAGATTTTCGGTGTACGTTCCCGCGGCGACGTGGACAACACCACCAGCCGAAACTTGATTGATCGCAGCCTGAATCGTCTTTTTGGCGTCGGTTGCAGGGTTGGTACCGCCAAGGGCGTCGTTTCCATTTACAGCATCGACGTAGCAGTCGGTTGTGCACTGGACTACTGGCCCTGACGAGATAGAGAAGTTATCAATCAAAAAGCCATTGCCTAGAGTAGAAGGAACGGCTGTACCAGAAGTGCGGAATAGGATCGACCGCATCGTCCGGCTTTCAAAGACAGGTGCCGTCTGCTCAGGCTGCCCTGGACCTTGCATCCAGCGGAAATAATCTTCCCAGGTGGTTCCAGTGTGACGAAGCGTACCGTTCACATAGATTTTGACAACATCATTGCCTGGTCCATCGGGTGTAATGACCTCGATTTTGATCGTGTGAGGCACCGTTCGATCAAGACCGCTCGCCAACATGGTGGGCACAAAACTATCCCCAGTGCCCCGCCCATCGGACGGTGTGGTCGTACTGCCGAAAGGAGCTACGTCTTGATAGTCGAAGAAATTTACTTCCAGCCCAGTCGGCTTATCCGTCATCTGAACCCAGCTCATGCGGCCACCATCACCGGCGTCGGGGCTGGCCACAACCGAAAGGCCCGGCTGCTCTGCACCGGGAACAGTCGAAGCAAAATCCCACTGAGCCACAAAATACTGTTGCCGCGTACCACTTGGTGAGGCAGCGTAAGCATTTGTTTCACCCGCTTCATCTACCAGCAGGTTCGAGAATGTTTGATCACCGAAACTGCCACAAGTGACAGCGTTCGAGATACGCAGACTACGTTGTCCAAAAGTTGCATAGCCGTAGGTGTTCTCAACAATCGTATGGTCAAAAGATGCACCACCACAGGTTGTGCCTGCACTGCCGGTGCTACTCCACCCACCTTGCCCGTTTGGGCTACCAACGGAAAATGCTTCAAAGTTCTCGGCCAAACTATCGGCTATGGCACTTAGCGTAGACAGGGCAAGCAGACCTGTCCCTAGTATCACTGCCAGCGCCAGAATGAGCCCCCGTCCTTTGTTGAACGTCATCTTACTACCCTTCATGTCTGACTTCTCCTCATGTAGATGTGTGATTCGTAACACTTGATTTGATGGTTTGTGTTGATGACGCTCCGCAGGTGGATCCATGCAGTTATCTCCCTGATAGTTGAATCTACATTATTTGAACGAAACAGGCGCACCGCTGCGAAATGTGGCAACCAGCGCCGGTTTTGTGTGGTGACAAGATTGGAAACGAATTTTACGGCGGCGACCAGTTGTAGTTGTTCTCTTTGCCGAAGTTGCCGGCGGCGACAGCCAGATCTTGAATGTTGACCCGTCCATCGCCGTTAATGTCGCCGGTAGAGGCGCCGACGCTGCCGTAGTGGCTGCCCACAATGACCAAATCGAAGATGTTGATGCGATTGTCGTTGTTGACGTCGCCGCCGAGAAGTTGAAGTTCGGGCAATACAATAAGAACAGGGCTGTTCTCATCTACATAATATGGGGTAAGATCCAGGGTTGTCCTCAGGCCAAGATAGCGGGGGTAAGAGACTTGCAATGTGTAGATCAACGGCCCGTTCTCGTCGCCGCTTGGTAGCCCGACAAAGGAAAAATGGCCGGTGCTATTGGTTGTTGTTTGGAGATTAGAACCGGGCCACATTAGCACCTGGATCCCACTGTGATCGACCTGCCCCTGGAGTTTGAGTTGCCCAGAAATGGTTGCACAGCAAGGAATTGTCTGTTGGATGGAGATGGGGTCTGTGCTATAGGCGAGTTGACCGGTGATCTCTCCGCTGTTCACTGGGCTGTTTAGTGGGCGCGCATAGACGGAGCCGGCAAAACAGAGGAGGGTGGCGAGCGCGATGAATAACAACGAGGGAGATGGTGTACGCCAATTCCCCAAAACAGTCACCTGTTTTAGAAAATGTGCATCTCGCCTACTTGTAGAGGCGCTTCTCTGAGGATATAATTGGCAACGCGAAGCCACAGGGCGCGAAAACATACGTGCTCGCTCTCTCTCTCGGGGACGTGGATCCTGTCTACTTGGCGGTGGCTGGGATCGACGTCTGTGGTTTTAAGTTGACGCTGTCTGGGTCTGCAAACCTGGGCAGCGTTTTCTTTTATTTAAACTTAGAATTTATGTGTATTCAGGTCACTAAATGAAGGCTGCCTATCCATGCAGTCATGGCTACAGTGCTTTGTCTGCTATCCGTTGAATAGTCTGCATCGTAAGATCAACAACTGGCCCGTTGGCCGGTTGATCAAAGAGCATTACAACTGTGCAAGGCAAAGTCGTTGCAAACGCATCGTTTATGTGCAAACAGTCGTTGAGACACAATCATGCAGTCACAAACCGAACCTGTGTGCAGTGAGTGAATTGGATATGTTTTTTGCTGCAAGTGGCAGTGATGAGGGCAATGATGTTGCAGCGAAGAGATGCAGTGTCGTTAAAATTTACAGCGTTTTTATCTGTCCTTGCTCAATCAAAGGGCGTACCCGACGATTGCTCGTCGATTTGCTTACGCATGATACACCATTTCCATATGAATTACCATAGAAATACAGAAAAAAATACATTAAAAAACGATTACAGTCTTACCAATATATACCGTAAAGAAAATAAAAATGGCCCTAGACCCCGTACTTACATACTATCACATAGATTACGGATTGTTCCACATTCCCAGGTGGGTAGGAGATGTCAATTCAAGTTGGGGGGGCTCGCCACAGTGCCTGGCACGGGCCGGTGCACCTCCCGTCATAGCATGTGGGTTTGACCCGTGCCAGGCACTGTGGCGAGCTAAGGTTTCAATATCCTGGGCATAGACGGTGCATCTCTGTTGGGGGAGGGGTAAGATTGGGTGAGGAGATCAACGAATGTAGTCGAGCAGCCGGTCCCACCCTCGCGCCAGGACGTCGTCAATGCGCGCCAATGTTGTTTCATAGGCTGCCCGCCCCAGGCCATAGGGATCGGCCAGATCTTCCTGTTCATCCACCAGTTCACTGAAAAGAAGCACTTTGCCTATCTGCTGCGGCGCGCGTTGAAAAATTTGGCGGCGGTGTGCTTCTTCCATTACCAGGATCAAGTCGGCGCGGCGGATATCGGGCAGGCTCAGGCCGGCCGCCCGGTGTGTCGACAGGTCCAAACCACGCTCCGCCAATAGCATAACTCCATCCGGGCTGGCCGGTAGATTGGCCATTGCAGCAACCCCCGCCGAGCGCACCTCCACCGATTTGCTGAGCCCCTCTGCTTCAAGTTTCTGCTTCAACAACAGATGGATCATGGGGGATCGGCACACATTTGCGGTACAAACCACCCAAACAATTCGCTTCCGCTTGAACATACAAGCTCCATTGCGTATCCATAACAAGAAGAAAATCAGCCACTACTCAAAAAAAACGGCAGCGCTTCCCAGGTGGGAATGCTGCCGACTTCATTGTACCGACAAGTGACTTTAGGTTTACATTACGAAACTCGGTTAATTACAGTGCGCAGCACTACGTCGGCTCAAAACGGGCCAACGTCGCTGAGCTGCTGTAAATTTACGGACAGATTCTTAGCGCACCTTGATGCGCTTGAGTAGTTCCTCATTCGATGGCGTCTTGGCCAGGAGATTCAACAGCCCGATCATGGCCGCTTTGGGGGAGCCTTTGGCCAGCCAGCGCCGCAGCGCCACCAATTGTTGTGCCTGCTCGGCGTCGTAGAGGAGTTCTTCTTTGCGCGTGCTGCTGGCAATCAGGTTGATGGCAGGGAAGATGCGCGCCTCGGCCAGAGAGCGATCCAGCACAATCTCACTGTTGCCGGTGCTTTTCAGCTCCTCAAAGACGTAATCATCGAGGCGCGAGCCGGTTTCGATCAGCGCCGTGCCAATCACGGTGACAGATCCGCCGTTCTCAATGGCGCGGGCCAATCCGAAAAAGCGGCGAGGAATCTCCATCGCCTTCGCGTCGAGGCCGCCGGACAGGGTACGCCGGGCGCCCGACCCATGCAGGTTGAAGGCGCGCACCAGCCGTGTCATGCTGTCCACAAGGACGACGATGTCGCGGCCGCACTCCAATTCACAGCGCACATGGGCCATGACCAATTCGGCCAGGCGGATGTGCTCGTCGATAGGTTGATCGTTGGAACTGGCGAAGACTTCGCCACGTACGGCACGGCGGAAGTGGGTCACCTCTTCGGGGCGTTCGTCGATTAAGAGCAGAATCACGCGGGTGTCGGGCGCAATGGCGTGGATGGCGTTGGCCATCTCTTCAAGGATCTGCGTCTTGCCGGCCTGGGGCGGCGCTACGATCAGGCCACGGGTACCTTTGCCGATGGGCGCAATCAGGTCAATCACACGCATGGAGATGTTGCCGCCTTCGCCCAGGTGAAAGCGGCGGCTGGGATTGACGGCGGTCAAGCGCTCGAAACGTGTGCGAGCGGCGAACACGTCGGGTGCAAGCCCAGCCACCGTTTCCACAGTCGCCAGTTGCATACCCTTGTCGCCGCGACGGGTGACACCGGTGATGGTGGCGCCTTCCACCAATCCGTGTGTGCGGATCAACTGGGGCGACACCCACGGGTCATCCGAGGTAGGTTGTAACGAGATCGAAGGATCGCGCAAAAAACCACCGCCGCGCGGCAAACATGAAAGGATTCCACTAACCTGCTGGGACATAAGGGGCCATTGGTGGTGATGGATAAGGCTACACAAGGACGCTTGTCCTTGTGTAGCCAGTCTACACTAGCGCGCCAGCAGCGGCAAGTAGAGTTCCACCTCTTGTGTAACGCCGTCGGGTGGCAGTTGCAAGGTGACAGGACCGTAGAAGTTACGTTCGCCGGTGGTGGTGACTTCTTCGAGCCAGTAGAACGCAGCGCCTTCAGGCAGGCCGGGCTGAACGTGACGGTAAATAGCGCCCTGCCCACTGCTCCCCCGGCTTGGGATCAACTCAGTGGTGATGCGCGCCGCCTGGGTGCGATCACTGTTCGCTCCTTGCAGGAGGTGGAAGCCGAAGACGTCGATCTCAGCGCCGGTGACCCAGCCGATGACGACGCTATCCTCGCTCACCGTGGCATCGAAGCTCAACAGCGTGATCGGCGTCGGTTCCTTGACGACGACGGCGGCGTCTGACTGTCCTTGGGGCTGGCCCGCGGGATCACCGTTCTCGTCGATTACTTCACCCAGACGCACAACGTTGATTGTCGCCGTTACCGTTTCGCTGATAAAGCGGAAGGTGACGGTGAAGGTCACCGCCTGACCGGGGGTCAGATTCCCCAATTCGGTGGAGACATCGGGCCAGAATAGCTCGCCGTCTGTCACCTGCGGCTGAGTGGAGAGGCTGGTACGGATGTAGCTCAACTCGTCCGGCTCGAAGACGTCATTCACAGGAATGATGTCGAGCGTGGTGTCGCCGGTGTTGGTGATGGCGATGGTGAAGGTCACCAGTTCGTTGACTTCCACCAGCCCATCGGCCGGGTTGCTGGTGATTTTTGCTACAGCCACGCGTGGATCGGTGATACGCACAGGTGCGTCGTCGGCGACCGGCGGCAGTACGGTTGTGCCGTCGGTGGCGCCGTCCACCACGGCCACATTGATCGTCTGCTGATTAGGCAGGTTGTTGGTGCTGGTGACGGCCTCGAAGGTGACGTCGACGGTCAGTGCGTTCTGTGGTGGCAACACACCGGCACCGGTGAGATCGTCCCAGCGCAGTGTGCCCGGGGTGGCGGCCTCGTCGGGTTGGGGCGCAGCGCGTAGGAACGAGAGATAGACGGGATCGTAGGTGTCTTCCAGCGGCACCACGGTAAGGGTGACCTGACTGGTGTTGGTGACACGGATGGTGTAGGTGAGCGACTGCCCCACCGTCACAATGCCGTCGGCGGCGTCGCCGCTCAGGTTCAGCGTCTTGAGGATGGCGACAGAGGGCACGGGGGTAATGAACACCGTGGCGTCGTCGCTGTCTTCGGCCTGGTTGCCGTCTTCATCTTCGGCGACGGCTGTGATGATGTCGGTTTCGCTGTCGCCGGCGTTGCCTGTCACTGTGGCGGTGAACTGACAGGTGTACGAGCCGCCTACAGGCAGCGGCTGCGGCACGCTACAACTTCCTCGGTTGTTGAGATCGCCGTGGATGTCGTCTACCAGGCTGATCAACGTCAAGGGCTCCTGAACGGTGTTGGTCACCGTGACAGTGAAGGTCACCTCACCGCCGGGTTCGGGCAGGCTCACCGGAGCAGCCACCTTGTCCACTTCGATTTCAGGCAAAGCGGGGGGCGGCGGCGCAGTGACGGTGGACGTGTCGAAGGCGCTCACCTGGGTGTTGTCTTCAGCCACGGCGGTGACAGTGACGGTATCGACCTCTTGCCCGTCGGCGCCCACCGAGATCGTGCCGTCAAAGTAACAGGTGATGGATTGATTGGGATTTAGGACAGTGCCCAGCACATCGGCGCAGGCAGGCGTGAGGCCCGACGCCGTGGTGAGTTGGTCATCTGCGCCGTGGAGATCGTCGGAAACGCTGGTGATGGTCAGCGGTAGGACCGTGGTGTTGGCGATGACGGCCTTGAAGGTCACTGTTGCGCCATCGGCTGGGGCCTCTTCCAGATCGGTGAAGACACCGTCGCCGTTGGCATCGTTGTATTTGAGCACGATGAGTTGCGGTGATGGGATCAGGAAGCCGCCGCCCGACCAACTCCCCGATTCGCCGGATTGGTCGGCTTCGGATTCGAGTTGAAAGGCGACCCAGGTTGCGTTGGCAGGCACCACGATTTCCACTTCGATAATGCCCCACTCGGGGCCGATGTTGCCGCCTTCCGGGGGGTCAATGCCGATGGCGCGGTAGGGCGCGTCGTTCGCGCCGCCGGGGTAGGGATGGCCTGCTTCATACGGCTGATCGGGTGCGGGATTGACTTCCGGCGTACAGCCCAGGGTAGGGCCATCGAAGGGATCATTGACGATTTCGACTGCACCGTTGATGCCAAAACCGCGCAAGGTATCTGGATCACGGTCAAGAAGATCGAAGGTGACCCGGTCCGGCGGTGTACTATCGCCGGCCAGCATCCAGATAGCGCCGCCCCGACAGTTCACCGCAGTTGAATCCTTGCCCGCATGCGAGAAGCGGACAGAAGCAAGGCGTGCTTCCGGCTCAGCGGGGAACTCATAGATGAGTAATTCGGTAAAGCGCTCCGCATCATCGCGCCAGAAGTAGGAATCGATGCCCCCCTTCAGGTAGACACGGCGGGGAGAATCACAGTCGCCCGTTCGGTAGACAACGGCGACGGTGGCGCCATTGGTGCGATCGTTGCTGTTGTCCCAGCCGGAGATATTGAGTGTGGTCTCTCCAACTTCGGTGACAAGGCCGGCGCCTTTGGGGCCGATGTCGGCATACCAACCATACCAATTAGGGTTAGGACGGGTGGCGATACCGGCCCCGCCCGGGAAGAGTTGCCCAGTAACGGTTTGAGGGGGGCCGCCATTGCCGATGAGCAGAATGCTGGTGCCTTCACCAGGAGGTGTTGTGTCTTCGACGCCGACCCAGTAGATGTAAGCATCAGCCACCTCGCCGGGTACGCTGACGGTTAAGCTACCGGCACCGTCGCCATAGAGGCCGACGCCGAAACTTTTGATGTCGTAACAGCCTTCCACTTGATAGTAGACGAATGAACCATCCGCTTGGGCTGCTTGTGCACCAAGAAGTGTAAACCCAAAAAAGACGACGGCCAGTAGCAGCCCCCATCGCTTCGAGTTTTGCAGGTCGTGGATAAAT
This sequence comes from bacterium, assembly GCA_016124945.1. Taxonomy (GTDB): domain Bacteria; phylum Chloroflexota; class Anaerolineae; order Caldilineales; family Caldilineaceae; genus RI-153. The sequence continues at coordinate 238,754 of WGMT01000048.1, read as the reverse complement.
CTGCGACGTTGCATCGTTTTCCTCCGTTCATTGCTGTCATGTACATGGGTTGTTGTCATGTAGATGCTCAGCTTGATGTGCGTTTGAACAAGTGCGTTTGAACAAGTGCGCTTGAATTGGTGGTTGAGCTGTAACTGTTCAGATTCAGGTGTGTCGCACCTGAATCGTTACGTTCGGTCTATTTCACCCAGACGGGATCCCAGTCGTTGCCAAAGCCGTCACTGAGGCGGCGCAGGTTGCTACCATCGGGTGAAATTATGTAGAGTTGCTTGCGCCCATCCCGATTTGACCAGAAAACGATCTCTGAGCCATCGGGCGACCAACTTGGGTGGCGATCCCATTCCCAATCGTTCTGTGTAAGGCGGACTAGTTCGCTGCCGTCTCGGTTGACGACGTAGAGTTCGTCGTTGCCGGCCTCGTTGGAAACAAAGGCAACACGCCAGCCGCTCGTATCAATGGCGGGATCCCAGGCGTCTCCTGCGCCCAAAAGGCTAACCCGTGCATCTACATTGAACTGTGCATCGTGATAGAAGACTTGAAAACTGCGTGAGTCGCGCGCCACGAAGACACGAAAAACACCATCCCGGCTCAGGGTGTCTACAGATAAGGCCTGTTCATAGGGCCAGGGAGCGGTCAGCTTTTGAATGTCGCTGCCATCGGGATTAATGGCGAAGATTTCAGTCCGTCCGTCTCGATCCGATTGAAAGAGTATCTTCCCTTGTAACGCCGATGGCACGGGCTGTGTTGGTGTGGGCTGTGGTGTTGCGGCCAGCACACCTCTCGGCGCCCACGGCACAGAGATCGGGGTGTTGGTTGGTAGCGGTGTAGCCGTGTCTGTTGGTGTGGGTGTGGCCGTAATCCACCAGGGTGGCAAGGGGGTGGGCGTCCCTGTAGTGACGGCTCTTGCTGTGGCAAAGGCGATCTCGTAGACGCGGGTGGCAACATTTTCGGGTGTGGGTGTGTTGGTGATGATCACCGGTTGTGGTGTGGTGGTGGCCACGACTGCGCCGATAGGTAGTTGACCTGTCTGTGCGCGTTGGCCCTGGGCAACACGTGTGGCAGCATCAAAAACGTCTGCCGGTTCGGGCGTTGGTTCTACCACAAGGACGGTTGGCGTGGCTACGTCCGTGGCAGTTGGCGTTTCAGAGAGACAGAAAAGGGTATTGCTAAGAGTCAGTGGCTTCTCTTTGTGTTGGTCACTATTCCAGATGCGTAATTCTGCCATGTATGTGCCAGACACAAGATCAAGAACCACCGTCTCGCGGAAATCACGTGCCGAGATTGGGCCGCTGTCGAAGGCGATGCCGGCAGAGGTAACAATCTGTATACGTTCAATGGGCACACTGCCGTTAGAACGATCCACGGCTTCAATGCGAACGCGGCATCGGTCCACAGTCCAGCCGACACCAATCTGTTCGGCAGGGCTAGCCGGAGCGGCAGAGGCGTCGGTGACTTTGATCCAGACAGGGTCCCAATCGTCGTAGTCACCTTGGCTCAGGATCTGTGGCTGCGTTCCGTCGAGGTTGGCGATCCAGATCTGGCGCTGTTCGCCGGTGTTGACGGTCAGAGCCAGGCGGTCACCTTCCGGTGACCATGAGGGATGGCTGGTTTCGCCTACGCTAGGCGAGAGGGCAAATGAAGTCTTTTCGTTTTCGAGGTTAACGAGATGAACGAAAGGACGTCCTTCGATTTCAGTGACATACGCGATCTGCTGCCCTTTTGGTCCCCAGACGGGGGCATAGTACGCCCAGGGGCCGCCAGTGATTTGCTGCTTGATTTCGGTTCCCAGTTCACGCACAAAGAGATACTGTCCATCACCAAAGCGTTGAACGATCACCTGTTTATGGCGAGAGGGAGAGAACGACTCAAGTTGTATCGCTTGAGCGTAGAGGGTAGCCTGTGCCAAAGGCACAACGTTGCTACCGTCTGCGTCCATCATATAAAGGCGTTCTGCTCCATCACGGTTCGACTTGAAGAGGATTTTCCCCTGTAAGGAGCGTAACAAAGATGCCAGGTTAACAGACTCATCTGGAACATTGACAACCGGATTGGCAAAGGTTACGGAAGCAGAAACAGGTTCTTGTGCATCGTCGCCGCCAAATGGCAGGCGGCTACATGCAGCCAGTAGAAGCACAGCCAGCAACAACGCCGTCCATTTGGCGGTTGGGAGATGGATAAAATGTCGCTGGATTCGCGTCAAAGGCAAAAACCGTCGGATGAAGAAGATCACATCGAACTCATTGATTTACTACACCTCTGTCCTTCGATTGCCGTACGCACGGAACTGTCTTGGGTTATCTATGTCAGCACAGAGAGAGTGTGTCAGCACAGAGTGCTTAAGACCGGGCGTGGCAGTGAACGGTTAGAGATTCAAGTGCATTAAAGGTAATTTCACCAGGTGGGCATCGGCGTTTATGCTTTAGCCAAACCGGGTTTGTCCATTTGAATAGGCAGGTTCATCATTTTTTGTTTCATTTCTTGTTTCAATGGACGGCAAAACTGCGGTTACTGTAGAGAGTTTTTCATGTTGAAAGCCCTGGGCGATGGTTCCGCTATGGTCTTCCAGGGTACTCTGTTCGACTTTGCCACCCTCAACTTTGCTTTCACGGTGGGGCGGCAGTCCATGTGAAGACGGCTTTGCCGGTTGTATGGGGATGCGTACCTCATAGCGAACATTGTCGGCGCCGTCAATCACCACATAGCAGCGTTCGCCTTCGTGCTGCACCAGGATAATCGGCTTCATCAGCTCATGGGCGGTGCGGCCGATGTCTTCGAGTGAGCGCAGGTGAACAACGATCTGATGGGGCGCAGAAGCAGGTAAAGAGACCGCTTCAACGATCACATCGCCGTAGCGACGATGAAGTTCACTGGTCAATTGCTGGACGGAAAAAGGCGAGCGAACGGCCCAAAGGCTGACAGCAGCCCACACAAAGAGGAGGACAGACAAAACACCGAGCGCTGCAGTGGAAATCTCGGTGATGAGCGCCCGTTGCGGATATGGGATCACAACCGACTCACCCAACGTGGCGGTCTCTTCATGGATAGGAGATCCACCGACGACCAGTTCAGAACTTTGCCAGCGGAAGCTAAATCCATGTACGTAATCCGGTTGTACCAACCCGGCAGAGGTGCGCACTGTGGGCCAAATACGCACCTGAACTTCTACTTCGACCTCGCGGCCAGGAGTGTTGACTTCGGCACGGATCGCTTCGGCCTCAGCCTGGTACGCCTGAATCGGCAATTGAAAAGAAAGATCTAATTCGGCGCCCATCATCGAACGCAACGGAACCAGGATCTGCTCTCGCGACCAGAGGTCGCCTTCGCGCAAGATGGCAACCACTTCATACTCCACCATACTTTCAGCAGGTACCGGCAACGCATTCCCCACCGGATCCTGTAAAGAAAGCTCGAAATCGTAGGTCATCTGGAAAGATTCGACCAACACGGCGAAGTATGAGGTGCGTGGCTCCAGCTCGGTGAGGCCACCGTACACTGTATTGGGCTTTAAGTAGACTGTGTAATCAAACGTGCCTCGCTGCGTGTAGATCAGTTGCGTCTCGTCTTGCATCAACGTCTCGGGGAGCCGCCACGCGTAGTAGAGCGCGGCAGCCGCAACGGCAGCCAGGCTAATTAAAGTCACCCAGATCGATAAATTTGCCGTTTCGGAACGGGCAAGTCGCTTAAGAAGAAGCCCTAGTGAATTCATACATCCATATCGGCTTCCACCGGCAATACGCTGTGGTCTGGCATCTCAGCAGTTCAAGATTCTTGCCTTCTCTTGTGGCATGAGTTGCCAACTAGGCTGCAGAATCTTGAACTATTAAATCTAGCGTGAGATAAGGCTACCGGTCAGTTAGTGGGGAGTTCCCCATATCAAGTGCGTAAAACAGTCCGTAAAAAGATCTATGGCTGGGCGATTTTCCAGGCATAGAGATCGCCGGAGATGGTCAGGCGAATCCTACTGTATCGATCGGTTGACGGTTCAACGAACCCCGCCGGCATGCTGGGCGTTATCGTGGCACTGCCTACAGGGGTTTCAAGTGTGGTGACTTGCGTCGATGTGAGATCCGCTGCGGCTGAGCCTGTATTGGTCGTGTCGGCATCCACTGTTGAGAGCAAAGTCTCAAAATTTTCCCAAGTAAAGTAGACGCGCAATCGATCGGCAACGCCATCTCCCTGCAGATCGATATATTCGGCATCGAACGATTGAATACCACCATTACAACGGCTTACCGTGCCTCGGCACAGATGGAAATCCGCCAGTTCTTCAGCAGGGTTTCCATTCATCAATACCACGTGTTTATCGGACAGAGGCACGTCAACATAGATTGGTTCAGGCCCACTTTGCTTGGTTTCCATGCGAAAAGAGTAGTTCACCGGCAGCGGCATAGGCGTGGGCGTAACAATGGTATATTCGGCGTCAAACGTCTTTGGGCTATCAACACGCACCTCAAATGAATCTGAGGCAGCCCAAACCGCACTCACGACAATGACGATACAAATGGCAATGACGACTACTCTCCATATCATGATTGCAGGGACCTTCGCCAATTCCTGCCATCAACTGGCAATGAAACATTTTGGTACTAATTTTTAGTCCATTTCGACACAGAAAATCACCACGAAATTCGCTGTTTCCGGCGTTGTGCCAAACGTTGACGCCGGCGCTGCCTTCTATCTTGCGAGTGACCGACACCGATAGGGATGACCGAAAGGATTATCGCTACGCCTGCTGCGAGTGCCAACCGCCAGGGTTCTTCTTGCAAGAATGCAACGACACGCCCGGCTCTAGGTACTTGGATAAACGAACGCCCAATGATCTGCGCCGAAGTAGGCATCCAAGAATCGACATCTTCTCGATTATCACCTTGTGTGAGAAATTCTCCAGTGGGGGTTTTCCCCACAATGCGATGGATTACATAGCGTTCTGTTAAATAAAAGTCATCGATCTCATAGGCAATAACGTCGCCCACCTGGTACTCAGCCTGTCGGGTTACCAATACTAGATCACCGTCGAAAAAGGTGGGTTCCATACTAATGCCGCTAATAATGAGATAGGTGGTTGGCCCTCCCAGCATTGTAGGCCGGAGCATTACATACCACCCCAAGAGCACCAGCAGCGATACCACGACGGTTAGCAGCGTCTTGAACTTAGCGTTCAACATAAGGTATCAAAATAGATTATCAAACCGAACAACAAAAACGCATCGACCTGATGCAGATTGACATCAGGCCGATGTATGCGTAGGAGGGTTTGGGGGTAAAAACCAACTACTCGATAGTTGACGGTCTATTCGCCTCAATCAGCACATGAACATTTGCCACATCGCGCACCTTAACATCCAAAGGATCGGCGAAGTTAAGCGTGGCACCCCCACCGCTGTCTAACGTCCCATCTACTGTGCCGATGGGTCGCCCATCTTTATCCGTAAGGGTGACGGTGACCGAATCACCCGCACACTGGGCATTAGCAGTCAGTAAGACGACGGAGTCTACTTCAAAGTCTTTGAGCTTTAGGAGGTAATTCCCCCCCACAATATCGACACCGATATCGCCGATACAATGCTGAACGGCTGCAGCACCCGATGAAATGTTCTGCTCACCTTGTCGCGCGGGAAGCGAATTGACATCGAACGAGTTTGCAAAAGCAAATGCACTCGTTACGACTGCAACAAGGAGCAGAAGAGCAAGAAGCTTACGCATTGGTTTGTACCCCTCCTACTGAGTTTGCTGTGTGGGAAGACAGAAAAACCGGCATGAAACATACCGTTTCAGCTCAGCTTTTCTTATCTTGCTAAACAACGTAAATAGCAACACAACCGCTATCGAATAGAGGATACATGATTTCGCACAAAAAAAGCATAAATATATTGTAAAAAAGTACTATAGACAAAATATAAAATAAGCACAATCGCCTAATTAATATCAGCACAAGAAGCAATAACGTTTGCAAACAATGGCAAAAGTGGGTAGTGCACCTTGGAAAAGCAAATGAATTAAAAAATCGTCATCAAGCCGGGGACTACCCGGCAGCCAGGTAGTAGCCGATGCCACGTTGATTTAGCAAAATACGCGGATCACCTGGGTTACTCTCAATCTTTTTGCGTAGGTGCCCTACATATATTCGCAGATATTCTAATTGATCTACGTATTCAGGCCCCCATACTTCGTGGAGAATGGCACGGTGTGTCATCACCTCACCCTGGCGTTTGGCCAGACAAGCCAGCAGGTTAAACTCGGTAGGTGTCAGATCCACAGCTTCGCCGTCAACCAGCACCTGACGGCGCGGAATGTCGATGGCCACGTTGCCGGCAACGGTGACAGCGGCACGAGAGCTTGCACCCATTTGGGCACGGCGCAACGAGGCCTTCACCCGTGCAAGGAATTCGTCGAACCCAAACGGCTTGGTGACATAATCATCGGCGCCTTCGTCTAGTGCCTGCACCACCATGTTCTCCTCGGAAAGCGCGGTGAGCATGATGATGGGCATTTCGCTCATCTCACGTAGGCGGCGGCACATGGTCAGGCCATCAAGGCCGGGCATCATTATATCGAGCACAGCCAGATCGGGCTGTGTTTGGAAGGCCAGTTTCAGCGCGTCCATGCCGTTGCCGGCGGTTACGACTGTATAGCCGTGCTTGCGCAATTGCGAGGCCACGAGATCTAGCAGATCTTTTTCATCGTCGACCACGAGGATCGTCGTCATTCACTTTCTCCTTCTAAGGAAAGCGCAGCCAGGGTGAAGTGGAAGCTTGTACCATGTCCTTCGTTTCGCTCCACCCAGATTCGGCCTCCTTGAGCTTCAACTGACATGCGCGTAAGGTAAAGCCCCAAACCAAAGCCCCGTCGTTTTTTGCTGGCATCCGTCCCACTGCGAAAGGGAGAAAAGATCTCAGACACTTCATTGTCGGCAATCCCATTGCCGTCATCGGAGACGGTAAGGAGCACACTTTCAGACAGGGGCTGTGCAGTGACAGCAACGGTGGTGACTTCACCACCATGATCAATGGCGTTTTGAATCAAGTTCTCCAGGACAACCTCCATCAACACACGATCACCCAACGCAAATGAGACAGATGGATCTAGATGCAGGGGAAAGGCGATCAAAGGATGCTGCGTCTCAAAGATCCGCAGCGTCTCCTGCAGAAGCGGACGCAACGCCAATGGTTCGAGCGCCGTTTTTTGGTAGAGACCACGCTCAAGCCTGGAGGCCATCAGCACCTGATCAACTAGACGGCGCAGGCGGATACTCTGCTGCTTCAACGTGCTGAGCACCCCTATGTCAAGTCCATGCGGGATGTCGGCATCGCTGAGCATTTCAGCGGCAATACTGATATTGGTGAGCGGTGTCCGTAGCTGGTGCGAGACGAGGGAGATAAACTCCGACTTCATACGTACCAATTCTTCTTCTTTCGAAATGTCGCGTACCACAGACACTGCGCCGGTGATCTGCTGATCAGCCGAAATCAGCGGCGCCACACTGTGGCTAACAGCGCGACGCATTCCGTTGTGCTGGATGATCCAGGCGCGGCAATGGGACATGGTTTCAACGGAATCGGCGTGAACAGCATCCTGTAAGGAGAGATCGCGCCGACAAAGCAAGCAGTGCTTCTCTTCGCACATCAGCAGTTCTTGCACAGGTCTGCGATAGATTTCAGCAGCAGAATAGCCCGTCAATTCCTCGGCGGCGGGGTTAAATTCGGTGATCAGGCGATTGGTGTCTACACTAAACACGCCCTCTGCCACATGATCAATGAGCAGTTGAATCCGCTGGTGCGCCTCTTTCAGCGAGTTGAAGGCCCACGCGTTGCTCAACGCCACCACAGCCTCACGCACAACCGCTTCACTCAGTTTGATCTTGTCGGGGCTAAAGGCCTCGGGGGAACCCGTCTGGGTCAGTACTGCAACACCAAACGCCTGCTCCTGAAAGATCAAAGGTAGAAACAGTGAAGATGTTACATTATCGCGGAAGACAAGCGACTGCTCGTATGGCGTCATCACCGAGACGGCGCGCGCCGGTCGAAGTTCGACGGAGACGCCATTGTCTAGCACGTGCTGATGAAACGGCAGTTCGGCCGTACCCACTACAAGATCGTGGGGAAGATGTTCATTTTCGTTGGCACGGTAGACGGTGGGCAGATCCGTCTGCCAGTTGGCCCTATACTTGACGAGACGCATCCCCTCTTCATCAATCAGGTAGATCTGGCAGCCGGAAGCACGTGTCACCTGCACCAATTTGCGTGCCATGATCTCAACAAGCTGATCCAAATCCAACGTTGTGGCAAACGAGTTACTTGCATCAAGCAGCACAGCTAATTCATTGGCGCGCTGTGTCAACGCGTCATCGGTCTTGGCATGTAACCGGGCGTTCTCAATCACAAGATGCCCACGCGCCACCAACAGTTGAATTAATTCTTCTTCACGTTTACGAAAAGGATTGGTGTGCCGCCACAGAACCAGCAGACCAGAATAAAGCGCAGGCGTGTTGAGCGGGACCATCAAGAGGTAGGCGTTGTCGTTTTCCCAATGGGCCGGCTTCTGCAGGCGCGGATCCAGGTGAATGTGCGAAAGGTTGATCAATCGATCCTGTTTCATCGCCCACTGTAGTAACCCAGATAGTTCGCTGTAATGGACGGCAGGAGCGTCTGCCAGTGGTTGTTCCCCGTCTTCTGAGGCAATTACATAGAGTTCTCCTGCCGATGCATGGGTCAACTCAATGCTTGTAGTCAGAATCCAAGGAGGCAATCGTTCTAGATTAAATGCCTGGGTAAAGGCATTTTCAAACTCTACGACCATGCCCGACAGGCGACGATGATCGCGGCCAAAAGCCGTCATTGTGGAGGCAAAAATGGCAAACACATTGTACGAAAGCAACAACACCAGAATCTCAAATGTTGGCGGCGCCCATCCCTCAAGTGAAAAATGATTGACCCAAGCCGGCAGGTAAACCCCTGTGCAAAAGATAGCCAACCAGATCGCAACACGCTGATCGAGCACATAGGCAGCCAAGATGATCACTACCAAATACAGGTAACGCAGTACCTGGTGTACATTGTTATCCAGGACACTCCCTTGGATCAGACCACCTTGGGTCAAGAAGAGAGAAAGCCCTAAAAGGAATAAAAAGGTGCCTAGTATGGCATACGTTTGAAGCCAATGCACCTCGTAATTCGAAAAAAACTTTGCCACGTCAACCAACACAGAAGCAAGTTTGTTTTGGGCAGGACGATAGGAACGAACCCAACGTCTATAGGTTACCCGGGGTTGCATTTCATCCACGAAGAGTCTCCAACTTCAGACTACCAAAGTAACATAAGCAAAAGCCGAAACGTGATGTTACATGCCAGACAAGCGCTCATCCCCCGCTCCCAACTCCATAACAAAGAGCAAGTCACAGCCAGCATCGTCGGCTGCAAGAGAAAGATAGTGAGCTGGCCTGGGGAAAGTTCCGGCGGAATGAGCGGCAGGTAAATGATCAGATTCAATAGCAGCGTTACAAACACGGCCCACCAGAGCGAAATTCCTCGCACCTTATGCAGATAATCAAAAATCGCCCCTCGAAATACCAATTCCTCAGCCACGGCGTGAACCACAACTACGGTAACAAACCACTGAACATAAAGTAGCGGTTGGCGCTCAATGCCATGGAGCGCTGCGCCTGCAAAAACTGCCGCCAACAACTGTTGAAAGAGCAGTAGAATGCCCGCAACTGTACCCAAAAATGTAGCCTGTAGCCGCCACGTTGACATTGCACCGCAAAACATTGAAGAACCACAATGTCTATATATAAGGAAAAGTGTCCCCATCACCGCAATCACGATCGGAACCAGCGATATAACGCCATAAGACCACAGCCACTGCTCACCCGACTGTAAGTCTGCTTGTAACCAGGGTGCAACGATCACGGTAAGCAATAGGCTCAACACAGCCACAATGGCAACCGCCAGAAAGCCAGCCAGGTTTTGCAGTGACGTCCGCGTAAAGGCCCAACCGCCGACTGACAGCAGAATGATCCACACGGCTTCGGCAGTAAAAATTAGACGTACCGGCACCCACTCCACCCAAAATCGATAAACACCTATCAACCCCACAAGAACTAGCACCGCTACCAGGGCAGCAGAAAAGGCTGTTTGGCCGATAAGCTCATAGAGTGCAGAGCGTTCCCGCCAATTTGAGAAAACGCGAAAATCGGTAAGCAATTCAGGAGATTGTTTTGGCATAGCGCCTATGCTCTTACCATCCATGACATAGAGTTACCCTACTACTTAGCTAAAAACTTACAAACAATAACCATGAATTCGTTAGCGAGTTGCATTATAAAAGGTAACTGAAGGACATTTATGTAAAAAAACTAACTACACACCATATTTAATCTAGTTGATTAGCGGGAAAATTGCAATCACATCAAAATCCCAACATTAACAAATGGTTAAATTTAAATAGAGATTTTTACCTAATTTTAATGTACGATTTATGCGATTTTCCTTATTATCACTATATCTTTCTTGCATTGCATCTTCATACAAACGCAGATGACTATGTACAGATACTCGGTTCTCCTTACTTTATGGCTAAAACGTTATTCAACACCCATTAGAAGCGACGAACTACTCTCTGCAAAGAATGAACACAACAATCCATAAGCATAACCCATGTGTCAAGAAGCGATGTGTATCGAGTTGTACTGATTGTTTGTTTACGGTCTGCACTGCGTGCGTAGTCAAGCTCATTCACCATCCTCCATAAAACAGCCGGACTTTGGCCCCAAAGCCTTGGTCCAAAAGGAGAAATGTAAATGCAAGTACAGAAGCAAGCGCCAAAGGACACGCAGGTCCGCCATGACACGCTCCACCTCATGGACTTTGTCGAAGTCTCTTTCCCCAAACTGGGCGGTGTTGTTGCCGTGATTCCTGCCCACAACGAAGAGCGCTTTATCGGCAGTGTGGTTCTGGCAGCCGCCAAGTATGTGGACACTGTTCTGATCGTCGACGACGGCTCCACCGACGACACGGCGCTTGTAGCAGCTGCCGCCGGGGCCAAGGTGATCTCGATGGAGACCAACAGCGGCAAAGGGGCTGCATTGGCCCGTGGAATTGAGACAGCCATGAAAAGTGAAGCCGTTGAAGCCCTGGTGCTCATGGACGGTGACGGCCAGCACCAACCCAAGGAGCTACCCGAAGTAGTGCGCCCAATCCTCGAAGGCAGTGCAGACATTGTGGTCGGCTCACGCTTTCTCGAAATCGAAAGCGACATCCCCTGGTGGCGACAGATCGGCCAGCATGGGCTCACCTGGGTTACCAATTCGGCTTCGGGTGTTCCGCTCACTGATTCACAGAGCGGCTTCCGTGCGCTCTCACCCAGGGCCGCCATGTTGCTGACACAACACCAGAGTCGCGGCTTTTCGGTGGAGTCCGAGATGCAGTTCTTGATCAAAGAACATAGCCTGCGTGTGCAAGAGGTGCCCATTAGCTGTGTCTATGCCGAGCCCCCTAAGCGGAATCCGTTTGTCCACGGCGTGCAGGTGCTAGACGGCATCCTGCGCCTGGTGGGTCAGTCGCGGCCCATGCTCTTCTTTGGTGTGCCGGCCATTTTACTACTTATAGCCGGGCTTTTGATGGGCAACGGTACGGTTGCCATCTTCAACAGCACATAGCAGTTTTCGCTCGGCTACGCCTTGACGACAATGCTGCTGATCATCCTGGGCGCAATCGGCCTTTCCACCGGCGTCATTCTGCATTCGGTGCGATCCTTACTCGTCCGCATGCTCAAAGACAAACGAGAATCTGCCAAATGATAAGCCAACTCCTCTCCCAAAGGGAGACGCGTCAGGACCAACCACTGTGTAGCGTCGTGATCACCGCCTACAACGCTGCCCACGACCTGCCGCCATGCCTGGAGAGCCTATTCACACAGGATTACCCGAACTTCGAGGTGATTGTGGTGGACAACGCCTCTACCGACGAGACACCGACTCTCCTCGAAGGCTATCGCGACCGCATCCGCTTGGTGACGTTGCCCGTCAATCGTGCCATTACCGGCGGGTACAATGCAGGCGCGGCCGTGGCAAGCGGCGAGATCCTGATCTTTATCAACGCCGACACTATGGCACAGCCCGGTTGGCTGCGTGAACTCGTACGCCCCATCCTCGAAGACAGCAGCGTGGGCATGAGCACATCGCGCATCCTGCTCTACGACGCACCGCACCTGATCAATACCTGCGGTAACGATCTTACCTGGACGGGGCTTACCGTCTGCCGCGGTTTCAAAGAGAGCGCCGACCGATGGCAGATGGCCGATGACGTCGTCGCCGTCTCCGGCGCGGCCTGTGCCGTACGCCGCTCACTCTTTAAAACCATCGGCGGCTTTGATGAGACCTTCGAGTTCTATCTCGACGACACCGATCTGTCGCTACGGGGACACCTGGCCGGCTATCGCATCCGCTTCGCGCCAGATTCGATGATCCTGCATCGCTACACCTTCAAGCTCAGCCCCAACAAGGTCTTCTACCTGGAACGTAACCGCTGGTTGACCATGTTGAAGACACTACACCTGCCGACGCTGATCTTGCTCTTGCCGGGGCTGCTCTTCGGCGAAGCCATGGCCTGGGTCTACTCCGCCATGCAAGGCCCGGCCCACCTGCGCGCAAAATTGGCAGCGTGGCGCTGGATCTGGACGAACCGCAACAAGGTTCGCGATCTACACCGGCAGACACAGGCGTTTCGCAAAGTTTCAGATGCACATCTGCTGGCAGTCCTTTCGCCTGAGATTCGCTTTACCGGCACCGTGCCCGACAAAATCGCGCGTGTAATGGAAGGCATCACCCAACCGCTGCTCACCGGCTATGGGCGGCTCTGCCGTCTCATTGCGATTTGGTAGTGGTCATTTGGTAGTAGAGAGAGGAGAGCTATCTTGAAGATCTGCCTCGTCACCTCATCGGGTGGCCATCTCACCGAGACACTTCAGATCCTCGACACATTCGCCGAAGACGAGATCTTCTTCGTTACCTGGACAGGTTCGCGCGAAGAGGACGTTTCCGCCATTGCGCCCGCCTACTTCATCGAACCATACGGCACCAGTCCGCTACGGCTGCTGCGTTCGCTGCCACAGGTGATGCGCATCCTGCTCACCGAAAAACCAGATGCGATTGTGAGCCTGGGTGCAGAGATTGCCCTGCCCTTTTTCTACCTGGCCAAACCCCTGGGCATCAGAACCATCTTCATCGAGAGTTGGTGCCGCATCGACGGCCTTTCGAAGACGGGCAAACTCGTCTATCCCGTTGCCGATGCCTTTTATGTCCAATGGCCGCAACTGCTTGCACATTGTGGCCCGAAAGCACGCTACGAAGGAGCCGTCATTTGATCTTTGTCACCGTAGGCACCAACCCAACCATGCACTTCGACCGCCTGCTCAAGCCCATAGACGAGCTGGCGGCCTTGCTGGATGAACAGGTGATCCTGCAAACCGGCTGTTCGGCCTTTGTGCCGCAGCACGCCGAACATTTCGCCTTCACAACCAGCGACCACATCGAAACATTGAACAAGTCGGCGCGCATCGTCATCAGCCATGCGGCGGCCGGTTCGGTGATCACAGCGCTGAGCCGCCGCAAGCCGGTGATCGTGGTGCCCCGTCGTCACCATCTCAACGAGCACATCGACGATCACCAGCTCGAACTGGCACGCGCCCTCGCCGAAGAAAGGCGCGCCGTCGTCGTCTACGACCCAACGGTCGAGTCGCTGCGCCAGGCGATTGAACTGGTCACCGAACAGGGGAGCACCCCCTCCGGCGCGGCCCCATTGATGAAGGCGCTGCGTCAACAATTACACGGCTGGCGTCGCAACCCATCGATAGAGATGAAGGCCACGCAGGTAAATTCTACGCAGAGAAAGCCGTAACCATGCGTATTTGTATGATTGCGTCGACTCCTTTCCCCCCCGCGGAAGGGATCGGTTTTTACACCTGGAATCTGGCCAAACAACTCCACAGCCGCGGACACAAAGTGCAGATCATCACCCGCGGCGGGGCACACCGCACCCATCATCAGGTGGTCGACGGCATCGACGTCTGGCGACCACCTTTTGTGCCGCTCTACCCCTTCCACGTGCACGTCCACAGCCTGTGGGTGAATCAGTTGGTGAGGCAGTTAGAAGACGAAGTTGATCTCTTCCACCTGCACACGCCGTTGGTGAAACGCCCACACACGAAGCGTCCTTTCCTGGTGACGGTGCACACGCCGATGAAGGCCGACGCCGCCGCCGTGAGCATGGATTCGCTGCTCGGTTGGCTGATCAAAATGCAAGCACCTATCAGCTACCGGCTCGAACAGGAACTCTTTGATCATGCCACCGCGTTGACGGCGGTTTCGCACAGTGTGGCCGCCGAGATGAACGCTTACGGGATTGATCCCCAGCGGGTGCGCGTGCTCGGAAATGGCGTCGACACCACGCTTTTCGGCCCACCGTGCCCTGGGCACGAGCCTGCAACAGAGCGCTACGCCCTCACCGTCGCCCGGCTGGCCCCGCGCAAAGGGATCGCCGATCTCGTGGCGGCGGCAGAGATCGTCGCCCGCCAGGAGCCGTCGTTCCGCTTTTACATTGCAGGCAGCGGCCCCATGCAAAAGGATCTACAGAGCGAAATCGAACAGCGCAATCTGAGCGATCAGGTCAAGTTGCTGGGCCACATCCAGGATCGGCGGCAATTGGTCGATCTCTATCGTAACGCCACCCTCTTCATCCATCCAGCCCACTACGAAGGGTTGCCCACGGTGTTACTAGAGGCGATGGCCTGTGGCCGACCGGTGATTTCCACCGCCGTCAGCGGCGCGCTGGATGTGATCGAGCCTGAGGGGAACGGCCTGCTGGTGCCACCACACAACCCTGCCGCCATTGCCGACGCCACGCTGCGCCTGCTCAAAGATGGAGGACTGGCGGACGGATTGGGCATGGCGGCGCACCGCACCATCGAAGAACGCTACTCCTGGAAACGGGTGAGCGAAAACTATCTGAATGCCTATGCTTCTATCATGTAAAACTACGGCATGTAAAACTGCGGCCTGTAGGTCTATGCTACATGCACGCGAAAGTAGACATCTATGAGCAACCGCAAATCCGTCTGCCTGATTACAGGCGGCTATACCGAAAAGAATCTACGCCTACAGCCCTGGCGCTATCTCTCTGAGATAGCCCTGCAACTCCACGAGCAGGGACACAAGGTGACCGTTGTCACCGATGGCGCGGACAATACCGGCGCGAACAGTTTCAACGGCATCACCCTGCGGCGCATCCCTTCGGTGAATCGCTACCATTGGCATGCGAATGAGGCGCTCCAATCTGCCGTGGAAGAGAGCACGCCCAATGTGATTTTGTGGCATCTGGGGTTGCCCAGCTTTGTCCACCAACGCATCGACGGCTGGCCCGATGTGCCGGTGTTGGGGATCTTTCCCGGGCTGATCTACCGGCCCCACGAGCTGCTGCGCTTGGGGATTCGTCGCATTGCCAAAGGCTACAAACTGAGCGCCATTCATGTGGCGGGGCTGATGGTGCCTAAGGCGTTTGTCAAGCGTCCTATTGCGGATGGGCGACTTGCGGGGCTGGTGGTACAAACCGAGGCCACGTCGCAGCGGTTGCTGGAAAATGGGCTACACGCAGGGCAGGTGAAGGTGATCCCCCCGGGCGTGGACGAGATCTGGGGCGTCACAGATCAGGCGAGGCAACAGGCTACGCGCCGACGCCTGGGCTACACCGAAGACGATACGGTGGTCCTCTTTTTTGGATCTCCTGCGCCGTTGCGGGGGCTGCACACGCTGATCCGCGCCATGACCATTGCCCGCCGCCAAGATCCGTCGCTCAAGTTATTGGTGCTCAATCGACGCCGACGCGACGAACTCTTGCAAGAGGACGCCGAACTACGCCTGCTCCTCGAAGACAGCGACATGAGCGATCACATCCATGTAATCAGCGGCTTTCTGCAACCTCAGGAGTTGACGGAGCATGTAGACGCCACCGACATTGTGGCGCTGCCCTTTGAACTCGTCCCTGCCGACGCGCCGCTTAGTGTGCTCGAAGCCAAGGCGCTGGGCAAGCCGGTTGTCACCACCCGTGTGGCCTCTTTGCCCGAAATGGCGGCGGGTGGCGTCAATTACCTGGCCGAACCGGCCGATCCCCATTCTTTGGCACAGGCACTGCTCGAAGCATCGACGGCGCTGCGACGCACGGGCCACGAGAATGGGGCGTCCTCGCGGCCGCCAATTCGAAGCTGGCAGAAGGTAGGAGAAGAGTGGTCACAGCTCATCCAAACACTGTAGCAGAAAACAAAGGCGGCTTTGTCTACATCACCGGCTGCGACGGCACCGGCAAGAGCACCCAGGCGCGCCTGATGTTGGAACACTACCGAGCGCAGGGCATTGAACCGGAACACCTCTGGCTACGCTTTCCCTTCTTTCTAACGCTGCCGCTCCTGGTCTATGCCCGGCTGCGCGGCCTAAGCTGGTATGAGGAGCGCGATGGGGTGAAACAGGGCTATTGGGATTTTCGCCGCTCATGGCTGTTGCGCACGCTGTTGCCGTGGGTATTACTCGTCGACGCCACGGGGGCCGCCATGTTCAAGGTCTTTCGCCCGCTACGACGTGGCAAGACCATTGTGTGCGAGCGATTTGTCTTCGACATGATCGTCGACCTGTCCCTTGCGCTAGGCGACCCGGATTTTCACCACAAATTACCGGGGCGTCTCTTTCTGCGTTTGCTGCCCAAAGGCGCCCACTGCACAATTCTTACCCTGGATGTTGACACACTGCGCCAACGCCGCAGCGACCTGGAAGTGGATCGCCTCCTCGCACAACGGCTGGCCGGCTTCCAACGGCTGGCCGAAGACCTAAAGCTACCCGTGCTGTCGAGCCGCGAGAGTGTGGACGAGGTGAACCGGCGCGTTGTGGAGAACGTGATGCGTAATTCGTGATGCGTAATTCGAAGGGGATGTTGACGCCGTCTGTGTGCGGGTTGCGGGTTGCGAATTGCGGGTTGCATGAGTAGAGACAACACCGTTTACCGATTACGCATCACGCATCACGCATCACTCTCCCCCTTCTTATCATTGACATTCGGAGTACACCCATGCCCCCAATCCGTATCTTAATTGCCGACGACCAGGTGCTTTTGCGCGAAGGTGTGGCGGCCCTGCTGAGTATGTTCCCAGATCTTGAAATTGTGGCCAAGGCCGAAAGCGGCCGCGAAGCAGTGGAAATGGTGGAACGCCATCTCCCCGATGTGGTATTGATGGATGTGCGCATGCCGGACATGAACGGCATTGCCGCCACACACAAAATTCATGCGCGTTTTCCCGATGTACGTGTGATCATCCTAACCACGTTCGATAACGACGAGTATGTCTATGAGTCGCTGGAATCTGGTGCAGCAGGCTATTTGCTGAAGAACGCCGATCCAGAGTGGTTGGCCGGTGCCATCCGCAGCGTGCACAACGGGCAGTCGATCCTCGATCCTTCGGTGACGCAGAAAGTGATCCGGCGGATGGTGCACCTCTCGGGCAACGAGCCCTGGGAGCCGATTCTTACCGAGCGCCTGACTGATCGGGAACGTGATGTGGTGACGTTGATGGCTGCCGGTTCGGCCAATGCCGAGATCGCCGAAAAGTTGTCTCTGGCCGAGGGCACTGTAAAAAACTACGTGAGCCAAATTATTGCAAAACTAAATGCGCGCGACCGTGCACATGCTGTGCGTCTCGCCGTAGAGTGGGGGCTTTTATGCGACTCAGTCCAGGCGTAGTCAGTAACCTGTTACAGCGAACGGGCATCCGTCTCGCCTCCTTAAGCGAGGCAAGCGCCGCCCCCCTGGAACATGGACGCAGCCGACGTGAGTATATGCTGTCTTACCGCCTCAGTTTTTTGCTTTCATGCTGGATTACCCTTGCAGTGATCACCGCTCTACTGCTACAGCTTTCATGGCCGGGGTTGGGGCAGGCGGTGGCATACCTCTGCCTGGGGTTGGTGTTGATTGCCCGTTACCCAATGTGGAGCCACCGCTGGTTCGTGCACGCCACGCCGGTTTCGTATCACCTGGCCTGGCTTGGCCTCGGTGGGCTGGTGACAGTGATTGCAGGCTTTGCCTTTCACATGTTCCTTTTGCCGTTGATCCTGGCCGTTGAAGGGCAGATTGTGCTCTCGTTTACCAATCGCCGCATAGGACGTCTCTGGTTCGTGCTGATGTCTGCAACGGCGGCGTTGATCTACGTGATCACCGCCGCAGATATGGGTGCCGTCATCGAGGTGTTGCAGGTGATCCCGGTGGGGCTGGCCGCCCTGGTTGGGCTTGATCTACTCGTCCACGCGCTGTTGCCTGCCCGGCAGGGAAAGCCGATGCAAACACCGCTGGCGCAGCCCAATCCTGTTTCGGCGCAACGCTACCGCAATTATGTCAACCGTGTCGAAGCCCTGGCTGTAGACAGAGAACGCGCCCGCATTGCCCGTGAGTTTCACGATACACTTGGCCATACCCTAACCACACTCGACGTACAGATGGAGCTGATGGCCCGTCTGCCCGCAGAACGTAGCGCCGAAATACAAGAGGCAGCGCGCCGCTCAAAGGCGCTGGTGAAAGATGGCCTGGCAGATGTACGCCGCTCGATTCGGGCGCTACACCCCCACGCCCTGGATAGCTTTTCGATTGTTGAAGCGATTCAGAGCCTTGTAGACGAGTTCAAGCGCGCCACCACAATTGATATCCGCTGCCGCACCGAAGGCAAGGTGACACCACTGGCGCCCGATCTGGCATTGCCCATCTATCGCGCAGCCCAAGAAGCGCTCACCAATGTACGCCGTCACTCCGGCGCAAGCGAAGTGACAATTACACTGGCCTTCACCACCGAGATGATCTGGCTGGTGGTGGAAGACAACGGCCGTGCACAAGCGCCACAGAAATTCGGCTTTGGTCTCTCGGGGATTCGGGATCGTGTCCAAGAATTACGTGGTCACTTTGCCGCCGGGCCGCGACCAGAGGGCGGGTTTCGCATTGTCGTCAAATTAAACAAATAGTATACCTGGCAAACTTCCAGTGCGACACACCAGCCCTAATCGGGATCACATCACATAAGGACGCCTGAACCAATGCGTAAGACCATAACGGTTACCAAAGATCTAGATTTGTACAACTCGAAGATTTTATCTATACTTTTGGCACCCCCACACTCAAATTAAATACTCAACATCGCAGATTTCAATAAACAAAATGAGTATTTGCCCTAATACGTCACCCAATTTTGAACCACCGCTCAGTGGAGACCGTCTACATCGGCCCTCTATTTTGTGGATCCACCAAGACGCCTACAACGCTATTGTTGCCAACAATAGCGTTGCCAACAATAGCGTTGACGACTTAACTCATCCACAAAGCGAACTTTACAGGCAGTTGCGGCAGCAAGGGATCGAAGTTCGGTGGAGCACACTGCCTGAACTCACGGTGCAACTGCTCAACGGCGTAGACATGGTCTTGATCAATGCGTTTGACGATTTCGACAGCATTGTACAGATGGCAGCCATTCGTGTGCGCATTAGGAGCCGTGTGCCGCTGGTGCTGCTCACACAGAACTATTCCAGCGAACAGCTTGTATTGGCGCTGCGTTCCGGCATCGATGCAATTCTCTCATACCAAACCCCGCCCGATCTACTGATGGCGCGTTGCAACGCGCTGTTACGGCGTTGGCGAGCCAACAGTTCAACACGTCAGAAGTTGTAGTATCCCCTGCGCTAGTCGCCTGCACCGACCTGGATTTCCATCCCCTGTTGATGACGACATGTTGCCTCAGAATTGAACCGTCCGAGAAGGGGGCAGGCCGAGTCATAGGCACTCACCATCCTGCCCAGAGGCGTTAACTTAAGCGCCGTACGAGCAAGTGCCGGAGACTTTTCGCCGCAGCGAGACGGGATATCCACTCCTGGCGACATGTCCAACGTGAAGTCCCCGGCACTTGCGCTCCACCCTAACTTAACGCCTATGCCCATCCTGCCCCCCTACCCGGAAGGTAGTTGCAGATACACTGCACGAATTTGCCCACAAAGTCACCCTGTCACAGTGAAGTCATACTTGCCGCACGAAAAGGTCGTGCACAAGTCATGTCTCACGGCAGGTGAGGATCCCCGGCACGACTTGTAAACTCACCATAGGAGCACGACGGCGTTCGTGCACAGTAACTGTATCGCGCTACAGGTACAACCAGCCAGCCGAAAGCAAATGGGGCCGAGTGTTCGCCGGCCAGTGCGTTGCACCTGTAGTTTCCGTTCAAAAGCCTTTACCCGACGTAGTGAGGAACAAGTGCAACAGATGCTACCCACGTACGAAACCAGCACCCCTACGCCGCAGTACATCTCGTTTCTCGTGCGCATGTGGCGCGAGGCCGACGACGAGAGTGAGTGGATCGCGCAAGTGGAACACATTGTTAGTGGAGAGAGCAAGTACTTTTCGTCGCTCGACGAAATGTTTACCTACTTGCGTATCCGCTACAGCAACGACGAACTTTCTTACCCACACGAGTAACCACCATGAAAAGTCGATCCTCTTCAGCCCAAGGCCGCGCCGCCCCTTCGATTGGGCGTCTGCTCAATTTTGTGGTTGCCGCCGGTGGGCATTGGCTCTTTCAGAGCATGCTCTACATGGATCGCAGTGAACGACGCTTCAAGCTGGCGCTGGACGTGCTGCTGGCGGTTGTTTTTGCGCTGGTGTTGAGCATCTGGATGGTGTGGCCGGCGGCGATAGTGGTGGGTCTGGTACTGGCCCACACGGTGAACTTCATCTTCAACGCACAGATCTGTGCGTTGGGTGCCAACTATGGATTGGTTCACCTTGCCCCCGGCCAATTGACAACCTATGCCCAGGCGCTAGGTAGCCGCGCACAGCAAAACCCGGCCATCGTCTACGCCGCAGTATGTGGGAGCCTGGCCCACGACGCCGGTCGCAGCGATTCAGATTTGGACGTGCGCATTTTACGCAGACCAGGCCTGATCAATGGGCTGAGGGCAGGCTGGTTCATTTTGGCCGAACGCAGCCGGGCCCTTTTTAACTGGTTCCCACTGGACATCTACCTGTTTGATAGCGACGAGGCGGTGCGGGCAAAGTTGAAGTCGCATGAAGCACTCACCTATCTACCGAGCCGTGAATGAATTTGTGAACGAATCTATGAATCAATCTATGAATCAAAACGTGAATGAAAACAACGAAGTCAATGATTAGAAACACTGTGATTAGAAACACTGTGATTAGAAACACTGTGATTAGAAACACTGTGGCTGAAGACACTGTGCAAGAGACAACCACATATAGGCAACATCGTTTACGTGTACAGGAGCAGATGCCGGTCGCTGCTCGCTGGTTGGTAACACATCTCTTGCAGGTGGCGTTTTGGGGGTTTCTGGCTGCGCTGGTTTGGGCATTTTTTGCTGCTATCGGGCTTAACTACGGCTACCAAGACACGTGGATCCTTGAAGGCGTGTGGCAACCGTTGCTGGCGGCGCTGATCTGCTACGTGATCACCATCTACAAGGATCTCGATCCTGGGCGCACGGCCATGCTCACGTCGCTTTTCGTCTTCACCGTCTACAGCGCGTCGATGCTGAAGTACAGCTACATCTATGCATCGACCATTGATGCCTCTATCCACTTTTCTATGATGCGCACACTGGCCGAAAATGGCGTCACAGACAACAACGTCTACGCCTACACGCCAGGCTTACACCTGCTGGTGGCTTCGCTGGCCCAGCTTTCGGGTCTGCCGGTCACCTTTTGGGCCAAGATCGTGCCTGCCTTTATGGGCGGCCTGATCCCCCTGGGTACTTACCTGCTCTTCAACCGGGTGAAGATGCCACGGCTTCTGCTGCGCTGTGTGGTGATCTTTTCGGGGATGTCGCTGCCGATGCTTTATCTGCCCAACGGCACCTCGTTTGCGATTCTCATTGTCAGCCCACTCCTGAGCATGGTGATCCTACAAAGTATCGCTACCCCCTCAATGCGTCCTGGCTTTATCGCACTCATGGCATTCATGAGCCTGACATTGATCATCTGGCACGCCATTAGTTCATTGATGATTCCACTGGTTTTTGGGATTACAGGTGTTTTTGGGTTGATCTTCGTCTGGCTTTGGGAGAGGGTAGCCTATCGACAGGTCTGGATCTGGCGGGCGGCATTTTCACTCGTGATCGTGGGCGCCATCGGCTTTGTGTGTACGCTGCTCTATTGGCGTTTCGTTGCCACACCTATCTGGGAACAGTTGATGAGCAACATACGCATCTTTTCACAGGTGGTAGAGACACAGGAGGCCAGTGAAGGCATTTTGATCCCTGAGCGTGCGTTCACCCTAAGCACAATAGATCTGATCTTTTCGCTGTTAATCAATCATGCCCGCGATGCCGCCATGCTTGGCTTTGTGGCTCTGGGTGGAATCTTCAGCACCTGGGCGCTTTACCGTACCTGGCGCATGCGTACGCCCGAACAACGCACACCGCAGATGGTGCGGCTCTTTTTCATTCTCTGTGCTCTCTTCTGCTTCATCCTGGTGACGACGCTGGCGACGGGCTTTGCCAAACACGGCTACAAGCGCTATCTGCTCTACGTGATGGCCGTAAGCGCCCCCGTTGCCGGCTACGGGCTGTGGAAAGTGGTGACGCTGTTCAACCAACACCGGCCCCACATAGCCCCCAACACAATGATCGCACCGCTGGTGGGGATTGTCTTCCTTTTTTCTGCACTTCAGCTCTTTCCCTATCAACCGATGGTACCGCGGGCGCGCATTTCCGGCACCGATGGGACAACGCCGCTTTTCTGGCAGCACCAGGTCAATAGCGACTACCAGCGCCACGGTATCGAGTTTGCCTATGAACAGGTAGACGGAGCTTTCGACATCTTCGCCGACTATCGTACGTATCAGCAGGCCGGGATCTACCTGAATGTAACGGCCAGACGGCATTTTCACTATGGCACCTGGCCGACGCCGCGACCGGCCTACGTGCTCTACCATGTCCCCGGTGCAGCGGGCGCTTACGGAGAACAGGCCGAGTTCCGCTCCGTCGAAGCGATTCAAGCGCGCCGTGACCTGCCTGGTGTGAACACCGTCTACGACAATGGCGGCACTTTTTTGATGTTTGTGCCTGAACGCCATCTCGAAAAGATGTATCTAATCTATACCGCGCCATGAACGAGATCTTAACGACAATAGTGCAAGTGATCCGCGTGCCCATAGCCATCTGCTTGATCGGCTACCTGCCGGGCGCGGCCTTGATGGGCTGCCTCTTCCCGCCCAAAAAGCTCAACCGAGCGGAGCATTTCTACCTGAGCACACTCTCTAGCCTCTGCCTCACGGCATTGACAGCCTACGCCCTGGCGCGGTTGGCCGACGGCATGACGCCTATGCGTCTTGGGCTGTGGCTCTCGGGATTTACGCTGCTCTTCTGGGCAGGATGGATGGGGCGCGCCTTTCTGAACGCTCCCGCTCGCCCCGAGGATCGTGGTGTGTTGGCGCAGATCGGTCATGGCGGTGCAGGGCAGTTGACAATCCAACAAGGGGCAATCCAGAAGCTGTGGCAAGCAGTGTCCGTCCATCTGCCCGCCCATGTTGTGGGCGGCGGGCTGCTGCTGATCATCCTCGGGGGCGCTGTATTTACTTCGTACAACAATCCGGCAGGCCACGGCCTCACCGAGTTTTACCTGTCGCCCGCCAACTATGAAGCCACGGGTATTGAATATGCTCAACGAGACAATTTACTCGTTTTGCCGGTAGAGGTGATCAACCGTGAAGACCAGCCGCGCACCTATCGTTTTGAAGCCCATCTGGATGGCGTCGCCCTGAGTTTGCCGATCTACCCCACCCTCGAAGACAAAGAACGTTGGGCAGGCGATCTAGAGATCCCCTTGCCCGTGGGAGAGGCGGTCGCCCGGCTCGATCTGCTGCTCTTCGACATCACCGGGATTGCTACCGACAATTCCCAAGAAAGCGCCGAGGGTTCAACGCAGTTGAGCCGAGAACCAGACGCCAACACAAAAGAGCACGTTCCAGTGGCGCAACTGCGTTTCTGGCTACAAGACGAATCTATGCAACAAAGAGAAAGCAGACAGCCGTGATTGCCTGGCTCAAGACACATCTACGCACGCCGCTCTATTTCAACAGCTATCTACTTATCGCCATGCGCGCCCTGGGGACGATCTTTGGATTCGTCTTTTGGGCGCTGGCGGCGCGCTTGATGGCCGATACAGACGTGGGCCTGGCTTCAGGCATTATGTCGGCCACGATGCTGATTTCGGGGTTGGCGCAATTGGGGCTGGGCTATGGCCTCACCCGTCACCTGCCCAAAGCCGAAGATCCAAACCGGTTGCTTAGCATGGCGCTGGTCACTTCGGCGTTGATGGGGCTGGTGCTGGCCGTGCTCTTCCTGCTCTTCTTGCGCTGGTGGTCGCCTGCACTGCTGCCGCTCTACGATCACCCCATCTACTTACTCTTCTTCGTGGTGCTGGTGGTGAACTGGAGCCTCTCTACGTTGCTACATTGGGTCTTCGTGGCCAAGCGACAGGTGATCTACTCCTTCACCCGCCAAACAGGACACATGGCCATCGCCGTGGTGTTGCTGGTTGCCCTGCAGTTTGTGATGCCCGGCTTTACGGCAGCCCTGGTGGCCCACATGTTGGCGGCCATTTTCAGTGTGCTCTTCTCGTGGCAGGCGTTGCCGAAGGCGCACCCAGGTTTTCGTTTCGGCTTTGCACTGCGCGATTTCCTGGCGCCCGCCGTGCGTAAGACGTTCGCGCGATACTCGTTCATCAACTACGTTGCCGATCAGTTCCACAAAGTGCCCGACACCCTGTTGCCGCTGTTGATCATCAACCAGTTCGGGCCGCAGAGAGGCGCGTACTTCTTCGTGGTGTGGACCATCGGGCGCGCTGTCTCTACGTGGGTGAGTTCAATGTCTCAGTCGCTCTTTGCCGAAGGCGCCAACAACCCTGCCGCCGCCGGTGCGCTCTTTAAGCGGGCTGCCCTGTTGGGCACGTTGCTCAGCGGCGGCATGGCTGCGGCCATTGTTCTCGCCGGGCCGCTGATCCTGGGGATCTACGGCCCAAATTACGTGGAAGAAGGGCTGGGGCTGCTCGATTTCGTCGCTGTGTCTGCGGTGCCCACAGTGTTGATCTCGCTCTTTAGCAGCCACTTGCTGGTCCACGACCGCCTGCGCGCCATGACCGTGTTACGCATCACCAACAGCGTCACCGGGCTTATCTTCATCTACATCGGCATCAGCCAAATCGGCTTCCTCGGCGCGGGGATCGGCTGGCTGGCGTCACAGATTGTGATCCTGATCGTCTGCCAGATCTGGTGGCAGTGGCAGAAACGCAACCCCAAAAGCGTTTCATCTACCATCGAACAAGCAGAGACAGGTGCTTAGCCCATGACGATTCAGAGGCATGGACAGCACGTTGCCGATCTGCGGTGCCCTGCCTGCTGGCACCCCATTCAACCCGTGCTTGCCAATGGAGACGCAAGTGTGTGCGCGCACTGCGGCACACGGATCGTCAACAGCGAAGGCGTGATCGACTGCATCCCCGAGCAGACGTTGCCCGGTCATATTCCTGGGCGTATTGAGTTGTTACAGATCAGCAGCGACGCCGCGCAAGAAGGGTGGTTTGCGGCGATCATCAAAAACTTTCAAGGCGCACTGCACAAGATCGCCTACATTAGCGATCCGGTTCGACTAGGGTGGCTCTTCCACTGTTACGATGAAAACGCCAACGACGTCTGCGTCTGCCTGGGCAGCGACTGGGGTGCACAGGCATTTCCACTCACCCGCTTCTACAAGACGGTCTACAGCGTCGATACCGACATGGAGAGGCTGCGCTTTCAGAGTATCCGCGCCGGTGCCGAAGAGGTGCACAACTTGCAGATCCTGCGTGCCCTGCCCTACCACCTGCCTCTTGCCAACAAGTCGGTTGATCTTGTGGTGTTGAGCGGCCTGTTGGAATGGATCGGGCACCTGGATCCGGCCCGCCCACCCAGAGAAATGCAACTGGCGCTGTTGACCGAAGCAAAGCGGGTGCTGAAGCCGGGGGGGCAACTCTACCTGGGCATTGAAAATCGGCTGGGCGCACAATACTTCCTGGGGGCCAAAGATCACAGTGGCCGCCCCTTCACTTCGCTTATGCCACGTGGCCTGGCCGACTGGCAAGCGCGCCGCACTTCACACAGTGGTTCCAAAAATGGCGAAAACACAGGTTACCACACCTACACCTACTCGTCGTGGGGATACAATAATCTGCTGCGCCGCGCCGGATTCGCCCGCAGCGCCATCTACTGGGCGTGGCCCAGCTACAGCTATCCACGCATGAGCGGCCCACTCGATGGGCGCAGCATCCGCTACATGACAGAAAAGCTGGTCTTTCAGGCAGCGGGGCGCCCGGTGCGCCTGCTGGCAAAACTGGCGTTGCACATACCACACCGTCTGCTTGGGCTCTTGATCCGGCTGTTGGCACCCCACTTTTTGATCGTCGCCGCCACCGATACTTCTAGTGCCGTCACCAGCGGTGACGCCAGCACCAGCGGTGACGCCGGCACGCCCAACATTCAGGCGCGGATTGTCAACCGTACACCGCCGCCGCAGAGCTTTGTGCGCCTAACCATGGGCATCAACGCCCAGGTGAAAACGACGTTCTTGTTGATGAACCAGGCAAACGAGATCTACAAAGCCGTGCGTGTCGTGGAGGCCCCCGGAGAGGGTGACACGCCCTCACGCCTGCACACCGAAGAGACGGAAGGCATCCTGGGCCGCCCTCTACGCCCCCACGCGCAAGGCGATATCACAGCCGCAGGCAAATGGCTGGCCGACTATCACAAGCGCACACGCAACGGCGCGTGGACGCCGGATCTACTGATCGACGAAATCGGCGCGCTGGCCGAATCTGCCGATCCACTGCTCAAAGACGAAGGGTACCGCGCCCTGCTCACGGCCTACACCGTTCGCTATGCGCAAGCCGTGCGCGATCATCCCCTGCCGCGCACAAGCGAACATGGCGACTACACCCTGCCCAATGTCCTTATGGCCCACGAAAACGGGGGAAACGCCCTGCGAGTCATCGACTGGGAATTCAACCAGGTGCTGGGCAACCCACTCATGGACGTAGGATCTTTCATGCTCTCACTACTACGTCGGCAGATGAACCAGGGAGATTTCCCCACCCAGATCACTGAGCGAACACCGCCTGCCTGGTTCCTCGACGCCTATCAAAATTTTGTGGTGCTGCCTTTTCAGCTTGCGCCTGCTTACTACCTGCTGCGTGTACTCGAACGTGTACGCCAACAACCTGTCAGCCCTGCCATTCGCCACCTGATCCTGGCCCAATGGACGCCGCTGCTGCGCCCAGCGCTGGGCTTCGGCATTCATACCGACGGCAGTCGCAGAAAACGTCATTGATCCATTATTCCGAGAACTTGAACCGCCCATGAACCGACTCACCCAGATTGCGATCCTCTTTTGGATCGTTACACTCGCACTGACACCAGCGGGCCGAACCCTGGCCCAAAGTGAAAACCTGATTGAAAACCCCGGCTTCGAACAAGGACAAGGCGATACCGTCGACGTTTGGGGCTTCTACGGCGACATCACCTGGACCGATGACGAGGTCCACAGCGGCGAACGCGCCATGCGCATCGCCGCCGAAAACAGCACATCGAGCATCCAATCGTCCTGGTTCCAGGCCCCTGCACACGCACGCGTTGAGGTTTCGGCATGGCTCAAGGCCGAAAACGTAATCAGCAGTGGCTCCTACTTCAAATTGCGCGTCACACTCCAGGCTTTCGCAGAAGACAAAGAGACACGCCTCCGTCACTGGGATCTCATTGCATTGGACGGCTCCTTCGATTGGAAGCGCATCGAGAGTTCGGTGATTGTGCCGCCCGGCGTCGACTACATGCGTCTTTCGATTCAGATCACCGAAAGCACAGGCGTCACCTGGGTAGACGATGTGGATGTACGCGTGGCGCAGACGATCCCTCCAGTCGAGGAGATCGATTTGGGCGCGCCTGTGGTGTTGCCGCAGCCGTGGCAACTGCACGCCGACGGCGACGAACTTCCGCTGCGCCGTGTGGGCATTGTGGCCGACGACGGCGATCGACGCATCCTGCAAGCCCTGACGCCCGTTCTCAAGCAGATGGATCTGGCCTACGTTTTCGTGCCCACCGGCGGCGCAGTGGACCTGTACGACACCATCATCTACGCCGGAAACAGCAACAACGCCCAGTTAACCCGCATCTTCGGCGATCGCTTTCGCAACATTGCCTGGAGCGATCTGGGCAACGAAGGCTACTTCCTTGCCACCTGGCAGGAGCGCCGCAAAACCTACATCGCGCTAGGCGGCAACAGCGAAGTGGCGCGCTTTTACGCCTTGCAGACACTCAAACAGTTGATCGATCCTGAACGCAGCAGCGTGGCCGCCGTCGAGATCGCCGATCGTCCCAGCCTGGCGTTGCGGGGCGTCCCTGTCGGCATCCAATGGTTCCGCATGCAAAACGAACTGCTCGACCGTATGGCGTCGTTCAAGCTGAACTTTGTCTGGGTACAGGGCAGTTTCCTCAACGAGAAGTTCTGGTTCCGCTGGCGCGAGCCGCTCACCGAAGACGAAAAAACACGCATCGCCGACTTTGTCCGGGCAGCGCAGCAACGTTTCATCACGCCGCACATCGCCATTGCGCCACGTGGCCCCGATGCCGACGGCTACACCACCTACTCATCCGACGCGGAGATCGATCTGGTGGTGGATAAAATGGCCGATCTCTACACGCTGGGGGTGCGTCACTTTGGCCTCTCCTTCGATGACATGGTCAACTTTGGGCAAGACGTGCTCTACGGCGACGACATCGATTTCTTCGACAACGACGTCGGCGCGGCGCACGTCTACTTCACCGAGCAAGTCTATAGCCGCCTGTTCGAACGGCACCCAGACATTTCGTTCATGATGGTGCCCATGACCTACGATGCCCTCAGCCACCGTGGCGACACCGACGAAGCGTATCTGCGCGCGTTGGGTCAACTACCTGCCGAGATCGGTATCTACAGCGCCATTGAGCGCACCAAAGGCGCGGCTGCCGCCATCGAACTCACCAATCGCCCTCACATGATCTGGGACAATTTCTGGTCGAGCTTCTACCAGCGCGATCCGGCGCCGGAGACGGTGCTGCCGTTAGAGCGGCCTATGGAATTCGGCGAAGGGCTGATCCGCGGCTACTCGTTCGCGCCGCTCATCCCCACGCTCGAAGACGAATACCTGATCACCTGGCGCACCGGCGCCGACTATGCCTGGGCGCCTGAACGATACGACGCCAATGCCTCGTATCAACTGGCAGCAGCGCAACACCTGACTCGCGACGACGTCGCCGACCAGGTTTCGAGTATCCCGTCGCCGGTGATTCTGCCAGACAGCGGCATTTACGCCCCACCGTTCGCAGTGACGATTGGGCTGCTCACAGAGGATGGCGTGCTGGCCGAAGAGGCCGACGGCGTCGAGATTCGTTACACCATCGACGGCGCCATTCCCACAGCAGAATCGCCACGCTATACCCGTCCATTCGCGCTGCTCAACGGCAGCAACGTGCGGGTGCGCGCCCGAGTCTTTGAGCAAGGCGTGGCTGCGCCGGGCAGCGCCAGCGCCTTCTTCGCTGTTTCACCCGAAGGCGCAGTGCCGCCTGCTGTCGTCTTCGGGCCGGCGCCGACGTCCCCACTCGCCCTGCTTCAGCCGATAACACAATCCAGAATCACCCGCGTCATCGGCAGTGTGGCCGCCGTTGGCGCCATCGCAGGCGGCGCGTATTGGGTTTATAAGAAGCAGGTAGCAGGTAGCAGGTAGCAGATGGCAGTGTGTCGTAGCTGCGGTTGGTAATCGCAGGACTTCGGCTTCGAGACCGGTTCCTCATGACAGTCAATTCGCTAACAGTATCACCCAGTCACCCAGTCACCCCCAATTTAAGGAGGTAAACCATGAAAGCAGTGATCCTTGCCGGTGGGTTTGGCACGCGTTTAAGCGAAGAAACAGGTGTACGCCCTAAGCCGATGGTAGAGATCGGCGGGTATCCCATCCTGTGGCACATTATGAAAATCTATTCAAGCTACGGCATCAACGATTTTGTGATCTGTTGTGGCTACAAAGCGCATGTGATTAAGGAATACTTTGCGTCGTACTTCCTCCACATGAGCGACGTCACCTTCAACATGACAAACAACAAAATGGAAGTGCACCACGCTCGTGTGGAGCCGTGGTGCGTCACCTTGGTTGACACCGGCCCCAACACGATGACCGGTGGACGGCTCAAGCGTGTACACAAGTATCTAGACGATGAAACCTTCTGCTTCACCTACGGTGACGGCGTCGCCGATGTCGACATTCGTGCACTGATTGAGTTTCATCGCAGCCAACAGGTGCTGGCAACCCTCACCGCCGTGCAGCCGGAAGGCCGTTTCGGCGCCTTCAGTCTGCACCAGGGCGAATCGAAGATCCAAAGCTTCCGCGAAAAACCCAAAGGAGACGGCGCATCGATCAACGGCGGCTTCTTCGTGCTCGAACCTAAAGTGCTCGACTACATCGACGGCGACCAGACCACCTGGGAACGGGAACCACTTGAACGACTGGCCCAGGAAGGCAAACTGGCCGCCTACCGCCACGCCGGCTTCTGGCACCCAATGGATACCCTACGCGACAGAAACAAGCTAGAATCGCTTTGGCAGAACAACGCCGCACCCTGGAAAACCTGGAGCGAGTAACCAATCAAGTAGATCCGGAGCGCGCACACCCACACTGGTGACGTCATGGCATTTCCATCAAAAATCTATCTGTAAATTCACCGCAACCCGACGAAACAGACCCACCTAGAGCAGACTTACGGCTGTGCAATGTAATTTACCGATAGACGCCAAGTACGAGGAGTGTTTATCACATGTCCCCCTATTCCACAGCACCCACAGTACCCACAGCATCCACAACATCGCCCCGTCGATGGATTCACGCCTTTCGCCTGCTGTTCCTGGCAGCCTTTTTGCTTAGTACAGCAGGATCGGCTGCTCCCCTCACGGCGCAAACAGATCCGGTGACAACCAGCCAGTGCTTCGTCGTCGCCGATGGGTATATCAACGATCAGGGGGAGATTTCGGATGGCGCCGACACCCTGGCCTTCTTACGCCTGCAAACAGGTGAAACCGAACCTGTAGGCGGCCGGATTCCGAATCTCAACACAACCCAGATCGAAGCAATTGCCTTTAGACCCAACAGCACCACACTCTACGCCGCCAACGCCAACCGGCTTGGCATTCTCGATTTGACATCTGCAACATTCAGCGGTTACCCAGAAACGTTTGGCACTTCGGGTACACAGACCTTCAACGATGTCGATGGCCTTAGCTTCAACCCGCTCACCGGCGAGTTGTGGGGTGTCAATGTCAATCCAGGTGCGTTGGATGTCCTCTTCAAGATCGATCTGGTCACCGGTGGCTTTATACCCGGTGAATTCGAGGATCCCAACAACCCCGGCCTGCCGGCAGATTACCTGGTGATTCAATCAGGCTCAATCGTACACGATATTGATGATATCGCCATCGATCCAGTCGATGGGAGCATGTACGCAATTGTTACCGGTCTGCGGAGTCTGGCAAATCTGGCCATCATCGATCCTATCGACGGTTCGGTAACGCAGATCGGGCAATTTACCCGTGCAACGACTGGCGCGCCGTTGAAAGAAATTGAAGGGTTAGGCTTTGGTAGTGACGGCCAACTCTACGGCACCACCGGCTACTTTGTAGATTCGCAGAATGTGCCCGGCCCTGATGTCAATCTACTCTGGCGGATTGACAAAACCACCGGTGTCGCCAATTTAGTCGGTGAATTCAACGAACGACTGATCGACATTGAAGCGCTCGACTGCCTGGGCACTTCCGGCTTCCTTGTCTTTGAAAGCTATGTCAACAACGTGGACGCAGATAGAGTGGAAGAAGCCATCACCGTCCGCGCAGGTGAAACGGTGACGCGCACCTACTTGATCCGCAACACAGGCGCGTTTGCGCTCTCCGGCGTCACCGTCGTAGACGACAACGGCACGCCCGATGACACCAGCGACGACATCACCGTCTGCCAAGAGATTAACCTGCCCATCGGCCAAAGCGAAACCTGCCAGCGCACCGAAACGGCGCAGCAAGGGTTACGTCGCCTGGCGGCAACTGTCACCGCAACGGACACGCTGGGCAATCCATACACGCAGGAGGACGTTACCTACTACATTGCCTTTGCCGGCTCGGCTGTAGGCGGGCGCGTGTGGAACGACCGCAACGGAAACGGCCTCGACGACCCGGCGGAAAGCGGCGCCGGCATAGACGGCGTCAGCGTGACGCTCTACGACAGCAGCGGCAGTGTCGTCACCACGATACAAACAGCAAACAGCGGCGCGTACCTCTTTAACAATCTCCAGCCCGGTGACTATGCACTGGGTGCCACACTGCCACCGTTCTATCGCTTCACCCCCAAAGACGTGGGCGACGACGACACCATAGACAGCGACTTTGAACCCGATCCTACCGCCCTTGACTTCGGGCGTACCATCACCTTCACCCTGGCCGACGGTGTCATCGACCAGAGATGGGATGCCGGTCTGATCAGCGAGATCACCACCGGCAGCATCGGTGGCTACGTGTGGAACGATCTCAACGCCGACGGCATCCAGAATGACGGCGAACCGAGCGAGGTCGGCATCGAAGGCGTTACCGTTACCCTAAGCGAACGTGTCGAAGTCCGTTCTGCGCAGATCCTGAGCACAACCACAACGATGGGCGACGGCTCCTACCGCTTCCAAGGCATACCGGCAGGCGATTACCACGTGGAATTCACATCACCTGAAGGCTACGTATTCACAGCCCAAAACGCAGGTGACAGCGAAGCGACCGACAGTGATGCCAATCCAGAAACAGGCCGCACCGGTATCGTGGAACTTGAAACCGGCGAAAGCAAAGAAGACGTAGACGCGGGCCTGATCCAGGTTAGTACGATCTACTTGCCTGAGGTGTTGAAGGAGTAGTGCGTAGTGCGTAGTGCGTAGGTAATGTCATTAAGTTAAGCGACCAACACTCGAATGTCCGCGGAGTGAGCACGCCCTCGTTGCAGCGGGTTTGCCGAATGAAAACAAGTTGCAGGTGATCGATCCCTACCGGCTCACCTGCAACTTGTTTTTCGGTTAACGCATGAAACAAAAGACAGAGCATACACTCCCCCTCTACCTGCCACCTGCTATCTGCTATCTGCCACCTGCTATCTGCCACCCGCCACCCTACGGTTGTCTGACTCTGTAAGAAAACTTACCCAAAACACGCTTTTCACCTATCATGCTACCAATGGACTAGGCAAATCTCTAGAAACCAGTATTGAAGTTCCGTACAGAAATACCGTATATTGTGCGAAGATCTCAGCAGATACGGGGCAAGTTTCATCCCCCAACAAATGCGAGTATTGTAGACAGGTGAAGGTGACATCTTGATTCGCAATCTCAGGAAAACTACGGCAAACTTAATTTTGGCGCTGGGCATGATTACTGCCATCTGGACAGCCCTTGGGCAGACACG
Organism: bacterium; assembly: GCA_016124945.1. GTDB lineage: Bacteria > Chloroflexota > Anaerolineae > Caldilineales > Caldilineaceae > RI-153. Next base: position 205,141 of record WGMT01000048.1, on the reverse strand, counting down.
TCTATGGGCGGAAGCGCCATTCATCATCGATAGCTGGCTCGAAGAACCCAATCTATCGGTCAGCTACATATGGAATCTCTACGAACGTCGTGACGGTTGGTACATCGACAGGTGGTCAGACGAACAACTGGCCGCTGTTGATACCTTCCAGTTTGGCATGCGTGAAGCGTTCAAGCTCATGGACATGAGCGACATCATCGATGCCCAACACGGCGGCGACGCCTGGATCAAGCTCTACAACGTCGCCACCAACGCGCCCAAAGGCTCAAACGACGCCCCGCCCCATATCAATGTCATCTCCTACTGGGGTGAAGCCGATCGACAATACCAGGGCGACATCAACGGTCATTTCTACCCCACGCCTGCTGGCCACATCGACACAGGCAAAACATGGTACGCCTGGGATTCAGCACCGACCTGCACAGAAGGAGTTCGTAATCCCGCCATTAACCAGTGGATGCAACACGTTGACCGCAACTGTGACTTGATGTGGGAAGAACGTGTCACGGCTGCCGGTGAGATCGAAGTGCGTCGCCATGTCGATTCGCCCGTCTACTTGCTGCGTAACAAAGCACCCAGCGATCTCGACATCCTCCGCGATGGGACACGGGTGCGCAATGTGCGCCGTGTCTTCCACAATGCCTGGATTGACTACCCGACACCCTACCCCGACGGCATCGCGAAGGTGATCTGGGAGATCCGCGACTACGAAAGCAATACACTGACCACTGAGACCATCACAGCAAAGCCGGAAACAGGCGAAATTGTCAGTCACGAACGAGTGAACACATCACTGGACGGCGGCAACAGTGCGCCCAGTGTATCGATTGAACAGCCCGCAGTTGCTGCTGTCTTCAACCTTGGCGCTGAGATCCCAATTGTTGCCACGGCTACGGATAACGACGGTAGTGTGACCGAAGTGGCCTTTTATGCAGGAAATCAACTGCTTGGCGCCGTCTCCACGGCACCGTGGCAGTGGAACTGGCTCAATGCGGCGGAAGGTACGCACGTTTTAACAGCACGTGCAACCGATGACGACGGCGCCACAACTCAGTCGTCACCGATATCCATCACCGTTTCCGCACCCGACAATGTCTCTTTGGGCGTCGACCCTGCTGCCAGCACCATTGCCTTGGGTGAAACTTTTAGTATGACGATTCAAGTACAGGCCCAGGGCTTGCCCGTAGATCGTGTTGCCGGCTACTTAAATTTCGATGCATCCGTCATCGAAGTCGTGGACGTGACGGCGGGCGCCACCCTGCCCGAACTAGAGGTGAACAGTTTCGACAACCAGGTCGGCCACATCAATTTTGTGGCGGCATATTCCGGCAGCCCCCCCCCCAGCCAAGACTTTGTCTTAGCGACGGTGACCTTCCGCGCCATCGCCGCCGAAGCACAGAGTGTTCTTCTCTTCAACGACAGCGCTCCCCGCCAAACCGCCATTTTCAACAACGGCACCGACTACCTCAGCACCACCGGCAGCGGTGAAGTTTCCGTTATCCCGCTAGATGGGCCGACGTTGTATCTACCGAATGTAAGAAATAATGAGTAACGAGTAAGGACACGTTGAGCCTGTGAGTCGGCTTAGGCATCTTTGGGTCAACACGTCCTTACTCGTTACTCATTACTCTTACCTCTGCACCATCGGCAAGAACAGTTCCGCCACGGGCACCATAGCTTCGCTACCCGTCAATTCAAACGCGCCTTGATCATGCGCCCGCCCGTGAGGACGGCCATTCCCTGCGAAATCGACGGCAGGGGCGTCGCTGTTGGTGCCGGCGTCCACAGCAGGTGACGCCGGTTGCAGCCGGAAATCACCCTGCTGTGGATTCAAGAATGTGCCGTCACCTTCGGTTAAATTGTGGTCCACCGTTACCGGAGGAATCTCGGAATCGATGTAGATCTGGCTTTGGCCGTTGTTGAGGACGATGTTGTTGCGCACCAACACATCGGTAGCTTCAGGATTGGTCACCACGATCCCGCGCTGGACGTTGTTGTAGATCGTATTGTTGACAATCTGAATGTTGCTCATCGGGCCACCATCGAGATAGTGGGTGACCCAGACGCCGTGGTAATTGTTGTTGTAAAAGAGATTGTTGTAGATGGAGATGTTGCTCACCGTGCCCCGCCGCTCAGAGGCCACCACGATACCGTGCAGTGAGTTGGTGACAACATTGCCGTAAATCTCAATGTTGTCTACGTAGGCGTCGTACGCGTCGACATAGAGCCCGGTGCGGCTCATCCCCTCGACAATGTTGTTGTAAACCTTGCCGTTACGCGCCCCTTCTTTGATGTTGATCCCCTCTTTGCCTTCGCCGTTATGCAGCATGTGGACCCGGTTATTGCGGATCTCGAAACCATCCATGCCGTTGCGCACAGTGATGTGTTCTTGTGGCGGTCGACCGCCCACACCATGACAGGCGCGACGCACTTCGTTGCCGTCTACGATCACCTGGCGGCTGCTCGACAGGTAGATGCCCGAGGCGAAGGTGAAATCTGTCACATTGTTCTGAAGCAGGATATCTTCGGATTCACTGACACGGATGCCAAAATGTTCACCATTCACAATGCGCAGGTTCGACACCACAATGTGGCTCTTGCCGTGAATGTCCACCACCCCGCCGAAAGGACCTCTAGACGTCTTGCCGCCGTCGATGGTGGCCGTCTGCCCTGGATACGCGGTAAATGTAATCGGGTTGCCCGGCGTCCCCGAGTGGCGAGGACGTAACATCCCTGGGTAGACGCCTTCCATAAAGTAGACGGTGTCACCGGCTTGGGCGCTTTCGGCTGCTTTGGCGGCGCTTCGCCAGGGCTGCGCTTCGGTGCCAGGATTGGCGTCGTTTCCGTTGGGCGAAACGTAATAAGTGCCGGCAGCGGCGACAGCAGGCGTGAATGCCCCGATCAACAGAATACCGGCCAACAAAGTGACGAAGGCGCGTAGCATGTAATGGTTCATTTTTCAATCCTTTTGGCTTGCAACGCTACAGGCGCGCAGGTCTATGCATGCATCGTAGACGGTTGCATGGTGGGATAGAGCGCGTGAAAGAAACCTATAAAATAGGCGCTTAACACGTCAATTGGCGTTGGAGATGGCCAAAGTAGACAGGGGAATGCGGCAGGCGTAGAAGAAAGCTGTACACGCCGGGGGAAGCGTGTACAGAGTAGAATTAGCGTCGTTCAAAAAACCGCCAGGAAGGTTCGTCTCTTTGCAGCCACTGGTGCTGAAGTAGACTCTGTTGCTTGACCAGATTTTCCCAATAGTTAGCACGTAAGCGCATCATCGAAAGCTGAATACGCAACGAAATGGCAACAAAGACGGCCATAACTGCTAAGACACTCACTGCAAGCAACATAACCGGCTCCTTCAAACTCATAGCGACCACAGAGGCAGCGTCGCACTTGATTCACACGGATAGTATAGCGGATATTGCAGTATGTGTTATCTACGCCATTTTTTGTATCGAGCCTACCCTGAATTTACCTATTTGCTTTTGTACACCTTTGATTTTGTGCGCCCTTGCACGGTGATTCTCCCAAAGACCTGCCCCAGTGCAGGCGTGCATCATCGTAACCGAAGTCGATTGGCTTTACTTGACGCCCCACCGCCTCTTCCTCTCTCCTTAAAGTACGGCTAACATACGCCCACCCAGCACGCATTGCACCCAAATCCGTCGCAAGTCATATGAGAAGCATATGCTGATCGCCTTAGTTCATGACGAAATGGTGACCGGTTTCAGATGGCGTGTGCGCGCTTTTCTGCTAAAGTCGAATCAGGGATTCATACGTCAACCATACAAACTTTTCAAAGAAGACCCGTCAAAGAAGACCCGTCAAAGAAGACTCTGCGGCGAAGCGTTGCAAAGCCACCGCTCCCCCTGTGCACAGCGGCGACAATGCAACTGCCGCCCGGCCTTATTACGACAAATGTATCAATACGCTAAAGGAGGATGTCAATGAAAGTCCTGGTTACCGGCATCGATGGCTACATCGGCGCCAATCTCGGCATCGTGCTGCAAGAACGTGGACACGATGTCACCGGCCTGGATACCGGCCTCTACCGCAACGGCTGGCTCTACCACACCCACGCCCAACGTTACCCGGCCACCATCAACAAAGACATTCGCCAGATCACCGAAGCCGATCTCGAAGGATTCGAAGCGGTGGTACACATGGCGGAGCTGTCCAACGACCCGCTCGGGCAGTTCAACTCACAAATCACCTATCAGATCAACCATGCCGGCAGTGTGTCATTAGCGAAGAAGTGTAAAGCCGTGGGGATTCCACGCTTGGTCTACACCTCTTCATGCAGCGTCTACGGTGCAGGCAACAACGACTGGAAGAGTGAGGAATCGGCCCCCAATCCACAGACCACCTACGCCGAGTGCAAGGTGATGGTGGAACGCGATGTGACACCCCTGGCCGACGACAATTTCTCGCCCGTCTTCCTGCGCAATGCCACCGCGTATGGGCCGTCCCCGCGCATGCGCTTTGACATTGTGCTCAACAACCTGGCCGGTCTGGCGTGGACCACCGGTGAGATCCGCATGACCAGCGACGGCACGCCATGGCGTCCGCTCGTGCATGTGTTGGACATTTGCGACGCCATCGCCGCCGCCATCGAGGCACCACGCGAGACAATTCACCAACAGATCTTCAACGTGGGCGACTCCGGCGAGAATTACCGTGTGCGTGAGATCGCCGAAGCAGTGGCCGCTGCTTTCCCCGGCTGCAAACTGAGCATGGGCACCAGCGACGGCGACAACCGCAGCTACCGCGTCCGCTTCGATAAGATCAACGAACAGCTTGGCTGGAAGGCGCAGCGCACCATCCACGACGGCGCTCGCCAGCTCTACGAAGTCTTCCGCACCATCGACATGCCGCTGGACACCTTTACGGCACGTCCATTCACCCGCCTCAGCCAGCTTAAGCACCTCATCGCCACCAACCAGATCGACAACGATTTCTTCTGGACGGCGCAGAGGATGGCTGAAGCGGTGATTGGTGATTAGTGAGTGGTGAAAAGGTTTGTCGAGTGGTGTAGGGGCATGTACGTATTTCGCGACCTAATCACCAATCACCCAATTTCGTTAAGTTAAGCGACCAGTACTCGAATATCCGCTGAGTGAGCACGCCCTCGTGCGTCTCTTCCGGTGTTAGACCCGCACTTAATGACATTGATCAATCACCAATCACTTCTGCAACCATTACACATCAACAGAGAGAACAATCATGATCTTCACCGAAACCAAACTCAAAGGCGCTTTTGTCGTCGACCTGAAACCCTTCGAAGACGAACGTGGCTTCTTTGCCCGTGCCTGGTGTCAACGCGAGTTCGAGGAACATGGCCTCTCCGGCGACATCAAGCAGGTCAACCTCTCGTACAACATCAAAAAAGGCACGCTGCGCGGTATGCACTACCAGATTCAGCCCTACGGCGAAGCAAAGATGGTACGCGCCGTACGCGGCGCGCTCTATGACGTGATCATCGATCTGCGGCCCGCTTCGCCCACCTACCTGCAATGGATCGGCGTGGAACTCTCCGAGGACAACCATCGGCTGCTCTACGTACCCGAAAACTTCGGTCACGGCTTCCAAACCCTCACCGACGACACCGACGCGCTCTACCAGGTGAGCGAGTTCTACACACCCGGCGCCGAACGCGGCATCCGCTACAACGATCCCACCTTCAACATCGAGTGGCCGCTGCCCATCTCCGTCATCTCAGACAAGGATCGATCCTGGGCCGATTACCAGGGAGTTGCCGCTGTCAGATAAGAACAGAATTGATCCACGAAGGCACACGAAGAGAGAGAGAGGGACACGGATTACATGGATTTGCAGGATTTCAGAGGGGAAGAAAGATTTGGTTTCTATTCATTCAAAACAATCCGTGTTATCCGTGTCCCTATCTATCTATCTATCTATCTATCTATCTATCTATCTATCTTCGTGTTCCTCCGTGTGCCTTCGTGGATCAATTCTCCGCTGCTGCGATTACGACAAAACTACAGGAGATATCATCATGATCCTAGTTGACACCGCGTTACACAAACGCGCCGCCGCAGACAACCCGATCCGTGTAGCAATGGTGGGGGCCGGCTTCATGGGCCGCGGCATTGCCTTGCAAATTGCCCAGAGCACGCCGGGCATGGAACTCGTCGCCATCTCCAACCGTCACCTGGACGGGGCGCGCCGTGCCTACGCCGAAGCCGGCATCGAAGAAGTGCAAATTGTGGAAAGTGTCTTTGAATTAGAAGACGCCATCGCCCGCGGCCAATACGCCATCACCGAAGACGCCCTGCTCTTGTGCAAAGCTGAAGGCATCGACGCCGTCATCGAGGTGACGGGGGCCATCGAGTTCGGCGCAGAGGTCGCCCTCACTGCCATCGACCACGGCAAACACCTCATCCTCATGAACGCCGAATTGGACGGCACCATCGGCCCCCTGCTCAAAGAGCGCGCCGACCGCGCCGGCGTCATCGTCACCAATGCCGATGGCGACCAGCCCGGCGTGATCATGAACCTTTACCGCTTCGTCAAAGGGATCGGCGTCAAACCCGTCCTTTGTGGCAACATCAAGGGGCTGCAAGATCCCTACCGCAACCCCACCACCCAGGAGGGCTTCGCCAAACAATGGGGACAGAAGCCACACATGGTCACCTCGTTTGCCGACGGCTCGAAGATCTCGTTTGAGCAGGCCATCGTCGCCAACGCCACCGGCATGACCGTGGCCAAACGCGGCATGCACGGCCCCACCGTCCCCGGCGGCACGCCACTGGCCGAGGTGGTGGCTCTCTACCCGCTAGACGATCTGGTCAACGGCCCCGGCGTGGTCGATTACTGCGTCGGCGCCGTGCCAGGACCCGGCGTCTTCGTGCTGGGGACACACGATCACCCGGCGCAGCAGCACTACCTCAACCTCTACAAACTGGGCGAAGGACCGCTCTACCTCTTCTACACGCCCTACCACCTCTGCCATTTCGAGGTGCCCACCACCGTGGCGCGCGCCGTCCTCTTTGGGGATGCCACCATCGCGCCATTGGGCGCGGCTACGGTGGAAGTCGTCACCACCGCCAAGATCGATCTCAAGGCAGGAGAGATCCTTGACGGCATCGGCTTCTACATGACCTACGGACAGTGCGATAGGGCCGAAATCGCCCGAGCCGAGAATCTCCTCCCCATGGGTTTGGCCGAAGGCTGCCGCCTCAAACGCGACCTGCCCAAAGACGCCGTCCTCACCTTCGACGATGTGGAACTGCCGCCCAATCGCCTGTGCGACAGACTGTGGAAAGAACAGATGGAACTGTTCGCCCAACCTGCATAGCGCCGGCTTTCCATCTATAAAAACAGCGCCCAAAAGAGAATGTCAGTAATTCACGATTTTGACGCGGAGTAGGCATCCTCAGATGCCGAGTAGACCTGAACAAGCCGCATCTGAGGATGCTCTCTCCACAATTTCGCAGAGAATCGTGAAGTACTGAATGTAGGGGTTGGCATGATCGGCAAGTTGCATGGCGCTCTTTGCTAGTGAATCGGTGCACGCTATCTGGTATAGTGCTTGTGACAAGTTGACAACCAACTAGTCAAATACAAGACAAAGCACAAACCAGGAGCACAAGATCATGAATCAGCAGTGGACTCACAGCGATATCCCCAGTCTGGCGGGGAAAGTGGTGGTCATTACCGGCGCCAACAGCGGTCTCGGTTTTGAGTGTGCCAAGACACTCACCGCCAAAGGCGCCACCGTCGTCATGACGGCGCGCAACATTCGGAAAGGCGAAGACGCTTACAAGGAGATTTTGAACGACCAGCCAAACGCCATGCTGGACTTGATGAAGCTCGACGTGGGTGATCTAAGTTCTGTCCACGCCTTTGTCGCTGCCTTCGAAAACAAGTACAATCGGCTGGACATTCTACTCAACAATGCCGGCGTCATGGCCATCCCGCGCCAGGAAACGCCCGATGGCTTCGAGATGCAGCTTGGCGTGAATCACCTGGGGCACTTTGCGCTCACGGGCCTGCTCCTCGACGTCATCACCAAGACGCCGAACGCGCGCATCCACAACGTCAGCAGCAGCGCCAACTACACGGGGACCATAAACTTCGACGATCTGATGGGTAAACAGACGTACAGCCGCTGGGGCGCATACGGGCAGAGCAAGCTAGCCAACATCTTCTTCACTTTTGAGTTGCAGAAACGGCTGAAAGCAGCAGGGCACGACACCATCACAAACGTCTCACACCCTGGTGTTGTCGTTGGGAACCTACAGGCCAACAGCGTTCAACAATCGGGGACTGTTTTCGAAGGGTTTCTCTATCGGCTTATGGGGCCAATCCTTGCTCAGAATATTACAATGGGCGTGCTCCCTATGCTCTACGGCATGATAGCCAAAGAGGCAACCGGCGGCGTCTTTTATGGTCCGCGCACATTCAACATGCGCGGATACCCTACCGAAACGAAGGCGAACAAAGAAGCCTACAATGCCGATGCGCTCCGCCGCTTCTGGGATACATCGGAGCAACTTACCGGGGTGACGTTCAACTTCTAATTGTGAAAATGGGATTCGACATGGTTTCGGGTAACCAGAAATTTGCGCTAGACATACGCTGGCCGCTTGTGCTTAAGGATCTGGGGATCTTGCCACAGGATCTACTGCGGCTGGCTCACCTGCCACTCGACCTGTTCAGCCGCGAATCGCCGACACTCACCACCGCAGAATATTACCGTTTTTGGGAAGGAATAGACGAGATATTGGCCAGTTCGACAGCCGCACTGCGCATCGGGCAGGCCATTTCAGTAGAATGGTTCAGCCCGCCCATCTTCGCCTGTCTCTGCAGCCCCAATCTGAATGTTGCTCTGAATCGACTTGCACACTACAAACCATTGATCGGGCCAATGCGCCTGTTGGTTACCTCAGATCACAGGCAGACGACTGTTACGATCAGTGGTCTGCCTGAAGACAGGCCTGCGCCGCCTTCGCTGCTCGTCATGGAACTGGTATTTCTGGTTCATCTCGTCAGGTTGGCTACACGATCACAGATCAAGCCACTATCGGTCCAGATGACAGATATGCCGCTGGAAATCGATCCTTACAACCAGTTCTTCGGTGTTCGTCTGATACGTGGAAACACCAACCTTGTTACGTTTTCGGCTGAAGACGCACGGCAGCCATTCCTCACAGCCAACGAAAGCATGTGGTCGATCTTCGAGCCGGAGTTGAACATTCGCATGCACCGCTTGGGTGTGGGCGCAACCGTACGTGAACGCGTGCGTGCCTGCCTCATGGAGATCCTGGCGGGCGGCGAATACACAATGGCCGATGTGGCGAAACGGCTGGCGATCAGTCCACGCACGTTGCAACGCCATCTGGCCCAGGAAGGCACAACCTTTCAAAACGAACTGAATAGCCTGCGCGCAGAATTGGCGCGTCACTATCTCACAAATTCGCACTATTCAGGCGCAGAGATCTCTTTTCTTCTCGGCTATCAAGACGCAAACTCATTCTTCCGCGCTTTCCATGCCTGGACTGGGCAAACACCCGAAACAGTACGGGCGGCAGTCCACAGCCACTGACGCTTCAATCAGCGGCCCAACAACGTCCCAATCCACGTAAACCACGCCGCCGGTGACGGTCGCCCCGCCGCCCACAGGACAACCCACCCCAATCCAATCTCCAACACGTAGTAGAGCGGCACAGCAATGTCCACGTTGCCACGCGCCGGCCACCACAGCGGAATGCCGCCATGTGATCCATCGCGCACAATGTGCGATAGCAGCACCACCAGCACCAACAGTGCGCCCACTGGCTCGCGGCTGACAAGCCAGGTGACTACGGCCATTGCCACAACAAACAAGAGGCTATGCGCAAAAGGACGGCTGCCCAGCGCCAATGCGTCGGCAAGGGAGAAGGAACGAGCAGCGATGAAGTGATCCAGATCCACCAAGACGGCAGCCACCGTCGCCACCGCCACCCACAGCCACAGGTGACGTCCTAGCACCGGGTGCGACAGGAGCGGCGAGACAATCAACAGCGCCAGCACCCAATGTACCGGTGGATCCAGTAGCGCCCACAACTGTGTGGGAACCCCTTTGGGCCAGGCGTAGACCAACGCATCCCCCAGCACCATGACCATCAAGAGCGACGCGGCAAAGATGGCCGCGTTTACCACATCACTGTTCACAATCTGCACTTTCACACCCACTTACCCCGACTGCCCCTTGACGCTCCACACCGATCCGGTGGTATAGGTGTTCCGCTCGGAACAAAGAAACTCCACCACTTCAGCCACCTCTTCAGGATCCGAGTAACGCCCCAGCGGATTGCCCGGGTTGGCAATGAATTCAGGTGTAAAACGCGGCACCACCATGTCGGTAAGCGCCCGCCCCGGCTCCAAGCCGTTGACAAAAATGCCTTCTTTGGAATGGGCATTGCCCAGCGCACCCACCAACGAGTAGACCGCTCCCTTCGACACGCCGTAGGGAACCTGATTCGTGGCAGCATGGCGCGCCCCCGATGTGATGGTGACACAGCGTCCCCACCCATTTTTGAGCATGTGCGGCATCGCAGCCTGATGCGCGTAATAGACGCCAAAGAGGTTGATGCGCAGCACCTTGTCGAATTGGGCCGCTGACTGCTGTAAAAAGGGCGCTTCGATCCCCAAAATCCCGGCGCAACAGACGAGGATGTCTACACGCCCGAAGATCGACGCGCATTCGTCCACCATAGCGTGGACGGCGGCTTCGTCGGTCACATCGACATGGAAATAGCGGGCCTGCTGCCCCATCTCTTCGATTTCGGCTACAGTCGCCGCGCCCTGGTCATCCAGCACATCGGCGATTACAACATCGCGACCGGCTTCGGCCAATCGCAGCGCGCAGGCGCGGCCAAGTCCACGCGCGCCACCGGTGACAATCGCCAGTCGGCGTTCAACAGGAGCAGCAAAGCGGAGGTTGGGCATGGAGGATCCTTTGATTTACGATTTTTGATTGACGATTGTAACTGTACAGGTCATGTAGGGGTTTGCGTGGCTGTATAGTTACTTACGATTTCCGATTGACGATTTTCGATTGACGATAATCGTAAATCGTCAATCGGAAATCACCTTTATTTCCAGCGCCTGCGCCGTCTCGTGGAAGAGCCGCGCCACGGCGGGCAGTTCCTCGGTGCTGTTGCCTTCGGCGATGACGGGGTAGTCGGGTGAGAGCGCTTCGATACGCCGAAAGAGCGTTTTGAAGTCCATGTTGCCTTTGCCGGGGCAGCCGTCTTGCAGGTGGACGGCCAGTTTGTTCTCGATCCAGATGTCCTTGGCGTGGGCGCTGACAATGTGCCGCCCCAGCAAATCAAAGTGATGGTTCAACGCCGACGTGGTATCGAAGACGGTTTCCAGTGTGATCCAGTTGGCCGAATCGTAGTCGCAGCGCACCCAGGGCGAATCGATTTCGTCCAGGATTTCGAGGGTGATTTCGGGCGTCTTCAGCGTTACCAGTTGGTGACTTTCCAGGCTGAGGAAGACGCCAGCATCCTCGGCGGCGGAGACACATTCCTTGAGCGTCTTCACCAGTTGACGCCGCGCCGACGCCGTCCAATTGTCGGGGTGCGGGTACCAGGGGCCGGCAGGGTTCATAGAGCCAGGGCCGGTGTCGATGCCACGGGCGCCCATCCAGCCTGCCAGTTGCAGCGCCGCCCGCACCGTACTCGCCGCTTCCTGGCGCGCCGTCTCGTCGGGTGTGATCATGTTCTGCCAATAGCCCGTCGACTGGTAGAGCTTCACCCCTTCATCGGCCAGCAGGCTGCGCAGCCGCTGCGCCTTCTCTTTGGGCGTGGTGTGGGGATCGTTGGCGCGAAAGCGCGTAAAGATCCCCGAAAAGCCCAACTCACGCACCCGCCGACACATGGCCGGGGTGACATCGTCCATATCCGCGGGTAAAAAACAACCACTCATGCCGAAACGCATAGATCCTCCTTGAGGGGGTGATTAGGGATTAATGATTGGTGACTAGGTTGAGAAGAGATTGGGCGATTGAGCGATTAAGGGATTGGGGATCGTGTTTGGTTTGTGATTGGGCTTGGCGGTGTGCTGACTTGCCAGAGCACCAACGCTCTCTGCTCGATCAGAAACCCCTTAATCGCCTAATCCCGCTTCACACGACCACTGGCAACTGCCCATTCACAACCTCACCACGGCAACCCGAATTACAAATCACAATCCCTATAGTTTGTACGTCTTCTTCGCCAGATCATACGACAGCGCCCGCACCATCTGCCGGGCGTCTTCTTCGTCTACCAGGGCGCGGGTGACGAGACTGGCAACCCAGTCGCTGGCGGCGCGCCGCCACAGGTCATGACGCGCGGGGATGGACGGATAGGCGCGGGTGTCGTCGTTAAAGCCGGCGGTGTTGTAGATCCCTGCCGTCTCCATCACCAGATCAAAGAAGCGACGGATGCCGTTGAGGCTGTCGAAGAACCACCACGGCGGCCCGAGGATGAGGCTGGGGTAGACGCCGGCCAGCGGGGCCAGTTCGCGACCGTAGGTGGTTTCGTCCAGGTTAAAGAGGACAAGCGTCAGATCGCGGTTGGTGCCGTAGTGATCCAGCAGCGGCTTGAGGTTGCGCGTGAATTCGCTGCTGATGGGAATGTCCGCGCCCATGTCACGCCCGAAGCGAGCGAAAAGGTCGGGGATGTGGTTGCGGAACGAACCAACATGCATCTGCATCACCAGGCCGTCTTCGATGCTCATGCGCGCCATTTCGGTGAGCATGTGGCCGGTGAAACGGCGGGCGTCGTCGGCGCTGGCTTCGCCCTTGCGCGCCCGCTGAAAGATGGCGTCTGCCTCGGTGGGGCTGAGGATCTCGGTGTAGGCGGTAAAGGCGGCGTGGTCGGTGGCGGTGGCGCCCATGTCGCGGAAGAAGGCGCGCCGTTCTTCCAAGGCGCGAATGTACGAGCGGTAGTCGCGCACGTCCACACCAGAGACGGCGCTGAGCTGGTCAATGGCCTGCCCCCAGCCGGCCATGTCCACGTTCACGACGGCATCGGGCCGGAAGGTGGGTCGAATCGTCGCCTGCCAACCTGATGCCTGGATGGCCTTATGATGGGTGAGCGTGTCAGTGGCGGCATCCGTGGTGCAGAGGACCTCGATATTGAAGCGTTCGTACATGCGGCGCGGGTTGAACTCTGGCGAACGCAACTTGACGTCGATGTGATCGTAAATTTCTTGCGCGTTGGCGCCTGTCAGCTTTTCGGTGACGCCGAAGACGTCGTGTAACTCGTCCTGGAGCCAGACGCCGGTGGGCGTGCCCCAGAAGAGGTGAATGTGATCGGCGAAGATCTGCCAGATCTTGCGGTGATCTGTCTCGGTGGGGCCGCCGTCACTGCGCGGAATGCCCAGTTCTTCCAGTGAAATGCCCTGTGAGTAGAGCATGCGAAAGATGTAATGATCGGGAATCAACAACAGTTCGGTGGGCGAACCAAAGGTGTAGTCGGGATCGGCAAAGAGTCGCGGGTCCACATGCCCATGCGGGCAGATCAAGGGCAGATCGGCGACTGTCTCGTACAGATCCTGGGCAACGCGACGCTGCGCCGGATCAGACGAAAAATAACGCCAGGCGGGGCGTTCCAGTGGAGCCATCATCTTTCTCCTATCAGAAAGTGTGGGGAGGATGAATGCAGACTACGTCTGGTTGATCGTAATACGGGATGAGGGAACCGTCAATATGGAGAGGACAACGGGTACACTTCATAATCAGGTCAAACAGTGCCAGGCACTGTCTGACCACCAAGCATCTCAATAAGTGATTGACAGCCATAACCCTAAAGGTTATCATACGGCTATGATCAAGTCGTTCGGTGATAGCGAGACCGAAAAAGTGTTCAATGGTCAGTTTTCACGGAAACTGCCACAGGATATCCAGCGCGTTGCAGAACGGAAACTGATCATGTTGCATCGTTCGGCTTCACTCAACGACTTACGTACGCCTCCTGCGAATCGGCTAGAAGCGCTCAAAGGCGAAAGAAGCGGACAGCACAGCATCCGCATCAACGATCAGTGGCGGATCTGCTTTGAATGGCGAGATGACGGCGTCTACGCGGTCACGATTGTCGATTATCATTAAGGTTATCATTAAGGTGACACAATGAGAGAGTATCCACCGATCCATCCTGGCGAGATATTGCAGGAGGAATTCCTGGCACCGTTGGGCATCAGTCAGTATAAGTTGGCCCAGGACATTGGTGTGCCTGCCATGCGCATCAACCGCATCGTACGCGGGGAAAGGGGCATCAGTGCAGACACAGCGATCCGATTGGCACGTTACTTTGGCATGTCGGTAGAATTCTGGACGGGCATTCAGACCCATTATGAGGTGGAAATGGCCAAAATGGTGCTGGGCGACCGACTCGATACCGAAGTCAAGGTGTTTGAATAGCCCCATACAATCATGTTGTGGTGCTAACCACTCACAACCGATATTCCTGCCTGGATCATCCACGTCAGGACAATGCCGTAGACGAGAATACTGGCAAACGACGACCAGAGTAGCGTCCGCGCATTCATCCCCAGCAGCTTCGCCGTGACACCCATTGCCCAAACGCCTGTCCACGGCGTTGCCAAGAGCACAAACCAAACGCCATGTTTGTCGACGTTTTCTTTGAACTTAGGCGAGTAGAGCCGCTGCAACCATCCGCGGACGCGCTCATTCTGCATCATTCGTTCGTAGAAGAAGTGGATCAGTAGCAGCGGCGTAAAGTTGCCGAACACAGACCAGATCACCACCGACACCGGGTCGAGGCCGGTGGCCATTGCCGCGGGGATCGCCACATAGATCTCCGCCAATGGGAAGAAACCCACAAACCAGGCCCCGGCCGCTCGCACAATGTACTCGAACAGATCCATGTTACCTACCTCTATCTAAAATTTTTGGTAACTGCACAGGTCACGTAGTCTATCGTCACAATTCATCTTCAATTAGTTGCAACAATCTGCTGCGCATCCCCAACCGATCCACTGCATCCAACAAGTTGATGCCAATCAACTCGGCATACCAAAGCCCATCTGTCGCCTGGAGCACGAGCACCGTTGTCTGCCGTGACACACCCGACGCAATGCTCTTGTTCAGCCAGTCGGTGTAGCGCAAACGGACTTGTGTCAACAGCGCCGGGTTGTCAACGACGGCAGCGATGACGCCGGCAATCAGCGCCGGATTTTCCAGTTGCTCATCAAAGCTCGCCTGGACATACGCCCTCAACCAGCCGCCAGGTTCCCCATCTGGCAAGGTGGACAGCGCAGCCTCGATCCGCCCTTCAAAGTCGTCCAGGTAAAGATCCAACATGCCGGCGATCAACGATTCTTTGTTGGGGAAATGGTAGAGCAGCCCACCTTTGCTAACGCCTGCCCTCTGCGCAACGGCATCAAGCGTTAGGTGAGCAGCTCCTTGTGCCAGCACGACCTGCGCCGCCGCTTCTAGGATTTCGTAACGACGATTGTTCGTGTTCATAGATTTACTATACCGTCTGGACGGTACAGCAAAAGTGATCTTTTATCCAATCGTGCCAAGTGACTTTTCTAATCGTTGTGCCTTCATTTCATCGGCCATGCGACGGGCTTCGGCGCCGTCGGGCAGCCAGCTCGTGAGGATGCGCGGCATATTCATGCGCCAGCCTTTAGCAATGACGGTGGAATGGCGGTGTGGGTGGCGAATCACGTAGCGACCGACGCGCAAGGCGTGTTCGTCCATTGTCATAACGCCCTGACGACCGGCTTCAATGTCGTGCCACCATAGGTTGCCAAAGGCGAATTTGCAGCTTCCACATGAGACAGGTCCGCCGCCCAGTTCGGGCATCGGCATGGTCATCGCGTAGACCTTTCTCCAGACAGCAAAACGGCTCGGGAAAGTCGAATTATAGCAGCATTGAGGGACGTTGTTGGACACACCAAGGTCGGCAGATATAAAAAAGAGGAGCCCCCAAGTAGGAGGCTCCTCTTCGTTGACTGTTGCTACTGATTCTTTGGAATCGTTCAGTCGTCTCCACCGGACCGACCCAGTGCTACATCAGGTCGAGCAGAGGACGCTTGCCTTCGGTTCCACGGGGTGCCCAGCCAGCGCAGCAGGAAGAAGTCTGCACCGAAGTAACCGGCGGTCTTCCAGGCGAAGATAAGGGCGAGGGCAATCACAAAGAGCATCGGGTTGCTGCTGGCAGAACCGGCCATCATGAAGTTCCAGTTCATGAATGCGCCTGCAAAGGCGGCGATGCCCACGAATGCGCCGACGATGAGGGCGATACCGATGGCCACTTCACCGTAAACCACGAGTTTGGCAAACCATGTGTAAGACTGTGTGTCGAGCAGCAACTGGATGAACGAACGGTACCAGTCGAATGAGATTGCCGCACGTCCAGTTTCTGGGATGACAACAGCGTTGGTCCAGTAGCCCTTCAGGGCGTCGCCTGTTTGCACCCAGGCTGGGTTTTCGATCTTACCCAGACCCGATTGGATCCACTGCCAGCCGAGCCAGACACGTAACACCAACCAGACAATCGAGAAGCGCACATCATTGAACAAGGTTTTGACAAAAGCAGGTTCTTCGATGCCACTGAGTCGTTCTTGTTTGAATACGTTTAACATTTGAATTCTCCCTGTTAGGTGAATATTTGTCGGTGAATATTTTGCTTTCGATGGCACTATCTTAGCGCCGTTCAGGGAGAGTCGGAAGCAGGCAAAACCCGCTTGATTGGGGAAAGTTTGCCAGGGTTTACCCTGCGCGATGCTGGTCAGGTGGCGAGCAGGAGATTAGGCGATTAAGGGATTAGGGATCGTGTTGAGTACACGATCCCTAATCGCCCAATCCCCTAATCTCCACTATTCAAGGTGACCATGTTTGAGCGCGGATTGGACGAGCTGAGCGCGCGTCTCCAGGGTAAGTTTTTCCATGCCGCGGGCGCGGTAGCTTTCCACTGTCTTGATGCTGAGGTGGATCTCCTCGGCGATTTCGGCATTGGTGTAACCCAGCGCCACCAGTTTCATCACCTCAAATTCCCGCTCAGAAAGCGCTTGCCACGGGTCAGCAGGATCAGCAGTGGTCGGCTGCGTAAGCGATTCCACCAATTTCTGCGTCATGGCCGAGTGGACGTAGGTCTCACCGCGGCGGACAGCGCGGATCGCCATCAACAGCTCTTGATCCACCGCGTTCTTGAGGACGTAGCCCGATGCACCGGCGTCGAGCGCCTGGCGTAGATGGGTGGCATCGTCGTGCATGGTGAGCACAAGGATGCGGACCTGTGGCACCTCTGCCCGCAGTTTGGGGATAGCACCAAGACCGTCGCCGCCGGGCATGCTCAGATCGAGGAGGAGCAGATCGGGGCGGAGTTCGCGCGCAAGCGCCAATGCTTCGTCGCCGTCGCCGGCTTCGCCAATCACCTGAAGGTTCGGTTGAGCGTCAATGAGCAGACGCAACCCCGAACGGAGGATAGCATGGTCATCGGCGATGAGGATACGAAAAACGTCTTCGGGCATGGTCGTCAGGCTACGCTTTCGCTTGCATAAGAGACTTCGGCTGAATCTGGGACTTCGGTTGAACCGGGGGCTTCGGCTGAACCGGGGGCTTCGGCTGAACCGGGGGCTTCGGCTGAATAGGGAATTTCGACAAACAAGCTTGTGCCGCTGCCAGGTTTCGATTCGATGGTGAGGCTACCGTCAAAGAGACCGGCGCGCTCCCGAATGCCCTGTAAGCCAAGGCTTTTGTTTTTGGTGTGTACGATGCCTGGATCAAAACCCACGCCATTGTCTTCGATGATGACACGGATCATGTTGTGGCGGTAGCCGACAATGACACTGGCATGGGTGGCGTCGGCATAGCGGGCAATGTTGGTCAGCCCCTCTTGCACTATGCGATAGATGCTTGTCTCCATCTCGGGCGGCAGGCGGTCAACCAGACCGCGTACAACATAGTCCACCTGCACCCCATAACGTTGACAGAAGTCTTCGATGTGGTGCTGCAATGCCACCTGCAACCCCAGATCATCCAGCGCGCTAGGACGCAATCGCCACGAGAGTGCACGCACTTCTTCCAATGTGCCGCTTACCACCTGTCGTAGTTCATCAATCTTCGGTTCCAAGCGCGGATCCGTGGCGGCCGCTTTGAGATTTTGCAGCCCCACCAACAGAGAGGTGAGCGATTGGCTGGTGCTGTCGTGCAGTTCGCGAGCAATGCGTCGGCGTTCACTTTCCTGGGCTAGAATCACACCGCTGACATAACGTTCACGTTGTTTCGCCTGGGCGGAGCGTTCCTTTTCTGCCCGCGCCAGTGATTCCACCATTTGGTTAAACGCGGTGGAAAGCTCTCCAATCTCGTCATTTGCCCAGCGCGGCACGCGCCGTGACAGATCACCTTGCGCCACAGACTGCGTCGCCGATACCAGGCCCAGCAGTGGCCGCGCCAAAATCCAGGTGAGGAAGATGGCCGCAGCAAAACCAACAGCCATCATCAGCAGCGTAATGGCCAGCAGTTGCATCGTCACCGAGCGGACGGTAGCCTCAATGTTTGTCCGCGCCAATGCCATGTGCAAAAGATCGTTGCTGTTGGGGAGAGGCACCGCCACTTCGACGAACGAAGGGCCCACCTCAACGGTGCTAAGGCCATGTGCATGCGTCGCAAGCGGGGCGACGGCTTCATCATCGGCCAAGGACATGTCACCTGCTGCGCCGAGGATCGCCCCATCCGCGCTGTCTTCGACGTAGATGTAGGTAACCAGCGTGTTGTGACTACTGGACGAATAGTGGATCTGCCGATTGAGCAGGTAGAAATTGAGCGTCGCCGGATCGGCTTGCATGCCGATGCTAGCAATTTCGTACGCAATGGAATCGGCAATAGAGGTCCCCTGCGCAGCCAATTCATCGAGTAGTTTATCGGTGAGGACGCTGCGCATTTGCACAATCACAAACGCGCTCAATAGGACAATGACGCCCAGCACAATGCCGAGCACTTTGACACGGATGCTGACGCCGCCAACGATTGCCCAGAGACAGCGTCCCCACGAGACAAAACGTTCTTTCATGACCAAGGCCTAACTGAACGACCTGACTGAATCGGTACAGCCATCAAGATGTACACAGTTTAGTACAGGATTGGCATTCTCCCAAGCAAAAAGACAGATCGAGGCATTCATGCAGCGATGAAGCGGGCAAGCTTCACAGCATCGGCGTGAACTTGTTCAACCAGCCCACCCCGAGCCTGCGGATCGTTACAGTCGAGCAGGCCGGCAGCGTTACGCCAGACGTTCTCTCGCCAAGCTGTGATCAGCCGCGAAATCAGGATCTCGTCCACCGGGCCGAGGAGACGGTCGAACAGTTCCATCATGGGCATCGCCGGCCCGAGGACCTGATCCTGCACAGCGTCGATGCTCTGCCCGATGATCTGGTTGACGTGGCAATGATCGTTGTAGCGGCTGGCGCGCTGTACGGCTGTATGATCGTGCCATTCCGCTGTCAGCATGTCGGTGACAGCTAGCACCAGATCGTAGTTGATGTGGGCGTTGATCCCCAGCAGGAGTTTCTGAAGTGCGGAAACACCCGGCGAGCAGGCGGCATCGTGTGCAAATTGCCACACCAACGGCGCTGAGGACACGTCCTGTTCGTAGAGATGCAATGCATCGAAATAGTAGTCGGCAAAATGGTGCAGCAGATTGTGCACCCACACCGGATCGTCGAACTGACGCGTTTCAACCGCCGAGAACATGTTGCTCGTCATGAGGAAGTAGCAGCGCAAAAAGAGCGCTTTGTCGTCGGCGCAGGCTTCCCACGTTTGAATATAGGCTTGCATACGGTCGAGGACGGCGGCATTCGGCACAAATTGGGGCAAAGACAAAAAAACCTCCAGTGGCAAATTGGGTTTACAACGGTGAAACGATCCCCTACGCCTGCGCCACGATCTCCTCGGCGGCACGTAGACCGGAAAGGTAGGCCCCGTGGACGGTGGCGAAATAGGCTCGGCTGGTGGCTTCGCCGGCAAAAAAGAGTCTGTCGCCCACAGGCTCGGCCAGGTGATCGCGCATTTCCGGCGTCGATCCTAGGGCGTTGAACGAGTAGGAACCGAAGGCAAAGGGATCGGCGGCCCAGCGTGTGATCTGCACATCCTCCGGATCGGGGATGTCGTCACCGAAGACGGTGCGCAGCGTCTGCATAGCGCTGGCGACGATTTCGGCGTCGCTCATTTCTTCGATGGCGCGGCCATAGTCGGCGGCGTTAAAGCCCAGCAGAATTGGCAATCCGGTTGGCCGCGCCAGGCTGACCCATTCCTGCCATTGGCCCCGGTTTGGGGTGAGATAGGCAAGCCAGTCGAATTCCTCGGGCCAGAAGATGGAAGGGAAACGCAGGTAGCACTTGTTAAGCACCCCCATCCCTAAAGCGGAAATAGCGCGCTGTTTGTTGCGCGGCAAAGCCGGTTCAAAGACGACATCGCCACTTTTCAGCACGCCCAGGGGCAGCGTCACCACCACATAGTCGGCAGTAAAGCGATCTGTGCCACTGGTGACAACCACCTGATCCTCAGTCCATGCGATCCGCTGCACAGGGTGGTTGGTCTGGATGCGTAGCCCTTCGGCCAGGGCATCGACGAGGGTTTCATAGCCGTCGAGGAAGATCACATCGTCGCCGTCGAAGCCGTCGCCGTCGTCGAACCAATAGGTCGAGAGTTCTTCGGTGCTGCCCGAATACTCGTGCTCGTACTCGCTGCTGAGGACGAAGTTCACGCGCGCCTTCTCGGCGGCGGAGAGGCGGCTCCAGCCTAGGGCGCGCTCCACCGTACGGCGCACAGACTGGTCGTTGTCGGCGTCTTGCGCGGTGAGGATGTGCTCGGCGATCTCTTCGCTCAGGCGTTCGAGTTGTGCTTCGGTGCGTTCGTCGATGGGTTCACCGTCGGGACCGTAGACAATGCTGCTGTCGTAGCTGGTGACGAAGGTGCGGGCCTCGATTTCCTCGGCCAATGTGGTGAGGGGGTTGCCTTCGATGCCGTGGATCCAGGACGCGCCCAGATCCATCGGCGCGTCGGGCCACTGTCGGCTTGTCCACGTGCGGCCGCCGATGTGATCGCGCGCATCAAGCACGGTGACGTCATAATCCTGTTGCGCCAGGGCACGAGCGGCGGCCAATCCCGCCATCCCCGCGCCGAGGACGAGCACGCGTCTGCGTTCCTCAGGGCTACGGGTCGGGCTGCTACATGCCTGGGCAAGCCCACCCACAAGGCCAACGGCAGCGATTTTCAGCAGAGATCGGCGATTCATATTGGTCAGTTCTTTCGATGATGAGACCGGCGTTACGGAGAAGAAATCTGATTTCTGTTTTAAATGATGGTGAAACAAAACACAAGTAACTGTACAGGTCATGTAGGGGTTTGCGTTGGGGCGGGAAGAACTTTCGTAATGAGCCAACACTGATTACGCCCCAACGCAAACCTCTACGGTAATTCCCCTGAACAATGACCCCTTTTCTCCCATACCAGCGCCAAGTGGACTCGGATCTTGGACACATTGAGGCTTCATCATGAATCCAGTGCAAGTCACACATAACATTGATAGCGGTCGTTTCGAGGTCTCTATCGAAGGTCATCTTGCGGCGTTGGATTATCGGCTACGCAATGGGCGGATTGTCTTTACACATACCGGGGTGCCGTCGGCACTGGAAGGGCGTGGCCTGGGCTCGGCGCTGGCCCGTGCTGGGTTGGAGTATGCGCGCCAGTCGGATCTAAAAGTGATCCCGCTTTGTCCTTTTGTGCGCAGCTACATTGATCGATATCAACAATACCAGGATCTGGTGGAGACGAGGTGAGGCGATGACTGGCAAAGCGAGGATCTACAACAGCAACGCCATCGATGTGGGCTACGAAGCTCGACGGTGTATTCATGCTGCGGAATGTGTACGCGGGCTGCCCACCGTCTTCGACACGGAACAGAGCCCGTGGATTCAACCGGCAAATGCCGAAGCAGATGCCATCGTCGCGGTGGTATTGCGTTGCCCAACCGGTGCGCTCCACTTCACGCGCAAAGACGGAGGTGAGGCTGAAGCGATCCCAGCGGTGAATCAAATTACAGTGACGGCAGATGGTCCGCTCTACGTGCGCGGGGACGTGCATGTAGCGCTTGAACATGGCGCGCTACACGATACACGCATGGCACTCTGCCGCTGTGGACAGTCGGCCAACCGCCCCTTTTGCGACAACAGCCACCGCGCCGCCGGTTTTACCGACGCGGGTTTTCCCGATGCAAGGTTGCCGGGGCAATTAGCCGAAATGGATGGCGAAGCGGTTGCCGGTCCTCTAACGGTGACACCGGCGGCGCAGGGTCCACTGCTGTTACAGGGAAATTTTGAACTGATCAATGCCGAGGGAGAAACATTCTTTCAAGGAGAAAGGGCGGCGCTGTGTCGATGTGGTGGCTCCGTCAACAAACCCTTCTGCGATGGAACGCACAAAACCATCAACTTTGAAGGCTGATCTCGATGACGCCGCCGGGCACAAAGTTGGCTTTCAGCCAATGAAATGCCTGGCGGCGGTTTGCATCGCCGCCACTGCTGAGGACGAGTTGATCACACAAAGCGGCGATGTCTTGCACGATGCGTTCAACGCGGTAGTAAGTTATCCCCCCCGCATTCACCTCAGCCTCTCCGTATCCCTGAAAAAACAACGTGATTTCTTGCGCCGCGCTGTGACCGCGGAAACCCTGGCCGCCGCCGGGGTACATGAGATCGCGCTCCTTGGGCGCCAGGATCGGCTCGTCCCAGTCGACGATGTGGAAAGCGTCACCGGGGCCGAGGAGCACGTTGCCGGCGTGCGTGTCTGAGTGGCAGAGTACGAACGGGCGCGGCTCGTCTTGGAGCAGATGGGCGTACTCTGCGGCGCGGTTCACCAAATCGAAGACGATGTCGCGCCTGGCGTGCAGGAATTCGGCCAGTTGCGCCGTCAGCGGGTCGGCGAAGGATTCGTGGGCGAAACGGGTGAGGTAGCGGCGCACACTTTGGCGTGCGCCGGGGTCGAAGCGTTCGCGGCGAATGTTTGCAGCCAGAGAAGAAGGCAGATCTACGTGGTGGATCTGCCGCATTGTCGCGCCGAACTGTTGCCAATGGCTTTCGGTCATGTGGGCGACATAGCCGTTCTCGCCCTCAACAAACGGGTAGAGGACGGCCATGAACTCGTCCAAAACTGTCCACAGTTGCCCATCCATTGCCGTCAACGGCGCGATGACGGCCGTGATCCCCTGATCGGCCAGGAAGCGGGCCACGGTCACCGGTGTGTCGTCGAAGTGGCCGCGGCGCAGTTTCAGGAAGTAGGATGCGTCCGCGGCATCCGTCACCCGGAAGACGGCGGCGTTGATGTCCGCGCCCAGAGGTAAGAAACGCACGTCCACAGCGGCGAGGCCGAAACGAGCACGCAGACATTGAATAATGGCGTCGTCGGGCAGATTGGGGCTTTCGAGCATGGGCTTATCTCTACATAAGAATAGAACGCGGATTGGGCGGATTTGAACGGATTTTATATCTGCCCAATCCGCTCAATCCGCGTTCTATCTCTGCAATCCTGTGAATCTGTGGATCATTCTGCTTCGTATTCAAAGACAAGGATCGAGCCCGGGTTGGCAAGCAGATCAGTGGGCAGGCCCGCAGCGTCTTGGGTGTTGCCGCCGCTATCGGTGATGACGTAAAAAGTGCGACCGTCGGGCGAGATGGCGAGATCGCGGTAGCGGTTGATGGTGTTGAAGAGCGGAATGGGGTTGCCTTCAACGGATGCACCGTCAGCCGCCAGCGGCAGGCGATAGATCGTCCCTGTCTTGAGGGCGGCCACGAGCAGAGAGTTACGCCAGCCGGGGATGCCGCCGGTCGAAGCGTTGTAGTAATCCAGTCCAGAAGGGGCAATGCTGGGCCAGCAGATGTAGTAGTTGTCGCTGCACGCCGGGTTTTGGAAGTTGTAGCCAGTGGGTACGGTGCCGAAAGTGAGCAGCGGCGGCGCAAAGGACGGGTCGCTCCATGCGCTTTCGGGCTGTTGCGGCACGGCGGCGGGGATTTCGTAGTCGCTGAAGGTGAGCGAGGCACAGGGCACTGTGGCGTCTGACCATTCGGCGTAGACGTAGGCCTGATTGTCCTGGTAGCCGGAGACATAGGGCCAGCCGTAGTTGCGCCCCGCCCGCAGTCGGTTGACTTCGTCGTCGCTTTTGGGGCCATGTTCAGAGGCGTAGATCTGTCCATTGCCGGCGGTGAGCCCCTGCGGGTTGCGATGGCCCACGGTGAAGACGTGGCTGCGCACACCGCCCCATTCAGGGTTGTCGGCGGGGATGGAGCCGTCGGGGTTGATACGCAAGATCTTGCCCACGTAGTGTCGCCAGTTCTGGGCGGCGACGTCCTCGGCGTTGGGGAGGGTTTGGGCGTCGCTGGGCAGACAGTAGTTGGCCAGGTTGTTGGCCCCAAGATCGCCCATGCTGAAGTAGAGTTTGCCGTCTGGCCCAAAGATGAGCCGCCCGCCGTTGTGATCGGTGCCGGCGGGGAGATTGGCAAGGATGTCCACGGGGTCGCTCAAGGTTTCGGTGCTGCTATCGAAGGTGTAGCGCCGGATCTTGACGCGAGGACCATTGGCGCTGTTGTAGCTGTAGGCCACGTAAGCGTAGTCATTGCCGGCGCCCTGGCCTAGTTCGGGATGGAGGACCATCCCCTGCAAACCGGCTTGCCAGTTTTCGAAGACAGCTTCACCGATGGTGACCGCCGTACGCGCGTCACCGCGCTGCGGGTCTATGCGCAGGACGCGACGCCCGGTGCGCTCGGTGACCCAAAGGTGATCGTCCGGGCCGTAGACGATCTCCCACGGGCTGGTCAAACCGTCCACGAGGACGGTCATGGCGAAGGTGGGTACCGGTGTGGCTGTGGGGACTGGGATTTCGGTTGGTTCAACCATGGCTGTGGGTTCATCCGTAGCCGTGGGTTCATCCGTAGCCGTGGGTGCGGGCGTAGGTTCATCTGGAACGACTGTATTCAATGCGGTGGTAGATGTGGTGGGGTCCACTGTCACACTGTCTTGGGCGGGTGAGGGTATCGTCGCAGGAGCGCCACAAGCAGTGAGTAGAAACGCAAAGAGGATGAGCAGTGCCCCGTTGAAAATCGAAGTTCTCATGGCAAAGTATTCCAATCTACGACGCGCAGTCCTACAACGCGTTCAAATTCGCGTACATTGCTGGAAACCAGTATTGGGTGCATTTGTGTCACCAATCCCCTGCGTATTGCACTGAGTAGGGCGTCACCTTGCGGTTGAGGAATGCCCAGTGCACTTCGACAATTTGGCGCATGTGCAGCAGATCGTGGGCGACCCAGGCAGCGAAGGTTTCCCCGGCGCGGATGGGGCCAAATGGGGCGTTGTAAACGGTTTCCCAATCGGGGTCTGTTAGTCCCTTAAGCCAGCTCCATGAGCGTTGACGCAGGGAGAGGAAACGGCGCAGCGACTCACCTAGTGAGCGTTCGTTGTAGCGACGTTCGCTTACCCAACCTTCGGGATCAATGGGCGGCCAGGGATCAGTGTTCCGGGTGAGGGTGTAATCGAGGCGCACGATGAAGTCGGCTTCTTCTTCATCGGCAAGGTGGTTGATTACCTCCACGATCGACCAGGAATCGGCGTCGGGTTTCCAACGCGCGTCCTGGTCGCTCATACCATCTACAAGACAGCGAATGCGTTCGGCATTTTGCAGCAAGAGATCAAGATTGTACGCCAGTTCCACAGGCGCGCTCCTTTGCATGGTCGAAAGGATGGTCGTTGCAGGTTTGTTGAGCGACCAATGTTAAGGCTGCGCGCCTATTGTAGCGTATTCACGGGAATTGTACAGTCTTAGTGGTTTTCTCGCTAAGTTCGCGGTCACCTTCCGAGAAGGGGTCCCGGCAAATTCCAGGTGTACGATACAGATCTGACCCTTTCCCGGAAGGTTGCAAATTTAGCGAGAAAACCACTTAGTAGCCCAACTTCCAAATCGCTTCTTTCAAGCTCTCTTCTTTGCCAAGCAGGGTGATGTCATCGCGCAGACGCACGCGTGTGTAGCCGTCGGGCACAATGGCTGTGCCGTCGCGGCTCACGTCGAGCAGGAGCACGTCGGCGGGGAGGCGTAGATCGCGTACCAGTTGACCGTCGATGTCGGGGTTGCTCACGGTCACCTGCACGAGGCTGCGGTTCGAATCTTGGTGCAGCAACAT
Source organism: bacterium (assembly GCA_016124945.1). Taxonomy (GTDB): domain Bacteria; phylum Chloroflexota; class Anaerolineae; order Caldilineales; family Caldilineaceae; genus RI-153. Next base: position 178,939 of record WGMT01000048.1, on the reverse strand, counting down.
GGCGGCGGAAATCGGCGAGCGCACCGATTGTTCAAGCAGGTAGACCATCGCCGAGGATTGGTCGACGATCAAGGCGTTCAACTTGGCGAATTCTGATGCCAGCGACATGTCGCGCAGGCGCACGATCAGCCGGGGCACACCTCTGCTGAAGGCAAGTTCACAGGCGCGCAGGTTGGCTTCGTCGTCTTCGAGCATGGCGACGACGGCGTCGGTTCTTTCGGTAAGCAGTCCCTTCATGCTATCCGGATCAATCGAGGGGATGTAACGCTCATCTACGTCTTCGGCGGCGAGGCGTTCGATGTGTCCGGCGTCGGTATCAGCTATGATCACGCGCCAGTTATCCATTTGGAGTTGCCGTGCTAGCGCCATTGACTGCGGCTCCACGCCCAGGATCAGGGCGTCGCGCACCTCGTCCACGGCCCCTTCGGCGGGCAGATCGGCTTCGCCTGTCCTTTGTAGGGCGAATTTGAGCATAAGCGGGCCGAAGATCTCGTTAAGCACCACCACAGAAATCACCAGCGTGGCAAAAGCTGCGCCCAACGAGGGGAAAGTCGTTGCCACTTCGCGCGCCAGGCCCAATGCAATACCGGCCTGGGTGATCAGCCCCAACCACGCATAGCGAGTGAAGGTGTTGGTCTCCTTGGCACCAATACTGCCAACAATCGACCCGAAGAAGATGCCGCCGCCGCGCGCCAGGAAGAGCGCCACCGCAATCGGCCACGTCTGCAAGAGGATATCGAGCTTGATGGTGACACCAGTCAATGTAAAGAAGGCCACGTAGACCGCTGGACCGATGTCGTGGAGGATGGCGGCGAAGCTTTCGCGGTGACGGCTGTAATTGGTGACTATGAAGCCGCCGATTAGGGCGACAAGGAGCGGTTCCACGTGGAGTTCAAAAGGCAGAAATGTCGCAGATGCTTCGCTTACCCAACTCTTGCCGGCAAAGATAACATAGCCAAGCAAGAGAACCGCCGCCATCTTGATGCGCCGATCCACAGTAAGATCGAGAAGAGCTTGTAGCACCTTGCCCACCAAATAGCCAAGCCCTACCGCCAACAGCAGATCCAGAACAAGGAAGGGTATGAACGACACACTAAGGGGAGCGCCGGTCAACAACACGCCGGCAATCGCCGCCATCACCGCGAAAAGGACGATGATCACCACGTCCATGGTCACGGTGACGCCCAGGATTGTGTGCGAATAGCTGCCCTTGGCACGCACTTCTTTGATAACGGCGATGGTCGAAGGTGGCGACAACGCCAGCAGGATCGTGGAACCAAGGAGGGCAATGGCCAGCCTTTCAACTGGGCTCATGTCTGCGGCAAAGGGCAGCATGTTGGTAAAGAAGTAAAGCGCCACGCCAATGATGGGCAATGCCAATATCACCACCGATCCTGTGACCCAAGTGATGCTATTGATACGGCTGCGAATTTCTTTAAGATAGAGTTCACTGCCGGCCACAAAGGCGATAATGCCCAGCGACACTTCATCGATGAAGCGTAAAGACGTAGCGGCTTCGTTCGATATGAGATTCAAAATGAATGGCCCGGCCACAGCGCCGGCCAGTAAGTATCCGGTGATATAGGGCAAACCCACCTTTGAAAACCACTCGCCGATCTTTTTTGAAGCTAGCGCCAACAAGAAAAAACTCAATGTGTAGATGACAATCTGCATAACTCACCTCCTTCGGGGAATCAGTGTTCGGGGACGGGGGCGTGAAAAGGTGACTGCCGTTCCTTACTCAGTGCAACTCACCTCAGTGCAACTCAATCGTAAAAATGACGGCGTTGCGCTGTGGGTGTAGATCGACGTGGCTGGCACCCACCGAACAGTGCAGCGCTTCCTCAATACGGTGGGCCAGGTCGACATAGATCTGGGCAATCAACTGGCGCAAGTAGTTGCGGATAGCCAGGTAGCCTTGAGGACGGTCGGCCAGTTTCACTTCAGCATTCGTAAGTGCATCTTCAATGGTGATGACCAGCACGTTTCCCTTCAATTGGGCTGTAGCAGTACGCCCAGAAAGCCCGTGAGCCCGTTTCCAGTCTTCAAGAAAGCCGGCGGCGATGATCTCTAGCTGTTCACCAAGCATCATGCGCATCGGCATCGCCGCCAGAAACGGTGAAGTTTCAAGCATGAGTATCCTCTTTTCATAAGAGAAAATCCTACGCCGTTGGAGGAGTGCGTTGCGTGATTCGTGTTGCGTGGGTTAATGCAGTTGGCTGGGGATTGAAAACACGTCTTGCCATAAAGCCGTGTATTTAACAGACGGTGCGTCCTATCAACCAATATGAGCTACCTCAACCGTGCTGGACGCATGCCACATCAACGGTTGCCTACTCTGCACAGCACGAATCACGCAGCACGAATCACGCAGCACGAATCACGCAACACGGTCACTTTGCCTGAACTGTGCGTCGCCGCGCGCCCTTGCCCTTCAACTCATCAAGGACAGTGCCCGACCAGAGGGCGACGCCGCTATGATAGGCCGCTCGGCCGATGGCATGGGCGGAGATCGGCGAGGTGATGAATAGAAAGACCACGGCAGCCAAGGCACGCCCGGTGGAACCAGCGTCGTCGAAGAAGATGGCGACGGCCAGAAAGATGGCGCCTACCCCCAGCGTCGTTGCCTGGGTAATCGCCGCCATGCGCAAGAAGAGATCGGGCAGGCGGATTACGCCAATCCCTGAAACCAGCACAAAGAACGCGCCGGCGAACAAAAGTGCAAAGGTCAACCATTCGATCACGTTATTGTTTCCTTTCAACGAGCGTGCCCATCATAACCATACCCAAGAAAGCGGCCAGCGCCATCTTAAGCGCCACATTTTCAAAGTTCAACGCCACACTAGCAAGGACAAACCCTGCACCCAGCGTCGACATCTTGCTGCCCAACGTCAACCGCTTGACAAAATCCGTCGATCGCAACACATAGATCCCGGCCAAGAGGATACAGAGCGCGCCGTCTTTGATCAGCAGCAGCGCGACTGGCTCCGTCATGTCACATTCCTTTGCACGTAGGTGGCGAAGGCCACAGTGCTGAGGAAGCCAATCAGCGCCAGGATCAACGCCACATCAAGCAGCGTAGTTTGCTCGGTGAGCACGGCATAGACAGCCACAATGCCGATACCGGCCATGGTCATCAACTCCAGGGCCACCACACGATCAGGCAGGCTAGGGCCGCGCACCAACCGCACAAATGCCAGCACGGCACCCGCCAGCAACATGGGCAGTACCACCCAGAGCAAAAGCATAGAAAAGAGCGTCATTAAAACACCTCCTGAACACGGCGGCGCACCCTCTCGTAGAGTTCTGCGCGAAACTGTTCCGCACTATCGATGTGCATTGCATGTACGAAAAGCGTTGAGCGGTCGGCAGAGACATCCAAGCTGAGTGTGCCCGGCGTCAGGGTAATAAAGCTCGACATCACCATCAACGCAATTTCCGAGAGCGACTGTACGTCCACAGCCACAATAGCTGGTTTCAAGTCTAGATTCGGGCTCAAGACGGCTCGGGTAATGGCCAGATTCGAGACCAACACCTCCCACAAAAAGAAGAGGAACAACCCGGGCATCTTGAGAATGCGACGCATCAAAACGAGAGGCTTCGGCCAGCTTGTCCACAATGTGGAAAGCACGTCGCGTCGCGACACCACAATCGCCACCAGGCCTGCACCCGAACCCAGCGCAATATTCGCCAGGCTGAAATCCATTGTCAGCAAGAGCCACACAGCTACCATGAGGAAAAGAAATTGAATCATTGTTCGTCTCCACCGTTATTTGGGGAGATTACGGTATTGAGCCAATAGGGGATTGGAGATCGTGTCGAGCACATGATTCGCCCATTGGAACCCTTTCTGGAAGACGAGCCCCAATCCCAGTTCGCTTAATCGCCGAATCTCTACTTCAACAAAACGACCGCCTCGCTACCCAACACCGCCTCCACATAGCCGGAAGCGTCAAGCAACTGCTCCGCCGCCACCGTAGAGACCTGAATCAGCGGCTCCACGATCAGGCCCATCCCCATGCTGAGGACGGCGAGAAAGACGACAGGGGCCAGTAGCGCCAAGCGAGTACGTCCACTCATCGGGGCATCGACTACGTCGGCGTTGGGTGCATCCTTCCAAAAGGCTTCTGCCCAGATTTTGGTCATGGAGAAAAGGGTGAGCAGGCTCACGCCCAACGCCACAGCCACCACCGTGTACTGTTCCACTTCGAGACCGGCACGCACCAACATCAACTTGGCCCAGAAGCCAGAGAAGGGAGGCAACCCGGCCAGCGACAGCGCCGCCACCAAGAAAAGAACGGCCAATGCCGGCTTGCTACGGTAGAACCCACCCAGTTTGGCCAGGTTTTCGGTGCCACGAAACTTCTCGATGACACCACTGATCAAGAAGAGGTTCGTCTTGGCCAGGATGTTGTGCACCAGGAAGAAGAGCAGCCCGGCCAATGCCAACGGCGTCAGCAGCGCCAGCCCCATGATCATGTAGCCGATCTGGCTGATGATGTGAAAGGAGAGCAGCCGCCGCAACTCACCCTGTGCCACCGCGCCCAACACACCGATCACCATGGTCAACCCCGCCAAGACGAGCAATACCGGGCTCACCGTCTCCATTGTCCCTGCGAAGAGCAGCGTATAAATGCGCAACAGGGCATAGACGCCCACCTTCGTCAACAGCCCGGCAAAAAGCGCCGAGATCACCACCGGTCCTGTGTGGTAAGAGGCAGGCAACCAGAAGAAAAGTGGAAAGATAGCCGACTTGATGCCAAAGGCCACCAAAAAGAGCATAGCCAACGCCAGGGTTAGCCCCATCGGCAGCGCGGTGACATCAAAATGAATGGCCAGGTCGGCCATATTCAGCGAGCCGGCCACACCGTAGACGATCCCCGTAGCGGCCAGGAAGAGCATCGACGCCAACAAGCTCAAGGTGACATACTTGAGGCCGCCCTCCAACTGCTTCGGTGTGCCGCCTAACGAAATCAACACGAAAGACGATATAAGCATCACCTCGAACCAGACGTAAAGGTTAAAGAGATCGCCGGTGAGGAACGAGCCACTGACACCCATCAGCAAAAAGTGGACCAACGCATGGTAGCCGTAGCGTTCTCGCTGAGCATCGATACCAGCCAACCCATAAACGGCGATTGTCACCGCGAGGACGCCGGTAATCACGATCATGACGGCACTGGTCACATCGGCCACCAGGGTGATGCCGAAGGGTGCAGGCCAATTGCCCAACTGGGTAGCAGAAATCCCGGTGCGCCACACGCCCTCAAAGAGGACAATCCCCGCGCCCAACAAAGCCGCTGCGCCAAGCAGGCTGATCAGCCGCTGGATCTGTGGTCGTGTCCACAGTGCCAGCGAGAGCAAAGCGGTGGCAAGAGGAATTAGAATTGGGAGAACGAGTAAAACGTTCATAGTCGATACCTTTTTCGGAATGATTTACATTTTCTACTTCTTTGGGTTCTTCTTCTTCTTCTTGTAAGCCATCAATAGTTCGGTGGAGCGGATGGCATCAATATCGTCGGTGCCGACAGCCTGGTAGGCTCGCTTCACAAGGACCAGTGCAAAAGCTTGCAGGCCGAAGCCAATCACAATCGCCGTGAGGATCAGCGCCTGTGGCAGCGGATCGCCGTATGTCCCCGTTAGCAGCAGTTCACTAGGCCCAATAAAAGCCGGTTCACCGCGGGTGACACGGCTCACAGTGAGAATGAGCAGATTGGTGGCATGACCTAGCATTACAAGGCCCAAGATCAGCTTCACAATGCTGCGTCGCATCATCAAATAGAAGCCCGCAGCGTAGAGACCACCGAGAAGAATTGCAAGCAGGATTTCCATCGTCAAACGTCACTTTCTAAAGGAATGAATGATGAATAAAGATTGGGCCGAGATTCTCACCCCGACAAGAGATGCGCTTGATGCCCAAGAGACTTTCTCAAACCATTCATCATTCTTCATTCACACTTGGTTCATCCATCAACGCCAATAAAATCGTCAACGTTACCCCAAAAACGGCTAGATAGACGCCGATATCGAAAATAAACGGTGTGCCGATCTTGCCGATGATGGGAATGGGTGTGTTGTCCCACACACCTACGAGGAAGACGCCTTGCGTCACTAGCCCCACCAGTCCACTGAAGAAAGCCACCGCTATACCGGCCACAACATAGTTGCGCGGGTGGGTGCTCAGCAGCCGACGAGTTGCCCCTTCGCCAAAGGCGATGGCGTATAAAGCAATCGCGCTGGCGGCCACAAGGCCGCCGGTAAAGCCGCCCCCAGGCTCATTATGTCCGCGCATCAGGAGGAAAAGCGAAAAAAGTATCAATACCGGCAGCAAATAACGAGCGGCAATATGGAGTAGTAGAGACATGGTTCGCGCTCCAAGAACATTGTCGAAAAGATAAGGACAGGGGACTAGAAACCGGGGACCGGGCGCAGTCCCCTCGTTACTTCTCATTCGTGATCCGCAACTTCATCAACGCAAAGACGCCAGTGGCGGCAATGGCCAAGACGATGATCTCGCCCAGCGTGTCCAAACTACGGAAGTCTACCAAAATGACATTGACGACGTTGCGCCCATTCGCCAGCGCCAGGCTGTTCTCAGCGAAGTAGGTGGTCAACGTAGACGGGTGGGGCAGGTCGATAGTCACCAGCACCACCACCGCCATAAGAACACCGCCGGCCACAGCCACGATGCCGTCGAATACTTTCTCGCTTCCACTGGTCAGTGAAGCGAACCGGGGCAGCCGGTAGAGCACAAGGACGAAGAGCAGCACAGTCAACGTTTCCACCGCAAATTGGGTCATCGCCAAATCGGGCGCACCCAGGAGCAGGAAGAACATCGACATCCCGAAGCCCACCACGCCCAGGCTTGTCACCGCGAGGAGGCGCGATTTGGCGCGTGTCACCACAAGGGCGGCGGCCAACATCAACAGCGCCAACACCACTTCGTGGAAGCGCACATCCAATGGCTGCGAAAACTGCGGCCACGTCGAACCCACCACCAGCGCGCTGCCCACCAGCACAAGCATCGTCAGCAGCACCACCCGCACATAGCGGCGCAGATTCCCTGTCTGCAGTCGACGTGTCACCGCCACGGATCCACCCTTCAGGCCGTCCAAAGCAATCTGGTAGACCTGGCCGGGCGCCGCCTCGATCCAGGTGGTTGCGGCCGTCATCGGCGAAGCGATACTGGTGCGGAATCGGTAGATGACCGCGCCCAGGGCCACTGTCAACACACTGAGACCCAACATTGGGTTGATCCCATGCCAGAGCGACAATTTGATCTGGGTGCTTTCGCCTGCCAATGCACTTACGGCCGGGGTGACGAACAGACTTGACACCGGCGTCAAAAACAAGCCAGCCAACAGCCCTAAAGTCGCCAGGAAAGCAGGCCCCAGAATCATGAAGAAACCTCCCTCGTGGGCATGTTCGGCGTGTGAGGACGGCTTCCCCCAGAAAGGACGCAGCGCCACCAGCCCGGCCACCACCACGTTGAAGACATTGGCCACCACAGCGGCCACGGTGAGGATCACCACCCACGTAGGTGCGTAGAGCGTGGCTTCGTAGATCAACTCTTTGCCCACGAAACCGAAGAAGGGCGGCAACCCAGCCATAGAGAGCGCCGCCAGTGCACCCGCCCCTGCCGTCCATGGCATGGCGCGAGCAAGGCCGCTCAACAACGTCACATCGCGGCTGCCTGTAGCATGATCTACAGCCCCAGCCACAAGGAAAAGCGCACCCTTGTAAAGTGAATGCACCACCAGAAAGACAATTGCCGCCTTAAGCGCAACCGGCGTGCCAATCCCAATCAACAGCACCAACGTACCCAATGCGCTCACTGTCGAGTAAGCAAGGATCCGCTTCAGATCACGCTGTTGCCATGCCAGAAACGCGCCCAACACCATCGTGGTTGCCCCAAAGGAGACAAGCAGTGTAGTCCACAGCGCCGTGCCGCCCAACGCCGGGTTGATCCGCGCCAACAAAAAGACCCCTGCCTTCACCATTGTGGCCGAATGCAGGTAGGCGCTCACCGGTGTGGGTGCCGCCATCGCGCCAGGCAACCAGAAATGAAAGGGAAACTGCGCCGATTTGGTGAAAGCGCCCACAAGGATCAGCACCAACATTGCCGCATAAAGCGGGTGAGACGTGAGCACATCGCCACTTGCCAGGAGTGTCACCAGATCGTAGCTGCCTGCTACCCCGCCCATTAACAGCAGACCGGCCAACAGCGCCAATCCACCACCACCGGTAATGAGTAGGGCCTGTAAAGCGGCGTCGCGGGCATATTCCTCTTTGTGTTTGTAGCCGATCAACAGGTAAGAAGAGATGCTGGTCAACTCCCAAAAGACAAAGAGGGTGAGCACATTGCCTGAGGTGACCAGGCCAAGCATGGAGAGCATGAAGAGCGTCACCCAGACGTAGAAGCGTAACAGCCCTTTGTCGCCGGCAAGGTAGCGCCCGGCGTACAGGTAGACACAGGTGCCTATCCCAGCCACCAGGAGCGCCATGACCAAGGCCAACCCGTCGATGTAGAAGGAGATTGGCACGCCCAGGCTCGGCACCCAGTCGAATGACCATGTCACCACACCACCTGCCGCCACAGCCTGAATCTGGCTAACGAAGAAGAGTGTCAATGCCAACGGCAATGCCGCTGTCCACCAACCCAGCCCGAAACGCTCAGCCCGTTGCGATGTACTTTGTCGATTGGCAGTTAGAACCTTGTCGTCTACCATAGAAATACCGCTCATAAGCCACTCCCGGTTCTTGAAAAGAAAAACCGACACATTATCAACAGATTGCCAGCGCCGGCAACTTGGACAACATGTCGGTCTATGTCCCAACCCATCTTAGCACGTGTAACATTTGTGCTGCCGGTGAAGATGTTTTGTCCCATCAACCGATGGTCAATTTATGCAATTTCGACAGAATTATATGTCCAAATTAATTTTTGTCAAGATTGTGATCAGTTTTTTAAGACTTTTCTCCTACAACTAGACCTCGTACAACTAAATCTCGTAAGACTGAACCCTGTAAGACTAGACGTAGTATACACTTTAGGATGCAGTCAACAATCGGCATAAGAGATGATTTTCGTTGACGAGCCGTCCTCTGCCATAGGCCCTCTTCAAACTCGCCGTGCTGCAGGGTACATCACATCTAGGTCACGATCCACAATAAAGACGACCATGCGTTCGCCGCTTACTGTACTCATGTCAGTATGCAGGCTCAGAAGTTCGCATTCCAATACATCGCGCACAATGACTTCGAGTAAATCGCGTGAGTTTTCAAATAGTTGGCGGCGCATCTCTTTCACCAGGTCACGTCCTTCAGGTGTAGAAGAGAGCTTTTGCTCTGCCGGCGTCAAAATACCCTGTAAACGCACCAGCGCCATATCCGATAGCAAATAGGTACGCACGTCTGCCGGTCCGCGGCCAAGATGTTCCTTTTCAAACTGAATGAGCGCTTTGGAAAACTCGTCTTCAACCATGCCACGTGTTTTTTTGGTCTTGCGTCCACTTGTCATTTTTTACTCTACAAATTCGTGTGTTGGTCTGTGAGAACCTGCACCCGGCATAGCCTACACAGGTTACATCACAGAACCAGTAAGGAATATTCCTGGTTGGCAGGGTTGAATGTCATTACGTTAAGCGCAGAGTGAGCACGCCCTTGCGTTGCTCTTCCGCTGTAGAGCCGCACGAGGGCGTGCTCGCTCTACAGTTATTCGAGTGTCGATCTCTTAACTTTCAGTCGCTTAACTTTCGGTCGCTTAACCGAGATTCTATCCTGAAATTCACAGCAGCCCGACGAATCACCCCAATGTAAAGCGAGCGTCCTGTTGCGCATTGTAATTTCAGGATAGAGACTTAATGACAGTGGGATGGCATTGGCAGGTTGGATTGAGCGTGGGTGTAGTTGTTGTCAATTCAAGATCGATGATCTACCATTATACGATATTGCTCAACACCCACCATTCACCTCAACACCCACTACGCAACCTAGAGACGATTCTATGCAACTGCTCGAACACACAGTCAACCGCTTTAACGGGGTTGTCATCGAGGCGGCGGCGTTACGTCGCGCACCGGAAGACTTTGCCGCGCTTTTGGCCTCTTCGGTACCCCACTGGCACGCCGAAGGGCGATTCCTGATCTGGCTTGAAATCGCCATTGAAGATGCAGTGCTCATCCCTATTGCGGCGGCGGCAGGCTTCACCTTTCATCACAGCCAGCCACACTACACTATGATGGTACACCAACTTCAGCCAAATGCGCTTGTTCCAGGCTATGCCACACATTATATCGGCATCGGCGGCGTGGTCCTGAATGAGGATCGAGAGATCTTGGTTGTCTCCGAAGTGCACCGTAGTTCAGCCCGACCCTACTACAAACTTCCTGGCGGTGCACTACACCCTGGCGAGCATCTAGCCGAAGCCGCCATACGCGAAGTCTTGGAAGAGACAGGCGTGGAGACGCGCTTTGATGCTCTCGTCTGTTTTCGTCACTGGCATCGCTACCGATACGACAAATCAGACATCTACTTTGTGGCCCGCCTTTCGCCCCTTACGCACTCCATCTCGAAACAAGACGACGAAATCGACGATTGTCTCTGGATGCCGGTAGCCGAGTACCTGAACCACGACCTGGTCAGCCCCTTCAATCGGGCGATTGTGCGCTCTGCGTTGGTCTCTCCCGGCGTCGTCACCGCCCACGTCGACGGCTACGACGATCTGACGGCTCGTGAATTTTTCTTCCCGCCCAATGTTGTGTAGGGGGAGTAGGGACTGGGGATTGGGTTTCGCATGGGTCAATGTGTCGACTTTAGCAATCTGAGATCGCGCAAAGTATCAGCTCATGATCGCACTTCAATCCCCAGTCCCCAGTCCCTACTCCCCCTTTGGAACATATCTTCCTTCTCTCCTGAAAACGCTATGCTAGGATATGAACGTGCAAGAAAACAACACTCATGAACGCCAACTTAAGCTTTCTCTTCCTTATATAAGTGCAAATCTACCAGGTATCGGCGGACAGTTGCGTTCCACCCCCGACCACTTTGTTGTTGAAGAAGTGCCGATTTACGATCCCATTGGCGAAGGACAACATCTGTACATCAACCTGACCAAACAGGAAGCAACCACGCGCGATGTACAGAAAAAACTGGCTGCGATCTTCAAATTGCCTACTGGTGACGTCGGTTTTGCGGGGATGAAAGACAAGTATGCGCGCACAACGCAGACATTTAGCATTAACATAGCGCACGTGGACAGTGTACTTGTCGAAGAGGCTGCTGCACACATCGAAGCAGCATTGCCCGTCACTGTGCACTGGGCAAAACTGCACCGCAACAAACTCAAAGTCGGTCACTTACTGGGTAACCGATTTTCGATCCGAGTGGTGGAACCATCATTGCCTATTGACGAAGCAGTTGAGCGTGCGCACACGATTGTGGAGATGATTCGGCAACGCGGATTGCCTAACTATTACGGTCCGCAACGCTTAGGACGACAAGGTTCAAACGTGCTACGGGGCTTCGAACTGATCAGCGGACAGCTTAAAATGAAAGACCGCTGGCTGCGCGATCTCTTACGTGCCAGTGTGCAAAGTTACCTGTGCAATCGGTATCTGGCCGAACGGGTGGAAAGAAACATCTACGATCAGGTAATCCTGGGTGATGTGGCCAAGAAGTATGACACCGGCGGCCTGTTTGAAGTGGAAGACGTGGTCGCCGAGCAACCACGTTATGAGCGCAAAGAGATTAGCTTTACGGCCCCCATTTACGGGCCGAAAATGTGGATCACCACCGGCGATGCCGGCGCGCTGGAAGAGAGTGTCCTCGCCGAATCGGGGCTGACCCTCGAGGACATGCACAAAGCCCACCTCACCGGCACCCGCCGCTTGGGTCGCCTAATCATCGATGATTTGCAGGTGGAAGCACACGAAAATGGCATTGATGTACGCTTTTTCTTGCCCAAGGGTGCGTTTGCAACCACCGTTTTACGCGAAATCATGAAGGTTGACGACAACGCGCTGGCGTCCGTCCCAGCCGACGATAGCGACTAGCTGTGTTGACATTTCACAGGTCCCCTCTGGCTATATTGGCATTGAAAATTGGCATTGAGCGACGACACATCCGGAGACCGCACTGTAGATGTCAACAGAAGCTAATTGAGTCTTTTCATTAGAGCAGTTTATTAAGGATCGACACAAACGATGTCTCAGCATTCAGTAGGCGGTCACCATCGCCACGATCGAGAACAACGGATTTCTGCTATGGAAATGCCTCTCTTCCCGCTTGGTCTTGTCCTCTTTCCGGGGATGATGCTGCCACTTCATATCTTTGAACCACGGTACCGCGAGATGATCAATCGCTGTATCAATGAGGAGTTGCCGTTTGGCGTTGTCCTCATCAAAGAGGGCAAAGAAGTTGGCCAGCCAGCTATGCCCCATCCCATTGGCACCGCAGCGCGCATCACGCGCGTGGATCGCAAACCCGACGGCCGTATGGACATTGTCACAGTTGGGACGCGACGATTTCGTATTGAGCAGTTGAAGCATGAGAAGTCTTACATGACGGCGAATGTGACCCACTATCCGGTGCTCAATGGGGATACACGTCTGGCGACTGAGCAGGCGCAACGGGTACGCCCCAAAATCTTGCACTACGTCGATCTTCTTACTCAGGCCACCGGCGTGCAGCTTCAATTGGATCAACTGCCCGATGATCCCACTAGCCTGGCTTTTCTCACTGCGATTGCACTGCAAGTCAAGCCCGAAGACAAGCAGAAGCTGCTGTCGCTCACCGGCGTTCCCGAAATCCTCGACATGGGCAATTATCTCCTGGGTAGAGAATTGCAGTTGCTCACCCACATGATCGACACCCATCCGGTGGTCGAAGCGCTTACCAGTGGCCCGACGGGTCACCTGTTTGATAACTGAAAGCAGCATGTGAGCCACCAGGGCAGACAAAGCAACACGAAGAAAGACAGAGATCTGTTGAAATTTGCAGCCACTCCTATAACATGTTATAATTCGCTTCGTTACGGGGGATTAGCTCAGTTGGCTAGAGCGCTACGTTGACATCGTAGAGGTCACTGGTTCAAGTCCAGTATCTCCCACACGAATCGCCCTCTCCCTTGTGGAGAGGGAATTTTATCTCTATACCCAACACGTTGATCAGGACGAGTACAGAGTTCCGGCCACCTTGCAGAGAACGGCGGTCATAGGCTGCGAGCCGCCGTGGTGAGTCTTCTGGAAAACCCCCTGAAAGTGATGAACGGAACCGCTACGGCGCACTATGTTCAACCGGCAGGCCCCGTTATCGGCCCCCAAGTGGCTTGTGCGCCCGGCGTGCAGGCAAGGTGGGTGGAACCGCGAGAGACTCTCGTCCCATATGGGGCGGGAGTTTTTGCATTTTTTAGCCTTTGACGCAACAATCGCAGCATTGGCACACTTCAGTGTCGATGCACAATAGCTTTATGGTTTTCAAGGCTTTATGGTTTTCAAGGCTTTATGGTTTTCAAGGCTTTATGGTTTTCAAATGAGAACGGATGAATGAATCTCATGGATCTACAATCGCTCCCGCACTTCCCTACACTGCAAGCCGCTGCCGACAAACTGGCAGAGCGACCCAATCACGCCATCGATCTCACGGTGGAGATCCAGCAGATCGCTGCGCCCACCGGCGCAGAAAAGCGACGCGCCGACTGGGTGGAAGCCTGCTTTCGGTCGATGCATCTGGCCGATGTTTCACAAGACGATGTCTTCAACGTCTACGCCCGCATCCCCGGTGAGGTTTCGGCGCCGCTTTTGATGGTCAGCGCCCACACCGATACAGTCTTCCCATGTGAGACGGATCTTGCGTTGACGGTGCAAGCAGAGGGACGCATCGGCGCACCCGGCATTGGTGACAATTCCGCCGGGGTGGCCGGCTTGATTGTCTTGGCGCAGACGCTGCTGACGCTGCCAATGCCGCCGGTCGACATCTGGCTGGTGGCCAATACCAACGAAGAAGGGCTGGGCGACCTGAAAGGGATGCGCGCCGCCGTCGACCGCTTGCAGGCACTGCCAGGCGGCATTGGGGCTTGTATCGTCATCGAGGGCATGGGGCTGGGGCGCGTTGTGCATCAAGCGCTAGGCGTTCACCGCTATGAGATCTCGGCCAGCGCGCCGGGCGGTCACAGTTGGGGCGACTTTGGCAGCGCCAGCGCCGTCCACGCGCTGACGCAACTGGCGGCGGAAATCACCCGTATGAAAACGCCCAAAGATCCACGCACGTCGTTCAACATCGGCAAGTTCAACGGCGGTACGTCGGTGAACACCATTGCCCAGCACGCAACACTGGAGTTGGATCTACGCAGCACAGACACAGCCATGCTGGAGCGCATTGACGCGCACGTGCAAGACATTGTGCGCCGCCATCAAGAAAACCATCAACGTTGGCGCAGCGGCGTACAATTCACCGTGGCGGCCATCGGCAATCGCCCAGCCGGCGAGATCGATGAAGCCCATCCTATGGTTAAAGCGTTGTCACACATCCTAGCACACATCGGCGTCGAAGAACGGCCAGACGTGCGCATCAGCAGCACAGATGCCAACATCCCGCTGAGCCGCAGCATTCCTTCCGTCTGCATCGGCCTCACCGAAGGCGCAGACGCTCATCGCCTCAGCGAATGGATTTATACGCAACCGATGGCGAAAGGACTTCAGCAGTTGCTCCACTACACCTGGTGGACGGCTGCGTGGTTGACTACCGGTGCGAGGACCCAGCCAGCCGGTCGAGCCAGTCAACCAGATGGTCGATAACGGTGTATGGGCCGACGCCCTTCTCCGTCCACGGTCTGGGCATGGCCTCGTGCTGAGCGGCCCATTGTGCGTTGCGAGGATCGAGCAGTTTGCAGGTCAACGGCACACCGGCGCGGCAGAGGATATACTCGGCCCACACAGCCTGCGTGCGCTTGACGTGCAGGGCAAGCTCTTCGGGATCGTCCATCTCTCGTTCCCACACACGCACACCATACTGGCGGAGCAAGTGTTCGACATCAGAACCGGTGAAGCCAGTGCGCCGGCTGAAGCTAAAGCGGTGCATCCGTCCATGAAGGAGTCTACCTACTAGACCATCAATCCAATCGACAATATCAGGGCCAAGGAATGACATCGTTGCCTCAGTGAAATCGGGGGGAGTACAGCCAGAACGCATGTTCTGATTGTACGCCGGTTTTCACGACATCGCAAATGGCTCGTCAAGATAACTGCCGTCTTCCAAGTCTGGTGCCTTGCGCCGGAACAGGTGCGGAGCGTTCAACGTTCCGTCCAGAGTAGGCTGTTTACTGTCTGCTCGAACCTGCGCAAGTGCTGTATCGAAGCGGAGAAGCACAGCGATGGATACGTTATCATCAGAGTTTCTGGTGGGGTTTGGAATAGGCTTGGTGGTTACCTTATTTGTTGGGTTTATCTGGCGCGTCTATCAGAATTGGGTGAAACGTGCCCAGGCGCTAGATAAGCCCCAAATGATCCCACAATTCACTAAACTAACGCCCAACGATGTCTATCAGGACGCAATGCGGGCTCGATTGACCATGTTCATTTTCTGGGTGATCCTGGTCTTTATCGGGTTGATGCTGTGGGCATGGATCGATCCGCGCGTGTGGAATTTCATTCTCAGTCAAATTTCAATGCTTGTTTAAGCAGCTACTCATACAGGAGCGACCCAATGGCCGAGTCAATTCAAGAGTCAAGTCAATACGGAGAAATCCAACAGGACGATCTCTACAAACTGAGGCATAGCGCTGCACACATCATGGCGCAGGCGGTTTTGGCGCTTTATCCCGAGGCAAAGATTGCCATCGGGCCGCCTATTGACACGGGTTTCTACTACGATTTCGATCTAGGCAAGAACGAGCAGGGCAAGCCCATCTCGTTCACCCCGGAGGATTTGGAAGCCATCGAAAAGCGCATGCGTCAGATCATCGGCGGCAAGCACACGTTCGCCTACCGCGAAGTCTCCGCCGACGAAGCGCGCCAGTTGTTCGCAGATCAGCCATACAAACTAGAGCTGATCGAAGGTCTGGCCAAAGGCGAAGTGGACGAATACGGCAACGAGATCGCCGAGGCGCCGGTGATCAGCACGTACAAACACGACTCATTCGAGGATCTTTGCCGTGGCCCGCATGTAGAGCACACAGGCAAGATCCCGTCGGATGCATTCAAGCTGCTCACGGTGGCAGGCGCGTACTGGCGCGGTGACGAGCACAAGCCGATGCTTCAGCGCATCTACGGCACGGCGTGGCGCAACAAGAAAGAGCTGGCCGCGTATCTGAAGCAGTTGGAAGAAGCACGGGAGCGCGATCACCGCAAAATTGGGCGCGAACTGGAAATCTTCATCTTTGACGAAGAGGTCGGCCCAGGGCTACCGCTCTGGTTACCGAATGGCGCCGTGATCATTGAGGAATTAGAACAGTTGGCCAAAGATGTCGAAGCGGAAGCCGGTTACGACCGGGTCCGCTCACCGCATCTGGCCAAGGAAGATCTCTTCCTGCATAGTGGTCATTTGCCCTACTACGCCGAGAGCATGTACCCGCCCATGGAGTTGGAAGGGGTACGCTACTATGTCAAGCCGATGAACTGTCCCTTTCACCACAAGCTTTACGCCGCCAAATTGCACAGCTATCGTGATCTGCCGGTACGGTTTGCCGAGTATGGCACGTGCTATCGCTACGAAAAGAGCGGCGAACTCTTCGGCCTGATGCGTGTGCGTTCAATGCAGATGAACGACGCCCATATCTACTGTGCCGAATCGCAGTTCGAGCAGGAGTTCATGGGCGTGATTGCGCTCTACCGCCGATACTTCGATCTCTTCGGCATCGACCGCTTTGTGATGCGCCTCAGCACGCACCACGCCAAGGGCCTGGGCAAAAAGTATGTGGACAATGCGCGGCTGTGGGCCAAGACAGAGGACATGGTGCGCAAAGCCATGACGCATGGCGGCGTCCCCTTTGTGGAAGTGCCCGACGAAGCCGCCTTCTATGGCCCGAAAATCGACGTACAGATCTGGAGTGCGATCGGTCGCGAATTCACACTGGCGACGAATCAGGTGGATTTCGCCGTGCCGGAACGCTTCGACCTTACCTTCATCAACAGCGAGGGTGCGCAAGAAACACCTCTTTGCATCCATCGTGCGCCGCTGAGCACGCACGAGCGCATGGTCGGGTTCCTGCTCGAGCACTATGCGGGCAACTTCCCTGTGTGGCTATCGCCGGAGCAGGTGCGTGTGATCCCCATCACCGAAGTGCACAACGACTACGCAGAGCGCATTCGCCTGCAACTGAAGGCGCAAGGCATCCGTGTTCAGGCAGATTTGGGATCGGAGCGTATGAACAACAAGATCCGCCAGGCGCAGCTCATGAAGGTGCCCTACATGCTGGTGGTGGGCGATCAGGAAATGGCCAACGAAAGCGTGGCCCTGCGCAAACGCAACGGTGAACGCAACAACAGCCTGCCGTTGGGCGAGTTCACGGCGATGGTGAAAGAAAAGATCGCGACGCGGGCAGCCGAGTTGTAACTATGATTCGTGGGTTGAGGTTATTTCGGGGTGGCTTGGCTGAAATCGTGTAAAGATAGTGCGTAGTTGTACTGACAAGTTAGGTTAGACAGGAATGGTACGGGTTCAGCAAGCAGAACCCTGCCGGCGCAGCAAGCAGCGCCCCTACGTTTCGGGCTTCCAACCTGGCTTGTCTGTACAACTACGCACTACGCACTATCTTTACACACGGTCGTCGCCAATGCCCAACCAACATCCTTAACCCACGAATCACGCAACACGAATCACATATCCCCATTCAACAGGAGAGATTCCCCCATGCAACTACAAAATAAAGTCGCATTTGTCACTGGAGCAGGTTCAGGTATTGGGATGGGTGCGGCAGTGATCATGGCGCGAGAAGGGGCCAAAGTCGCCATCCTCAGCCGCACAGAGAAGCAGTTGAAGGAAGTGTCCACCAAAATCGAAGACGCCGGCGGCGAGGCGCTGATCATCACCGGCGACGTGTCGGACGCGGCGCAGATGGAAGCCGCCGTGCAGCAGATCGTAGACAAGTGGGGCCGGCTCGATATTGTCATTGCCAACGCGGGGATTAACGGTGTGTGGGCGTCCATCGAAGAGATCACGCCCGAAGATTGGGACACGACCCTGGGCATCAACTTGAAGGGGACTTTCCTCACCATCAAATACGCCACCCCACATCTCAAGACGCAGGGCGGCGCCGTGGTGGTGGTCTCTTCGGTAAATGGCACGCGCATGTTCAGCAACACCGGTGCTACTGCCTATTCGGCGTCGAAGGCGGGTCAACTGGCCATGACCAAGATGCTGGCCCCCGAGCTTGCGCCCTTCAAAGTACGCATCAACTGCATCTGCCCCGGCTGGATCGCCACCGAAATCGGCGACAACACCGACCGCCGCGGCATCGAGAACATCAAATGGCCTGTCCAATACCCAGCGGGCACGATTCCCCTCACCGGCAAGAACCCCGGCACCGTGGATCAGACCAGCGATCTGATCCTCTTCCTCGTCAGCGATGCCAGCAGCCACATCACCGGTACGGAGATGTGGATCGACGGCGGTCAGTCGCTGGTGCAGGGGTGATTGGGGATTTGTGATTGGTGATTTGTGATTGGGGCAGAGGCGAACGGACGATTCGGGAATTAGGCGATTAAGGGAGTTCGGATTATGTGCGCGATCCCCAATCCCTTAATCGCTCAGTCACTTCCGGTCCCAATCACCAGTCACAAATCACCAATCACCTCCCCGCATACCCCAACAACATCTGCAACGCATACTCTGCGCTCAACAGTTTATTTCCTCGTCGGTCGGCGAGCCAGATCTGGCGGTGGGCTTCTTCCACGCCGTCCTTGGCGCTGAGGTGAAAGTGGACAAGCCCTGTGGGTTTTTCAGGCGTCCCCCCACCCGGCCCGGCAATACCGGTGACGGACACCGCCACATCAGCACCGTAAACGCGCAGCGCGCCCTGCGCCATCTGCGCCGCCACTTCGTGGCTAACAGCCCCCTCACGCAACAACGTCTCATGATCGACGCCGACGATGGCTTCCTTGGCCGCATAGCTGTAGACGCCGGCGCTGCCGGCAAACCAGGCCGAACTCCCCGCGATCTCAGTGATCAAATGACCCACGAGGCCGCCGGTACAGCTTTCCGCCAGCGCCGCCACCAGTCCGCGCCGGTGCAACGCCTCGCCCACGGCATGGGCCAGGGGGATCAACGATTCTTCGTTGGGGGGGACGGTTGGGGTGGTCATGGAGGGTCCTTTCGTGAGTTGTGACTGGGCATTTGTGTCGGTAGACCTGCTGTGACGAGGAAATGGTCTCGAAGCCGAAGTACTGCGGTTGGTAACCGCAGCTACGACAGTCGAAACGGGCACTTATGTCACGCTATTTGAACATTAAGATTTTAATCAGGCAACCGTAGCCGCTGCTTTTAGCTGTGGTTCTCTCCTAGATAGGAAGCCGTGCGGTTAAAAACCGCACCTACGTCTTGCCAGGTTATTTTCTACATTATCAATCAGCGTGACGGGCATGCTTGACGAATTCGTACAGAATCCCGGGGCAACTGAGTTACTTGCTGACGGGGGATTGCGCCAAATTCAAATCACCCAGTCACCAAACCACCCATCCCCACCCGCCGCGCCAGGACGGTCAACCGCTCGTCGCCGCGGCGGGTAAAGATGACGACGGCATCGCGCCCGCCGGGCGTCAGCGTGAGTCGCGGGCGCAAAGACTCCGGCTCGATGGGCGATCCCCGTTTTTTGAGTTCCACGGAACCGATGCCCAACGTTTTCAGCCGCCGATTGAGTGCCTTGAGGCTGTTGGGCAGGATCTCTTCGATCTGGAAACGCTGCGCCAGCGGAAAAACCACGTCGTCCGCCACAGGACGCTCGGCGACGAGATAGGCGATCTGAGAATCGAAGAGGTGGGCGTCGAAACGCTCGCACAGTTCAGCGAAACAACCGGCTCGGATCAACGCCGGATCGGGTTCATAGAGAATGTGACCTACCGACAGCGAACCGACCGGTGGCGGCGTCAACGAAGCATCGAGGCGATGCCACACAGAGCCGTCGTGGACAAGCGCCCAGCGCGACAGGGCGTCCCCGCGCAGCGGACCAAACCAGAGCACGCCCTCTTTGCAGGTGCGTTCATGGCTCACAAAGAGGACGTTGCACTCCGCGGGGATCTCCTCATCCTCTACACCGGGTGCGACTTTGACGCCCAAGGCTGGGATCTGCGCCTGAAGTTGGCGCAACAACGCCAGCGGTGGCTGCATCTGATGCAGACTGAAGACGCGCCGCCCGTCTACACGCCGGGCAGGATCGGCGAAGGCTGCTGCAGCGTTGGGCAACTGTCCGTTGGCGAGATCGGCAGTCCAATCGGTCAGGCGAAATTCGATGCGGTCGGCCAATCCCAGTGCCGCGGCGTTGGCCTGAGCGAAACGTAGCCGCGTGGGCGAGGTCTCGTAGGCGATGACGGGGCGGTAGCGGGCTAGCGCCAACGTGTCGCCGCCGATGCCGCAACCCAGGTCGAGGACAGGCCCCAGCGGGGCAAAGCGGTCGATCCAGGCGGCGCGCATGTCGGCGATGGCGTGGGCGGTGGCCTGTTCCAGCGCTTCCGCCGTAAAAAAGAGACGATGGGCGCTAGGAAATTTGTCCTGGGCGCGGCGGCGCAAACGGGCCTGGGTGAGTAGTGCGCCGGCGATTTCGGGCGGGTGACGGCGGCGTAATTCCGCCAAAAGTGGAACCGTCTGCGCCGCGTCAACGTCTCGGTGGGCAAGCGCAGCCAATTCCTCGGCAGCATCTTCGCCAAAGAGGTATCCCAGCGTGTCAGGCGTCAATTCGGTCTCAGTTACAGTGTTCACGGCTTGGGTGGACATGTGGCGATTATAGCTTTGGAAGAGATCCACGGCCAAACTGAAGGCATCCCATGCAGTGATTTTTGACTGTCTGCACCCAAAAACCGTAGAGGAATTGTATGGCTTGAAACTTGACGCAGGCCAATATCGCAGACTATGATAAGGCGTGCAGAAGCCCTCGTCGTGTCATCCCTCAACCCGTATAGAAGAGAGTGCAAAGGAGTCTTATGAGTGTAAAACAGGAACCTATGAAAATGAATCAGTCAACCGCGTCTGAGAAAAAAGAAGCTGTGGACAGCCACGAAGAACCGCCCAAGTTGGAGTTTGCTCGTTCCAGTGAGTCGCTCGAAGCGTTTGGTGCGGCCCTTGGTGGCGCTGTCCTCGGTGTGCTGGCCACATTGCTGATCCTCGCGATTATTAACAATGGCACCTTGCGCTTCACCGGCGCCGGTGGTGAGTCGTTACGCGCCAGTATCACCCGTATGGATGAAAACCTGGGCGCAGTCAGCCACAACATCGACGTGGTGGCCGAACGTCTGGCCGCCATCGAAGGTGAGAGCGGAGCGCTGGGTCAGGTGCAGAGCAGCCTTTCTTCGCTCGATGCCAGCCTGATTGCCCTGGATGAGCAGGTGATGGCGCAGGGTATTGCGATGGAAGAACTGGAAGTAACCCGCCGCAACTTCGACACCTTCACCGCCGCATTGGCGCAGGCGTTGGGCGAAATGAACACCATGCAAAGCGCCCAAGCAGAAGCTGCTGCGCCGATGGAAGCCGTAGCTGTTGAAGCGCCCGCTGCCGAAGCTGCGACAACCGAAGCGCCTGCCGCTGAAGTTGCCGAAGCCGTTGCCATGCCCATGGTCGTCTCCGAAGCAGCGCTGGCCGCCAACAGTGTGGCCGCCTACCTCTTCGTCGATAACAATGCCGACGGCATGCTGAACGATGACGAGGCCGCCCTGATCGGCGCCACCTTTACGCTGACCCCGGCGGAAGGCGAAGCCGTCACCGGCCAGACCACCGACGCCGGCGCGCTCTTTGCCGAACTGGCTGCCGGTGAGTACACCGTCACCGTTGAGGATGCGCTTGGCTTCAGCCTGATCAGCGACAGCACCGCCACGGTCACCGTGAGCGAAGATGCCGCCGAAGGTCAGGCCGTCTTCTTCCCGGTTGCTGCCGGCGAATAAGCACAACTCGCATAAAAAACGGCGTCCGTGAGCGGACGCCGTTTTTTATGCGATTACCTCATCATCCCATCATCTTTACTATCCCCTGCCCCCACCCGCTCATAAAAGATCAACAAGACTGATCCATACGTCCGCCTATCGAATTCGTAGAGCGATTGCAGTTCTACGGGCGCGTCCTCGCGCGGATGAATCTGCACAACCACCATGCCGTCGTCGTAAAGGAGTTCAGGGCGTTTGTCCACAGTTAGGAGGGCTTTGCGCCAGAGATCCTGGTATTGGGGCGGCGCAACAAAGATGAGATCGAATGGATCACCTTTGTAGCGTTCGAGGAAGACAAAACTGTCCCCCTGCTGTACGGCGGCAAGCTCTTTCAACTTGCAGTGGACGAGATTGGCCTGGATCGTCTCAATGGCGCGGCGGTTGCGTTCGAGGAAGGTAGCATGCTCGGCCCCTCGGCTCAACGCCTCAATCCCCACCGCGCCTGTCCCGCCGAAGAGATCGAGCACACGCGAACCCTCAATCCAATCGCCGAGGATCGAGAAGAGCGCTTCTTTGGCTTTGTCCGTAATCGGCCGTGTGGAGTCCCCCGGCACCGATTGCAGTGTATGTCCTTTGGCGCTGCCAGAAATGACGCGCATAATTGTAGTGTCCTCGTTGTGATTGACGACTGACGACCGACGACCGACGACGGACGGTCACTCCACCCAAATCGGCCCTAATTCCACCGCCGCGCCAGGACCCACACTGACGGGTTGACGTTCACCTGTGGCCGGATCATACAAACCGGCGAGGACACGGTAACGGCCCGTCGGCAAGTCTTCGGGCAAGAGCAGGCCATAGCGATCCTGAATGCGCTCTCCTGGTGTCCACGAACTGGTAGGACGCAGCCAGAGCAGCGGCTGACCGTCGCGCTGATCCACACGCTCGCCCTGTGCGTTGAGCAGATGCACGAAGACGTGGAAGTTCTCGGTTACAGGACGCAGGCTTTCCCACTCCAACGCCACCAACAACTCTGCGCCAGGACTCGTCTGCTCGGTGTAGCCGTAGCCATTCAGGCGCACCCAGGCCGGTTCGCCAAACTCGATGCCGACGCCGGTTTCGGTGAGTGGCTGCGCCTCTGGAAAGGCGTAGAGCGCCACCCGCTGCCCATCGGGTGGCGCAGTGACATCGAGCAGCAAGAAATTCTGTCCGCGCAACGCTCGTTCCCATCCCGACTGATCAGGCGGATGGAAGTCGGGCACCACCCACACGCGGCGATAGCGCTGTGCAATGTGGGCCAACCAGGCCGACGCGTCTTCGTCTAGCGGATCGGCGGGGAAGAGGCCGTAGACGGGCAGATCACCGTGGTAGGCGTTGGCAAACTGCTGCGTCTCGGTAGGCCGCAGGTAAAGGACGGCGTCGTCCTCAGCTTCGTGCTGTTCGATGAGCCGCGCCGTGGCCATGCTGCCATCGCTGAGAACAGGCTGATACCGCACCAACAACCCCAGCGTCACCAGGATCAGCGCGCCGCCGTAGACCCAGTTGGGCGTGCGCTCGCCCATCGGCAGATCCTGGCGCACCTGGCGCAAAAGCAGCCAACCGCCCACGGCCAGCGTCGCCATCACCAGGACGAGCGAGGGCCAATCGGGGCCGTCTACACCGGCGCGCCACCAGGCGAAGTGCAGGTGCTCGGCAGTGAGGTAGTGCCACTGTAACACCAGCGGCGAATAGCGCCACTGAGTGAAGGTCTCTGCGGCAAAGAGGGGTGTCACCGTTTGCGCCAGCCAATCCTGCACCAGCGAAAAGGGGAGAAGCACCCCCAACCACTGTACCCCCAACGAGAGGACAAGCAAAATCGCCGCGCCGACGCGCCCGGCCTGTCCCCAGTGTTGCGATTCGAAGATACGCTGCCAGATGGGCGCGCTTAACACCATTACAAAGGGCAACACCGGCACCAAAAAGCGTGGACCCCAACTGTAGCCGCCATGCCACATGTACCACTTGGCGTAGAGGCCCAGGTAGAGCAGTGTCACACCGGCCACAGCCACGAGGAACCAACGCAGGTTGCGTCGGAACCAACCGATCCCCGCCAAGGTCAACACAATCACGGGGCTGTACCAGAGAATCCCACGGCCAGGGCTGATGAGCAGACCAAAGAGACCTTCGAGCCAAACGCCGCTGAACGATTCCGTCTCGACGTAGCCGGTTTCGAAGAGGCCGCCGTAGCGCAGCCAATTCCACCACAGCGAGAAAAGACCCGCCACAAGGATGGGAAAGCCGAAGATGATCCATTCGCGCAGGCGGCCAACCACAATCGAGCGCAGATCGTAGCGTTTTTCCATCTCGGCCAGCGCCAACGCCAATGCCAGAATGAAGACGGGCAAAGTGACCAGGTTGATGGAGCGGGCCAGGTAGGCCAGTCCCCAGGCGATGCCGCCGAGAAAGAGATACCGTTTGCGCCGACTCTGGCTATAGGCGAGGATGCTGTAGAGTGAGCCGAAAAGCCCCCACATGGCCACAGGATCGCTGAAAAAGGTTTGCGTGTAGGGCCAGGCGGGTGTCGCCAACCCGAAGGAAAGTGCTGTCACCACGGCCACGAAACGGCTCCAGCCTAGGCGGATCACCGTACGATAGAGCAGGCCGCCCGTCCACGCTGTGAGGATGGGGTTGAGCAGCAGCGCCATCTGCACCAGCCCCAGCGCCGTCCACTGCTGCGCCAGCCACACCAACGGCAACGCCAACAGCCCCATCCCCGCGCCCTTGCGGCTGAAGAGTTCGCCGTCCGCGCCGAAGCTGCCCTGCTGAAGGCCCATCCACAGCAATTGGTTCGAGTCCACATTCCCGCGGCGGACGATGCTCTCGGTGGTGGCGAACATGGAAAGGCCGTCACTGCTCTGAATCACGCCGGTGAAGGTGAGCAAGTAGCACGCGTACAAGAAGCAGATCACCAGAAAGGCGATGCTGCGGTCATAGCGGCTGATGTCGGCGAAGCGGGATGTGCGCATAGAAATTGGGTTTGAATGGGAACGATGAAGTGATTGGTGATTGGTGATTAGTGAATGGTGATTAGGTCTTGGATCAAGTATGCGAATTGACAAATACATGTGCCCGACAAGGCTGTTGAGCGTTGAGACATTGCCAATCGCCAAACCTAATCATTCATTCACCAATCACAACATTCAATTCAATAAACTCCCCCTGGCTACCATCCGCCAACACAAGCGGACGCCTTCCTTCCGCCGTGTAGAGGCCGATTCGTAGCCGGTATTCACCCGGCGGGGCGTCGGCAGGGAGAGAGAGTTCGTAGGGATCGCGCACCACCACGCCGGGTTGCCAGGTGTCGGTAGGCGCCAGGCCGCGCACAGGATAGTTGTCCTGTTGGGCGATGAGCGTGCCGTCGGGTGCGCTCAACTGCGTGAAGACGGTATAGCGTTCGTCTATACGCTGTACAGCCTGCCAGTATACTACCAGATACAGCACCGATCCAGGGTGCGCCGTTCCCGTCTCGGCGGCGAGGAGCGAAATCGGCCCGCCCACCACATCGGCCACGGCCACCGGCTGCGCAGGGAGCTGTGCCACGCGGCTCAACGCGCACGCGCCGTGACGCTGCGTCTCCAAAATCGAGAGACGTGGATCGGCGAAAAACAGACCTGTGATTTCTGTTTGTAAAGTCGTTTCGGCGTCGACATTGCCCAGCCACGATACCCACCAGAACTCGGGTTCGCCTGTCACCAGTGTTGTCAGCCGTTCCGCGCCCACCTGCGCCGGATCGCGGTCGGGGCTGTAACCGTCGATGACGTGCATGTCGTAATCGGCGCGCAGCCAGGGATGAAGCTGCTCCCAGACTTCGATGGATTCGGTGGCTACCGTCGACGAGGACCACACCGCTTCGGCCTGTAGCGTCTCCACTACGCCGCGGCAGGGATGTTCTGCCAATCGACGGTCGGCGTAGGCGTCGGCGACGCGGGGCGTTGCCGCTACGGTGACCAGTAACGCAATGCCCATCGTCGTCCACGCCAGGACACCGGCCACGCGGCGCAGGACATGTCCGCGCGGGGACGGCCAGATCTGCCCAAGAAACTCCACAGCCAGGAGGACCAACAAAATCGTGCGCACTAGCACCGTCCCCCACAGAATCCAATGTTGGTCGGGCAACATAATCAAGAAGACGTTGGCCTCCACGGCATTCGCCACCGTGAGGACAAGCCCGATCAACATCCCCCGCAGCGTGGGCAAGAGCAAAACCGTGAAGGCCAGGATCCAGACCACGAACTGCGGGCTCCACCCCTTGCTGTAGAGAAAGAGCCAGATCACGCTGACGGCGGCGAAAGCCACCACTGTGCGCGGCGCTGTCCAATCGTAGGGGCGGGTGTAGAGGAAGGCGTAGAGCAACACAAAGCCCAGGGTGATCCACGTCCACGGCAGGCTGCTTTGCCAGAGTGGGCCGTCGAGACCGGCCAGGTTGCGCATGTCCAGCGGCACCAGGCCGTAGCCGAAGTAGCCGTCGAGCACCGCCCACAAACTCTGCCACGGCGGGCGGATCGACTGCACCCGAAAGCTGCTCAGTGCCAGTTCAGGGTTGGCGTTTACAAAAGGATAGCCCACCGCCACCACCGTCGCCGCAAAGAGAAGGGTGTAGATCGTCGGGCGCAGCAGGTTGCCGGGCGACCGCGGGTTGAACCATTCACGTTGCGCGGCGCGTACACTGAGCTTTGCACCCAGCCAACGCACGGCAATGGGGATGAGCAGGATCGGCGTCAGTTTTGTGAGGAAACCCAGCGCGGCGGCAACAGCGCTGCCCGTCCAGCCCCAGCGGCGACGGATCAGGAGCAGGTCCACCCCCAGCAGCATGAAGAAGAGGGGCATCGACTCGAACCAGCCCAACAACGTGTAGACAGGCGCAAAGAGCAGCGCGTAGAGGATGGCCGGCGTCAGCGCGTCCTCAGGGGTGAGGCGGCGCGCCAGCCGGTAGATGAGCACGAGATTGCCCGTCTCAAAGACGAGCAGCACCGCGCCCAAAAAAGTGTGAAAGAAGAAGCGGTTGTCAATCCAGGGGGGGATGCGCGCCGAGAGTTCAAAGACAGCCAGCATCAGCGCCGGGAAGAGCGGCGGGTAGGCCGTCCACAGGTTGTCGTAGGCGGTGTAGCCGCGGGGGGTGAGCCGTCCCCACTCGAAGTAGAAATCGTAGTCCGAAAAGTCGGCGATGAAGCCGCCCGGTCGAAAGAGTAGAATCGCCAGCAGCCGAAAGCCGACGAAAAGCAGCAAAATGAGGACAAAAAGACGGTGCCGCGCATAAAGACGGCGCAAAGCATCAACCACGGCGCTACTCCTTCGCCACAGGACGGCGCAACGCCGCCAGCACCGCGCCGATGCCGCTGGTGGCCGCCACCACGCCGCTAAAACCGAGGAAACTCCAATAGCTGATGGCGCGGGTGAGCAGCACTGCCGCGGGGACAAAACCGGCGGGCACGGCCAGGAGCGCCAGCAGCCCGCTGTAGGCCAGCTCAATCTGTCCCATACCGCCGGGGGTGAGCGGAATTGTTGCCACCACGTCGACGCTGAGGGCGACGAAAGCGGCGGCGGCGAAGGACAGGTCCACGCCCAGCGCCATCACCACCAACCAGAGCAAAAGAGCGTCGCACAGCCAGATCAGGGCACTTTCCACCGCCAGCAGCAGCGCCAGGAAAGGACGGCGCAGAATCGTGCGCAACGTCGTCACCACCTGCGCCACAAAATCGAGGATCGCCTGGAGCCGCGGTCGGCGCACCGTCTGCCGCAGCCAGCCCAGGAGAGCGGGGACGAAGATCAGCGCCGCGCCGAAGACGGCCAACAGCGTCACGCCCACGGCGTAGGTCCACAGCAGCCAGTCGGGCAGACGGTTGCGCAGCACGAGGAAACCAAAGCCCGCGCCCAGCCCCAAAATCGCCGCAATGTCGAAGACTCGTTCCATCACAATCGAACCCAGCCCATCAGCCACGGGGACAGGCGCACGGTGACGTTGATCTCCGTGTTGACCGAGGCGCAGCGCACCCACACGCACAAGATCACCGGCACGGGCGGGGATGAGGGCGCTGACGAACCAGCCGCTGATGAGCAGCGCCGTCACCTCGCGGTAGGGCAGGCGATGGCCCAGGGTTGCCAACAGACGTTGCCAGCGGTGGCCGCGCAGGGCGAAGCCACCGTAGTGGATCACGGCAGCCAGCGCCACCAATCGCCAATCGGCGGCGGCGAGGATCGACCACGTCGCTGCGCCGCCGCCCCACCAGATCAGGCCGGTTACCGTCAGCGCGGCCAGGGCCACGATCAGCAGCAGCCTTGTCCAGCGGAAGGCCGCTGGTTGCAGATCGGCGAGGCGCGTCGTCTCTTGGGCGTGCATCAGGACACCACCAGCGGCAACCGGTAGAGCGCCATGTCGCGCCCGTACAGGACAAATTGACGACGGAAATTGAAGCCGTGTCGTGCGTAGAAACGGCGCGCGCCGGAATTGGCAGCGTCCACCGTCACGTCGAGAAGGGCGATGCCACGTTGGCGGCAGGCGTCGGTTGCGGCGGTGATGAGCGCCGCGCCCAGCCCCTGGCCCTGCGCGGTGGGATCAGTCATAATGGCGAGGAGTTCGGCCACAGGCTGATCCGCGGCTTCCTCCTCGTCGTAGGCGAGGAAGGGATAGATCACCGTCTGCGCGCTGCGTACGATCAACGACGGCTGCTGCACAAAGCGGGTCAACAGCGGCGGCAACAGCGCAGGCAAGCGCCGCGTCCCCATTTCCACAAACAGACGACCCGTGCTAGTCGTCACCGCGGCGAAGGCGAGGGGAGAGCCTTCTTCAAAGGCCGCCACAAAGCCGAACCCCACCGGCGACACCGGCAACACCCGGTAGAGCACCGCCAGCACCTTGGGTCCTAGCGCGGTGAGGAAGGTGCCCGGCTGCCCGGCCACATGCAAAGCCGCCGCCCGATCAGCGTGGGCCGGCGCGAGAGGAGAGATTTGGATTGGGGCGTGCGTTGGTCTGTTCATGTCATTTTTTGTGATTGGTGATTAGTGATTGGTGATTGGGGGCTTGCTGTAGAGGAAGATGATGGGATGATGGGATGATGGGATGATGGGATGATGAGATGATGAGATGATGTGGTTGATGAACATCATCTCATCATCTTCTCGACATGATCCCAATCACCAATCACCAATCACCAATCACCAATCACTAATCCCCAATCACCATAACCACCATCACCGGATTGCTCTGGCGGTCGCGCAGAATGCGGTAGACGCCGCCGGGGAAACGAGACCCCAGGACGGAAGCGAGCACCTGATCTTCGGGCAGGAGCAGGATGGCGCTGCCTGGCGGCAGGGTTTCGGGCAGAGAGTCCAGGCGTAATTCCCCATGCGCGAGGACGTCGTAGGCGTTGCCGGCGATGTAGACGATCCGGGCATCGTCCCATTGGGGCCGCCCTTCACCGACGACGAGGTAGGGCGTCTGCTCCGGCGAAAGAGTGCGCAGGGCGCGTCCTGCGTAGTGGACGGCTTTCTCGGCGGGCGGAGCGTCGAGGAGGGTGTAACGCTCGTAGTAGTTGATCCAATTCTGCGCGCCCGTCCACAAGAGCAGCCCCAGCACCGCCACCGTCCCTACATGACGAAGCCACGGTCCGCCGGTATGAAGCAGGGTGGAGCGCCAACGTTCCACGGCCAGCCCGGCAATCAGGCTCCCAATGGGCAGCAGCGGCAACAAGTAGGGCCAAAAGGGCGCGCCTTCGGTCAGCCCACCCCCCAGAATCAGCACAACGCCCCACCATGTTAGGAGGAGCCAGCTCAAAATCCGATCCAGGTTGAGGACAATCACGCCCAATCCCATCACCAACAACGCGCCGACAAATGGATCGAACATCGGCCTGTCGAAGCCAAAGGCCAGACTGGTGTCGGGGTAGAGGTTGAAGGTCAACAGGCTGCGGCGGAAGCTTTCCCAGAGGATAGCAGGCAACCCCTGGATGCCGTAGAACGCTTCCATGCGCGCCAAGGCCCCCGCGTCGAAGATGGACGCGGAAAGGAAACGTTGCCCGAATGCGTCCGGATGGCGCAACCAGACGCCGACCACCGGCGCGATAAAGACAAAAAACGCCGTCGGCCAGATGGCGACACCCGCCCAACCGATACCGTCTTCGCCGCGCAGCCAGTGGGTACGTCCTAGCGCGAGCCAGAGCAGCCAGCAGAGCGCCACCACCACGAAGATCCAACCGGTGAGGTAGAGCAGCGACGTCATGCCCAGGAGGAGACCACTGAGCGCGAGGACAAGCAGGCTACGTGTGCGCAGCCCCCGGTGCAGCGCCCACAGCGCCAGCGTGCCCCAGCCCACCGGCTCCAACAGGATCGGCTGGCGACTGAAGTGGACAAAGGTGTAGCCGATGGCGGTGATAATGGCGGCGCACAGCGCGGCGCTGCTGCCGTCATCCCGCCAGAGGAGACCGTCTACTCGCTCGGGGAGACGGCGGAAGAGTTCGCAGCCAAGCAGCCAGACACCAAGCACAGTAAGCAAACCCGCCAAGACACCCGCAATCCGGCTGCCGAGCAAGGTGTCACCACTCAGGTGTATGGCCAACGCAGACGGGTAGAAAGCGAAGAGGGGCAGATTGTCGGCCCCCGGCGCGAAGATACGGCTTTCAGCGCCGATGGCCAACGCCTTGGCCTGCAAACCGTGGACAACGGCGGCGGCGGTCACCTGAACGGGGACATCGACCAGATGCCAGCCCGTGAGCAGCCCGGCCCCGATGAGGACCAAAAGCAACAGCGGCCAGCTCGATTCAGGACGTCCCAGTAGCGGCGGCGTGGGCGTCTCATCCAGCAGGGCTCGCTGTGCCGTCCCCAGCCCGGCACCTACCAGCATGAGGACAATCGACACCGCCCACCCCAGCAGCAACCAGAGCGGTTCGGTCTCATTCTGCCAGGTAAAGAGAACAAGTACAATGCCTACAAGCACCGCACCACCCACGAGGAAAGCTCCGGTACGCGCTGTGCGTGGGTAGACCGTCCGCTGTGGGAGGATCTGCGACGAATCCCACGGCTGGACAACCAACCCGAAGACAAGCGCACCGCCTGCAACGAGCATTAGCGCCAGTCCTTGCAAATTGGCTTCGGACCAGAACGTGAGGGAACGCAAGCTGGGCAGCAAATCGAGCAGCCAACCAGGCAGTGCGTTGATCAATTCAATTGAGAATAGCAGGAATTGGGCGAGGACAACGGTCAGCGCCGCCGAGATCAGGGCAACGGTTCGCAGGAACTTCACACGGAGGCCTTCTTCGACATAAGATAACCTGAGCGCAGCGGACGATGTGGGTGAGGCATACCCCAGTAACGTAGACAGCCCCAGGTAGAACGAATCCGGTTGCCCGCGTTCGAGCAACCGGTTTCAACGGCGATTGGATTCACCTAGCCCAACAGTATAGTGCCAATGTGACACGTTACTGCCGATGCAAAAGAGATGCGCAGTCTAGACTGCGGTTCCTTCGCTGGAGTTGGTGGTCTTTTCTTCCTTCTTGGCTTCAGCATCTTCGTCGACAGATTGTTTGCGGAACTCACGCAGACCCTTGCCGACGGCCCCAAAGACTTCGGGCAGACGCCCTACGCCGAAGAAGATGACAATGATTACCAGGATAAGAATGAGTTCTGTTGGGCCGAAATTCATGGAATTTGCTCCTTAGTCAAAGGAATACAGGTCGAAACTCGACACGAATGGGTCTTGCGAACAGGTCTTGCTGCGGCTGCACAGGTGGGGAGAATTCATCATTTACCGCAGAAGGGTCAGATTGTCTATCTAGATTATAACACGCAAGGGGTCTCCTGCAAATATCGTAGGTTACAGTCCCTACTTATCCAAAATCAGAACTTGTCCCCGCCTCTTGTGGTGCGTGGTAGACGCCGCCGGTGACCTGGGCCGGGGTGAGGAAGTGGTGGCGCAGGTGAGGAATGTACTCGAGGAAGAGTTTTTCGTGTCCTAAAGCGACGTGGTTGAAGATGACCAGGTGCTGGTGGATCTGGCCCATGTCGCCGACGTGGGGGACGACGGGCAGGCCGTAGCGCCGCGCCAGGAGGCTCACGGTGATGAACTCGCTGATCCCGCCGAGTCGCACACAGTCGGCCTGTACAAAGTGGAGCGCCTGCGCCTGCATGTAGTTTTTGAAGAGGATGCGATTGGGCACATGTTCACCGGCGGCGATGCGGATCGGCGCAATCGCCCGCGCCAGCGTCTGGTGCGCCAGGACGTCGTCGGGGTGGGTGGGTTCTTCGATCCAATAGGGGCGCATGTCGGCCAGGGCTAGAGAAATGCGGATCGCCTGTGGCAGCGTCCACTGTTGGTTGCAGTCGAGCATCACTGATGCGTCGTCGCCGGCGGCTTCACGCACCATGAAGGCGCGGCGGATGTCGCGTTCGCTCTCTTTCGATCCCACTTTCAACTTCATGGCCGAAAAACCGGCGTCGACGGCGGCAGCGATGTTGGCTTTCACCTGTGCGTCGCTGTAGTTGAACCAGCCGATCGAGGTGTCGTAGCCAGGGTAACCGGCGCGGATCACGTCCATACGTTCGGCGCGGCTGGGGCGGGCCGCTGCGAGGAGGGCCAACGCCTCGGATCGGGGCAACACGTCTTCCAGATAGCTGAGATCAAGGGTGTCCACCAACTGCACCGGGGACAGATCGAGCAATAACTGCCACAACGGCACCTCGCGCGCCTTCGCCCACAGGTCGAAACAGGCGTTGGTGATGGAGGCCAGCGCCAGATGCACCGCGCCTTTGTGCGGTCCTAACCAGCGCAGTTGGGCGTGATCGGCCAGTTGACGGAAGACCATACCAAACCCGGCCATGAGTTCTTCGATCTCCCGGCCTACCAGCGGCTCGGCCAGCATGTCAATAAGGCGGCAGATTTCGTCGTTCCCCGCGCCGAGGGTGAAGGCGAGGCCAACGCCGGTGGTCCCGGTATCGGTGTCGAGGTAGGTCACTGCGTAGGAGTAGACAGGATCGGTGTGCACAGAATCTGATCCGTCGCCATGTTCCAGCGGGAAGCGTCTGTCTTCGGTACGGATGCGGGAAATTGTCGTCATGTGGGGCTCGTTTCGTGGTCGACTCAGGCGATGGTGAGGCGGATCAAGGTATCTACAGGATCACGGTCGGCGACGTTCATCGAAATCGCTGCTTTTAGTCGTGCGTATTCTTCGCTTTCCTGAGGCGAAAGGACACGCAATACGGTGTGGCGAAGGGCCCACGTCTGCTCGTAGAGAGAGGCGGCGGTGGAGGAATCAAATCGTTGATTTCCATCTGCGCACGCCAGCCAGGCCTGCACTTGTAGTGCGTTGGCCATCCCGTGGGGATCGCCAATCGCGCGGTAGCCATCTAGTACGCGCCGGCTAAGTTCGGCTGCGCGTGGATGATCGCCGCGCTGGAGGGCGATCCGGGCCAGCACCAGCAGCGCTTCGAGATCGAAAAAGGCATCTCCCTGACATTCGTACAGGTCAGAACTCGCTTGCGCCAGCGCTTCGGCAGTGTCCAAATCGCCCAACGCACACAGGACGCTAGACAGCGCAACACCGGCGTAGGCTGTGCGCCATGGATCATGCTGTTGCTGCGCTGCCGCCAATGCGCGTCCCAGCCAGGATTGGGCCTGTTCCAGGTTGGCCATGTCGAAATAGGTGATGCCGATGTTGGTCAAGCCCATCACGTCGTCATCGGCGCTTTTCCCTAGTTCGACGACGATTTGTAGCGATTCCTCGAGCCAGGCCAGCGCCTGAGTATAATTCCCCTGGCAGCGCGCCGTCAACGCCATGTTGTGGAGGATGTCGGCTTCGCCCTGTCGATCGCCCAACGCCTGTCGCAAGGACAAACCTTCCTCGTGGTAGCGCAGGGCGGCGTCGAGATCGCCGATTTCTGCGGCAAGTGACCCCGCGCCGTTAAGGACACGCGACCGGCCACGACGATAAAGCGCATCGGATGGATCCTGTTTGACGGGGCAGCGCAGGCCGGCATCCAACCAAGACAGCCCTTCGTGCAGCAACCCTTTGCGATGCCAAAACCACCACAACCCCCCAGCCAGCGCCACGGCCAACTCGCCTTCTTCAGCAGCCAGCGCAAAACGCAGCGCGGCCCGGTAATTTTCTAGATCGGCAACGCCGCGCTGCATCCACAACGCCTGATCCTCGCCAAGAAGACCGGCAAAGAGCGCCTGCGCCGCTTCGGCAAAATAAGCGGCATGGCGATGTTGTAGGGTAGAAAGATCGTCGGCGCTCAATTGTTCCACGGCGAAGGTGCGCAGCGTTTCGAGCAGGTGGACCCGTGCCGCTGGATCGCCGTCTGCTGTTGTGATCTGGATGAGATTGGCTTGGGCCAGTGTGTGCAGATCCGCTTCGGCGGCAGTGCAGACGGCAGTGGCAGCCGCCGGCGTGCAGCCGCTCGCAAAGAGACCCAACTGGGCAAAGAGGCGCTGATGCCCCGACGAGAGGAGGCGCACACTCCAATCGATGGCCTCTTGCAACGTGCGGTGACGGTCGTCGATGCCGCGTTTGGTCTGTGCCAACAACGACGGCGCAGGCTGAAAGTGGCGGCGGGCAGCGACGATCTGTTGCAGTAGTTCTTGCGGCGACAGGGTGCGTCCACGTGCGGCGGCCAATTCCAACGCCAGCGGCAGACCGTCCAACGCCACGCACAGGCCGGCGACGGCCAGGGCGTTTTCGGCGTCGAGGACAAAGTTGAGATCCACGGCCTTCATACGATCTACAAAGAGTTTCACCGCGGGCACCAGCGTCAGTTGGTCCACCGGCGGCAGGAAGGCCAGATCGGGCAGGGCCAGCGGCGGCACCGTCAACTCGTATTCGCCGTAGAGATCGAGGGCGACACGGCTGGTGCAGAGGATCTTCAACCCCGGCGCGGCCTGCAACCAGGTGAGGATAAGGGGCGCAGCCGCCGTCAAATGCTCAAAATTGTCGAGGACGAGCAGCAGTGGGTGGGCGACGAGATAGCCTTGCACGGCGTCGGAAGGCGACTGTGCCGATCCTGGGGCGATCGACAGCGCCACCATTACGGTGCTGATCAGATCTTCTTCATTTTGGGCGGCGGCCAGCGCCACCCATGCCGCGCCGTAGGCAAAGTCCTCGGCCAGTCGCCGTCCTGTCTCTAGCGCCAGGCGTGTTTTGCCTACACCGGGCGGGCCGACCAGTGTGAGCAGGCGTGCGTCCCTGCCCAGGAGGACACAGCCACATGCAACGGCGTCCTCGCGGCCGATGAGGGGGAGCAGCGGCGCAGGCAGCGCGTGGACGGTGTCGGCGAGTAGAGTGGGTGAGGAAGTCGGTTCGAGCACGGCCTGGGTGACCTCCACGCGGCGGTGAGTAATGTGCGTCACCATGATCTGGGCGGGGTCATCGGCGGGTTGGGCGGCCAGGCGCGCGGCACCGGCTAGTTCCATGAAGTGGGCTACGATCTGCGGTTCGCGTTGCAGATCCAGCGCGGGGATGAAGAGCGCGGCCAGCACCGTCAGGTCGGGCAGGCGGCTGCCATTTTCGAGGCGGGCGATCTGTTCGCGTCCGTAGCCCACGGCGCGCCCGAGTTCGTCCTGGGTGAGGCGGGCGCGCTTGCGCAAGTATTTGAGCGCCGCGCCAAAGGTGGTGGATGGAATCGAATTGGGTGACGCTTGAGGCATAATCATTCCCTCAGGTCAAACTCTGCCACCGCCAACACCTGCCCATTGACCTGGACATCCACGGCATGACGCCCAGAATAGAGTTTTCGTGTGGTGACTGGGGCCATCGAAACTGCTTTTGTGAGTGTGATCGACGCTGCCGGTTGCAGCGTAGACTTCGTCCACTTGAAGACTTTGGGGCTACGTTTGCCGTTGGCTTTGACAAAATGCACGCGGAAGTCGATCACCAGATTGTGGGCGGCGTCGCCGTCGTTGACCAACGTCAGCGACAGACGCACGGCCTCGCCGATGCGGATCGACGCCGGTTCGACGCGAAAATTGGTCACCAGCGCCAGGATCGTGGCGTCGAAGCCGAGGACAGCCAAGGCGTCGGCGTTGCCGTTTTTCACCAATGTACGCAGGGCGTGCTGCACGATCCAACGGGTGCCTGCGCTGCCGTCGGCGTACCAGCGAGCGGTCACATCGACGACGAGTTGTGGGTGATCTTTGGCGATGTCGTTGAGGTGGTTGGCCACCGACTTGCGCACGTAGAATTCGGGATCGTCTTTAAGCTGTTCGAGCAGCGCCAGCGTGCGTTCAGGCTCTCGGATAAAAAGATCGAGCCGTTTGCCCCAGGGCAGGCGGGGACGGGTCCCTTCGCTGACCCAGCGGCGCACGTGTGGGCTGGGATCGTGTACCAATTCCTGTAACCGCGCCAGCACCCGATCCGCATCAGCAAGGATGTACGGGCGCACGGCGAATTCGGCGGTGTGGCGCTTGGTGATCTCGTACATGGCGTCAAGGGAGAAATCGAAGTGATCAAGCCCATACTCTTCCACAAATTGGGCGATGGGCATCAGATACCAGCCATCGTTGAACATGCCTGCTTCCACCGGAATCTCTGGCCCCAAAATCTGCAACAGAATCGCCACAGCTTCGGGGTACTCCGCGGGTAGGTGACGGCGTAGCCCGTCGGAAATCGCCCGTACCCTCGCCTTCAACTCCAGCGGTTCCAGCAGCGGCGTCACCTCGGCGGTGAACGCATCCACCGCAAAGGACGGATAAACCGCGGCCACCCGCGCCGCCAGATCAGTTACCAATGCCGGCCCATAGTAGTTCTTAAACGGCTGACTCTCTGCCATCTTTGTCCCCTTTTTGGTACAGATAACACTGCGACCAATTTTACCTCATTCATTCCAAAATCTTGCACCGCAATCCGCCCCTCGCAACTTGCCTTGTCACAAAATGTCACCTTTGTCACGTCGCCAACCACTAGAATTCCCGTATGTCCTATCGGTTGCTCATCCGTCGCATTGTGCTCGAAGTGATCGACATCCTCACGATCTCGATCCAGGCCGCGTCCGCGGAAGGGGAAGAGACGGAAGATTTACCGCAAAGGCGCAAAGGATGCAAAGTTGGAGAAAAAGAAGAAGGAGAAGAGAGGGACACAGATTACACGGATTTGAAGGATTCAGAGGATTCAGAAAATCCTTCTGGAAATCCTTTGAATCCATGAAATCTGTGGATCTCTCCTTCTCTGCCCTTTGCGTCCGCTCTTTGCGTCCTTTGCGCCTTTGCGGTGAAAAGTTCTGCCCTCTCCCAATCGCCCAATCCCTTAATCGCCCAATCCCTTAATCGCCCAATCTCTACTGTTCAAGGACCCATCCATGCACCACAGACGCATCTCTCCCAAACTCGCCGTTATCTTCTTTCTGCTCCTGTCCGCTTTAATCTGGAGATTCAGCCTCGCCACCGCCGCGGGGACGGTCGGGGACGGCACGCCCGCCAGTTGCACCGAGGACGCGATCATCGCCGCGCTTCAGGGCGGCGGCGCGGTGACCTTCGACTGCGGCCAAACCGAAGACGCGCCGGTGACCATCCCCATCCACGCCCGCATTGCGCTCACCGCCGACACCGTCATCGACGGCGGGGCGACGCAGGCGCTGATCCTCAACGGCGGCGACGCGGGGACGGGTGACCGCAACGGCGTGGGCATCTTCACCGTGGCCGCGGGCGTCAGCGTCGTGATCCGCAACCTCACGATCCTCAACGCCGGCGACAGCGCCATCCTCAACCAGGGCGCGCTGACCCTCGACAGCGTGGTCATTCAGGAAGCGCGCTCCGCCCAATGCGCCGGCGTGCAGAGCACAGGCACACTCACCGTGCGCCGCGGCATGATCACCACCAACACGGCGGAGGGCATCGGCGGCAATGTTTGTGTGCTTGCCGGGAACGCCAGCTTCGACAGCGCCGACGTGCGTTTTGGCCGCGCCGAACAGGGCGGCGGGATCTATGTCGGCAACGGCGGCGTCGTGGAGATCCTCGACAGCTACATCGCCGCCAACAGCACAATGGGCCAGGGCGCAGGGATCTTCGTGGGGCCACAAGCCGTTTTGACCCTGCGCAACAGCGGTCTGGTGCAGAACAGCGCCGACCCAAGCTCGCCCGATGCGCTGGGCGGCGGCCTCTACAACGCGGGGACGTCTACGCTAACTGCCGCCGTGATTTTGGAAAACGAAGCATTCCGCGGCGGCGGCATCCACAACGTGGGCAACGTCACCGTGCGCGAAAGTGACATGACCGGCAACTTTGCCGCGGACAGCGGCGGCGGTCTTTGGAACAGTGGACAGGCGACATGGTCCACCAGCAGCCTGGCGCGCAACACAGCGCCTGACGGCGGCGGTTTCTATTCGGCGGGAGATCTGACCCTCCTCAATAGCACGATTGCCGAAAACGTTGGGACGGTGCGCAACCGAATCGACGGCGGCAACACGACGATCCGCTACAGCACGTTGAACGAGGACACTACCGCGTTGAACGTGTCCGCGGGGACGGTCAACGTGCGCGGCTCGATTGTGACGGGCTGCACCGGCGCGGTGACGTCGCAAGGCCACAACCTCGACACGGGGAATTCATGCGCCTTCGCCCAAACCGGGGATCTAAACAACGTTGATCCGCAGTTGGGCGCGCTGCAACAGATCGAAGGACGCTACACCTGGCACTACCTGCCCGCCGACGGCAGCCCGGCCATCGACGCCGGGGAAGCCACCTGCGCCGCCGCCAACAACGAAGACCAGCACCGCGCCGTCCGTCCTGGCGGTGTGGCCTGTGACATCGGCGCGGTAGAGGTCGCCGGTGTGCTGCCCACCCCCACCACCGCGCCCACCGCCACCCACACGCCCACGGTGACAGCCACGCCCAGCCCCACCGTGGAACCCACCGAAACCGACATCATCCCCGTCACCGAGACGTCAACGCCGGAGGGGCCGTACACGATCCCCGCGCCGGTGACCGGCGCGCCGGAGCCGTCGATTCTCGTTTCGCCCGAACAGGGCGCGCTTGGGGATACAGTCACCGTGAGCGGGGAAGGGCTGGCCGCCAACGGCTTTGTGCAACTGGTCTGGCTGCAAGACGGCATCACCTTCAACGGTCAACGTGTGGCGGTGGAAAGCGACAACGATTATGCCGTGGCGGTGACTGTCCCCGACGCGGCCGCGCCAGGACCGGCACAGCTTTGCGCCGCTGTGGGGCGGGACGTGCGCGCCCGGCTCGTCTGCGCCGATTTTACGGTAGACGGTGCGGGCCTTGGCGCGGTGCAGGTGACCCTGCCCGACGCCATCCCCGTGTCGGCTCAGGTGCGTCTGCTCGACCATGCGGGCAATACGCTCTACAGCGTGGCAGGCAACAACAGCCGCCAGATCAGCCTCAGCGGGATCAACGCCGGGGCCTATCACCTTGCCGTCACCGGCGGCACGGCCAACTACGAAATGGCCAAGGCCCAGATCGTCCCCGGTGTCGTCAGCCAGAGCAACGTGCAGCGGATGGCAGACAGCCTCGATCCTGTCAGCGGGGCGTTCTGCTCGTCCGGCACGGCATCAGTGGCGCTGGTGCAGGCCAAGGTTTCGTACGCGGGCTATTACAGCGGCGTCACTGCGCCGTCGGGCAATCCATCAGCGCGGCAGGGCGACATGGTGATGGAAAGCAGCTACGTCAACAAGGTCTTCGCCATCACCAACAAGCCACAACCTGAGTTTGGAACCTTTCTCAGCGGTGTAGGGTTGCTCAACGAATTCCGCGTGCAGACGTCGGGTGTTCTCAGCAGCATCCAGCGCGTGGAATATTGGGTGCGCGGCGCGGGCCAATCGGCATGGACGAAGATGGGCGAAGCCAGCGCCTCGCCCTATCCTGTCGTCTACAACGTGGGCAACCTGCCGCCGGGGCGCGCCGAAATGTACGTGGCCCCGGTGGTCGACGGTCAACGCCAGTGTGGACGGCGCGCTGTCATCAACCTGATCAACGATCCCATGAAGGCCAGTTTCATCCGCCAGGGGCTGACGCTGTGGAGTCCGGCGCAGCAGCTTTATCGAATGTACGGGCGTATGCCCCAGGTGGAAGTACTGCCCATCGTCTTTCCCCAAGATCCGTGGGAAGTGGAGCCGCTGGGCGACATCGGCACACGCCTCGACGCGTATGTGGAGATCCGCGGTGAACTGGGGCTGAATCAGGTGATGCGCCTGGGCATGTTGGTGGCCGAAACCACGGTGAAAGTGCTGGGCATCACGCCGGAATCGCTCAACAAGTCGCTCAATCTGCTCCCCGGCGGAGCGACGGTGGTGGATGTCAACGATCCAAGGTCGCTTGCCATCGGCACAGGACGGCTGCACCTGGGCAAGCTCTTTGCCGTGAGCTTCAACTCGCCCAAGATCGTTGTCTTTTCGTATTTTGGGCTGGTTAACGTCAACGTCGGTTTCCGCTTTAGTATGGACGGCGACCTCTACTTCGAGAGCATCGTCTATCCACTGGCCCCGGCGGTGGACCTGCGCCTGGAGCCGCAGGCGTCGGCCAGTTTCGGCGTGATGGTGGGCGCGGACGTGCTGGGCGGGCTGGTGGAAGGCAGCGTGGAAGTAGGCGTTGCCGCCGCGTTGGGTCTGCCGTTGCGCATCTACGCCGCTGCCACCCCACAGATCGGCTTCCTCGATCCGCGTTTCTGCCTTAGCGCCTACATCCAATTCCACTGGTCGGCAGTGTGGGGCATCTTTGGCGGATCGTCGGAGCGGGAGCCTTTCTTCCGCATTCCGTCGGACTGCCAGTTTGCGTCGGGCCGTTCTGCCGCCGCTTTCAACGCCCTGGAAGATCGGCGCGTGATGGCGTCCCCGGCGCTGACGAGTGACGAGGACGGGCGCATGATCTCTGTCTACATCGAGGACGCCGCGCCCAACGCCGCCACGGCGTCACCCCAGGTGTGGGCGCGCACGTGGAATCTGTCCACCAACGCCTGGAACGCGCCCGTCGCCCTCACCGCACCAGGACTGTACGTGGCCAGCCCCAGCGTGACGCTCTACGGCGGCGACGGGCGCGCCGTGTCGGCGTGGGTGCAGAGCACGCAGAGCGAAGGCGACTCGAACAACGGTGACTTTGCGGCGGCGCTGGCGCAGATGGAGATCTACGTCGCCTTCTTCGACGGATCCGCGTGGGGCGATCCCATCCGTCTGACCACGGACGCGCTACCGGACGGCAACCCCACCCTGGCGGGAGATGCGAACGGGGCGACAGTGGCGTGGGTCCACCATGTAGACGGCAACCTGTCCGCGGTGGGTGGCACTGTCATCGCGACGCAGCACTGGGACGGCGCAACGTGGGGGCCGGTGGAATTGCTCACCGGCGCGGACACAACCACCGGCGTCAACCCGGTGACAGACGGAACGCGCACGTCCGCGGCCAATCGACAGCCTGGCCTGGCGCGCACGTCCGTGGGCGCGGCGTCTGAAATCGCGCTGGCGTGGACCTATGAAGATGCGGGTGTGAGCCGGGTGGCGGTTGCCCATTCACGGGCGCAGGCTGGTCTCTGGTTCATGTTGGACACGTCGACGCTGCCCGCGCAGTCGAGCGCACCCGCGGTGACCGTCCCCGCGGGGCAGGTGGAACAGGTGGAGATCGCCTTCACCGTTGCCCCTGCCGACGCCGACGGAGCAAGCCAATCGGTGGGGAACATGGCCCACATCTGGACGGCACGGCTGCGCGATCTGGACACAAGCACGTCGGTGCAGGCGACGCCGTTGCGCGATGACGAGGGCGCGCCTGTCTTCGGCGAAAAGCCCGAACTGCAACTGGCGACGGCAGGCGAACGGCTGCTCACCTTCCGCCACTTCGGCAAGCCGGGGACAGACAGCGCCTGGGGTCAACTGGCGGTGACGCGTGCGGCAGGAGGATCGTCCTTTGCGGCGCCACTCAACCTGACCAGTGGCGAACAGCACTGGTTGGGCGCGGCCACGGTCAACCGATCCACGAACCAACTGGCGTTGCTGGGCGTGCAGGTGCGCCAGATCCAATCACCAGCGGCACTGGCGCGGGATGTCCACGCCGCGCTGGCGACGAATCAATTGAGCGCCAGCGGCGATCCGCTCTTGTCCTTCGCGCTGCCCGCCGCCGCCGATCCAGCGTTGGAAGGTCCGTTGGCGGTGTCGCAACTGCACAGCGCTGTGGGCAGTTCTGTCACGGTGACGGCGACGCTGCGCAACCTGGGCCGCGACGACGTCTCGGTGCAGGTGCGTTGGTGGGCCGGTCAACCGGGCACGGGGACGTTGCTGGGCGCAAGCAACGCCGTCACGTTGACGTTCAACCAAACGGTGGACGTAGTGCGGGTGATCCTGGCGGACGGCACGGCGCAGCCCATCAGCGCCGAAATCGTGGCGACGGGCGGCAATCGGGTGACGGCCAACGATGGGGCGACGGTGGAGATCGGCGCGCTGCCGTCGCCGTCGGTGACGGGCGTCAGCCCGACGCAGCTTTACGACAACGCGCTGGCGATCACCTACGCGCCGCCGTCAACATCACAGGCCGTGCCAGGGGTGGCCGGTTACCGCATCCTGCGCCGCGACGATACGTCGTCCTGGACGCTGGTAGGCGAAACGGTGGCGCTCGTCCACTACGATGCCCAACTCACACCGGGCATGCGCTACTGCTACGCCGTGCAAGCGTATGACGCCGCGGGGCTGCTCTCCGCGGCGAGTGACGAAGTGTGCAACACGGCAGTACAGACGAAGTGGCAAAGCTACCTACCGCTTATACAAAGATAACAGATAGAGAAGAGAGAGAAGAGAGAGGGACACGGATTACACGGATTTGAAGGATTCAGAAAATCCTTCTGGAAATCTGTGTAATCTGTGTCCCTTCTTTCTCCTTTCTCGTCTCCGCGTCCTTTGCGCCTTTGCGGTCAATACCTCGTGTCTAACGGTTGCTTGCGCTTGTCACCACGCCGTATATAATGGACAAACCCCTGGATGCAGCAGGAGATTGCATTTGCGATCACAAAGCCATTACCGGTTGATAGGTTATATGCCACACTTGATGTTGACCCTTTTGGGCGGTTTCCGGGCTACTTTTGGTGATGCGGGACTGATACACTTCCCCACCGACAAAATCCGGTCGCTCTTTGCCTATCTCGCCGTTGAAGCGGATCGACCCCATCGCCGTGAGATATTGGCGACCCTGTTCTGGGGCGATTGGCCCAACGATGTCGCTTTGCGTAACCTGCGTCAATCGCTGCACCGGCTGCGCACGACGCTGGATCAGGCCGTTCCTGCGATCAGCGATCAGATCCTCACCATCACGCGCCAGGACGTCACCCTGCACAGCGACGTCATCCAGATCGATGTGCTGCGTCTGCGCGCCGCAATCGACGCTGTTGCGCAACATCGGCACAGTACGTTGGCTGGGTGTCCATCGTGTCTGGCCCAGTTGAGCGAGGCTGTCCAGTTTTACACAGGCGAACTCATGGCGGGGATCTCGATTGGCGACGCGCCGGAATTCGAGTCTTGGTTGACCCGTCAACGGGAGTCGCTTGGCCAAGGGGTGCTGAAAGCACTCTTGGATCTGGCCGATGCGCACCTTGCCTGCGACGAAGCGGAGCGATCTTACGATGCCGCCCAGCGCCAATTGGCGCTTGAACCGTGGCGTGAGGTGGCGCACCGCCAGGCCATGCGCGCCCTCGCCGCAGCAGGACGGCGCACCGACGCACTCAACCAATACAAGCTCTGTTGCGACATCCTTGCCGCGGAGCTAGGGGTGACGCCAGAGGACGAGACCACCGCGCTCTACACCGCCATCCGCGACAGCGCGCTGCCGTCCTTG
The DNA here is from genome assembly GCA_016124945.1 of bacterium. GTDB lineage: Bacteria > Chloroflexota > Anaerolineae > Caldilineales > Caldilineaceae > RI-153. The sequence goes on along the minus strand of WGMT01000048.1, from coordinate 135,100 downwards.
CGCGGCCGCCCGCAGACCAACCTGCCCGCGCCGATCACCAGCTTCGTGGGGCGGCGTACTGAGTTGGATGAAATTCAATCGTTGTTGGCAACAAACCGCCTGCTCACGTTGACAGGCGCGGGCGGCAGTGGCAAAACCCGCCTGGCCCTCGAAGTTGGGCGGCGATTGACCGATCTCTACGCCGACGGCGTCTACTGGGTGGACCTGGCCGAAGTGACCGATGAACAGTGGGTTTCCTCCGCCGTGGCGTCTGCGTTGCAGATCGCCGAAGCGCCGGATCAAGCGCTGACGGCGGTCCTGGCCGATGGGCTGCGCAATCGCCATCTCCTGTTGATCCTCGACAACTGTGAACACCTGCTGCCGGCTTGCGCCCGGTTGGTAGCATTTCTGCTGGGCCGCGCACCCAGGATTCAGGTGCTGGCCACCAGCCGTGAAGCACTCTCTATCCTCGGCGAACAGATTACGCCGGTGGCGACGCTCTCGGTGCCGAATCCACAATCGGCATCGGCGCTGGATCTCAACACATTGCTCACCTACGAATCGGTGCGTCTCTTCGTCGATCGGGCCACTGCGCACCGGCCTGATTTTGTCCTCGACGCCGACAATGCAGCCCATGTGGTCGCCATCTGTCACCAACTGGATGGGATCCCCCTGGCCCTGGAGTTGGCCGCCGCCCGTATGCGCACACTTTCACCGGCGCAGATCGCGCAGTTGCTGGCGAGCCGTTTTGATCTATTGAATGGCGGCAGCCGTACCGCGCTTCCCCGGCAGCAGACCCTGCGCGCCTTGATCGATTGGAGCTACGATCTGCTCACCGACCCCGAGCGCGTTCTTTTCCGTCGCCTGGCAATCTTCAACGGGGGATGCTCGTTGGACGCCGCCCAGGGCATCTGCGCCGACCCGCCCAAAGGGGATCCAGCACAAGCACGCGTGCGTGTAGGTTGGCCTGCCATCGACGGTGAACCGGTGATCCATTTGTTGAGTCGATTGGTGGAAAAGTCTCTGGTGCAGCCCCACAAGGCAGGGGACGAACTGCGCTATCAGATGCTCGATACCATCCGTGCCTATGCCGACGAGCGGCTACTTACAGCGGGCGAAGTGACTGTGCTGCAACATGACCATGCCCACTTTTACACGGAGATGGCGGTGCAAGCCGGTGCGACGATCTTCACGGCAGACGAGGTCGTCTATTTTGCCTGTCTGCAACTTGAACACGAAAATCTACGCAAAGTGCTAAGCTGGACACTGGATCAACCTGCATCCGCCGTTGATCCAGAACGATCCGCGCTGGGGATTCGGTTGGCGGGCGCGCTGGGCTATTTTTGGGATGTTTACGTACATCTGACGGACGCTGACCATTGGCTGCACCAGGCCTGGGATCAGGTCGACGTTGATACACCGCCACTGGATCGGGCGCATCTGGCTTCGGGGTTGGGGACGCTACACTGGCAGCATTCACGCTTGCGCGAGGCGCAGCACTGGCATGCCACAGCGCTTGATCTCTACCGCGGCATTGAAAATTGGTTCGGGATCTCTCTTTCGTTGCATCACCTGGCCGTGGTTTCAATGAATATGGGTGAGATGGCAGAGGCCGTTGAGCACTTCCAATCCTGCATTCGTGCGACTGAAGTGGGTGAACAGCCGGCGATCATGGGTCTGGGGTGGGTGGGGTTAGGGAACTGCTACCTCGAGTCGGCGCTTCTCGATTTGGCAATGCCCGCGTTGGAGCAGGGTGTCACCATCTTGCGTCGATTCCGCCTTGACCGCGCCTTGGCCTATGCATCTACATCCTTGTGCGATATCTACCTTCATCTCAACCGCCTGGATCTTGTGGATCACGCTGTCAATGAGATCAACGCCATCGCCCACCGCACCGGGGATCGTAACCTGCAAGTTGCGGCACATATCTATCGCCTGGAACTGCTGCGACGGCAGCAACAGTGGGATGAAGCCTATGATCTGTGGTCTGAAACCCTGCGCGTACTCCAGGAGATCGGCGTCAATACCCACCTCGTCAGCAACCTGGAATCGTTTGCGCTGTTTATGCTGGCGGCGGGCGACCCTGCCACATCGCTGCTCATGTTGCGTATTTGTGATGGCTATCGAATCTCGTCTGGTGAACGTCGCCAGGCGCTTGCCCAGCAAGAGATCGACGCTGCGCTGGCGCAGATCCAAGCGCGCCTGTCGCCGGATGTGTGGGTTGTGCTGCACAACCAGGGCGAAGGGATGACCCTCGAACAGGCCATCGCCCTCGCCCTGGAACGTGTTCGTCACGCCGGTAGCGTGACCCGGCGCTTGCTTCATCAAAGGCTCACTAATTTACCTTTTTAAGGTTCTCCCTCTTGACTTCAATGAGAGAATCTACGACCAACGGGGATCCACAATAATTGACGAGTGCGCCAGTTTAGGCGACAATCTAGCTAATGAAGTAGCTATTTCGTTACTGAAGAGGAGATAATCGTGCCACGGGTGGTTTCATCAAGCGAAGCTCAGAACAATTTCGGGGCCATGTTGCAATGGACCGAAGAACAGGGCGAAGAGATCGTCGTCGAACGCCGCGGGAGACCTGCGGCCGTCATTATTTCCTACGATGAGTACACCGAAGTCGTGCGCCTGCGTCAGGAAGAACGCAAACGTCAGGCATTGACTGCAATTCGGCAAGCACGCGCAAATGTGCGCGCCGCCAACCAGGATCTGTCGGATGAAGAAGCCTATCGATTGGCCGGTTTTTCCCAAGAAGTGATCCGAGAAACCCTGGCTACCGACGAGCAGTTGAAAGCCGATAAGCCGTGAAGGTCATCCTCGACGCCAACGTATTAATCAGCTATCTCCTGGCGTCGGACGATACACGGACGGTGGTTCGTGTGGTTGAAGCATGCTTCGCGGAAAGCATACCCCTTCTTGTGCCGCCTGAATTGCTCAATGAACTCACGTCGACTGTACGCAACTCAACCTATCTCCAGCAGCGTATTTATCCATCCGAAGTCACGAACCTGAGCAATGCAATGTCAGCCATCGGGATCACGCCGCCGCCGATTGATACGCCGCTACAAACTAGCGAGCCAACCAGCAGAGACCGCAACGACGATTACTTGATTGCACAGGCATTGCTGCACAACGTTGGCTACATCGTTACCGGCGATAAGGATCTGCTGGTTTTGGGTCAGGTTCAGCATGTACATATCCTTTCCCCATCTCAGTTTTGGGCCACACTAGCAAATACTTAATGAATCGAATTCCTCTTGTCATCGACAACATCGAAAGCCGACTGGCTGATATATTGAACCATCTACTCAGCCAGACCAGTGGTCAGCAAATGGACGTTGCTACCATTAGGGAGCGAGCCCGAAGATAGGCGAGATGTGAGGCTGCTGCCTGCCGTACACACCTATTTGCGCGAAGAACTGAACCGGGCCCCGCTAAACGCTGCGACCCAAGAGTTGGTGGAAGAGATTGTACGCTTATCCACATCGCTCTCGGCGTCAAACCCGGCGATCAGGATGGAGCAGAAGAACGACAGTTTGCGGATATGATGGTGGCAGCAGAAGTCGCGCAGCACGTCAGCCGGTATCTTGATGGGATAAGTCTTCGCTTGATCCTCGTAGATGATTTCAGTCAAGTGGGTCCTCGTTACGCTACGATTTACACTTCACCAACTTCATTGCGTTCGGGTGTCTATTTTTACAACAGAATGGGGAAAAGAGGATGGACGCTGTTTTCACTTTCTCACAGCAGCGCCCATCATCTCATCACGACACCCGTTGTCCGTCGTCCGTCGTCCGTCGTCCATCAACAGTCATCGGCAACTCTAACACAAAAAGACTCCCCTTCCCTTCCTCGCTTTCTACACCCACACGCCCACCGTGACGTTCGGCCACTTTGTGCGCAATGGAAAGCCCCAGCCCAAAGCCCTGGGTAGAGCGGGCTTCGTCGAGGCGGTAGAAGCGGTCGAAGACGCGAGGCAGAATTTCGGGCGATATGCCCACACCGGTGTCGCTGATCAAGATTTGAACCGTATCGCCTTTGTCGATGGCCTGTAAGATGACACTGCCGCCGGGGGGCGTGTAGCGCAGGGCATTGTCGAGCAATCCATGAACGGCCATCGAGAGGTAATGGGGCGCGCCAAACAGAATGGGCAAATTGGGCGTCACCTGTACGCTAAGGGTTACACCATTTGCCAGCGCCGTTGCTTGTTGCTGCGCCACCAGATCCATAACAATATTGCCTAGATTGACCGGCATGAATTCGAGTTTGGCTTCACTGTCCAATGTAGAGAGGGTGAGCAACGCTTCAACAAGGCCCCCCAGAATCTTCACTTGTTCGTTCATCCGGCTCAGGCGCGGCTGCTGTGGGCCGTTGGCATGAATGCGTTGAAGCAGGTGCAGATCCAGGCCGATTACCGAGAGCGGGGTGCGAAATTCGTGGGATGCGGTTTGAATAAAGTCGGTGAGGATGCGGGTTTGTTCTTTCTCCAGGCGGAAGGAGAGCGCCTGCTGTTCCACCTCTTTGATCGCGGTGACGTCTTCCGCTGCAACGTAGAGGAAAGTGGGCCGGTTCTCTTTGTTGTGCTCAAAACGGTAGCGCATGCGCAGCCAGAGAATCTGCCCATCCCGTGTTAGGATGCGAAATTCTTGGCGCATCGTACCCAGGCCAGGAGAACGATCCAAATGAAGCCCCGCCTGATCTTCAGGCAAGATATTCTCAGGGTTTGGCAATCCCGCCACCAACCACTCCTGTAGCGAATAACTGGTAAGGCTCGTAAACGCACCTACCGTGTACCACTCCGGGTGCAGCAGGCCCTCTTCGTCTACCTGAAAAATGGCGAACGCATCCGACGACATCTCGGCGAGGATACGGTAACGTTCTTCGCTTTTGCGCAGGGCGGCAGCGGTGCGATGCCGTTCGCTAATGTCGTGACAAATGCTGCCCAGCCGAAAACCGCTCTCTGTCGGAATGGCGAAGCCCTGTTGCTCCACTGTGCGCACGGAACCGTCGTAATGTTGAAAATTGGTTTCGATAGGTGTATCAAGTAAAGAACTCAGCCCCGACTGCAACATCGATTGCATAGCATGGCGAACCGCATCCTGGTCAACCTGTTCTTTCAGCGCGTTGGGCGTCAAAAGATGCTGCATCTCCCAGATTGTGGTGCCCAGCAACTTCTGGCGTGACCAGCCTGTGATCCGCTCCATCCCCTGGCTAAACTCGATGATCACCCCATCTTCATCCGAAAGCACAATGCCATCGTCGCTGGCATTGAAGATGGCGCGCAGCATGGCCTCACTCTCTTGCAGCGCCCGCTTCTGGCTTAACTGCTCGGTGATATCTTGCGCCAGGACGAGATACCCCTCAGGATCGCGCTGTGCGTTCATGCCTAATGGCGTAATCAGCACGTCCAACTCGGCGCTGCCCCTGCGGCTCGTCTCATAGAGCTTTGCCGCTTTGACCGTCTCGAAGTCGAAGCGATTGGTGTAGTGGACAGTCTGCCCACGGCGCAAGAGCGCCTTGACTTCATCTGTCACGTTGGGATCGTTGAAAAGCTGAAACCCCTTCACCGCCTCAACGCTAGAGACGCCGAACAGGGCCAACCCGGCGCGATTGACGTCGATCAAGTGACCGTCGCCGTCGAACAGTTCGATGCCAATTGGAGAATCGGCAAAGATCGAGCGAAACCACTGATCCGTGGTATAGAGGCCACCCAGTGCACGCTGCTGATAGCGCGAAAGCTGATAGATGCCTTCAGATGCCACAAAGACACCAGCGAAAATTGACGTGAGGATCGCCAGCGACCTGGGCAGATTTGGGGATGTCACCGCAATCACCCAGATCGAAAGTAGTGTCAACGCAAATAGGCCCACCAGGTAGTAGCGTTGCCCACCAAAGTGGGCGGCCAGCAAGATCGGCGCCACCAGGATCAACAAAGCCAGTTCTGAACCTCCACTTTGCACAAGAAAAATGCTAATCAGCGAGGCGAATACAGTAAACCCGATTAGCAGTCGCATCGGATTGAAGAACTTTAACCAGGGGCGGACGATGTCCATCAATGGCAGCCTTTCAGGCTCGTGCGTCAATGTTTAATCCAAAGTTTAACCTAAACATAATGTGTACACCGGTGCGTCCATTGTCAATTGGGGCAAGGTCACCAGCAGCTCAGCATCCGACATGCGCCAGGAGAGAGGTTCGGCCCGGCCTAATAGATGAAGTTGTGTGCCGACGGGGGCGTCGATTCCTTCAACAAGAATATCAGATTTTACAGGCTTTTCCATCAGAAAAGCATACGTTTTCCCATCGTTATGCGTAAAGCGGACGGGTAAGGCGTCATTATTATCGATGGGATAGCCACGATGATCAAAGAGAAGTGCAGGATAGCGAGCGATCCGCCGGCCCGTGCCTGCACTGTTCGCCCCACACCCCCAACGCGAATTACGCCCGCCAGAATTCCCCGCGATAGTTCTGTGAGAGCAGAGCGAGAGTAGATCGATAGATCGGCGTAGAGAAAAAATGTAAGGATAAAGATGCAGTATCAAACATAGCCCAGCCCTTACATCTCAGATTTACAGACCGGAGGCTACAATGACCGACTCAGCATCAAACCCCAATGAACCCTTGAAGAGAGACAATGTAATCCGTGTCGCCGCCGATTCACAACCCACCGCCGTCGCCGGGGCCATCGCCAAACAGATCCGCCAAAGTCGCAGCGCGGCGGCACAGGCCATCGGCGTGAATGCCGTCAACAAAATGCTCAAAGCTGCCATCATCGCAGGTAGCTACCTACACGAAGACAACCTCTCCTTACTCATGCGTCCCTCGTTCACCGAAGTGGAAATAGACGGACGCAGACTGACCGCCATCCACTTGCGGATTCAGCCCTGTGAATCGATAACCACGGAAGTCTGAGAAAAGGGCCGTTCGCTGGTTTCACTTCGACAGGCTCAGTACAAGCGATACGCTATCAGGGCAGGTAGATTAGCGCCGGTTCTGAGATGCAAGTTTTGATTGCATCCGCTCAATCGGCATACTATTCTGAAAAGACACTACAGCGCGCTTGCCGCCACCAAATTTGAACATCGCCCAAGGACGCCTACGCTACCGGCGCTGGGCTCGGTGGTAAAGAGGATGCACGTCATCCGGCGCGTTGGGTCGGCCCAGACGACGGTGCCGGTCGCCCCACCATGGCCGTAGGTGCCGGGGGAAACCAGGTTGCCGAAGTAGCTCCACCACGCCCCAGGGAAGATGCGCCACCCCAATCCCCATATTTGTTCCTGACGCACCGTCGCCGGAATCGCCGCCATGCTGCTGGTTTGGTCCGCAGTCATGGCGGCGATGGTAGCCGGGCTGAAGAGATCGACGCTGTCCAATCGTCCGCCGTTGAGGAAGCACTGCATGTAGCGGTAGAAATCACTCACCGTGGTGAACATGCCGCCCCACGGCGCACCGAAGTGACGCCAATAACGGCTGTTCCAATGCCAATCGGTGCGCAACGCCACCTCGCCCACATTGATTTCAGGCACGCGGCTTTCGTCTAAATCGGCGAGGCCGAGGGACGTGTCGAGCATACCCAGCGGCGAGAAGATCTCCTGACGTAGAAAGGTAGGCAGCGGTTCACCGGTGATTCGTTCCACCACCTCGCCCAGCATAGCGAGCCCCGTGCTCTGGTACTCAATGTTTGTCCCCGCCGCAAAGGACGCTTCCAGCGCGCAGATGCGGCGCACGAATTCGGCCACTGGCGCATGTTCGGCGCGCAGCGCTTCGTTTTCGGGCAGCATGTCGGGCAGGCCCGAGGTGTGTGTCATCAAGTGGCGCAGGGTGATGCGCTCTTTGCCGTTGACGCCGAACGCCGGCACGTAGCGCGCCACCTTATCGTCCAACAGCAGTTCGCCCCGCTCCATCAACAACATCAGCGCCGAGGCAACCACCGGCTTGGTCACCGAAGCCACGAGGAAGATGGCATCGGGCCGCAGCGTCGGCGCGTCCACGTTCAAGCTGTGTCGCCCTACCACATGCGGCGGTAGCGCCTTTCCATTACGCGCCACCAACAAAGCGGCAGCGGGAATGTCTCCGCGCGCCGTAGCAACGTCTAAAAACCGATACGCCCGTTCCAGCCGGGCAGAGGAAAGGCCGAGAGATTCGGGTGTCGTCAACCCAATCATCCAATCACCACCTTATAGCCACGTTCGGCGACGGCACGTCCAAAGATCTCTTCGTCGATTTCCAGCCCAAATCCCGGTGCGTTGGGGATGTGGACGTTGCCTTCGACGATGGTGTAGCCGCTTGCACTGATCCCGTTGGTGGTGACTTCGTCCCATTCTACGAAGGTGAAGCCGTTGATAGCCCCCGCCAGGTGACCAGCGACATAGTTACCCAAGTGCCGACCGTAGTGGTGGGGTGCACTACGCGCCGACCAACCGTCTAACTGCTGCCCCAAGGCAAGCCATGAGGTGAATCCGTAGCTAAAAATGTCATATTGGACGACGTCAACGATGCCGTTCTGCGCCCAGTTGAGCAGCGACGGCGACGCCTCGCCTTCGCCGTCGGCGATGAAGATGGGCATTCCTTGCCCGGCGAGCCACTCTTTGAGATCGCGGTAGAGTTCGGCGTCTTCGTGGAAGGCTTCTTCGAGCCAATAGAGACGGCAGGCCGCCGTTTCGCTGAGCACTCGCTTGGCCAGGTTGAGGGTGTAACCGTTGTTGGCGTCGATCATGAGGCTGGCGTTGGGGCCGGCAGCCTCGCGCACGGCGTGAATGATGGCGATGTCGCGGGCTGTCCCCTCTTCTACAGGCAGGTGACGTGCGCCGCGACCGACTTTGATCTTGAAGTTGCGGTGGCCGCGGTCGTAGCCCTCGCGCGTCTCCTCGGCCAGCAGGGCGGCGGCTTCGTTCCGGTCGTCCAGATGCAGATCGTCGAAGTAGAGGCTGGTGTCGTAGCAGGGGACAGACAACGCCGTCGGCGCGTCCTTGCCCACCATTGCCGCCGCCAGCGCGTAGACAGGCAGATCCGCTCGTTTCGCCATCAGATCCCAAAGGGGGAAGTCGAAAAGACGTCCATGGGGGCGGCTGCCCACTTCGGGGTTGAAGAGATCGTCTAGCGAACGCCCAAGGATGCGTTGTGCTTCGTTTTCATCGGCGCGGGCGAAACCGAAGCCCTGGCTACCGTCCTCGGCGGTGAGACGGGCCACAGGCACCCGCACGTTAAAGCCATGCGCGCCCAGCCGTGCATTGCGCCCAGCGTGGCGTGGTCGTCGCCCGACCAGTTCGGTCCACTCCACGGCGACGATGGCGGGTGAATCATTTGAAGGCATGATTGTCTCCTATAGTGGAGGTGGTTCGGTAAAATGGCTTGACCATTTGCTAAAAAACCAGTATGATGGCGATTGTTACCCCAAAACACCCTGTGGTTCTCAATCCAAACATTTCCCGATCATAACGAATCTACACGCATCCTGCAATCGCACCACCCATTAAGGTGTAATTTTGTCTCGGGCAGATTGACCTTACGGGCAGGGGTCGCGAGATGAAACAGTAGCGGAAAATCACCCTGCCCCCCTTCCGCAAGGTTGCTGCCCCATGCTGAAATGCACCACCCTTCGCAGCAGTATATCGTCTTGCTGCGCGTGACTTTGACATTATATCCTTTCAGTTCGTCGTATTTGGTTCCAAGTTACACCGTGACTTCCCATCTATTCATCAGAACGAAGGAGAGTTCAAGTGTCTGCCGTAAAACAAGGTTTGTACCGAGTACGATTCATAGTAGGTATTTTGCTGTTGATGGTGATGATGGCGGCCTGTGCTGCACCTGCCGCTCAACCCGGAGGTTCGACAGACACAGGCACGTCCACCACCGCGCCTGCCGAGAATGACGGGATTCTGCGCATTGCCTCCAATGTGAACATCCCTGCGCCGGACATCTGGAATCCTTACATCCCCGGCACCTTCATCTTGCAGGGCATGAACCAAAATATGATGGAACCCCTCTTCATGTTGAATTACGAGACGGGTGAAATCGACGGCTGGTTGGCCGAGAGTTTCACGGCCAACGAAGCCCTCGACGAGTGGACCGTCACCTTGCGCGAGGGGACTGAGTGGAGCGACGGCACGCCGCTCACCTCCGAGGATGTTGTCTTCACGATTGAATTGCTCAAAGAGTATGCGCCACAGCTCAACTGGTCCGGCGCTGTGAGCCGTTGGGTGGAATCGGTAGAGGCTGTGGACGATCGCACCGTCACGTTCACACTGACTGAATCCAACCCGCGCTTTGTTATGGAAAACCTGGCCGGCACCACGTCACAGGCGATTGTGCCCCTGCCCAAGCATGTTTGGGATGGACAGGATCCTATCACCTTCCGCAATCCCTACAATGCCGAGACGGGCGCGCCCATCTTCAGCGGCCCGTACACGGTAAAGCGCTTCTCGTCGACTGAGTTCATCTACGAACGCAACGATGAGTGGTGGGGCGCCAAGACCGGCACGTTCAAACTGCCTGCGCCGGTGGAAATCCAGCGCCCCTGGATCCCTAACGCCGAAACCGTCAACCAGATGCTTGTGGCGAATGAACTGGACATGGGCCCCGGCTCCGGCGCGACCTTGAGCGTTATGCAGTCGTTAATGGCCCGCAACGACCAGTTGCGCTCCTACGACGACGATGCGCCTTTTGCCTGGCGCGATCCTTGCGCGCGCATGTTCACCATCAACCACACCGTAGAACCGTGGGGCAACAAAGAGATGCGCTGGGCGCTCTCCTACGCCTTTAACCGCCAGCAGATGGCCGACGTCCTCTACGAAGGGGCGACAGTGCCCGCGGCCTTCATCTTCCCCGACTACCCGGCCATGCAGCCCTACCTGGATGAGATCGCCGACATCATCGCCCCTATCGCCGAGTACAACCCGGATCGGGCGCGTGAGATCATCGAATCTCAGGGTTACACCCTCAATGAGGGCTCCGGCTTCTACGAAGATGCCAACGGCGAGAATCTGTCTATCGACATTGTGGCGCCGCCCTTCATGGAAAATGTAGCACGCCTCGTGGTTCAGCAGTTGAACCAGGTGGGCATCGACGCCGTGTTGCGCATCCTGGAATGGGGTATCTTCCGCGACCAAACAGGCCGTGGACAGTTCGAGGGCGCCACCGACTGGAGTGGCTGCGGCAGCGTCATCGAACCCTGGTTCGGCATGAACCGCTACAACCTGTCCTGGGTCAACCCGGTGGGTGAAGCGGGCACCGAATACGTAGACAACACCAACAACGCCGGTCGCTGGGTCAACGAAGAGTACTCCGCCCTGATCGACGAGATGGGCAGCCTGCCCCTGGGTGATCCCCAGGTGATGGCGTTGATGACCGAAGCCGCCACGATCTGGGCCGACGAACTGCCGGCCATCCCGCTGATCCAGCAGCCGGCCTTCATGCTCTTCAACGAGAGCAAGTGGACCAACTGGCCCACCGCCGACAACAACTACATTCAGCCGCCCAGCCACTGGCAGCACTTCCTGCGTGTGCTCGTCGAACTGGAACCGGCGCAATAGAGCCGCCATTCTCGTTACTAAGCAACAAGTAGAGTGACAATGTCAGTAAGTTAGCTGGGTGGTTGCAGGTTGCAGGTGACACGCGAAGTCACTTCTGCTGTCGTCCATCGTCTGTCGTCCAGCCTTAACTTACTGACATTGAGTAGAATGATCACAGTCACCCGCCGTTCAGCGTCCTGAACGGCGGGTGACGCGAGTCTGGTACTTTCGGTAAAGCCTTTAACAGAGGACTGTTATTATGCGTGGTGTTGATCTCGGTTATTTCTTGCGGCGCGTCAGTATGTTCTTTTTGATTATCTTTGTGGCCGCCTCGTTCAACTTTATGATTCCACGGATGGCACCGGGCAATCCGATTGGCGCCATCACCTCCCGAATGGCCCAGGCCAGCGCGGGGATCGAGCAGGGCCAGGCCATGTTCGAAGCCTACCGCGAACGCTTCGGGCTGAACGATCCGCTCTACGTTCAATACTTCAAATACCTGTGGAATTCGGTGAGGCTGGATTTCGGTGAGTCGCTTTCGGCCTACCCGGCCAGTGTGTGGGAGATCATCCAGCCTGCCATTGGATGGACCATCGGCCTCGTGGCCACCAGTGTGATTATCACCTTTGTGCTTGGCGTGGCCGTTGGGGCGCTGCTCGCCTGGAAGGGGACGCCGAAGATCATCCAGGCGGTGCTGCCCTTCACTATGATCTGGGCGGTGTTACCCTACTATCTGCTGGCGCTGCTGCTGCTCTATGCCTTCGCCTTCACCACCGGGGTGCTGCCCATGAGCGGTGCCTACCCACCTGGCATGGCGCGTGAGTGGAATTGGGAGTTCATCGTCGGCGTGGCGCGCCATGCTGTGCTGCCCGCGCTCTCCATCATCCTCTCTAGCCTGGGGCTATGGGCGCTGACCATGCGCGGCCTCATGGTCAACACCATCGGCGAAGACTACATGTTGCTGGCCGAAGCCAAGGGGCTGCCGCCACGACGCATCCTCTGGTGGTATGCGGTGCGCAACGCCATCCCACCGCAGATGGCCCACCTGGCCATTGCCCTGGGACATGTGGTCTCCGGCGCGATTCTGGTGGAGATCATCTTCGCCTACCCCGGCCTGGGCTATCAGCTTTACCAGTCGATCACCAACAGCGACTACACCGTCATCCAGGGGATCACCCTCTTGCTGGCGATGTCTGTGGGCCTGGCCGTGTTGATCATCGATCTGATCTACCCGCGGCTCGATCCACGTGTCACCTACACGGCGGAGAGTTCCGGATGATCACCCCGAACGACAGCAATCTGGTTGAGAAAGTAACATAACATGGCAACTACCTATCCTTCTGAAACAAGCCCAAAGCGCAATGCACCCGGCATCGGTCGCCGCATATTGAGTACGGCGGCGGGTGTGGGCCGATTCCTCCTTCTAAACTGGATGTTCACACTGGGTCTCTCGTTGTTGGTGGCGCTGTATCTCTTTGGCGCCATCGGCGAGATGCTGGTCGATCCTCGACGCGCCGACATGGGCGCCAATCCGCTGAACCTAAGCCCGAGCCGAGACAATCCGCTGGGCACCGAGGGATTCGGGCGCGACATGCTCACTTTGATGGTGATTGGCATCCCCAACACCTTCAAAATCGGGTTGTTGGCGGGCGGCGTGGGCGTTCTGCTCGGCGCATTGATCGGCCTGCTCGCAGGATATTATCGTGGGATCCTCGACACGATTTTCAGCAGCTTCGCCGACGTGATGCTGGTGATCCCGGTGCTGGCCATTCTGATTACCGTCTCCGCCTACGTACGTGTGATGACAGTGGTGTTGATGGCGCTGATTGTGGGGTTGCTGGCCTGGCCGTTGCCCGCCCGTGTCATCCGCGCCCAGACGTTGAGCCTGCGCGAGCGGCTCTTCGTGGTGGTCTCCAAACTGTCGGGCCAGAACGATTTTGAGATCATCTTCATACAGATCTTGCCCAACCTGACCGCCTATCTGGCCGCCGCCTTTGTGGGTGCGGTGAGCAGTGGCATTCTGGCATCGGTTGGGCTGGAGGTGCTGGGGTTAGGGCCACAGAACGTGCCCACGATTGGACGGTCGCTCTATCATGCCTTTACCTACTCAGCCATGTTCCGAGGGATGTGGTGGTGGTGGGCGCCCCCCATCGTCACCCTGGCCGTCATCTTCACCGGCCTTTTCCTCATGAGCATCTCACTCGACAAATACGCCAATCCCCGCCTTCAGGGAGCACAGCGTGGTTAGCCGCGCATACACTAGGGTTATGCAACCAATATGGTGACTCAAAATCCAACCAGACCGGCAACGTCTTCTGCCATAGGGGCAGCGGAACGTGTGCTGGAGGTCAAAAATCTTTTTGTGAGCTACGTCACCCCACGCGGACAGGTGAAAGCCGTCAACGGGGTCAGTTTCTTCCTGCGCGCCGGTGAACGCATGGGATTGGTCGGCGAGTCCGGCTCAGGCAAGACGACGACGGCGCTGAGTCTGCTACGGCTGCTGCAACCACCTGCCGAGATCCAGGGCGGCCAAGTGCTGCTCGACGGCGTCGATCTGCTGCGTCTCTCTGAAGCCGAGATGCGCCGCGCCCGCTTCGCCGAGATCGCCTTGATCCCGCAGGGGGCCATGAATTCGCTCAACCCGATGATGAAGGTGGGCGAACAACTGCGCGATACGATCCGCGCCCACGAAAGCAGCGCCGGCAGCAAAGAGATCGACAGCCGCATCGAAAAGACGCTCAACTCGGTCGATCTTGGCCCAGCCGTAATGGACGCCTACCCCCACGAATTAAGCGGCGGCATGAAGCAGCGTGTCTGCATCGCCATGGGCATTCTGCTCAGCCCCAAAGTCATCATCGCCGACGAACCCACCAGTGCGCTGGATGTGGTGGTGCAGCGCCAGGTGATGGAGACATTCGGCCGTGTCCAGCAGGAGATCGGCGCCGCCGTGATCCTTGTGGGCCACGACATGGGGTTGATGGCGCAGTTCGTGGATCGGGTGGGGGTGATGTACGCCGGCAAACTGGTGGAAGTCGGCCCGGTGCGCGACATCTTTAAAGATCCGTTGCACCCGTACACACAGGCGCTCATCGGTAGCCTGCCCACCCTCCAATCGAAAGAGCTGTTCCGAGGACTTTCGGGGCTGACGCCCTCGTTGTTGTCGCCGCCGCCGGGCTGTATGTTCCATCCGCGCTGCCCCAAGGCGATGGCGCACTGTTCAGTGGAGATCCCCGAGTTGGTGGAGATCAAGCCGGAACGATGGGTATCCTGCCTGCTATACGAGGGGAGCCAACTGTGACAGAGCTTTTGGAAGCACAAAACGTAACCAAGGTGTTTGGCGGTGGCCTGCTCAAAAAGGGACAAACCGTGGCGGTCGACCAGATCTCCTTGGCCCTCAACGAAGAGAGACCCACGATCACGGCCATCGCCGGCGAAAGTGGCAGCGGCAAGACTACGCTGGCGCGTCTGCTGCTGGGCATTGTCCGCCCGAGCGAGGGCGCAATCCGTTTCCGGGGTCGCGATCTGGCGCGTATGAGCCACGCCGAGCGACGCGACTTTCGACGCCAGGTGCAGGCCATCTTTCAGGATCCGTTCGAGGTCTACAACCCGTTTTACAAAGTCGACCAGGTGTTGACCATCCCTGTGCAGAAGTTTCGACTGGCCGGCTCGCGCGCCGAAATGCAGACGTTGATCGAAGAGAGCCTGCGCCGGGCAGGTCTGCGACCTGAGGAGACGCTGGGCCGCTACCCGCACCAGTTGAGCGGTGGACAGCGCCAGCGCATCATGGTGGCGCGGGCGTTGCTGCTCAACCCACGCATCATCCTCGCCGATGAGCCTGTTTCGATGGTTGATGCTTCGTTGCGGGCGACGATTCTGGAAAGCTTGATGAACCTCAAGCGTGATCTGGGTATCTCGCTCGTCTACATCACCCATGATCTCACCACGGCCTACCAGATCAGCGAGAACATTTACATCCTCTACCGGGGTTCTGTAGCCGAAGTGGGCAGCGTTGATCACGTGATCAAAGATCCCAAGCACCCCTACACACGGCTGCTGGTCGGCTCCATCCCGGTGCCCGATCCCGACATCCGCTGGGGACAGGACATCGAGATCGAAAGCGCAGCCAATGTCCCCGGCGCGTCTCGGGCCGCGGTGCAAGGCTGCAAGTTTTCCAACCGCTGTCCTTTCGTTATGGACGAATGCCGCCGTCAAGCCCCACCGCTCTACCGCACCGAAGACAAACGGGCCGTGGCCTGCTACCTCTTCAAAGAGGACGGCGCCGTGGTCAGCGGCGAGGAGATTGCAAAGGCGCTGGCGGGGGAGAAGCGTAATGAGTAACAAGTAATGCGTAATTGGTTCAGTCTATTTTGCCGTAAAATGGATCATTCGCCATAAGCAGGTGCCGGGGACTTCACGTTGGACGTGACGCCAGGTTTGAAGACGCCGTCTCGCTGCGGCGAAAAGTCCCCGGCACTTTCGCTACCCCTTCACTTAACGCTTATCCCATTTGCCCCCACCCCACCCCCGCGCTACAATCCCTCCCAATCACCAATCACCAACCACCAACCACCAATCACCAACATCATGCGCCTTTCCCAACTCCAACAGATGGATCCCATCGCCTTCGAGCGTTTCGTGGGCCAGCATTTTTCAAAGATGGGCTACAAAGTCGAAAACACCCGCGCCTCCGGTGACGAGGGCATCGATCTCGTCCTTCGGCGCGGACGGCGCATGGCGGTGGTGCAGTGTAAGCGCTATGGTGGCACAGTGGGACAGCCGGTGGTGCGCGATCTCTACGGCGTCATGGTCCACACCGGCGCGGACGAAGCCTACCTCGTCACCACAGGGACGGTGAGCCGCGCCGCAGTAGAATGGGCCGGCGGCAAGCCGATCCATCTTGTCGATGGTCATCGCCTTATCGAGTGGACACGCACAGGGCGGCTTAGCCACGATCACAAGCCGGTGCTGTCGAGCAACAACCGCCAGATCCTGATGTTGGTGGGACTTGCGCTGGTCGCAGTGATGACGATCTATCTCTCGTCGCCACAGACACAGGCGCAAGTGCAGCAGTGGCAGCAGACGGTGATGTCCTGGTTCCCGGCGGCGTCCACGGCGACGCCCACCACCGTCCCCGCGCCGACGGTAGCCCCCACAGACGAACCGACATTTACGCCCGCGCCGCGGCCCACCCCGATCCCTGTCAACACCGTCTTCCCCAGCGGCCCCACCGCGCCCGCCAGCGGCATTCAACCGCCCGGCGATGAGATCGGCCCATCGCCCACCCAAGCGCCGACGGAATAAGAAGCGATTGAGCGATTAAGCGATTAAGCGATTAAGCGATTAAGGATCGTGTCGACTCTCTGAAATCGTCTAATCCCCTAATCTCCAGTCCCCAATCCCCAATCCCCCAAAAATTCCTGTATTTTTCCCCCACCCACCCGACATATCTCTTGTACCCCCTGATCTTGATTGCAGGCGGCGAAGCCCTTCGCCGTTGACGAACCACGGCGTCGCGCACTCAAGATAGGTACGTGTTTGAATCTAACAACCGAATCAGGAGTGTACACCATGAGCAAAAACCGATCACCGCGCCTTCGCATCGCACTGTATTCACATGACACGCAAGGATTGGGCCATATCCGGCGCAATATGTTGATTGCGTCGAGTTTTGTACAAGCCCACATCCCCGTAGACATTTTGCTCATTTCCAGTGCAGGAGTGGCAACGTCGTTCGAGGTGCCCGAAGGCGTAGACTTTCTGGTCCTGCCCGCCATTGCCAAGGATGGGGATGGACGCTACCGTTCCCGCTCCATGCACCTGTCGCTGGACGCCCTGATCAAGTTGCGCAGCCAGACGATCCGCGCCGCGCTGACAGCGTTCGCCCCGGATCTGTTCATTGTCGACAAGGTCCCCGGCGGCATGTTTAACGAATTGGTGCCGACTCTACACGCCCTTTGTCGTCGCGATCTGCCGTCACACCGCCGCACCCGCTGCGTGCTCGGGCTGCGCGACATCCTCGACACGCCCACCGTGGCCGACGCCGAGTGGACACAGGCGGGCAACACCCAAATTGTGCGTAGCTACTACGACCGTATCTGGGTCTATGGCGATCCCAAAGTCTATGATCTGGCCGCAGAACAAAGCTTTGGCCGAGAATTGGCCCCGTTGATCCGGTACACCGGCTACCTTGGCCGCGGTGACATGCAGACAGGCGCCACTTCCATTGAAAACGGCCTCACCCTTTGCGTCACCGGCGGCGGGCAAGACGGTTTCGCGCTGGCCCACGCCTTTGTCGAAGCGCAACAGCGCAGCCGCACGCCCAGCATCGTCGTCACCGGGCCGTACATGCCCGCAGCGGAGCGCGAAACGCTCTACCGTCTCGCCGCCGGCGCACCCAATCTCCAGATCATCGAATTTGAACAGGACCTGCCCGCCCTCATGCGCCGCGCCGAACGTGTGATCTGCATGGGCGGCTACAACACCGTCTGCGAGATCCTGGCCTACGGCAAGCCTACCCTGGTCGTTCCCCGCGTACACCCGCGCCAGGAACAGTGGATCCGCGCCGTTCGCCTCGCCGAACTAGGCCTGATCGACGTCCTCAACCCCGATCAACTGAATCCCAATGCCCTTAACCGCTGGTTGCGCACCGAAGCCGGCCCCCGCCCCAACCCGTGGACAGTCCTCAATCTGGACGGCGTCTCCACCCTGCCGGATCTGCTGGCAGAGGTGATGGGTGAGGCGGTTGAAGTGCGGCGGGCGGCGTAATCCGTAATCCGTAATTGGTCGACGAGGTGAATTCCCAATTGGCACGACACTTCGTCAACGAATTACGCATCACGAATTACGCATCACGCATTACCTCCCTTTCTAGAACCAACACCACAGCCCAGGAGATCCACCAATGACCATAGCCTACGTAACCAAAATGTACCCCCGATTTTCGGAGACCTTTATTGTGAATGAGATCCTGGCCCACCAGGACGCCGGGCAGCCATTGGAAATTGTATCGCTGCGCCTGCCCACCGACGGGCGCTTCCACGATGTGCTGGCCAAGGTGCAAGCACCTGTCACCTACATCCCCAGCGACAGCTCGAAGTTGAGCACCTTTTGGGCCGAACTACGCAAAGGACGCCGTGAATTCCCACGCCTGTGGCCCTTGCTCGCCGACGAACTCGACACCGATCCCGCCGACATCTTCCAGGCCATTCACCTGGCGCGGCTGGTGCGCCAAAAGAAGATCAGCCTGCTCCACGCACACTTTGCCAGCGTCTCCACCACCGTGGCACGGTTGGCGGCGCTGCTCACCAACATCCCCTACACCTTCACCGCCCACGCCAAGGACATCTACCACGAAAGTGTGGACCCCGCCGATCTGCGCCGCAAGTTGCGCGACGCCGCCGGCATCATCACAGTAACGGACTACAACCTCAGCTTTCTGCGCCAAACCTACGGCGAAGACGCCCAACGGGTGCGGCGCCTCTACAACGGGCTCGATCTCGACCGTTTCGCCTTCCAGCCCAACCAGGAGCGTGCGCCGCACATCCTGGGCGTGGGGCGGCTCGTGCCCAAAAAGGGATTCGATCTCCTCGTCGACGCCTGCGTAGAACTGAAACGACGCGGCGTCCACTTCACCTGTAGCCTCATCGGCTCCGGCGAAGAAGAGGCCAACCTGCGCCGTCACATCGCACAGACGGGCATGGGCGGGCAAGTTCACATGCTGGGCGCTCTGCAACAGGCCGACGTGATCCGCTACATGCAGCAGGCCGCCGTCTTCGCCGCCCCCTGCATCGTGGCCGACGACGGCAACCGCGACGGCATGCCCACCGTCCTCCTCGAAGCCATGGCCCTGGGCACGCCCTGTGTCTCCACCGACGTCACCGGCATTGGCGAAGCCATCCACCACAACGAAACCGGCCTCATGACCGTCCCCGGCGACGTGATCGGCCTGGCCGACGCCCTGCAACGTCTCCTCGCCGACACTGCGCTGCGCCGCAGATTGGCCCACGCCGCGAGGGCGCAAGTCGAGCGCGATTTCGACATCCGCCACAACACCGCTGAGCAGCGCGCGCTCTTCCAGCGCGCCACCCAGCGCCACGCCAATTTCCAGATGCAGGAGGCCGCATAATGCGTATTGCATACGTTTGCGCCGACCCCGGCGTGCCGGTTTTTGGACGCAAGGGCGCATCGGTGCATGTGCAAGAAGTGATCCGCGCCCTGATCCGCCTGGGTGCAGAGGTTCATCTCTTCGCCGTGCGTCTAGACGGTGAACCGCCCGCCGATCTGGCCGTGGATCTGGTCGTCCACGCGCTGCCGCCGGTGGGCAAAGGAGAGGCCCACGAGCGCGAAGTGCGCGCCCTGGCCCTCAACGAAGTCGTGGAATCGTGGCTGGCCCAGGAAGGCCCCTTCGATCTCGTCTACGAGCGGTACTCGCTGTGGAGCCACGCCGGCATGACCTACGCCGAGGACAACCACACCATCGGCGTGCTCGAAGTCAACGCGCCGCTGATCGAGGAACAGGCCAACCACCGCACCTTGATCCACCGCACCGAGGCCGAAGAGGTAGCCCGCCGCGCCTTCGCCGCCGCCGACGGTCTCTTTGCCGTCTCCGCGCAGGTGGCCGCCTACCTGGCCGACTGGCCCAGCGCCCAAGGACGCATCCACGTCGTGCCCAACGGCGTCGATCCGGATCGCTTCGCTCCGCGCCACACCCCGAGCGCAGCCGCCCCTTTCACCGTCGGCTTTGTGGGTACGCTCAAACCCTGGCACGGCGTCAACACCCTGGTCGATGCCTTCGCGCAGTTACACGCCCAGCGTCCTGGCGCGCAGTTGCTCCTCGTCGGCGACGGCCCCTGCCGCGCCGAGATCGAAGAACAAGTGACCGCGCTGGAGCTGTCCGCCGCGGTGAAGCTCACTGGCGCAGTGGACCCCAGCCAGATCCCCGATCTGCTCTCGCGCATGGACGTCGCCACCGCGCCCTACCCGCACCTGGACGATTTCTACTTCTCGCCGCTCAAGCTCTACGAGTACATGGCCGCCGGTCTGCCCGTCGTCGCCAGCCGCATCGGACAGATCGAAGAGGTGATCGTCCACGACGAAACCGGCCTTATCGCCAATCCCGGCGACGCCGCCGATCTGGCCGAAAAGCTGAGCACACTACACGACGACGCCAAGCTGCGCCGTCGCCTGGGAGAACGGGCACGCGCCGAGATCGTGGCCAACCACAGTTGGGAAAAGGTGGCACGGCGTATCCTCGCCGTGGGGCGTACAGGCGACGAATCTTCCGGGAAGGGGGCAGCCTCGGTTCCGAAATTCGAGAGATCCTCTGCCCCCTTCCCAGAAGATCGAGCGAACACACCACGCCGCAGACATGGCTTTCCGCTCAACCGCTTTCCGCTCAACCGCTTTCCGTTTATCCGCCTTCCGCTTATCCGCTTTCCGTTCCAGTTCAACGCCTTCCCCCAGCTCTGGCGCGTGTTGCGCCGCTTTGGGCCGATCATCGGGCGCGAACGCTGGCTGATCCTGGGCGCGCTCTTTGCCATGCTAGGGCAGATCGGGCTGCGCCTGCTCGAACCGTGGCCGCTCAAGTTCATCTTCGACTACCTCAGCGGCGTCGCTCCCACAAACTTCGCACCGTGGCTGGCAGGCTGGTCGTCGGGGATACTGCTGGCGGGCGCGGCGCTGGCCATGATCGCAGTCAGCGCCGCCGGCGCGGGGATGGCCTACTTCAACACCACGCTGCTGGCGCTGGCCGGCAACCGCGTGTTAACCCAAGTCCGCGCCGATTTCTACAAACATGTGCTCAGCCTGCCCCTCGCCTTCCACACCCAAGCGCGCAGCGGTGACCTACTCAACCGACTCATCGGCGACATGAACCGGCTACAAGAGGTGGCCGTGACGGCAATGCTGCCGTTGACTGTCCACGCGCTGACGTTGCTGGGCATGTTGGGCTTGATGTACTGGCTCAACCCGGCTTTGGCGCTGATCGCCCTCTGCACACTGCCCCTCACCGGGCTGGCCATGGTGCGCCTATCCTCGCGCATTCGTCAGGCAGCGCGCAAACAACGCAGCCAGGAAGGCGACATGGCCGCCGCCGCCGCCGAGACTTTCAACGCCATGCAGGTGGTGCAAGCCTACGGGCTGGAACCGCGCCTCGAAGAAGCCTTCGGCGGGCAGAACCGCAAGAACCTCAACGAAGGCGTCAAGACGGCACGCCTCGCCGCCAAACTTGAACGTTCCATCGACATCCTCATCGCTACGGGGACAGCCCTGGTGATCTGGTACGGCGCGCGGCTGGTGCTCAGCGGCAGCCTCACGCCCGGCGATCTCATCGTCTTTATGAGCTATATGAAGGGCGCCTTCCGCCCCATGCAGGATCTCGCCAAGTACACAGGACGCATCGCCAAGGCCGCCGCATCCGGCGAACGTGTGCTGGAAATCTTCGACGTACAGCCCAACATTGTCGACGCACCCGACGCCCGCCCACTGACACGCGCCGCCGGTGAACTCCGCTTCGAAGACGTCTCGTTCGGCTACACGCCAGGCCGTCCTGTGCTGCGCGGGATCGACTTCACGATCCGCCCCGGCCAACGGGTGGCGTTGGTGGGGGCATCGGGTGGCGGCAAGTCCACACTCACCCAATTGCTGCTGCGCTTCTACGATCCCAGCGCCGGGCGCATCCTACTCGACGGCGTGGACATCCGCCAGATCCGCCTGGCCGATCTGCGCCGCCAGTTCAGCTATGTGCTGCAAGAGAGCGTCCTCTTTGCCGTGAGCGCACGCGACAACATCGCCTTCGGTGCAACCGGCGAAGTAGACGACGGAACTGACGAAGACGCAGTCCGCCGCGCCGCCGCCCTGGCCAACGCCGACGGCTTCCTCTCGGCCCTGCCCCACGGCTATGACACCGTCCTCAGCGAACGGGGATCGAGCCTTTCGGGTGGGCAGCGGCAGCGGGTGGCCGTGGCCCGTGCCGCCTTGCGCAACGCGCCCATCGTGATCCTCGACGAACCCACCACGGGCCTCGATCAAGAGAGCGGACAGACCGTCCACGCCGCGCTGGATCGGCTAAGCGACGGGCGCACCACGCTGATCATCACCCACGATCTGCGTGCCGCCGAAAGCGCCGATCACATCTACTTCGTCGAAGCGGGGGAGATCCGCGAAAGCGGCACCCATGCCCAACTCCTGGCGCAGAACGGACGCTACGCGGCCCTCTACGCCATC
Organism: bacterium; assembly: GCA_016124945.1. Classification (GTDB taxonomy): domain Bacteria; phylum Chloroflexota; class Anaerolineae; order Caldilineales; family Caldilineaceae; genus RI-153. Next base: position 112,385 of record WGMT01000048.1, on the reverse strand, counting down.
CAATCAGCGGCCACCAGGGAGGCGATCCATGCTGAATCGTGAAGATCGCCTACTGGTCGACAACGACGTCGCCATCCCTGGCCTGGCCGCCCTGCTCGACAGCGACACCCTGGCCACGGCGCTCAAAGACGAGCAACCGCGCTGGGGTGTCCGCCACGTCGAAGTGACCTACCTGCGCTACAAACCGGGCACCAATTGCCTGGCCGCCTGCCGCCTTCACACCGAAAACGGCGTCGAACTGGCCTATGCCAAGGCGCTGCACCAGCTCGACAACGTCCACCACAGTGACAACGACCACCAGATCTCACTGCCCGATCTCAAAATCAAGCTATACCGCTTCCCACACGACGCCCGCCTGCCCGCGCTGCGCAAGCTCTGCACACCCGACGAACGCGCCGATCTGTTGCGTCGCCTCGTCCCCGATCAGCCGGAACTGTGGCTGGGGACAATCACGCCGCTGCACTACAAGCCCGAACGCCGCCTCGTCGCCCGCCTGGACGGTGACGGCATGACGGCAGCGCTCAAGTTCTACACGGCGGATGCCTTCGAGCAGGCATCCGCCGCGGCCAAGCATTTTTCTGCCCTGGAAGAATTGCGCATCCCGCAGCGGCTAGGACGTTCTCGCCGCCACAGTGCGTTGGCGCTGTCCTGGATCCAGGGACAAACCCTCTCGCGCCATCTGCCCAATCCCGCCGGACAGGACATACCGATGCACGCCATAGGCGCGGCGCTGGCGCACATTCACGCCCAAGAGCCTGCCGATCTTGCGTCCTTCACCGCACAGGATCAGATCGCCGCCGTCGCCGCCGCCGCCGAAGCGGTGACGGTCACCGCGCCGTGGCTGGCCGAACTGGCGACTGAACTAGCCTACACCGTCGCCGCCCACCTCCGCGCAGACGACGCCCGCCACGGTCACCGCGCCTGCGCTATCCACGGTGACTTCTCGCCCGATCAGATCCTGCTCACCGAAGACGGCGGCATTGCCGTCCTCGATTTCGACAACGCCGCCCGCAGCCACCCCGCCGCCGATCTAGGATCCTTCGCCGCCGCGTTGATCCAACGATCCGGCGCACAGCCACAAGTCACCGGCTACATCGATCAATTCCGCCAGGGCTATCACGCTGCCGACGGTGCACCAATCCAATCCAATCAAATCGCCCTCTACACCGCCGTCGCTCTGATCCGCCGCGCCCCGGAGCCGTTTCGCTATCGCCATGTGGCGTGGGGGGAGGAGACGGAGCGGGTGTTGCGTGTTGCAGGGGAAGTAATTCGTAATGCGTAATTCGTAGACGAAGTCACTTGCCAATTGGCAACCAACCTGCTCGACCAATTACGGATTACGCATTACTCATTTCTCAACAGGAGATCAACCATGCAAATCACCAATCAATCTTCCCCCTGGCGCTTCCCCCAACGTTTCGCTGCGTTACAGCAGATTGAACTACCGCAGACGACGGCGGTACGCTGGGGATTGTCTGCGCCGCGGCTGACGTTGCGCCGCACCTGGCCCCAGGACGTAGACCACGTCGCCGTGGAATTTGTGACGCCCGCGGGTGAGATCGTCCCCGGCCAGTGGATCGCCGACGATGAGCGACGCAGCCAGATCCTGCGCAGTACGCGCAAAGCCGCCGTCGATCCAGATTCGGTGATCAAGTTAGACGAGCACAAGCTGATCCTGCAAGCCCACGGCGCGGATCGGCGGCTGCGGGGGCTGGGCAGTCTGCTGGCGCAGCCAGGCGCGCAGATCATCGTCCACCGCCCTGAGCGCCGCGCCGTGGTTCGTCTGCAACAGGAAGGCGAAACCGTCTTCGCCAAAGCGGTGCGTCCCGAAAAAAGCGGCGCGTTGGCAGCGGCGCTGACCTGGGCGGCAGAGCACATCCGCACCTTCGCCACACCGGCGCTGCTACACCACGACGAAGTTGCGGGCATCGTCTCCACAGCGGCGCTAGCGGGGAAGTCGGTACACGATCTCTACGACAGCCCCGCCATCGAAGACGCATTGAAGGTCATGGGGCGCACGCTGGGCGCGCTCCACGAGATGCCAGCGCCTGCCTGGGCCGTTCCCCATGCAGCGACGCAAGAAGTGGGCGTCTTGGCGCGGTGGATGGATCGACTACACGATTTTGCGCCGCGTCTCCATGCGGAAATCACAATTCCGGTGGCGCGGGTGGCCGAAATGTTGACTGGTGCAACCGGCGTGCCGACGCTACTCCACCGCGATTTTTACGACAAGCAGATCTTCGTTACCGACGATGGTGAAGCCGGTCTGCTCGATCTCGACACCCTGGCCGTGGGCGAAGCCGAACTCGACGTGGCCAATGCGCTTGTTCACCTGGAACTGCGCAGTTTGCAGACAGGGCGATTGGGTTGTTCCTTGCAGCGGGCGCGGGCGGCCTTCCTTCGCGAATATCCGGTGGAATGGCTGTCTTCGGAGCGCTTGCAAGTCTATGCCGATGCGACGCGGCTGCGGCTGGCCTGTGTTTACGCCTTCCGCCCGGGTGGAGTGTCGATGTCACCGCAGTTGCTGGCGCGTTTGGGCCAGCCGGCCACAGACTTGGTTCTGGCGTAGGTTGGGTTGTCACCGCCTTGGCGCAGCAACGAACGCCGTCCATTCACCGCGCTGATAACCCAACGGGGCACCCGACCCACATTCTGATTGGTGGGAAGCGCTGTTGGGTTCTTGCCCTCCGAATCTCCAAAAGACACAATGTCGGGCGGACCCGGGCAAGAACCCAACCTACAGGCGGGGTAAACCGGTCAAGTAAATAATGGGCATCGATTCCGATTCGCGGGTATAATCGCAAAAACGTTTCCTTCTCATCCGGCGTCTACGTTAGGCGCGCCCTGCAAAGGAACCCGCGATGACTGATTTTGCCCGTTATCTCAACGTCCGTAGCGCCACGTCGCCGGTGCTTTCGCCCGACGGCAGGCGTGTGGCATTCCTGAGCGACATCACCGGCAACTACCAAGTCTGGAGCATTGCGACTGATCCCAACAGCAAAGACTGGCCGCGCCAGTTGACCTTCTTTGCAGACAAGGTGTGGGAGTTGCATGGCAGCGGCGCGGCGGATCACCTGCTGGCGGTGAGCGATGTGGGCGGCAACGAGAAGCAGCAGTTCTACCTCATCACCAACTATGGCGGCAAAGACGGCCACGATGTACGCCGCCTCACCCACCAAGACGATGCCATCCACCGCTTTGGTGGTTGGAGTGGAGACGGGCGGCGCATTCTCTACACAAGCAACGCCCGCAACAGTATCGATTTTGATCTCTACGTTATGGACATTGGGGGCGGTGAGCCGCAATTCCTGTGTGAGATGGCAGGCAACCGCGAGGTGATGGCGTGGTCTCCCGACAACCGGCAAGTGCTGGTGCGCGAGCAGGTCGGTCCGCTAGAGGATCGGCTCTTCGTGGTGACGATCAACGACTTTGGCGCATCAGAACAATGTCTCACCGACGGCATCACCGCAGCCCGTTACGAACAGGTACGCTGGGAAGCCCACGGCGTCTACCTGATCAGCGATCGCCACCACGATCGTGGCGCACTCTGCCGCCTGAATGTAGAGAGCGGTGAACTCGACGCCATTGTCACAGCAGAGATCCACGATGGTGAAGGGGAGATCGAACTGCTGGCTGTCAACGCGCAGGGGACGCGCGCCGCCTATACATTCAATGCAGGCGGTTACAGCGAACTGTGGGTGTTGGAGTTAAGTACACACAGCAGCCGCCGAATCGAAGACGTCCCCGGCGGGCAGATCGGCAAGATCAAGTTCCGTGGCGAGGGACAGGTGATCTTCGACTTGATGACACCCAACCAGCCTGCCAATGTGTGGACGGCAGATTTAGTGAGCGGCGACTTAAACATCCTCACACAGAGCGAAACGGCGGGCATCGCGCCCTCTTCTTTTGTGTTGCCTGATTTGATCCACTTCGAGAGCTTCGACGGGAGACAGATCCCGGCTTTCTACTATCTTCCCCTAACACCTCGGCCAGACGGCGGCTATCCCTGCATCCTCTACGTCCACGGTGGGCCAACCAGCCAGTTGCGCCCCGATTTCGACGTACGCTTTCAATATTTTCTCAGCCGCGGCTACGCCATCCTGGGCACAAATGTGCGGGGCAGCGGGGGATACGGCCGCGCCTACGCCGAGCTCGACGAGTTAGAGAAACGCCCCGACAGTGTGGCCGATCTCAAGTACGCCGTCCACTGGCTACAAGGACGGGCCGAGATCAACGGCGGTCGCGTCGCCATTTACGGGCGTAGCTATGGCGGCTTCATGGTGTTGGCGGCATTGACAGCCTACCCCGAACTTTTCGCCGCCGGCATCAACGTGGTGGGCATTGCCAACTGGGTCAGTTTCATGGAGCGTACCAGCCCCTGGCGGCGCGCCCACCGCGAAAAAGAATATGGCAGCCTGGCCCATCACCGTGATCTCTTAACGCAGATCTCACCGATCCACAAGGCGGAGCGCATCACCATGCCGCTCATGGTCATCGCCGGGGACAACGATCCGCGGGTGCCGCTCTTCGAATCGGAGCAGATCGTAGAGCGGGTGCGCAACGCCGGCGGCACGGTTGAATTCCTCCACTACGCCGATGAAGGACACAAGATCAGTAAACTCGCCAACCGCGTCGACAGCTTCACGCGTATGGCGGACTTCCTGGATCGACACCTGTAAAAATTCACCGCAAAGGATGCATCATGGAATCGACAGCGAAACAATTCCTCATCGATCTACTCAACGTGCCCAGCCCCGCAGGGTATGAACAGCCTGCGCAAAAGGTGGTGCGCGACTATGTGCAGAGCTTCGCCGATGAGGTGATTACCGATGTCCACGGCAATGTGATTGTGGGGAAGAATGTGGGTGCGCCGACGCGAGTGCTGCTGGCCGGTCATGTGGATCAGATTGGGCTGGTGGTGACGTACATCGACGAGAAGGGCTTCCTCTATGCCAAGCCCATCGGCGGCTGGGATCCGCAGCAGTTGATCGGCCAGCGCATGACGGTGTGGACGAAGAGCGGGCCGATCCCCGCGCTGATTTCGCGCAAGGCAATTCACCTGCTCACCGAAGAAGAACGCAAGAAAGTGGTGAAGTTGGAGGAGATGTGGATCGACATCGGGGCGGCGGATAAGGCCGAAGCTGCCGCTTTGGTGCGCATCGGCGACCCCATTACGCTGGAACTGGGCTACCAGGAGATGCTAAACGGCTTTGCCAACGCGCCGGGCATGGACAACATCACGGGGGTATGGGTGGTGATCGAAGCGCTACGCCGCGCCGCCGCCAAGGGGCTCAACGTGGCCATGTACGCCGTCTCCACCGTGCAAGAAGAGATTGGCCTGCGTGGGGCCATCACCAGCACCTTCGGCGTGCGCCCGCACATCGGCCTCGCCGTCGACGTCACCCATGCCACCGATTGCCCGTCCATGGACATGCGGCAACAGGGCGACATTCGGCTGGGCGCGGGGCCGGTTATTGATCGGGGGCCGAATGTCAATCCGCATCTTTTTGACCGTCTTGTCGACACGGCGGAAGCGTCGCAGATCCCTTACCAGATTGCGGCGCATGGCCGCGGCACCGGCACCGATGCCAACGCCATACAGTTGTCACGGGCGGGGGTGGTCACCGGTCTTGTCGGCGTACCCAACCGCTACATGCACAGCGCCGTGGAAACCATATCCCTCGCCGACATCGATCACTGCGCCGATCTGCTGGCGGCACTGGTCAGCGGCCTCAACGGCGACGAAGATTTCACACCCTGATAACACAAGAATTCACCGCAAAGGCGCAAAGGACGCAAAGAAAAAGAGAGATAGAGACATAAGCGGAGGACACGGATTTCAGGACAATTCAGGATGCAGAAGACAAACAGATCGTTTTTAAGCTCTAGCAACGGCTTGTTCCATTCCTTTTAAATCCTGTAATCCGTGTCCATTTCTCCTCTTTGCGTCCTTTCTTAGCGGCCTTTGCGCCTTATGGTGCATCTTTTCTACACTTGCCGAGTCACAAAATCGTCGATCAAGCGGCGGGCGATGCTCATGGGCGGCGGCAGTTGGGGCAGGTTGTCGGCGCTGAACCACTGGGCGTCGGCGATTTCGGCGTCTTCGAGGACAATGTCGCCGTGGTCGTACTCGGCGGTGAAGCCGATCATGAGTGAGTTGGGAAAGGGCCACGGCTGGCTGCCGAAGTAGCGAATGTTTTTGACCTGGATCCCCACTTCTTCGTCGATCTCCCGCGCCACACACTCTTCCAGCGATTCGCCGGCTTCCACAAAACCGGCCAGCACACTGTAGCGCCCCGCCGGGAAGCGATGGTTGCGCGCCAACAGGATGCGTTCCCCGTCCTCAGTGTGGCGGGTGACGGCGCAGATCGTGGCCGGAGAAATGCGCGGGTAACTCGACAGCCCACATTGGGGACAACGGCGAGTGCGTTCGTTGGGCATCGCCTCGGTGGGTGTGGCACATCGGCCACAAAATTGATGGTTGCGATCCCACTCCACAATCTGTACGGCGCGGCCGGCAATGCTGAAAAAGGTATCGTCGAGCCGGGTGTAGAGTTGACGCAAGCCCTCTGCCGCCATCCCTTCGCCTAAGGACAAAGCCGGATCGCACTCCGCCGAATAACAGTGGACAGGCGCACCTGTGCCGTTTTCCAAGTAGCCCAGATATTGACGGCGAACCGGCGAAAGCCCCATCCCTGCCGGATCAGCGAGACAGGGCACCGTCACCTGTTCAGCGTCGCTGGTCAGCACCACAAGCCGGTCATTCTGGAACAGAAACCAATAGACATCCCCCGCGCCATCCCCCGGCGCATCCACCCGCGGCACAAACCGATACCCATTCATCCCCATCATCGCATCATCCCATCATCGACTGAACGAACAAGAAACCCCAATTCCCCACAGCATCCGCTACCCATTCATCAATCATTTTCTTCAATCCGCCGGCAACCAACAGGACCAGACCGGCGCTTGCCCCACCACTGCAAAGCCGCGCCGTGCATAGACTCGCTCGGCGTTTTCTGCTTCGACGTCGAGCATCAACGGCGTGGGCGTGTCCATTTGCATTCGCTGGATGATGGCCGAGGCCAGGCCGCGGCGACGATAGGCCGGGCGCGTGGCCACGCTTTCCACAAAGCCCAGTTTGTCCGTCCAAAAACACATGGCCGTGGCCGCGGGGACACCGTCCACCCAGATCACGTAGTAGCGCACCGACGATTTGGCCATCAACGTCTTGGTGCGGCGGCGCAGCCATTCGGTGCCGGCCCAAGGTGAATCGTCCGCCTCGATTTGCACGACGGCTTCGATGTCGTAGGGTGTGGCAACGGCCAACTTGACACCGGCGGGCAGTTCGGGCGGCGGCGGTGCGTCCCCTTGCCAGCGCATCACGCGGTATTCGCTGGGCGTCGACTCAAAGCCGCTTGCTTCAAGTCGTTGACGAAAGTCGACAGGCTCAGTCTGAGGATCGACGTCAACGCGCGGGGTGAGGCGGCGGGTGCGATAGAAGCGCACGATCTCGTCGATCACCGCGGCGGACTCATCGGCCTGGCAGCGGACGTAACGCGCTCCATTGGCTTCGTGATAGTCTGGATTCTCCAGATTGTAGAGCAACAGCCCCCAAGGTCGCTTGCGAACCTGCGTGTACAGCTTCAAAAAGTCGAGTTGTAACGCCAGACGCTCGGCGAGTGCATCCATCGTCGTCCCTCCGAAATGAGAGTATTTGTTCAGTATACGCCTCGGCATGTCGGCTCACAATTTTTCGAAGGAGAGGTGAATGGTGAGTCCACTGCAAAAAGCAGGAATCAACCACAAAGAACGCAGAGAACACAAAGATTTCCACTCTATTTCTTTGTGATCTTTGTGTTCTTTGCGGTGAAAAAGGTCTTTTTGCAGTGGAGTCAATGGTGATTAGTGATTGGTGATTGGGTCGTAGAATACGCACGGGAAGCCACGGTCGAAGTGATCCAAGAACTAGTGAAGCGTCCATTCGCAGACCAATCGAAAGACCCAGTCACCAATCACCAATCACCATTCACCTTCCCTCCGAAAACCACTTTTCTTCCAAGCGGACCAGGGTGCCGTCTTCGCGCAGGGTGGCGAGGGCGGCTTCGAGCAGAGCGTGGAGACGGGAGGCGTGCAACGGCAGCGCGATGACATATGGATCGCCCTCCAACGGCGCGCCCACCGCCTCGACGGCTGCGCCCCGTCCTTGGGCCAGGCGCAGGGTCACACCATCGACCACCAAGGCGTCGGCTTCTCCGGCGAGGAGGGCCGCCAGCGCTTCCTCGGCGGTGGCGTAGGGCAGTCGCTCAATCGACGGATCTTGGCGCTGAAGTTGACGCACGTCGGCGTCGCTCATGCTGCCCCATTCCACCGCCACCCGTTGGCCGGTCAACTCGTCGATGCTGGTGATGGGTGATCCAGTGGAGACGGCCAGGCGGGTGCCTGCTTCGAAGTAGGGTGTGGTGTAGCGCACGTCCTGAGTCAGACGTGGGTCGAAGGGGAGCGCGCTGATCACGCTGTCGACGCGCCCGACCTGCACAGCGTCCACCAAACCGTCGAAGCCAGTGGCCACAATCTCCAATTCCACCCCCAGTTGATCGGCCAGGGCGTGGGCCAAATCCACATCAAACCCCACAGGCGCGCCATTTTCGTCCAGCATTTCAAAGGGAGGAAAGCTGGGATCCATGCCCACGCGCCATCTGCCACGCTCTTGAATCGCCAGCCACGTCCGATCCACGCTGGGGAAGAGCACCTCGCGCTGCCACAACACGCCGAGGACAACAATCAGCAGCACCACACCCAAGGTGGCGATCACCCAGGTGCGATACCGTGGATCGAGAAGACGGCTCATTCGAGCACGTCCTCGCCGCGGGCGTAGGCGCGTACTTCTTCGTAGATAGGCTTTGGCTCGAATTCGGTGTCCACAAAGGTAAAGTAGTCCTGGTAGGTTTTGGCGTCCCAGGGGAAGCGGAAGACCCAAAAGGCCACACTTTCCATCCACGGCCATTCGGTGCGGGCGATTTCGTAGGCGCGGATGGTGTGGTGGATGCGCTGTCCTGGACGAACGGCGCGCGTCCAGCGCGGGTGATCGTTCCAGCCGCCCTCGGTGATCATGAGCGGCTTGTCGCCGTCGCCGTTGCGCTGCATGATTTCGTAGAGCAACTCGGTGCGGCGGAAGTTGATCACCTGTGGATCGGCGGGTTCATCGGGATCGGAGTACCAGCCGTAGGAGTGTACCGAGAGGATATCGAAGTAGTCGGCGGCGCCGGCGTCGTACATGCGTTGCAGGTAGACTAGGTCGTCCATGCCCCATTCGCTGCCGGGTGGGGCGAGTGTGGGGGCCAGCGCGCCACCCAACACCTGTACATTGGGGTTGGCTTCTTTGATCATGGGGTAGACCACACGTAACATCTCGACGTAGCTTTCCGGATCTACGGGCCGGTAGCCCCACTCTAGCGAAAGGTTCGGCTCGTTCCAGATGATCACGTAATCGACGGTGTCGGCGTAGCGTTCCACAAAGGCAGCGGCGTAGCGGCCGAAGTCTTCGTAATTTTCTTCGAGCAGCAGCAGGGGCGTGCTCTCTTTGGGGCGCGCCCAGTCGGGCACAAAGCCCAACCGCGCGATGACAGTCAACCCCTGGCGGTTGGCATGTTCGATTACCAGATCGGGGTGTCCCCACTCAAAGTGGCCGGGGCGCGGTTCGTAGTAGGCCCAGGGGAAGTATTCCACGATCCAGGGCGCACCCATTTCGCGCACCATTTCCAGCGTGCGTTTGATCTTCCACGGCTCGGCTTCGTCGGTGAGGCGCGTATGAATCCCCATCTTGGGGTTGATGGTCTGCACCTCTTGTTGTGGACCCAGCGGGATTTCGTCGGAGAAGAGACGGGGCAGCCACCAGACGAGGAGGATAATCGTCGGCACCAACAGGCCAAGCCAGGGCAACCAGCGACGGGATAACAGACGGTTCAGGGGTAATTGCTTCAAATTTCCACTCGGCACAGCCTTAGTACAACAGCTTCAACACATCAGGGCGACGACGTTTCTGCGTCGTCGGTGGGTACGTCTTTGGTGGGTGTATCACCGGCCGGCTTGGTCTCTGCGGTAGGCGGCACTGGTTTGTCGGCGGCCTTTTTGCCTTTGGGCGGCTTGGCAGGCGTAACCGACGCCGAAATCGATGTAGGCAAGGTGGGCGGCGCAGCAACTGACGGCGCAGCAGGCGGCGGCGCGGCGGCGATGTCCAGTGGGTCACCGGAGGGTGACAGGCCGGCGCGGCGGCGTGTCTCTTCGATGGCCTCGATGCCGTTTTCGGCCTGACGCACCGAGGAGCCCAGTTTGTTCACCAGATCGCGCAAGACGTTGAGGGCGTAGTCTTCGGCCTCTTGTACCATGCGCATGGCATCTTCCCTCCCGGCGGCCACGATACGGTCGGCCTCGCGGTGCGCTTCCTGGGTGACAAAATGCTGGCTCACCAGCTTCATCGCTTCATCTTCGGCCTGATCCAGCATTGTCTCGGCGCGGGAGCGGGCTTCGGCCATAATGCGGTCGCGCTCGGCAATCATGCGCTCGCTCTCTTTGATGGCGCTGGGCACGCTGATGCGCATTTGGTCGATGAGGCGCAGACATTCTTCTTCGTTAACGACCAGTGAAGCAGTGAGGGGCATACGCCATCCTCGGTTGAGGACCTGTTCCAGTTGATCGACCAGTTGCAAGATTTCCATAGAGCATCCTTTGTGACTGTGCGGCTGTGCGTCTTCATGACCGTGAATAGGCGACGCTGAATCTAACCGTGATAGGACATTTTACCACGGGTCTTGGATACGCCTTCAGATTTGGATTGGCCATCAGGCGCCGGTACAGGACGGGTGGCGGCAAAACGCTCGGAGAGGGCGACGGCAACGGGCGGCACAACCCACGCGGAAATGTCCCCACTGAGGCCGGCAACTTCTTTGACAATCGTAGAACTCAAATAGGTGTACTCGGTGCCGCAGACCAGGCAACAAAGTTCTACTTCAGGCGCAAGATGACGGTTGGCCAGGCCGATCTGCGATTCGAACTGGTAATCGGCCACATTGCGCAGCCCACGCACAATGACATTCGCTTCGACTTCTCGTGCACATTCTACCGTCAAGCCGAAAAAGGAGACAACTGTGACGTTGGGCAAATGGACAAGAGCAGCACGCGCCAGATCTACGCGTTCATCGGTCGAAAAGAGTAGTTTTTTGGGCGGCGAGTGGTAGACGCCTACAATCACCTCGGCAAAGATAGACGCAGCGCGCTGTGCGATGTCAAGGTGACCGTTGTGCATGGGATCGAATGTGCCGGGGTAGAGGGCTCGTGTCATGGAGCATCCTTCGCACGTTGAACGTATCTGGATAATTCGAAATGCGTGATGTGTAATTGGTGAAGTGGGGTCTCCCCTTCTGAATTACACATCACGCCTTTCGATGATGACAAAACATCTTTGTGTTTCAAGCTAAAAACGCTGCAAAAATCTGATTCCCGACCATCAGTCCGCGTGGGGTGAGGCGTAGGCAATCTTTGTCGACGGTGAGTAGGTCCATTTGACGGAAGCGGTTGATGGTTTCTAGATAGACGTCGAAGACGTCGACGCCGTATCGATTGCGAAAGCGAACCCGCTCAACGCCTTCGTGCACCAGCCGCAGCCCAAGCATCATGCTTTCGCCCATAGACGTGGCCTGATCAATGGCTTCGTGGAACTCTTCCACCGGCTCACCGTTTTGGATCCGTTTGATATAGCCGGGCACCGGTTTGCGGTTGCTCCAGCGCGCCCCGTCAATGATCTTGTCTGCAGCGCTGGTCACGTCCGCGCGCCAGGGGGTGTGTAGGTAGCTGTGTGCACCGGGGCCGACGCCTAGGAATTCCTGATTGCGCCAGTAGATCAAGTTGTGGCGGCAAGCATGCTGCGCTGTCTTCGCCCAGTTCGACACTTCGTAGTGGACGTAGCCGGCAGTGTCCATGTGCGCGATGGCCATTTCGTAGAGCGCGCCTGCCTCATCGTCATCCGGCGCGTGGACTTGCCCGGTTTCGACCCAGTGATAGAGCGGCGTGTTGGGCTCCACGATCAGGCTGTAAAGGCTCAGATGATCTGCGCCCAGGGTGGTGGCCTGACGCAACGTATCGGCCCAGGCATCCGGCGACTGGTGGGGCAGCCCGAAAATGAAATCCAGGTTGATGTTGGTGAAGCCGGCCTGCCGCGCCGCATCAACTGCTCGGTAGACGTCGGCGACATCGTGAATACGGCCGAGGAAGGCCAGTTCCTCGGGCTGGAAGCTCTGCACGCCCATGCTCAACCGGTTCACGCCCAGCCCATGCAGCACGGCAAACTTGGCGCGGTCCACTGTGCCGGGATTGGCTTCGCTGGTGATTTCGCAATCGGGTGCAAGCACAAAGGCAGCGTTCACCGTCTCGAAAATCTGGGCCAGGTGACGGGCATCCAGCACCGTGGGGGTGCCACCGCCAAGGAAGATAGTGTCGACGCGGCGATGGTTCAGCTGTTCGCCCCAGGCGCGTAATTCACCGCACAACGCATCCACATAGGCGTCGAAGAGATTGTCCAATTTGGCGTAGGTATTGAAATCGCAGTACGGACACTTCTTTTCACAGAAGGGAATATGAATGTAGAGGCCAAAAGGATCGGGGGCATCCTGGCTTGGCGCGGATGTAGGTGTAACGGATGGAGACATGGCAGGCGAAAACATGTGCAAAGCTAGGTCCTTGCGTCCGCGGTTAGCGATTTTCGAGACGGAAGCCGTGGCCTCGTACCGTGACGATGTAGCGGAATTCCAGATCGATTTCGGCGATGCGCTCACGCAGACGGCGCACCAGAGCGTCGATGGCCTGCTCGCTGACGCCTTCGCCGCTGGCTTCGGGCCAAACGGTGTCGACGATCTGCTCGCGGGTGACAACGCCGCCGCCCGCTTCCCAGAGGGCGTTGAGCAGCCGGTATTGGTGCAAGCTGAGCGGTGGGTCGATCATCTGGCCGTTGACCCAGACCTGGCGCGTCTCTTTGTCCAGACGCAAGCCCATTTGGGTATCGTCGTCGAGCGTAAGTGGCGCGGTTGCACCGGCGTCGACGAAGGCAAGTTTAAAGCGCAATGCCACCTGGAGTTCGTCGCCGTCTTCGAGGCGCACGGCGGTGGCCACATCTTGCCCATTGACGTGGGTGCCGTTCTTGCTACCCAGATCTTCGATAAAGTAGCCATCGTCTTGCCAGAAGATACGGGCATGGTTACGACTCACCTGACGATCGGGTAGGGTGATGTCACAGTCTTCGTGGCGACCGATGCTAAGTGGCGCCGTGCGGCTGAGGATCCAACGACGTCCTACCTCGTTGCCCTGCCGTAGGATCAACATTGCACTTTCCCGTGCATGTACGACGGGAGCGATGCCGTTGCCTGGGGCGTTAAGTGCATCAGTCTTTTCGGTTGAAGTTGTCTCAGTGTGTATTTGATCCATAATCTTATCCCTGATAAAACTCCCAAGCACATAGACAGAGATTGCGGCGGAAATTCATATGGTAAATGACGCCTGCGAATCGGGGGAGGGCACATTGAACGTGAGGACTGAATTTCAATCTGCCGATTGCCAACATTTATAATACAATCGACTATGTCCTATTTTTATAGTGTCCGCCATAACGTCTTGTGCACGTTCTATCGTGTGCACATCTGTCTTGTTCACGTCCTAACGTCGAGTTTGTCTGATCTTGTTTGTCTGATCTTGAAGACAAGTACGACACGCCCCCATCTCTGCGTGCTGGCTTGTACGTTGGCTATTATACCGGATACCCCAGACTTTTGCACAAACAATCTCTGTTTCCCAGTTTGTAGGCCCGATTCTTGCGCAGGGTTGACATTTTAAAGCTTTAACAGTATCCAAAGGTCTCAACAGTATCCAGTCGTGACAAACGACTGTGATCCACACACAACAGCGGCAAAGGTGAGTAAAAACGCATGCATCTACTAGAAAATGGTACGATCCTGCGCACTCGTTATGAAATTGTGCAATTGGTAGGCCAGGGTGGCATGGGCGCTGTCTACCGCGCCAACGACAAGCGGCTGGAGGGTCGCATTTGTGCTATCAAAGAGATCCTGCCCTCACTGCTCAACGCCGCCACAGAGGATGATTTGGCGCAAACTGTAGAGCAATTCTACCAGGAAGCCAGCACCCTCGCCCGTTTGGATCACCCCAACCTGCCCAAAGTCTCAGATTATTTTTCAGAACAAGGGCGCGAGTACCTGGTGATGGACTTTGTGTCCGGCCGAGATCTACACGAAGTGCTGGGCGAAGCCAAGCGCCAGGACAAGAAACTGTCGGAATCGCAGGTGCTGGCCTGGGCCGATCAACTGCTCGATGCGATGATCTACCTGCACAACCAGGAACCACCTGTCATCCACCGAGATATCAAGCCGAGCAATATCAAAGTCACCCCGCAAGGGCGTATCAAATTGGTGGATTTTGGCCTCGTCAAGGTGATGCAACCTGACGACAACCGTACCGTCACCGTGGTGCAAGGACGGGGCACCGCGGCATACACACCCCTGGAGCAGTACGGCGGCGACACGGGCCATACCGATGTGCGCAGTGACATTTACAGCGTGGGCGCCACACTCTATCACCTGTTGGCAGGCGTCCCTCCACAAGATGCAAAAGAACGCTTTCTGCGTCCTGGCTCGTTGGAGCCGTTGCGTCAACTCAATCCTAGCGTCTCGGCGCGCACGGAACGAGCTATCTTTCAGGCGCTGGCTACCCATCCGGACGAACGACCACGTACGGTCAAAGCGTTGCGAGCATTGCTTTTTGGTGAATCGATGACCACAGATGAGTTGGTCCAAGCCAATTTGCCGGCGCCATCCCTGTCTGAAATCCTGCTCCGGCACCGTGTGTTGGTGGGGATACTTCTTTTGTTGTTCATTTTTGCAGCGGTATTGAGCCTCATGGAGCCGACAATCCAGGGGACAGTGCTTTTGCCCGGGTAAACAGCCTCTAAACTTCGATACGCCTAAGGTGCACGCCAATTTTGAAATAGATCTGCTTCTGTGCGAGAATGTTGACAAAATCTTTACGAGGCGTACAATTCTCTCCTCAACTTGAAATCTGATACTTCATGCCTGACTACCGACGCCCGACCACCGGCGTCGTTGTCGTTAACTGCGGCAGCTGTCGCAATTCCCATACAAGGGAGCCCAACCTGTGGATACTGTTGTTCAATCTCCGACTCAGACTGTTCTTATCGGTCCGAACCAGCCATTCGTGATTATCGGCGAACGCATTAATCCGACTGGGCGCAAAAAGCTGGCGGCAGAAATGCAGGCGGGCGATTTCTCCCGCGTGATCAGCGATGCGTTGGCCCAGGTAGCCGCAGGTGCCCATATTTTAGATATCAATGCGGGTGTCCCCAGCGCAGAGCCGCAGAAGATTGAACCGGAATTGATGGTACGCGCCGTACAGGAAGTGCAGGCTGTCACCGACGTACCGCTTTGTATTGACAGCAGTGTGGTCCCTGCGCTGATTGCCGGCCTGAAAGCCGCCAAAGGACGACCTATCGTCAACAGTGTCACCGGCGAAGAGGACCGTCTTGAATCGATACTGCCCGTGGTGGCCGAATACAATGTGCCGGTCATCGCCATTAGCAACGATGAATCGGGCATTAGTTACGATCCCAAAGTACGCTTTGCCGTCGCCAAAAGAATTGTGAGGCGTGCTGAGAGCTACGGCATCAAGCCGGAAGACATCTTGATCGATCCACTGGCCATGCCGATAGGTGCCGTAAACAGTGCAGGGCGTGATCTCTTTATAATTGTACGCATGATACGTGAGGAATTAGGCTGCAACACTGTCTGCGGGGCCAGCAACATTAGCTTTGGTATGCCCAATCGGGATCTGCTCAATGCCACCTTTGTGGCAATGGCAATAGCTGCCGGCATGACCTGCGCCATCACCAATCCCATCGAAAAAGAGATTCGCGCCGCTGTCTATGCCGCTGATGTGCTTATGGGCAACGACGAATCAGCCATGCGCTACCTTAGCGCCATGCGTCAATTGGCGCCCAATATCGAAAACAACCATGCACAGGATCGGCGTGCACAGCGTGAAGCGCGCCGAGCTGCGCGACGCGAACGATAGTTTCGTTTTTGTTAAAATTTGTATTCTCTCTTAGATGTGCGCAAACACTGTGAAAATTTGCGCAATAAAAGAACGCCAAGCTATAATGGCGACCAGAAATCAATAGGCTATCTAAATTTAGGATTGTGCACTGCCCAATGCGCAGGGTTGTGAATGCGCCAGCGAAAGTCACTGGTGTATAAAGTGTGTTTGGCCTTGTGGCGCAAATCGAAGTCTGGGGGAGATTTCGTGTCATCCGTACGTATCGATCTTCGACGCCTGACCATTGTTTATAGTGCAGTGATTCTGATTCCATTAGCGATTGGATTCCTGGCCGAATTGTTGATCGACGTCGACTTTTCCCTCATCATCCTCGCTGGGTTTGTGTCGATTCCCCTGGCTGTTTTCTTTGTTGTTAAAACTGCATTAGCTGAGATGGAACGTGTGGTGCAATTGGTTGCACCATACGAAGAAGACGAAGAATTGGGCGATGTGCTGGAAACATCTCGGCCGTCGTCCCAACACGTAAATTAAACCAACTGTCGGAGTCGTCCGTCTACCCCACCGGAGCGTGGATTTACCGCTCAACCAGGAGGATGCAAAACAGTGGAACGAATTCAGCCCTTACTCGACAATGTTTGGGATCGCATCGTGCGCTTTTTCGAGCAGCCGACGCGGCGTAACCTGACCATCGGGATCATCTTGTTGCTCATTGCCAGCGCGCTGGTGGACATGCCCGATCCGCATGTTTCGATTGCGCCTGAGGCGATTTTCCAGAGTGGCGTACCCTGGTTCACTAATGCGGTGTTGACGACGTTTATCGTCGATATTTTTTTGATTGCACTTGCGTTGGCCGCTCGCTCAAGAATCAAGGAAATCCCCAGCGGCTTTGGGAATTTCATTGAGTTTGTGGTTGAGATCCTCTATAACCTCACCCAAAGTGTCGCCGGCAAGAATGCCCGCAAGTTCTTTCCGTGGGTGGCGACGATCTTCCTCTTTGTACTTGTCAGCAACTACTCTGGTTTGCTCCCTGGCGTCGGTAGTATTGGTGTATACCATGCCTATGGTGAATATGGCGCAGAAGCGCAAGATTCGCTACGGTTTAACTTGAGCATAGCGTCGGCGGATGAATCAGTTGCGTTGGCAGGGCTTGCAGCGCCGCAGGAAGCTGTAAGCGAAAAGGGCAAGTTCATCCCTATCTTCCGTGCGCCGAGTGCTGATCTCAATGTTACCTTTGCCATTGCGCTCGTCGCCATGTTCATGGTGCAGTTCTGGGGTGTACAAGCGTTGGGGACAAGTTACTTCAAAAAGTTCTTTAACTTCAACAGTGGCAAAGGCTTCATGCGCGGCATTTTCGCCTTCTCGGGTATTTTGGAGTTGTTCGGCGAAATAGCCAAGGTTATCAGCTTCTCCTTCCGTCTTTTTGGCAATATGTTCGCAGGTGAAGTCCTCCTGGCTGTCGTGATCTTCCTGGTGGCGTTCCTGATACCGGCACCATTCTACGGGTTGAAACTCTTCGTAGGTTTCATCCAGGCCTTGGTCTTTATGATGTTGACGGTAGTCTTCTTCTCGACAGCGGTAGTGAGCCATGGCGATCACGGTGGCGAGCACGGCGATTCTCACCATTAGTGCATTCCGTATTAGTGCATTCCGTGTTCTATTGCCTGCCGTTTGGGTATAGAGCGCGAAAGCGATAGCAGTTCTTGATTAGCCAAATTCTCAAGTACAATTCAACCAGTTCACTTGACAAAGGAGTTATACAATGGATCTCGATGCAATGAGACAGTTGGGCGCAGCGTTGGCGATTGGTCTGGGTGCGTTTGGCCCTGGCATCGGCGTGGGTATGATTGGTGCGAAGGCCATGGAAGCAATGGGCCGCAACCCTGAAGCCGCCGGTACGGTTCAGACGAACATGATTCTCGCCATTGCGTTCGCCGAAGCGATTGCCATTTATGCTTTGGTTATCGCCCTGCTGATCAAGTTCGTCTAGCCGCAACGACCTATCCGTATCCCTCAGAATAGACTGTGGGAACGGATACCAAGGAAGGAATAGGAGGTACATTTTGGACGTTATCTTGGGTCAATTAGGTATTGAACCAGCTATCCTCCTGGCGCAGATCGTGAACTTCCTCATCATCATGGGCGTGTTGCGACTGTTCTTGTACGAGCCAGTGTTAAAGATGCTAGATCAGCGCAAGGAACGTATTGCGCAGGGTATTCAGCAGGCCGAGCGTTCTTCGACGGCAGCCGTCGAAGCCGAACGGCAGCGGAACGCCATTCTCGACGAAGCACGCCGCGAAGCGCAAGAAGTCCGCGCACAGGCCACCCGTGACGCCGAACGCATTGCACAGGATGTTCGATCCCGCGCCGAGCAGGAAGCAAACGATATTCGTCGCCGCGCTCAACTGGATGCTGAAGCCCAGGTCGAGGCGATCTTGACTGAGGCGCGCCGTGATATCGCCGATCTGGCCATTACCGCCACGGAGCAGATCCTTGGCCGTGAGTTGCAGGACCGTTCTGCACAAGAACGCTTTGTGGCTGAGTTTCTTTCTCAGCAGATAGGGAGCGCCAAATGAGTGAACCGCGCAAAGCCAACCGGTATGCAATGGCTATCCTGGAGGCTGTCTTGGATCAGTGGCAGGAATCACTGAGCCAGGTGATGGATGCGGTCGCTCAGAAGTCCAACGTGCAGAGCACGCTGGAAAGCGCTACGGCCGACGTAGACGCGAAGATGAAAGCGCTACAGAGCGCTATGCCTAAGGGAACACCTGCTGAGGTACAGAACTTCCTCAAATTGCTTGTGCAAGAAGGTGATCTGGATCAGCTTCCGGCAGTGTTGAGTGAACTTCGCGCCAGCATCACCGGTCAAGGCGAACCCCAAAAGGCAGAGATCGTCAGCGCCATGGAACTGAGCGAGAAAGAACAGACCGAAATTCGCCAACGGCTTAAGGCTGAACATGGCGAAGGGCTGATCTTCAGCTTCCGGGTCGATCCTTCTCTGATGGGCGGCCTACGGGTACGGGTTGGAGACACACTGATTGACAATACAGTGGTTAGCCGTCTGGCTGCCATGCGCGAAATTGTCAGCGCCAGCGTTCGCTAATCCACCGATTGTGTGCCGCTCCGGCTTTTGAGCCGATGTCGGCTCACTGCCCAATCTGTGTCTTTTCCCTGGAACCCTGAGCCGGGGAGGTATGGTGAATTTGTCGCCTGACTCTCCATCGCTCGGGTTCTCTGTTCCATCTGATCTGCGCGTGCGCCTGTCTTTCCACTGCTCACAAAGTCGGCTTTTGACACGCCGTTGAGTTGGCACAGGGGAGACCAAAAGGAGAACAAAGCCTATGGCTATCCGTGAAGACGTAACCAAAGATTTTACACAGCTACTTAAGAAACAGATCCTCAACTTCCAGGCGGCACCCCGTCGCGTGGACGTAGGTGAGGTGACGGAAGTTGGTGACGGCATTGCCATCATCGACGGCCTGCACGGCGCCATGGCCAGTGAATTGGTGGAATTCACCAAGTCCGGCACGCTGGGCATGTGCCTAAACCTCAACGAAAACTCCGTCGGTGTCATCATTATGGGTGAGTTCACTGACATTGAAGAAGGCGACCTGGTGCGCAGCACAGGTCGTATCGCCTCCGTACCAGTGGGTGATGCACTGATCGGTCGCGTGGTCAACGCGCTAGGTCAGCCCATTGACGGCAAGGGAATCATCGAAACCGACAAGTTCCGCAATATCGAACGCATTGCCCCGGGTGTGGTTAGCCGTCAGTCGGTGAACACCCCGGTGGAGACCGGTATCACCGCCATCGATGCCTTGATCCCCATCGGTCGCGGTCAACGCGAGTTGATCATCGGCGACCGTCAGACGGGTAAGACGGCCATCGCGATTGACACCATCATCAATCAGAAGGGCAAGGATCTCACCTGCATCTACGTTGCCGTCGGCCAGAAGCAGTCGACAGTGGCGCAGGTGGTCGGTATCCTCGAACGCCATGGCGCCATGGAACACACCATCGTCGTCACAGCATCCGCATCGGATCCGGCGGCGTTGCAGTACATTGCGCCCTATACCGGTTGCGCCATGGGCGAAGAGATTATGGAAAGCGGTCGCGATGCCCTCATTGTCTACGACGACCTTTCCAAACACGCCCAGGCCTACCGCCAGGTTTCCCTGCTCCTGCGCCGCCCGCCAGGACGTGAAGCCTATCCGGGTGACGTCTTCTACCTGCACAGCCGCTTGCTGGAACGTGCGGCCCGCATGAGTGCAGAAAACGGTGGCGGCAGCCTCACGGCGTTGCCCATCATCGAAACCCAGGCCGGCGACGTTTCCGCCTACATTCCCACCAATGTGATTTCCATCACCGACGGCCAAATCTTCCTGGAAAGCGACCTCTTCTACGCCGGTATTCGCCCAGCGCTGAACGTAGGTCTGTCGGTGAGTCGCGTAGGTAGCTCCGCTCAGACGAAGGCGATGAAGCGCGTAGCCGGACGCCTGAAACTCGAATTCAGCCAGTTCCGTGAGTTGGCTGCGTTCGCTCAGTTCGGCAGCGATCTCGATGCGTCGACACAACGTCAGTTGAACCGTGGCCAGCGCATTCAAGAGATTCTCAAGCAGCCGCAGTACCAACCAATGCAGCTCGACAAGCAGGTAATGAGCCTCTTCGCAGTGACCAATGGCTATCTTGAAGCCGTGCCTGTCGATCGCGTCAAGGTGTGGGAACGGGATATGCACGCATACATGGATGCCAATCATCCTGAAATCGGTCAGTCGATCATACGCAACAAGCAGATTAGCGATGATCTGATCGATTCCTTGCGTCTAGGGCTTGAAGACTTTAACCGCACGTGGAGTGCTTCCTGACGCGGACGTAAACCACTACTTCCGCCCAACCAGGGGAGGTTCTCTTGGCAAGTACACGAGAAATTCGACGACGTATCCGATCCGTCAAAAACATCGCACAGGTGACAAAAGCGATGGAAGCTGTGGCGGCCTCGCGTATGCGTCGTGCTCAAAATCAGGTTTTGGCAACACGCCCCTTCGCCCAAAAGGCGCAGGAAGTGCTTTCGTACATTGCCCGCCTGCCCACAGTCGAAGAGGAGCAACTGAACGCGCTGATCCGACCACGCGCAGAAATACGCCGTATCGGCGTGATGCTGGTTACTGGCGATCGTGGCCTGGCCGGTGGCTTCAACGCCAATGTGATCCGTCACGCAGCCCGTTTCATCAAGCAGAAACGGGCAGAAGGTGCTGAAGTTGAAGTGATCGCAGTGGGCAAGAAAGGACGCGATTGGCTGTTGCGCTACGATCCGGTGGTGCGCGCCGAATTCATCGCCCTACCCGACGCACCAACGACCAACGACATTGCGCCCATCACCCGTGTCATAATCGGCGACTACAGCAGTGGTTACTTTGACGAGGTGTACAGCATTTACACCGACTTCATCAACACGCTGCTGCAGCAACCACATACGCAGCGGCTCCTGCCCATCGAACCGGTGGACTCGCCGGTCAGCATGGCGCCGGAGTACATCTTCGAGCCGGATCCTTACACCGTGTTGAGCCAGGTGCTCTACGGTTTCACCGAAGTGCAGGTGCTTCAGGCGATCTACGAGTCCTTTGCCAGCGAACATTCCGCCCGCATGGTCGCCATGCGCAATGCGACGGAAGCTGCCAACGAACTGGTGGATGATCTGACGTTGACTTACAACAAAGCGCGCCAGGAAGGCATTACCCGCGAATTGATGGACATTGTGGGTGGTAGTGTCGCACTGGAATAACCCGCCAAACGCTTGCCTATGACAGCGCCGATAGGGTGATAAACAGGGCAGCGAGAGATCGTCACGGGTAATGTGATCTACCTTAGAGGAGTGTACAATGGCAGAAATTGTTAGAAGCAAGAACATCATTGGCACTGTCAGCAGTGTCATTGGTCCGGTAGTAGACTTTGCCTTCACCAGCGGCAATTTGCCTGAAATCTACGACGCCGTTTACGTAGACATGGCGGACGGCTCGATCTTGACCTGTGAAGTTCAGCAGCACTTGGGCAATGGTTCTGTTCGTGCAGTGGCGATGACCACCACAGATGGCATGCGCCGCGGCATGGAGGCCTATTCTGAAGGCCAGCCCATCACCGTCCCTGTAGGTGAGGCGACGCTGGGTCGCATCTTCGACGTGACCGGTCGCCCCATCGACAACGCCGGTGACGTCGACGCAGTTGAGCGTTACCCCATTCACCGCAACCCGCCTTCTTTCTCAGATCGCAGCACTGTGGCCGAAGTCTTCGTCACCGGTGTAAAGGTCGTTGACTTGGTGGCTCCCTTCACCAAGGGTGGTAAGACAGGCATCTTCGGCGGCGCCGGCGTGGGTAAGACAGTGGTTATCCAGGAGTTGATCCACAACGTCGCCGAGTTCCACAGCGGTTACTCCGTCTTTGCCGGTGTGGGGGAACGCACCCGCGAAGGCAATGATCTCTGGCACGAAATGCAGGAATCGGGCGTGCTCAAGTCCACCGTGATGGTCTTCGGCCAGATGAACGAACCGCCTGGCGCGCGTCTGCGCGTGGGGCTGACCGGCGTCACCATGGCCGAGTACTTCCGCGATGAGGGCCGCGATGTGCTGCTCTTCATCGACAACATCTTCCGCTTCGTGCAGGCCGGTTCCGAAGTGTCCGCTCTATTGGGACGCTTGCCCAGCGCTGTGGGTTATGCCCCAACCCTTGGCACCGACATGGGTGACCTGCAAGAACGAATCAGCTCGACAAAGACCGGCTCCATCACCTCCATGCAGGCCGTCTACGTGCCCGCCGATGACTACACCGACCCGGCGCCGGCAACAACCTTCGCCCACTTGGATGCGACGATTACGCTGGAACGCTCGTTGGCTGACCAGGGTCTCTACCCTGCGGTGGATCCACTGGGTTCCACCAGCCGTATTCTCGACCCGAACATCGTCGGTGAGGAACACTACGATGCAGCGCGCGGTGTGCAGCAGACCTTACAACGCTACCGTGACCTGCAAGACATTATCGCCATTCTGGGTGTCGAAGAATTGAGCGAAGATGACAAGCTGATTGTGGCGCGTGCGCGTAAAATGCAGCGCTTCCTCACACAGTCGTTCTTCGTCGCCGAGCAGTTCACCGGCTCACCCGGTGTCTTCGTGAAGTTAGAAGACACAGTGCGCGGCTTCCAGATGATCCTCAATGGTGAGTGTGATGATCTGCCCGAGCAGGCTTTCTACATGGTCGGCACCATCGAAGACGCATTTGCCAAGGCCGAACGGATCCGCTCCGAAGGCTAACCTGCTGTACAGAAAAAACTGTACAGAAAAAACTGTACAGATCAGAACTGTCGAGGTAACTTATGCCGATTGAAGTCGAAATTGTCACGCCCCGCCGCCAACTCTTTGCAGGAGAGGTGGAAATGATCACCTTGCCAGGAGCGGACGGGCAGATGGGTGTGCTGCACAACCATGCGCCACTGCTGACCATACTGAGTATCGGCGAGATCGTGCTGCATCTGCTTGACGGCGGCCAAGACTACATCGCCGTCAGCGGCGGTGTCGTTGAAGTACGGCCCAACAAGGTGATTGTCCTAGCACAGTCGGCTGAGCGTGCAGATGAAATTGATATCGAGCGTGCACAAGCAGCATTGCAGCGTGCACAAGAATCTATTCGCAATCGGGATACAGAAGAGCGTCGCCCAGTAGAATTAGCACTAGAGCGCAGCCGCATGCGTCTGAAAGTTGCAGAAAAACGCCGTCGGCAGCGAACACCAGGCAGCGCTAGCGAGTAAGGTTCTACCTTCTAGAAGCAGTCAGTTTGTGGGAAATTACCGCCAAACAATTCTTGAAGCCGGGTTCCAGTGGAACCCGGCTTCTTGTTCCAAAGCTGCATCGGCTTTTAACCTACGTAAATTTGTGAAGCACGTTGGCTTATGGGTATAATGTAGGACGCGCCGAAAGCAGGCGCGTGTCTGCTTTGTAACGGATTCGGGTTTGTGTAGGAATCGGGGAAAAACCCTTCATGCTAGAGAAGCACATCGGGATTGATCTGGGAACTGTCAACGTGCTCGTCCATGTTCGTGGGCGTGGTATCGTTCTCCATGAACCCTCCGTTGTTGCCATTCGTCTGCGAGACAACAAGATGGTGGCTGTGGGCCACGAAGCCTACGACATGCTCGGCCGCACGCCGGAAAGCATCGAAGTGGCGCGCCCGATGCGGGACGGTGTCATTGCCGATTTTGTTGTTACTGAAGCGATGCTACGCTACTTCATTCGTGTGGTGGCAGGGCGTTTCAACCCTTTGTTCAAGCCCAAAGTGATGATTAGCACACCACGTGGTGTTACCAGCGTAGAGGAACGCGCTGTCCATGACGCAGCGATGCAGGCAGGCGCGGGCGCAGCTTATCTAATCCCAGAACCGTTGGCAGCGGCCTATGGAGCCGGTCTCCCCATCGGCACCCCTACCGGCAACATGGTGGTGGACATGGGCGGTGGCACCACAGAAGCCGCCATCGTCTCCATGTACGACATCGTGGTATGGAGCAGTGTGCGTGTTGGCGGCAATCGATTGGATGAGTCGATCATCAACTACATCCGCAAGAAATATAACTTACTGGTCGGCGAGCAAACCGCTGAAGAGATCAAAATTGCCATCGGCTCTGCACTGCCGCTGGAAGAAGAACGGCGCATGGAAGTACGCGGCCGAGATCAGGTTAACGGTCTGCCCAAAACGATTGAGATTACCAGCAGCGAAGTCACCGAAGCGATGACCGAACCGCTGCAAGCCATTGTTAGCACAGTACGCGCCACACTGGAAAAAGCGCCACCTGAACTGGCATCGGACATTATTGACCGGGGCATGGTGATTACCGGTGGCGGTGCGCAACTGCGCTACATTTCGCAGCTTTTTACCCGAGAAACCGGCGTCCCTGCTTATGTAGCCGAAAATTCAATGGCTTGCGTTGCCCTGGGCGCAGGACGAGCCCTGGAAAACTACGAAATTATGCGCCGCAGTCTGCCCACAGTTTACTCGTAAGAAGTATTTCAACCACCGATAAAGAATGTTTCTAAAGCGTTTTACAAAGTGTTAACCAATCGACTGAAAGCTGAATCTGTGACCTTTCAACCCTCTTCATTGCAAACAAAGGCTGTCCACGGCGGTGAACAACGACGCTACCGCCAGGACAAACCCGTGGCGGGTGCTGTACCTGTGGCTCAGCCTATTCATCCTAGCGTCAGCTACATATACAACAACAGCGAAGATCTGGACGCCGCCCTAACCGGTGACCCAGATCTCTTTGTCTACCATCGTTACGGCAATCCCACCGTCTCGGCGTTCGAACAGGCCATGATCGAACTGGAATGTCACGACATGCCGGAAAAGGCGCACGAGTACGTCGCTTTCGCCACCGGCAGTGGAATGGCCGCCATTCAACTAGCCATGATGGCTGCCGGTGCCGCAGCGGACGCAACCATTGCCGCCGCACAGGATTGCTACGGCGCCACCTATTCACTGGTCGGTTCACTGTGGCCCGAGATGGGGGCGCGTGGACTCTTCACCGACACCACAGACCTATCCGCAGTGGAAAAGATGCTGGCGCAGGAAAGCCCGCGCTTCCTGCTTATCGAAGCCATTTCGAATCCATTGCTTAAGGTGACCAATGTTAAGGCGATTGCCGATCTATGTCACCGCTATGGGGCGTTGCTGTTGGTAGACAATACTTTCGCGACCCCCATTCTCTACCGCCCACTCACAGACGGCGCAGATATGGTGATCCACAGCGCCACCAAGTTCATTGGCGGTCATGGCGACGTCATGGGTGGCATTGTCGTCGCCCACGAACGCTTCCGCGCAAAACTTTGGGATCTGCTCAAAAAAACAGGTGGCAATCTTGGGCCTCAAGAAGCATGGCTTCTGTCGCGCGGGCTGAAAACACTGCCGCTGCGTGTGGAACGTCAATTTGCCAATGCCCTAGTGGTTGCAAATTGGCTCTCTGAACAGCCGGAAATCACAAAGGTCCACTACCCAGGTTTGGGCGACCATGCGCACCATGAACTGGCCCTGCAACAGTTTGGCGTTGTCGCGACAGGGGCAGTGGTAGCATTCGAGTTGGCCAACGCCGGACGCGACGAAATCTTCCAGTTTTTTGATGCGTTACGCATGATTCAACCCGCCACAAGCCTCGGCGATGTTTATTCGTTGGTCCTTTATCCAGCGCACTCTTCACACCGAGCATTAACGTCGGCACAGCGCGCTGCTGTAGGCATTGGCGATGGCCTGGTCCGGCTTTCGGTAGGCGTCGAAGCGACAGAGGACATCATTGCAGATTTGGCGCAGGCAATCTACAAGGTTCGTGCGAAGTAGTACTTACTTAGAGTTACTTTATAGAACTTTTAGGGGTTGTGGGTTTGACTTTTGACGTAAGGTGACATACAATGAAGTGGTGTCGAAAATCAGTGAACTTGCAGCATTTTTTGCACCTTCTCACACACCCCGAACACAACGTTAATGGATCAGGGTAGACGCACTCTGTCTAGCCCTGCTTGAGTTGCAAAGAGAAAACGCATAGTGGATCGCCACGTCATACATACAGAAAAAGCACCAGCCGCTGTTGGTCCCTATTCACAGGCGATTAAGAGCGGTGGTTTTGTGTTCACGTCCGGGCAGATTGGTATTAACCCGCTTACCAGTCAACTTCGCATCGGCGTCGAAGAGCAGGCGCGACAGGTCCTTGAGAACCTGAAAGCTGTGTTAGCAGCGTCTGGCACCAGTATTGATCGTATTGTAAAGACGACCATCTTCCTCACCGATATGGCTGATTTTGCAACGGTAAATCGGATATATGCCGAAATGTTTGAATCAGAACCGCCGGCGCGTAGCACTGTACAGGTAGCAGCATTGCCGCTTGGTGCCTTGATCGAAATCGAAGCCGTCGCGCTTGTTGAATAAGAGACAGGCGACGGTTTTTTATATTTTTCCGTGTTTCTAGCCAAATCGTTTGCAGATCCAGACGGTGATGGCCCAAATTCCGTGGATTCTACTTGTATCGGAGGAAGTTTCGAACTTATGAACAGTCAGCAGGAACTACTCGACAACCCATTGCGCAGCTACATGTTCGCCTTTGACGAACCAGTCAACAAAGAAGATCACCCAATGGCCAGGCTTCTAGATGAGTTTGAAGAAGCCTACAACGAACCGCAGACTGGTGAAATCCGCCAGGGTATTATCGTTGACAAGCGCAGCAACGAACTGCTTGTTGACATTGGATTTAAGTCTGAAGGTATTGTGTCGGGCCGTGAATTGGACCGGCTGGGAGAAGAGATCGATGAGTTAAGCGTCGGCGATGAAGTGCCTGTCTACATCCTCCGCGAGGACAAAGACGGCAACGTCATGCTCAGCATTGCCCGAGCGAAGGCCGAAGAAGACTGGAAACAAGCCGAAGAACTGCTGAACAGCCAGGATATGTTCATTGGGATTGTAAGCGGCTGCAACCGTGGTGGCGTGATTGTGCGCATTGGCCGTGTTCGCGGCTTTGTGCCTGCCAGCCAGTTAAGCAGCGAAAGCCAGAGCCTGCAACTTACCGAGATCGACGACGAAGATGCACGCTGGAATCAGTTGATGGACAACGAACTGCGCGTCAAGGTAATCGATCTGGATCGCCGGCGCAACCGCCTGATTCTCTCCGAGCGCGTCGCCATGCGCGAGTGGCGCAAAGAGCAGAAGGAAAAACTCCTGCAAGAATTGGGCGAAGGTTCGGTTATCGAAGGTGTAGTCAGCAGCTTGGCCGATTTCGGTGCATTCGTCAATCTGGGTGGAGCAGATGGCTTGATCCACTTGAGCGAATTGAGCTGGGGTCGTGTCAACCACCCCAACGAAGTCGTCAAGATTGGCCAAAAGGTCAAGGTTCAAGTGATCAGCGTCGACCTGGATCGCAAGCGCATTGGCCTCAGCCTACGCCGTTTACAACCAGAACCGTGGGACACCGTTACCGACAAGTACGAAGTCGGCCAGGTTGTCCCCTGCACCATCACCAAGTTGGTGAACTTCGGTGCATTTGCTCGCTTGGATGGCGACGCCATCGAAGGTCTGATTCACATCAGCGAACTGGCTGATCGCCGAATCAATCATCCCAAGGAAGTTGTCTCCGAGGGCGAGCAGTACGACCTCCGCATTATCCGCATCGATGTGGACAAGCGCCGTATGGGGCTGAGTTTGAAGCAAGCTCTACCTGTCGAAGAAACTGTCGGGTTCGATTGGGCGCCTGCTCCCTTAGAAGAAGCAGGGGAATCGACCGATTTTGATAGTGATGTTGATGTTAATGTTGAAGTTGAGGTGTTGGGCGAACCTGCCTAACTGCACCTTGACAAATGACTAAAGAATGAGGCACAGTCTATAGACTGTGCCTCATTCTTTAGTCACGTTCTTGTCTATGCTTTTGCGCTTTTACTGATCAAGGGTTACTTTTGCTGATCAAGAGTGATGCAACTTTAGTGGTTGTCTCGCTAAATTCGCAACCTTCCGGGAACTTAGCGAGACAACCATTTAGATACCGATATGGAACAAAACGAGGAGCATTTTCGTTTCAACGAAGAACCTCAAAATGAAGTTGTAAGCAGCCTGTTAACCCGGCATCGTTTTGCCATGTTGACAAAGGCAAATACGCATCGTTACAATGAACAGCGACAGGCGACATAGTTAAAAATCGCCATCCACGATGAGTACATTCAAGGATGAGTACATTCAAGATAGTATATTCATCGTCTCCTTCCGTAGTAGCCAGTGTGTCACAATCCCCTCACGTAAAGCGGAACTCCCATTACGGGAACAGTGGCAGTATTGTGCTAAAATTCCTTTATCCACATGCTAGGTGGAAGAGACGCTAGTCACCTTTGAGGTATAGAACTCCATGTCTGACAAACTTGACCGTTTTACCAAACGTGCGCGCCGAGTCTTAACCTTGGCCCAAGAAGAAGCCCTACGCCTAAATCATAACTACATTGGCACAGAGCATCTTTTGTTAGGACTTGTACGCGAAGAGAACAGTGTAGCGGTAAAAGTATTAAAGGAACTGGGAGTAGAACCCGGCCAAGTTGTACGTGCTGTCGAGCGTACTGTGGGCCGAGGTGAACGTACTCCTTTTGGGAAGCCGACATTGGCGCCGCGCACCAAGCGCGTCATTGAACTGGCTGTAGAAGAAGCCCGCATGATGGGGCATCATTATATTGGTACTGAGCACTTGCTCTTGGGTCTGGTCCGTGAAGGTGAAGGGATCGCCGTCAACGTGCTGCGCGGATTGGGCATCAACCTTGATCGTGTACGCACGCAGACAGCGCGTAATATCCTGCAAAGCCAGGCACAGACCAAAGACAAGCAGAAGAAAGAGTCCAAGACACCGCTGGTGGATCAGCTTGGCCTTGACCTCACCGCCGCCGCCGAAGAAGGTCGGCTGGATCCGGTAATTGGTCGCCAGACTGAGATCGAGCGGGTCA
This sequence comes from bacterium, assembly GCA_016124945.1. Classification (GTDB taxonomy): domain Bacteria; phylum Chloroflexota; class Anaerolineae; order Caldilineales; family Caldilineaceae; genus RI-153. The sequence continues at coordinate 82,767 of WGMT01000048.1, read as the reverse complement.
TCCAAATTCTGAGCCGCCGTACTAAGAACAACCCGGCTCTAATCGGTGAGCCTGGCGTGGGCAAGACAGCTATCATCGAAGGGCTTGCACAGCGTGTTATCGAAGGAAATGTGCCGGAACCACTGCTCAACAAACGGATCTTAATGTTGGATGTGGGCAGTCTCGTCGCCGGGACGATGTACCGTGGCCAGTTTGAAGAGCGCTTAAAGAAAGTTATCGATGAGATCGTCAACAGTGGTGCCATCCTCTTCATCGACGAAGTCCACATGTTGGTAGGTGCAGGTGCAGCAGGCAGTAGTGTTGACGCCGCCAATATTCTGAAGCCGGCGTTGAGTCGTGGTGAGCTTCAGGTCATCGGCGCCACCACGTTAGATGAGTATCGCAAGTACATCGAAAGCGATGCAGCGCTGGAACGGCGCTTCCAGCCGATCCTTGTTGCTGAGCCGGGCATTGAGGAAACCATTGAGATCCTACGTGGCGTCAAGGCTCGCTATGAGGAACACCACAAGCTGGTGATTACGGAAGAGGCCATTGAATCTGCGGCGCATCTGGCAGCTCGTTATGTGCCCGACCGATTCATGCCCGACAAGGCCATCGATCTCATCGACGAAGCTGGTAGCCGGGTGCGCATGTATAAGGCGCCACACGCCGCCAGCCTCCGAGAGACATTCATCAGCCTGAAAAAGTTACAGAAGGAAAAGGAAGAGGCGCTTGAAACTCAACGCTTCGATGACGCCATTGACCTACGCTACCGTGAAGTAGAATTGCAGTCGAAGTTGGAAAAACTGCGCGAGGGATGGCAGCAAGTTGCAAACCGTCCACAAGTGACATCTGACGACATTGCAGAGGTCGTTGCAATGTGGACAGGCATTCCCGTTCACCGTATGGCAGGCGAAGAGCGTGCTCGTCTCCTTGATATGGAACAGGAATTACACAAGCGCATCATTGGCCAAGAAGAGCCGATTAAAGCCATCAGCAAGGCTGTGCGTCGTGCTCGCGCCGGGCTCAAGGATCCACGCCGTCCTATTGGTAGCTTTATCTTCCTGGGCCCAACCGGTGTTGGTAAGACAGAGTTAACCAAAGCGCTGGCAGAGTTCCTCTTTGGCAGTCAGGAAGCGCTAATCAAGCTGGACATGAGCGAATTCATGGAACGGCATAACGTCAGCCGCCTGGTTGGTGCCCCGCCTGGATATGTTGGCTACGAAGAAGGCGGCCAGTTGACTGAAGCCGTACGCCGCCGCCCATACTGTGTGATTCTGCTCGACGAGATCGAAAAGGCACACCCTGAAGCATTCAATATGCTCCTTCAGATAATGGAAGATGGGCATCTCTCCGACGCCAAGGGCCGCCGAGTTGATTTCCGCAATGCCCTGATTATTATGACCAGCAACATCGGTGCCAAGTTGATTCAAGGCTCAAAGGGAATTGGCTTCGCTATCACCACCGATGAAGAAACACTGCAGGAGACAGAATACCAGCAGATGAAGAATCGGGTAATGGATGCGCTAAAGAAGACCTTCCGCCCCGAATTCATCAACCGCCTCGACGGCATTATGGTCTTCCGTAGCCTGAGCAAAGATGAAATCACCAGAATCGTCGAACTGGAATTGCGTACACTGCGTATGCAGTTGGCCGAGCAAGAGATGGAACTGGTGCTTACTGAACAAGCACGCCTAGCCATTGCCGACACCGGTTACGATCCTGACTACGGCGCACGTCCATTGCGCCGTGTGATCCAAAACGAAATTCAGGATCCGTTGAGCGAAGCATTGCTTGGCAATCGTTTCGCTCCAGGTGATACGATCCAGGTCGATTTCAAGGCAAGCGAAGAGACGGGTAAGGGCGCTAAGAAGGGTGAGTATATCTTCGAAGCGATCGAACATCGAGAAGTTCAAGCGGAAAACACGGAAACCACTGAAGCCATTGAGGCCATGCTCCAACAGTAACCTTCATCAGTCACGTTGGTTTTCTATAGTAAAATATTGCATAGAAAAAGGTGGGTGTGCTACAACGACACCCACCTTTTTCTATGCAAGGGCAATCGGAGCAGGGGCAATCAGATAGTTGATGACATGATTGCAACTACGTTTCATTGGGGCAGTAGTGCTACGTTTTAGGGAAATCTCCCATTTAACTGAATACAAAAATCAGCGAAGGTTAGACTAACTTTTCGTAGACTCAACTCTATCGTCTCATACGCAATCTACGCTTGAAATATTAAGAAAATAAGTTTATGATTACCTAATCATGGACAATTGTTTATCAAGAGCCATATCAATGAACCATTTCATCGCAAACCGTGGACGATAGAAACGAGTCGTGTGATGCGGAACCATTTGCCGCCAATATCGAATACCCATCGCAAACGAACCCAACAACTTGATGTACCAATACGCACCTTGCTGGGAACAGGCCCATCGAACATTCCAGCACGTGTACTACAGGCTTTGGGCACACAGGTAGTCGGCGCTCAAGACAAAGTATTCTTGAACGTTCTTCGAGAAGTTCAAGAACTTTTGCGCTACGTCTGGCAGACGGACAATGCATGTACGTTTGCCTTTGCAGGAAATGAGCAATCAGCCCCAGAAGCAGCCATCGCAACGATATTGAAACCAGGGGATGTCCTGGTCGTCGGCCACTCTGGGCATATGAGCGTTCGCATTGAACGTATTGCTGAAGCATACGGCATTACAGTGCAGCGGATTGCCCGAACAGACAGTGATGTTCTTCAGCTCGACGACATTCGGACTGCATTGGAGACGTATCGCCCTGCGTTAGTGGCTCTGGTGCATGGAGATTTATCTACTGGGGCGCTACAGCCTCTCTCCGGCATTGGAGAAGTGTGTCATGAGCACGGCGCACTACTAATGGTGGATACGATTGGTAGCTTGGGCGCTGTACCCGTCTATGTAGATGCCTGGGGAATCGACATCTGTTACAGCACGGCTGAAAAGTGTCTGAGTGCTGTACCTGGTTTGTCTCTGATAACCCTAAACGACCGTGCCCTCGAAAGAATTAGTCAACAGAGCAACAGCCCTTTGCCGGCCCATGCGTTGCAGGTAGATCGACTTTATCGCCTTTGGACTTCAGACAGTCAAGACGATGAATTGCTGCCCATCAACCTGTTGTATGCGCTACGTGAGTCGCTTCGCATGGTTGCAGACGAAGGGCTCGTCGAATGTTGGCAACGTCATCGCAACAACGCCGAGTTGCTCTGGTTTGGGATTGAAGATCTAGCGGTTGAATGTCCCGTGGCAATTGAACACCGACTACCGAGCCTCACCGTTGTCTACTTCTCCAACGGCGTTGACGGCAAAGCCATGAAACGGCATCTACTGACTCACTACAACATAGAAGTCGCCGCCGCCGCCCATCCCGACCAGGGCACAACCTGGCGCATTGGCCTGATGGGCTACAATAGCCGTGCGGAAAACGTTACGTTGTTCCTTAAAGCACTGGAAGATGCCCTGCGCATCCTTGGCTGAAGTAGTTAAGTAGACATCAAAAAAGCAGAGCGCTGCTAACGGCGCTCTGCTTTTTTTTGAGGGGAAAGCGCTTTGTAAATGGCAACAAGGCCCAATTGTGGTACGATATGTCCTGTGAGTCATAGTAGAAACATCCACACAGAGAGGAACAAGAAGATGAGCGAACGGATTGGCTTCATCGGACTGGGCATCATGGGCCGCGGCATGGCCAACAACCTGCTCAAGGCCGGCTTTGCCGTGCGGGTGTGGAACCGCACCGCCAGCCGCATGGATTCCTTGGTTGAGGCAGGCGCCGTCGCAGGGACAAGCCCTGCTGATGTGGCGGCCAACAGCGACATCAGCATCACCTGTGTTAGCGATACGCCGGACGTAGAAAATGTGATCCTCGGCGAAGATGGCGTGATTCATGGCGCAAAAGAAGGCGCGCTGGTAATCGATTGTAGCACCATCAGCCCCCAGGCCACTGTTGCGATTGCCGACAAACTCAACGCAAAGGGCATAAAGATGCTCGATGCGCCGATTAGCGGCGGCAGTGAAGGCGCAGCCAAAGGCACACTCAGTATTATGATTGGGGGCGACGCTGCCGATGTCGAACGCGCTATGCCTGCCTTCCAGGCTATGGGCAAAATCATTACCCATGTAGGTGGACAAGGCGCCGGGCAGACGGTGAAACTGGTCAATCAGATCCTGGTGGTGGGCAACTGTCTGGCCATGTGCGAGGCGCTCGTCTTTGCGCAGGCCGGCGGTGTAGACTTACAAAAGTGTCTCGATGCCGTGACCGGCGGCGCTGCAGGCAGTTGGATGCTCAGCAACCGCGGGCCGCAGATCATCCAGCGCGATTGGCGCCCAGGCTTCACCATTGATCTTCAGCAAAAGGACGTGCGCCTCGTGATGAGCGAAGCAGATGCACTGGGTGTACCGGTGATGATGTCCAGCCAGATCTTTAACCTCTACCGCACTTTACAAGAAAAGGGACTGGGCGGCGAAGGCAACCATGCGCTGGTCAAGGCGCTGGAAAACCTGAGTGGAATCACCGTGGATGCCCGGTAGTGACGCGAAGGCTGATCCGCCTATCCACTTTACGATTCGCAACGCCGAGAAAGCCGACCGCTGGCTGATCATCCGTCGCATTCTGCGCGAAGGGCTCGATCCCACCAAACTGGATTGGCGCCGGTTCGTAGTGGCGGAGACAGAAGCGGGTGAGATTTTGGGCATTGCCCAGATGAAAGATCTGGGCGACAGTGTGCAGGAATTTGGCAGCCTTATCGTCGAACCCGCAGCACGCGCACAGGGCATCGGCGCCGCACTGATCCGTCATCTGGTAGGTGCGTCAACAGTCCCCGTCTACCTGCTCTGTGGAGAGCGCAACGTGGACTACTATCTGCGTTTCGGCTTCCGCGAACTGCTTGAATCAGAAATGCCGGCGCCGCTACGCCGAAAGTGGCGGGCCGGCAATTTCTTTGCCCGACGCTTGGGCACCCGTGTTGCCGCTATGATTTTTGACAAAACCAATTCTCAGCAACCATGACGCAAGCACTTATACAAGAGACACCTCAAAACGAACAGATCAACACAGAACCACTCTTTTATGTGCGCGCTGTGCCGGTTTACCGAAGGTTGATTCTTTCGCCCATGGCCGGGTTCAGTGACCTTCCCTACCGCTCACTTTGCTTCGACTATGGATCAGGTATGAGTTACACCGAGTTTATCTCGTCGGAGGCGGTGAATCAGGGCAGCAACGAACGCACAGACCGTATGTTGGCCTTCATGCCCCACGAGCGCCCAATGGTCTTTCAAATTTTTGGGCATACAGAAGAACTACTGGTAGAGGCAGCGCAACGCATCGAGCCACTAGGCCCCTCCATCATTGACATCAACATGGGCTGTTCGGTGCGCCGTGTGAGTGGACGTGGTGCGGGGGCCGGGCTGTTACGCGATCCCAAGAAGATCGGGCGCATCTTCCGATCCTTGAGCAGCACGCTCTCTGTGCCGGTGACAGGCAAAATTCGGCTGGGCTGGGACGACGATAGCCGCAACTACCTCACCGTTGTCCAGGAGATGGTGGACAACGGCGCGTCACTGGTGGCTGTCCACGGGCGGACGCGTGATCAGGGTTACAGCGGGCAAGCCGACTGGGACGCTATCGCTGAAATCGTCGCCGCCGTGGACATCCCCGTGATCGGCAACGGCGACGTGCAGACAGTAGCCGACGCAGATCATCTGCTGGCTCATACGGGCTGTAACGCCGTCATGATCGGGCGCAGCGCCATCGGTCATCCGTGGATATTTCAACGCCGCGACCGTCATGAAGTCGGTTTCGACGAAAAGGCCATTTTCATCACCCGCCACTTTGAGCGCATGCGATCCTTCTATGGCGAAAGCCTGGCGCTGATCCTGGTACGCAAGCACATTGCCCGCTACTTAAAAGGCTATAGTAACATTCGCGATCTGCATTTGGGGTTGGTGCAGGTGAGTTCAACCGAGGAATTCTACGAACTGCTCCACGCTACAACCGAGCGGCTGGGCACAGCGCGTGTCGGTGGGGACGAGTTTGATCCTATTGATGAAAGTTGTGACACAGAGGAAATTACCTGTGTGTAACGAATATACGATGTGTAGGGCAACCATGACGAAGCCCCCACCACCGATTACACATTACACGTTATTTCCCTTGGCCAATAATTTCCCCACCACCTCCTCATCCGGCCCCCACTTGGGATCGTGAATGCCCAACATCGGCACCACCCCGTAGATGGTCAAGAGCTGGTACATGTGCACCATCTCGTCCACCGAGTAGGGTAGATCGTTTTCTAGCCACCAGCCGATCAACTGCATCTGCGCGCCCGCCAGGTAGACGGCTGTCACCTCCACCGGGATCTGGGGCGCCTGCCCCACCGCCGTGACAAACTTCTGCAACAAAGAGACAATCGTATCCCGCGTCCTCGATAGGATCGCCGTCTTTGCCGCGCCACTGAGTACCACCTTGTACAGATCCTTGTTCTCGGCGGCGTGTTCAAAGACAAGCTGAATCGGCGGCGGCCCTTCGAAACCGTGTCTACGGATCTGCAGGTGAATGCGTTCGAGCAACTCGTCATGGAGTTCGCCCAGCATCGAAACCAGAAGATCGTCTTTGTCTTTGTAGTGCAGATAAAAAGTGGCGCGTCCAAGATTAGCGCGGTCGGTTATGTCTTGGATGCTAATATCGTCGTACTCTTTCTCCAACATCCAGTAGACAAGGGCACTGCGCAACAACGAGCGGGTGCGAATTGTTCTGCGATCAGTGGTAGTCACGGTTCCTCACTAAAAATATAGACAGTCATCCGCAAAGGACAGATGTCTAGTTCTAGACATCTGTTTGACAACTCATTGGGATGAACGCTGTTTTGACAGGCCGATTCACCCTCATTATACTTTTTATAGACACATTGTCTAGAAGTAGACACCGAGAATCTATTTTGTTTATAAATTCTTCTTAAAACTAAATGTTTGATCTTACATAATTGGACAGCCTCTTGATTTAACCTGTTCAACAAAGTGCAACTTCTGAAACGCCGGTGCGTAGTAAGTAGTGTATTAAACTCGAAATCGTATCCACGTGTATCTGAAATGTAAGTAGGATAAAACCATGCGACGTCTGATTACAACTGTCATTGTCTTGATTGTGTTAGGTGGAGGAAGTTGGTTTGGCTACCAACGCTTCACTGAAATGCAGGCCTCAGCCGCCGAGGAACCCACTTATGAGATCGTTTCGGTTGAACGGGGCTCAATCAACAGCACTGTCAGCGCGACCGGCAGCATCGAACCTGAATCGCAAGCAGATCTGTCCTTTCGGTCGGCGGGGCGTGTGGCCCAGGTGCTTGTAAGCGTTGGCCAGCCCGTGGCAGAAGGACAGTTGCTTGCCCAACTTGATACCAGTGATCTAGAGCTTGCACTGGAACAGGCAAATGTGTCTTTGCAGATCAGTAAAGCTCAGCTCCAAAAGTTGGAGACACCCCCTTCGGAGAACGATCTTGCCTCAGCCCAGGCCGCAGTAACAGTCGCACAAGCCGGGGTAGCCAGTTCTGAAGCAGCACTGGCCAGCGCACAGGCTAGCTATCGTCAACTTCTAGCCGGCGCCACACCCGAGGAACTTGCTGTACAGGAAGCCCAGGTCCGTCAAGCGGAGACCAGTGTCCGTCAAGCACAGCAGGCATACGACCAGGTGCGCGGACTGCCCAATGTGGGTGCACTTCCCCAAGCGGCCCAGCTTGAACAGGCAACCATTTCTTACGAAGTGGCCCGTGCCCAACTGGCGGTGACACAACGGGGCGCAACCGAAGCACAGACAGCTTCTGCGCTGAGCCAGATTGCGCAGGCTGAACTCAGTCTGCGTCAGGCGCGCAGCCAACTACTTACTGCACAGAACAACCTTGAAACACTCATTGAAGGGCCTGCACAAGAGGATCTGGAGATTGCACGAGCGCAGGTGCGTCAGGCGGAACTGAGCAAGATCCAGGCAGAACGCAGCATCAACAACGCCCGTGTCTTTGCGCCGTTCACCGGCATTGTGAGTGTCGTCAATGTACGCATCGGCGAACTTTACGGAGGCAACCTGCCCGCGGTCACTCTGACCGACCTCAACAGCTTCCACATGACCGTCCTTGTAGACGAGTTAGACGTGCGCCAGGTACAGATGGGGCAGACGGTCCGCCTGAGCCTCGATGCCCTGCCCGATGCCGACATTACAGGTGAAGTCGTGCGGGTTTCACCCACAGCGAGCAACGTCGGCGGCGTGGTGGCTTATGAGGTGGAAATTGTACCCAACGCCAACGATGCCCAGTTAAAAGCCGGCATGAGCGCCACCGCCATCATCACCACTGCCGAAGTTGACAACGTCATCCTCGTGCCCAATCGCTACATCCAACTCGATCGCGAAACAGGACAAGCCTTTGTGCAGAAGATGATTGGCGGCACGCCGGCCTTGCAGGAGATCGAACTTGGCCTGCGCAACGACCGCTTCAGCCAAGTTGTGGCGGGGTTGACCGACAGCGATGAAGTCGCCCTAATCCGCACTTCGACAGAAGACCGTCTGCGCGGTGCATTGTTCGGGGGGAACTGATGTTTAAACGGCTGTTTTCAAACGGTTCAAATGGCAACGGCAACGGCGCTCAAGAAGGACCAGTGCCCGTTATTCAAGCGCGTAGCCTGACCAAGACGTACCAGATGGGCGACATGGAAGTGAAAGCGCTGCGCGGCACCAATCTCGACATTATGCCGGGCGAAATGGTCGCCATCATGGGGCCAAGCGGTAGCGGCAAGTCGACGCTCATGAACATTATCGGCTGCCTCGACGTACCCAGCGCCGGCATTTACCGTCTCGACGGCACCGACGTCAGCCGCCTGGAAGACGATCAACTGGCGGCCATTCGCAGTCTGAAGATCGGCTTTGTCTTTCAAAGTTTCAACTTGCTGTCACGCACGTCGGCGCTTGCCAACGTGGAACTGCCGCTGATCTATGCAGGCACCAACGGCAAAGAACGCCATGATCGAGCCGTAGAATCATTGGAATTGGTCGGGTTGGGCAACCGTCTTGACCATAAGCCGAATGAACTCTCAGGTGGGCAGCAGCAGCGCGTGGCCATTGCCCGCGCTCTGATCAACCGTCCTAAGCTGATCCTGGCCGATGAGCCGACAGGTAACCTCGACACCAAGACCAGCGACGAGATCATGCGACTCTTTCAACAGCTTAACCGTGAACGCGGCATGACCATCATCTTCGTTACCCATGATCCAGAAACGGCCGACTACTGTCGACGTGTGATTCACATTCGCGATGGGCAGATTGAACGAGACGAACGCCGTGATGAAAACGACCAGTGGATCGTAGCGAAGCCAGATTTTGTCCCCGAACTCGATCTCGTTACCGAGGATCGGCCCAAGGACGTTGCATTCGGTTAGTAGAGGCCAACCATGAACATTATTGAATCGATCCGAATCGCCATGCGGGCGCTAGCAGCCAACAAGTTACGCAGTGTACTGACCATGCTAGGCATCATCATCGGTGTGGGTGCTGTGATCACGCTTATGTCGGTGGGCCGCGGGGTGGAAAAGTATGTCACCGATCAGTTTGCCAGCGCGGGGACGAACCTGCTTTTTATTGTGCCGGGCCAACTCAGCGAAGGGCCGCCCAGCCGCCGCGGCAACGCCGCCGGCATACTCACGATGGGCGATTCCGACGCCATCGGTAATCCGCTTCAGGTGCCCGACGTTATCGCCGTCGCCCCTGAAGTCAGTGGCAGCACAACCGTTTCTCGCGGAAAAAAGAGCTTCCGTGCCTCAATCAGTGGCATTACCCCCAGCTATCAGGACGTCCGATCCTGGAGCCCAATTGAAGGTGACTTCATTGTCGAAAGCGATCTTCAAGAACGTGGCCGTGTCGCCGTCATCGGTCTTGAAGCCTATCGCAACCTTTTTGAACCCGGCGAGTACCCTATCGATCAGACGATTCGCATCAACAACCTCGTCTTCCGTGTCATTGGCGTGATGGAGGAGCGTGGCGGCAGCGCATTCGGCAACCAGGATGAGAGCATCCTGATTCCGCTCACCACTGCACAAGATAGACTCTTCCGCCGCAAAACGATCAGCGGCGACTACCAGGTCAACGTCATCTATGCATCAGTGGGCGACGCCGACCGCATGGACGCAGCCACCGAGCAGATCGCAGAGGTGTTGCGCGAACGACACAACATCGCCTACCTCGACGAAGACGATTTCAGCATCATTAACCAGAGTGATCTGATCTCCATTTTTGGCGACATTCTCGGCGCGTTGACCCTCTTCCTTGGCGCGATTGCCGGCATCAGTCTTCTCGTGGGGGGCATCGGCATCATGAACATCATGCTGGTGAGTGTCACCGAGCGGACGCGTGAGATCGGCCTGCGCAAAGCCGTAGGCGCCAAACGCAAAGACATTCTCGGCCAATTCTTGATCGAAGCGGTTACCCTGGCTGTATTCGGCGGTTTGTTAGGAATTGCCCTCGGTACTTCAGGCGCGCAGGGGATCAGCTCGCTGCTCGACAACTTCAGCGCTGTTGTGGGCATCGATGCCATCTTAATTTCGATCCTGTTTTCGATGGTTGTGGGGCTTTTCTTTGGGATCTATCCGGCCTACCGTGCCAGCCGGTTGAACCCAATCGATGCTCTACGTTACGAGTAAATTTATCTACAGCGTCAGGTGCAATACACCTGACGCTGCTCTGTTCAACTCAAGGCAAAGGCTGGCGTTCGATGGTTAGGGAAGCGCCGAAAGTTCAAACGTGGACCCTCTTCTTGGTTCTTGGCATGCTCATGTTCTTCATTGCCGCCTGTGGTGGACCGCCCAGCGCTGCAGCACCAACCGCATTGCCGCCTGGAGAACGTGTCGATCAGGCGACCCCCATCCCCATCGTTCCAACGCAAGCGCCGGCAAACACTGCGATGTCAACGCCGGATGACACCTCGACAGAAAGTGATACGGTGCAAGCGTTGCTGGCCACCCAGATCGCAGCCCGCTCAGAACCAACGGCCACACCTCTTGCCACACAGGCCTCCGCCGCAGCAGAAAGCGCCGTGCGCCGCGCCATCGCCGATATGCCGTTGACCAATCCTACGTCTCTTGGCATTGTGGGGGGAGCGGGAATCGGCTTTTACAGCGCACCCGGCGGCGGGTTCATTCTAGATCTGCCGGCAGGAACAACGTTGACCGTCACCGGCCGTTCGGCAGACGGCAACTGGTACGCCGCCTACCTTGAAGACGGTCGCGCCGGCTGGGTAAACATCGGTGCAGTACAGATCTTCGGCGATCCCGGAGCATTGGAGATTGTGAACGAGTCGTTCAGCCCGGCGATTGTGGCCACCTTGATCGCCGAAGCCCAACGCCCAGTTACACCAATTGCGACACGTGTGCCTCCTGTGCTACCCACAGCAGCGGTTGGCGATGGGGTCTCCCCTGAGCAGACGCCACTTCCCCCTGTGGTAGAGTCGGTGGCGACGCCAGTCGTGGAGGCGATCTCTGGGCCGAGCGTCACCGTGATTGTGGAAGGGGCGAACGTGCGCGCCGGGCCAGGGACAGATTTCGCCATCGTCGGCGCGTTGACACAGGGCGCGCAGGCGGCTGTCCTTGGGCGCAATGACGCTGCGGACTGGCTGCGCATCCAAACGCCACAAGGTGAAGGCTGGATCTTCACCCCACTGGTGGAAGTCAGCGTGCCGGTGGCAGAGCTACCCATCTCCACAGAGACACCACAGCCGCCCCAAGAACCGGCAACGCCGCCGGAACCGGAGACCGAGGCAACTCAAACTCAAGCACAAGCTGCCCCGGCCACTGGATTGGCGGGGCAGTTGGTTTTTCAGGAGCAAAACGCAGGCACGATTTACCGCTACGATCTGGCCTCGGGCAGCCTGCAACGGCTGACCAGCGGCACGGATCCGGCCATCAGCCCCGACGGCAGCACAGTGGCTTTTGTGCGCGGGGGTGGTGAAAACGGGGTCTATCTCATCAACAGCGACGGCGGCAACGAACGCCGCATCTATGTGGGCAACAACCCACGCGGGCCTAAATGGAGTCCAGACGGTCAGTTTGTTGTTTTCAGCCACATTACAGGTGAAGTCACCTGCTACGATGTGGGCTTTATCTGTCTGGCCGACCCACCGCCACCGCAGTTCAATGCTCGGCAGGTGACACGCCCCAAACGCAATCTGGCTCGTGTCGACTTCAATGGCAACAACTATCGCGACATTCCGAGCCTCAACAGCGCCGCCGCCCCTGATTGGCACCCATGGGGAATCGTCTACCAGAGTGACGCGGGGCTACAGATCACGCAAGACAGCACCGACGCGCAGACCCAGCCGCTGATCAACGAGTTCCATTTTCAGGATCCAGATTGGCAGCCCGGCGCCGGTCGCGTTGTCTTCCACAGCCAGGAAGGCACCCATTGGGAGATCTTCGCCGCCAATGCCGACGGCAGCAGCGTCGGAGCGTTGACCCGCCCACCCATTGGCGAGCAGCCCAACAATGTAGCGCCGGCCTGGAGCCCAGACGGATCGTGGATTGTCTTCTTGAGCAACCGAGGCGGCAGTTGGGGGCTTTGGGTTATGGACAGCGGCGGCGGCAATCTCCTTCAACTGCCAGTGGATCTCCCCATCGACTACGCATTTCAGGCGGAACAGGCGGTGGATTGGGGGCCGTAGCGGAGAAGAACAGACGACCGACGACGGACGACCGACGACGTGTTGGGTGCGGTGGTTCTTGATTGGTAGCTTTGACGGAAGACGATAGACGAACGTCAACTCTGTCGCTGTCGAGGCAAGGCGCTCTCAACGGTCGTCGGTCGTCGGTCGTCCGTCGTCAAATGAGATCGAGTTCACGCGCACGAAGCGCGGCCTGCGTGCGGTCGCGCACGTTCAGCTTCTGCATCATGGACGAGACGTAGTTTTTCACCGTCCCCTCGGCAAGGTGCAGCCGGTCGGCGATTTCGCGATTGGCAAGGCCCACCGCCAACAGTTTGAGGATGTCGACTTCACGCTCGGAGAGTGGTTCGAGCAGCGTTTCCACACGTTCGGGCGTAGGACGCGAGATGCGGGCGAATTCCGCCATCACCCGCCGCGCTACAGATGGCTCGATCAACGCTCCACCGGCAGCAACAGTACGCACGGCGTCGGCCAGTTCCTCGCCTGAGGCCGCTTTAAGCATGTACCCCGACGCACCAGCCCGCACCCCCTCGAAAACATACTCGTCGTCGTCAAAGGTGGTGAGGATGATCACCTTGGCCGCCGGGTCATCGGCGACAATGCGACGCGTGGCCTCTACGCCGTCCAATTCGGGCATGCGAATGTCCATGAGGACGACGTCTGGGCGCAATTCGCCATAGGCGACGATAGCAGCGCGCCCGTCCCCCGCTTCGCCCACCACCTGCATGTCGGGTTCCAAATCGAGCAGAATGCGCACGCCTTCGCGCATGAGGCGTTGATCGTCTACCAGCAGAATGCGGATGGGCTTATTGTCAGGCATGGAATTTCTCCTCTTGTAACGGCAGCGTCAACTTGAGACGGACACCCTGTTGCGGTTGCGATGTAATTTCGACTTGGCCATGAAGTTGGGCGGCGCGTTCACGCATGCCGCGTAGACCGATGCCCGGTGTAATCCGTTGCGGATCGAAGCCGACACCGTCATCTTCGATGTGGACAGACGCCTGGCCACGCACAAAAGTGACCGTCATGCGCACCGCACTCGCAGTGGCATGACGTTGAACGTTGGTCAACGCTTCCTGGGTCATGCGGTAGATGGTCAATGCCTGGGACTCGGTCAGTGTTGGCCATTCCTTAGGGAAATCAGTGTGGATGACAAGGCGCGTGGCGTTTTCAAAGTCGGCGGTCAGTTTGAATAACGCCTGTAGCAGCGTCTCGCCGGTAACAATCGGACTGCGCAGCGCCGCCAGTGTGTCTCGCAGTTCGGCCAGCCCATCCTTCAATTCATTGTGCACCGTCTGGATCATCTGCCCAGCGCGATCTGGGTCACGTTCCAGCAGGCGACGGGCGCCTTCCAACTGCACAATCGAGACGGTGAGGCGGTGCCCCAACGTGTCGTGCATTTCACGCGAAAGGCGGTTACGTTCTTCGGCCACGGCCAACGTTTCCACGCGCTCCGCATAGGACTGAAGCTGGCTATGCGCTGCTTGCAGTTCAGCGAGTAGCTTCTGGCTTTCAGCGCGGGCTGTCTCTGCGCGCATGAGGGCGTTACCGAAAGCGCCAAAGAAGAGGAACCCGGCACAGTTGACCACTGAGTTGATCAGATCGGGCACCAGATCAAAGTCGTTGACAAAGTTGCCGATGACGGTAATCACTGCAAAGAGCGAGATCCAGCGCAGGCCGGCACGGGTGGGCAATCCCACCATCGCCTGTGCGCTGAGTATGAAGAAAAGCAAGAGGAAGACCGTCCCTTGCAGCAACGCCAGGGAGATGATCAGCGTTTGCAGCGAGATGTAGAGATGGGCCTCGCGCGGCGAGTGCCTCCCCTGCATACGTAGCATCACCATGGCAAAGAGCAACATCAACCCAAGTTGCGGGCCGCTCTCCTGCCAAGATTGCCAATCGTTTAGGATCACGATAGACAAAATGCCCACCATCACCAGCGCGGCAATGTTGGCCAGGTTCCCCTCACTCGATTCTAATGTGGAATCAACTGTGCGTGTATTCATGCTTTTCATCATAGACGCTTTCTCAGGCGAGATGCAAGATGTAGCGATACAGTGCCTGGCACGGGCCACTGTATCGTGCGCTCGCCTAACTTGAATTACACCGCCCAACAACAAGACAGCCCAGATTCTGACAACCAGCATAATCGATTCATAGTCACGTTCGGTAGTGCAAGCCGTCACCCCTGGGTAATGTGACGGTGCATTCTCGGCATGCTGGGTGTACTTCCAATCCAGGACACGCGGCGACAGTGCCAGGCACGGGCAGGCGGAGCACTCGGTAGAGCATCTGCGTTTGGCCCGTGCCAGGCACTGTCGTCCCAATGTGAAATGCACCGTCGGCGAGCCGGTTGCATTGACATCACTGCGGCTTTGGCTTAGGATTAAAGAATTGAACGACTGTGACGGAGAACGTGGAGGGTGGCAGACCATCAGAGAGCGCGCCCCATCGGCTGCGAAGGCGCTTCGGCCCCGTGCCCTCGAATTCACTTCTGAGTTGAGACGCTGAACCGGAAGCAGTAGGCGTCTTCGGCCCCCCGCCGTTACCGGGAACCAAGCGCCTGCGGATCGACGAGCGAATTTGTGATCCATGGGAAATCAGGTGGCACCGCGAGTGAGCACCTCGTCCTGATGGATGTGGGTGCTTTTTTTGTGCAAAGAATCATGCAACACGAGGAGAGAGATTGATGAGCGCACTCGTCGACAAACTCAAAGCACTGCAAGCCGAAGCAGAAGCAAAGTTGTCCGGTCTGTCCACCACTGCGGAGACAGAAGCCTGGTTTCGTGATTTCCTGGGCCGCAAGGGCGCGTTGACCAACGCGCTACAGGGAATCGGCCAGATGCCGACAGAGGAACGCCCCCTGGTGGGCAAAGTAGCCAACGAAGTGAAAGTCGCCCTGACGGCCGCGTTGGAAGCGCGACAGGCCACCATCGCCGACGCCGAAATGGAAGCGGCGCTGTCCGCCGAAGGCATCGACGTCACCTTGCCGGGGCGCCCGCAAAATGTGGGCAAGATCCACCCCAGCAATGCCGCCCTGCGCGACATCAACGCCATCTTCACACAGATGGGCTTCCAGGTCTACGACGCGCCCGAAGTTGAGACAGACGAAATGAACTTCGAGTTGCTCAACATGCCCGACGGTCATCCGGCACGTGACATGTGGGACACATTTTACACCACAACGCCAGGCGTTCTCTTGCGCACACACACTAGCCCGGGGCAGATCCACGCCATGCGCGAATATTGCCCTGAGCCGATCCGTGTCGTCCTGCCAGGCAAGTGCTTCCGCTACGAAGACGTCACCGCCCGCTCCGAAATGATGTTCCATCAGGTCGAAGGGCTGGTTGTCGGCCCCAACATCACCTTCAGCGACCTCAAGGGGACGGTAGTGGCCTTCGCCAACCAGATGTTCGGCGAGGGGCGCAAACTGCGCTTCCGCAAGAGCTACTTCCCCTTCACCGAACCCAGCGTCGAAGTGGACGTGGATTGTGTCCTCTGCGGCGGCAAGGGCTGCCGCGTCTGCAAGTACACCGGCTGGCTCGAAATCATGGGCGCGGGGATGGTGAACCCAATGGTGTTGGCCAACGGCGGCTACGATCCGGCCGTCTTCAGCGGCTACGCCTTCGGCATGGGCGTCGAACGATCTGCCATGCTCAAATTGGGCGTCGACGATATCCGCTACTTCTTCAGCAACGATGTGCGATTCTTAGAAAGGGTGGGGGCGTAAGAATGAATGATGATTGATGATTGTGTAGAGAGGGTTGACAGGAGAGTTGTGTATCTCGTGTCAGCGTCTCTGCCCAATCATCATTCATCATTCATTCTTACGCCCGGAGACTATGGCACACACAAGACTTCTCTCGGAATCCGAACTGCCACTTTACGCGCGCATTGCTGTAGACGCCTATCCAGGTGTGCAGTACACGGCGGAACAGTTCCTTGAAGGCTACCAGCGCAACTTTGCACAGGAACATGTCCACTTTTGGGGCGTCTTCGAGGACGATGTGCTCCTGGGCGCGTACCAGCACTACAACTTCTTGATGACGGTGCGGGATCGTCCTGTGCCTGTGGGCGGCATCGGCGGTGTGGCGGTGGGTGTGCTGAACCGCAAGCGGCGGGCGGCATACCATCTGCTGCAGAACTTTGTGCGCAACAGCCGCAAAAATGAACAGCCGCTAACCTGGCTCTACCCATTTCGGCCCGACTTCTACCGCAAAATGGGCTACGGCTACGGGTTGAAGCAGAACCAGTTCCGCATCCAGCCCGCCGGCCTCCCCCGCGCCGAGACGGATCATGCGCGCTTCGCCAAAAAGACCGATCAAGCGGATCTGCTCGACTGTTACAACCGCTACGCCGCCGTCACGCACGGCATGATCCGCCGTCGCCTGGCCGATTTCGACCGTCATTTCGAAGCAGGGGATCAGCGAGTGCTCATTTACCGGCGCGATGAGACGGTGCAGGGCTACTTGATCTACAAGTACCTCACCGTGCCGGGGAGTTTCCTGGCCAACGATCTGCTCGTGGTGGAATTGGTCTACACCGAAGCGGCGGCAATGCGTGAGTTGCTGGGCTTCCTCAATCTGCTTGCCGACCAGGTAGGTCGCATCGTCGTCAACACACAGGACGAGTACTTTCACCTGCTGCTGGACGATCCGCGCAACGGCAGCGGTAATATGGTCAACCTCTACCACGAAAGCAGCGCCCAGGGGCTGGGCATGATGCCACGCGTGGTGGACACGCCCGGCCTCTTTGCTGCGCTGAGCGGACACAACTTCGGCGGCCAAAGTGTGCGCCTGCGCCTCACCATCGAAGACGACTTCCTGCCCGAAAACAGCGGCGACACGGTGCTCCACGTTGTCGACGGCCACGCGCAGGTCGTCCCCGGCGGCGAGTGGGATGTGACACTGCGGCTGCACGTGCGCGATTTCTCGTCGCTCATTGTCGGCGCCGTCTCGTTGCCCTGGCTACACCGCAACGGCCTCGCCACCCTCGACAAGCCGGAACTACTGCCCACGTTAGATCGTCTTTTGGGGTGGGCACAGAAACCGATATGTATGACGAGATTTTAGTATAGAGATGAACTTTCTCCGCCGTCTCGATCCAATCTTAATTCTGCTGCTGGCGTTGACCGTCCTGGCGCTGGCGCCCTTGCTGGGCAACGGCTATTTTTTCAGCGCGCATGATGGTCGCCATAGTGTATTTTTCGTGACCATGTTCGACGAAGCGATTCGAGACGGCGCACTGTGGCCGCGCTGGGCCATGCACCATTCCCAGGGCTATGGCTACCCAACCTTTGTGATCCAGGCGCCCTTCGCCTTCTACGTAGCCGAGATCTTCATCCTCCTCGGCGCGGGGATCACCAATGCCGTCAAGCTAACGTGGGGCGTCTCGACGGTTGCCGCGGCATGGGGCATGTACGTCCTCGTGCGCACATGGACAGAAGCAATTCCTCGCAACCTGCAATCCGCAATTCGCAACCCACAACTCGCCGCCCTCCTCGCCGCCCTGCTCTACGTCTTCATCCCTTACCGGTTACTCGACATGTACGTGCGCGCCGCGCTGGCTGAGACGATGCTGCTGGCCTGGTTTCCTTGGGCATTCTGGGCGTTCGACAGGCTGATCGTCGGCGGCCTGCGCCCCGATTGGCAAGGACGGCTTCTCGTCGCCGCGCTGACGCTGGGCGCTCTGCTGATGACACACGTCATCGCGCTGATTACCTTCACGCCGTTGCTCATGCTCTTTGTCCTGTTCAGGCTGTGGCACGTACAGCGGATCGATGCGGCCGCCGGTCCATCCTGGTGGACCCGAACAGTCCTGGCCGCAGCGGCAGGGATCGCAGGGCTGCTGCTGGCGTTGGTCTTCATTGCGCCGCTGCTGGCCGAAGGGCCGCTCCTTAACCAGGAAACCTTCGTCGAGGAGACTTACCAATACGAGCGCCATTTCGTTTATTGGGGGCAATTCTTCAGTTCATTCTGGGGGTACGGCTATTCCGACGATCCAAACGGTGCCAACGACGGGCTGGGGTTTCAGGTGGGCCTGCTTCCGTGGATTCTGATGCTGGTGGGCGTTGTCCTTTTTTGGCGGAGCAAGGATGGGGGTGTCACAGAGGACGAAGAGAGGCTGGTGCGTCCGCTTGCGATTTTTCTGCTTGTCGCTACATTAGGCATCCTGGCGGTGATGACGCCGATCGCTGCACCGTTGTGGCAGGTGACGCCGCAGCTATCGGTGATTCAGTTTCCGTGGCGATTGCTAGGATTGGCAGCGTTTACGGTCAGCGCCGTCGGTGGCCTGATTATTGGGCGGCTGTTGACACACATCGAAGCAGAAGAAGCGATGGGTGGTGTGCTGGTGGCAGGCGTCCTCGTGGGGCTGGCAAGTTTTTCGTATGCGCGGCCGGCGGCGTTGCAGCCGATAGAACCCTGGCGCGAAGACGGACGCGCCGTCTTTGAGTTTGAGACACAACACCCCGACATGTATGGCTACACGCGTCTCGTCGAAGAGACCTTCGACGTCTCGCCCATGACGCCCCAATACCAGGATCCCGATTTCAGTAACAACAAGATCGAACGTCTTGCCATCTTGAGCGGCGCAGGGAACGTCCTCAGCCACTACAGTCGCGGTCACAGTTTCGGGGGAGAGGTGCAACTCTCAACACCGGCCGTCGTGCAGGTGCGAGTCTACGAACACCCGGGCTGGCAGGCTCGCATCGACGGCCAACCTGTCCCCCACCGCGTCTCGCCCCCCTACGGCCTCATCGAACTCGATGTACCTGCCGGGCCACACAGCATCGACGTGCGGATGGGCAGCACACCGATCCACACAGTGAGCGCCGTCATCTCGGTGGCTACGTTATTTGTCCTCTTGGCCCTGTGGGCAGGCTCAAAGCGAAAAAACAAAGCAGCACAAGATCTGTGAGGCCAGGGACAAAAAACGTCGACGCCAATGTAAACAGACGGCGTCGACGTTTTTGCCTTTTGCACTTTGCCTTTTGACTTCTCTCCCTACTCCGCCCAATCAATCCCCTGCTCCAACCAATTCGGCAGATCCACACCGATTTCAATGACACGTTGTGCTGCGCCGCCGCTGATGGGCGCCACCCAGATCCCCCAGGAGCCACCACGGTTGCTCACAAAGGCCACGCGGCTGCTGTCGGGGCTGACAGTGGGCAGGCCGTCAAGCGAGGCGTCTTCGGTAAGACGGGTGACGACACCGTTGCCTGCATTCAAGCTGTAGACTTCCCAGTTGCCGTGACGCGATTCGCTCATAAAAACGATGGTGCGCCCGTCGGGCGACCAGACGGGGCGCGCGTCGGTGACGTTTTCAGTCAACGCACGCTGATTGCCACCGCCGCTGGTCATCGTCCATAGGCCACAGGCTTCACCGCGCTCGTTACAACCTTTGTAGACAATCACGTCGGCGGTGGGGTGCCAGTCGGGGTCAAGGCCGAAGTTGACCTCCTGCGCTGTCTGGCTGCCGTCGGCGGGGCCAACGTAGACACGCCAACGCCGGTCACCGTGACGGGTGCTGGCAAAGACAAGACGGCCGGCATTGGGGGCCCAGTTGGCCAAACTGTCTTCGGCGTGGCTGGTGATGCCAAGGATTTGTTCGCTGGTCAGGTCGAACACGCCCAGGCCCAGGAGATCGCTGCGTGTGCTGCGTACAGCCAGCCGACCACCACCGGGGCTAAGGGCCGGCTGCGAGGCATCCGCCAGCATCAATTCCGCTGATGCACCGGGAGCAAGGCTATGCGCAAAAACCGAGGAAACGCCGTCCACACCAGGCGCTGAGTAGAAGATCCGCCCCACTGAACGTGGCAAGGGCGGTGGTGTCACCACGGCCACATCGTCGGTGTCTTCGGCCTCGCCAAACTCAGGATCGCCAATCACCCAGGCGCGACCGTCACCGTCGATTGGGTAGATGATCTGCCACCAATCGCCGTCGGGCGAGACGCCGGTGATGCGCGTTGATTCGTCTGCCGCCAGATCACCGATTATGGGGAAAGCAGTGCTGGGTCCACTGCGCACATTTAGGAGCACCTGTGCAGTGAAGGTGGCAGTGCCGGTGGCCGCGGTGTCTGTACTTTCACTTTCGTCGTCTGGTTGATCGGTTTCGTCCTCATCGGTGCGGGTAGAGAGCGCAGGCGTCGTGGCAGACGGCCCCCAACGTAGTTTTTCACCAAAGGCTGGCAACTCAGTGGACGGGCTCCCGTCGACAGGCAGCCAGAGGATCGGCCCGGCGAAGCCCAACGGCCCCGGTTCGGTGACAAGCACCACCGCCGCGCCACTGCCGTCGCGCGCCCAGAGCAGATCACCGTTGCTCTCAAACGGGTCGGCGCGCAACGGCGAAAGCGCGTCCTCGTTCGCCTGTGTACTTTCAGCCTCTGCATTTTCGATCTCAGCCATGACATAACCAACCGAATCCTGCATCGTCGCCTGCTCGCTGACGAAGGCAAGCAGAGCGCCGTCGTTGGTCTGGTGGGGACCGCGGAAGAGACGCAGTGGACTTTCCGCCGAAACGTCTCCCGTAGGCATACCGGGCAGAATCAAGGAGACGAGACCCGTTGCCACGTCCACTTGTGAAAGGCCGGGTGTGCCGTAGCCAAGTAAGTTGCTGGCAATGTAGCCTGCTGCACCGTCACGGCTCCACGCCCACTCACAGCAGATCGGTGCATTGGGGTCTTGGTTGTTCATTTCCGTCAACGCACCGCTCGACGGATCCAAAATGGCAAGGCCGCCGGCTTCGGGCCAATAGCTAAATTCCACCAGTAGCAACTCGCCATCGAGCGACCAACTGCGCGGGGAGAAAAAACGCACGTTGGATCGGGGGGGGTTGTTGAGATCGGGGTAGGGATCGCTGGGCAAGAGCAACGTGGCTTCGTCGTCTTCGCCAGCGAGGACAAGGTTGACGCCGTTAAGCCCGAACGCGATGCGGCTGCCGTCGGGCGAAAAATACGGGTTGGCGATGCGTTGGGTGATGGCGTCGGCTGGGTTGTTAGGATCCAGCGCTTCACCTGTCACCTTTACGATGAGCGTGCCGTACTGCGGGTTGGCCTCGATCAGCGTGTTGTCCGTCACGTAGACAAGTCTGGCGTCGATGGGCGACACGTCAAAGTCGGTGATAGGCTTCGACTCTTGGGTCAACTGTGTCAGTGTAATCCCGTCGGTTTCCAGCCGCTGAATCTGTCCATTTACTAAGAAATAGAGCGGTGCCGGTAGCACAATCTGCGGTTCGGGCAGCGGCGTAGCGGTAGGGATACGGGTTGGGCTTTCAGTAGGCGCAGCCGTAGGCGACGCAGAGGAAGCGGGTATGTTCGTGGGCGCAGCCGCAACGGCAGGGGTATCGGTAGGCGAAGGTGCAAACACGTCGGAAGGCTCGTCACGGCAGCCTGCCACGAACGTAGCCAGAACGAGCAACAGGAGAGAAAAGCGCAGATATTTGGATTGCAAAATCATGTCCAGCTCCGCCTCGGGGTCTGTCTGGCGAGGAACAGTGACGGCGACGAAAACGCAAGGAATCCGCCCCAGGTTAGTTGACCAGATGAACACCAAATAAAGAATATACCAAACTAAACATCAAGAAAGATAGCATCATTGTAGATGCAAAGAGAAGCTTCTTCAAAAAAAGAATGTATCAATTAGAGAGTCGAAATCAGGATATCGGCGCAGTGAGGGCTTCAAGTTCAATCAAGTATCGCATGGCGTGTTCGGCACTGTCGCCGCACATCTCGGGCAGAGGACGCAAGCGCACACAGACATCCGGGCGCTCAGGCAGGCCAAAGAGCTTGCACAGGTTGTCATCGGTCAACTGCACGCAGCGCACACCGCTGGGTTTGCCATTGGGCATGCCGGGGATCGAGGAAGAGATGGAAAGAGCAATGCAACAGGCGCCACAGCCAATGCGGCACTCCATTTGGTTCTCCGGAATCGGAAGATCAATAAATTGTACAGTTACTCTACTTGATCGGCTTACGATATGCAAACGAGATAACTCAATCCAGTGCTACCCCAGTCCCTTCTTACGTCTGTTCAACTTGATCCCTAAACCTCAAGCTATGGCCTCTCGTCCTGGCTTTCTTAGCGCACAGTGGACAGCCTTTCGCTCGACCATTCTCGAGAGTAGTCTACCACGCGCCAAGAGATGATTGGCGTGGTTATGTCTCATGCGTACCACAGCAGCTATGCCTGCAACGTCCCTTCTATGCCAGGACGATGACAACATCATCGCCGCTGTCCTCAACATTGGTCACCCGCAACTACGGCACCACGAGGACGTGTGTATCGGCATCCACAGTGGCCAACGGCAGGGGATGGGCAAAGAAAAAATGGACATATGCACCGTAAGCCGCCTGCGCGGATGTCCGCTGCCTGTGGTGAAAAACACGGATTTGTCGTTTAACTTAAACCAGATATAATCCTTGTCAGTTGAAAGCATCTCCCCGCATTAAAGTAAACATCGCTGCTACTTCACCGTACCAAGTTCGCCCACCGCCTATATTAAGGAGTAAATCGCCATGCTTGTCCCGATTCACGGAGTGACTGTCATGAGCAAACACCTACGGAAGCAAATCTGGACGCTCATAGGGTTGTTGACACTGCCCTGGTTCATCACGGGTTGTAATAGTCTCTTGCTGCTACCAACCTACATAGACGGCGACGTGACCGTGTATGGTCCTGCACCGGAACATCCGTTGTATGTACTGTCGGTGACACCTCGGGACGCCAATCGGTTCACCTACGATAAGCTTGAAGTCGTGGATACGGATGCGTGGCAGGTGACCCAACGAACTATCCTGCCGAGCGGTGTGCCTAGCACTTTAAACGTGGACCCGCAAGGTCGTTTCTGGATTGGATACCGTTATAACTATCCCAAATTTGCACTTGGACCCGCTGCAGAACCTGTTGTCATTGTCTCGCCCCAAGGTGAAATCGAACGGTATTTGCGTCTATGTGGTAATCCAGCTTATGGAATTCACTTTTTTGATGGCTACGCCTTTGTTGTCTGTAGTCTGCCCAGCACAGGGGGAGAGGTCGCCGTGGTTGATTTGAACACACTCGAACTCGTTCAGACTATTGAACTTGGGGGTGAGGATCAATGGAATGGCTACATTAGTGCAAGTAGCGGCACAATGTTAGTGCTCTACGGCCGTGATAACTCCGAAAACTCCTTCGTAATTGATATGGCGTCTCAAACGATCGCTGGCGATTTTGCTATCGAGGCAGCGAATGTTCGATCAATCGTGTCTCATGAAGGTGTGTTCTATTTGACCAATACACCTGATAGCTTAAAGAACCCTGACGACACACGCACGATGTTTGTATTGGACATAACGGACCCAATCACGATCACTGAGAAGGAATTGCCTTTCCTTGGCCCTTGGCGATCCGTTTTATATGAAGATCAGCTTTATACTTTTCACTTTCTATCACCAGCCGAAGGTTCCCCATCTCAGTTGCTTATGCATACAGATCTCGGCACCGACGAAACACAATGGTGGCCCTGGCCAGCAGAGTGGTATCCCAACGATATGGCGTGGGTAAATGGCAAACTTATTTTCGCCAATTTCGGACGTATGATGGGGGAGGATCCAGCCCACGGGCTATACGAGTTTGACTTTGAAACAGGAGAACTTTGGCCCGTCCTTGATCTGTTTGTAGAAGAACTCTTACCCGGCTCGCCCTGACTTGATGACTAATCTCAACGCAATAAAAACACCGCGTGGACAACACTTCGTCCACGCGGTGTTCGATCTCTTGAAAAGCTCACTCACTCAGCAAATTACGCATCACGCACTACGCCTCACTCCCCATCACCCACCTGCGGCAAGAAAATCACATTCCCCTCCTCCGGCGTGTTCGCCTGCGCGGGGACACTCTCCCTGTTCACATCCGGCAGATACAACGTCGTAGAGCCGCCCACCTGCCCCACGTTCACAAGGACGCTGGCGCTGCGGATGCCGCCGTTGCCGTCGCTGACGGTGTAAATGAAGCTGTCTTGCCCGTTGAAGCCGGCGTTGGGCGTGTAGCGGATCTGTGCGCCTTCGATGCGGGCTGTGCCGTGAGATGGATTGCTCACGCTGGTGATGGTCAATGCCTGTCCGTCGGGATCGCTGTCGTTCTCTAGCACGTTGATGAGGATAGACTCCCCCTCGCCCGTTGTTGCCGTGTCATTGGTCAACTGCGGGGACCCATTGCCCGGCGCATCGATGTTGACTTCCTGGTTCGTGCGTCGCGTGGCGATGAAACGTCCTTGCGCCACGATGGGCGACGCGCCCAGGCCGCGCAGTTCTTCTTCGTAGACGCCCTGGACCACGTCGCCATCCTCGCTCACCTCGCCGCTAAGACGGATGATGCGTGTCACCGGCAGGCCGTTGGCGTTCTGTGTGAACGAGGTTGAAGCCAGGCTGAAAGACGTGACCACGCCGCCGCTCTCGGCGAAGTTGCCCGTCATCGGTACCGGCTGTGTCACCACCGGCGTACAGGACGGGCACAACGTGGCGGTCAACGCGCCGTTGGTGCGGGTGATGGTGAAGCCCAGGTCAATCGCACCCAAGTTGGCCGGTGTGTTGAGGGCGAAGCTCCCCTCGTACAAGCCACCAATTGGGCCGTCCACCGAATCTTCGGCGGCGATGGTGCGTGGGAGCAGAACGTCGGCGCTCTCCACAGCCTGTTCCCTGCCAATCGGGATGGCACGGAACTCAGCCTCGATGGCGTCCAACTCGGCCTGCACTGCGGACAGTTGACGCTGCGCCTCCGCTTCGTCGATTTCGCCGCTAAAGAGGGCGATGCGGCTGTTCGACCACGCTTCGGCCACCTCCCGCGCCGTCCCCTGCACAGGATAGGCCAGCATGTCAACCTGGATCACAATGTCGCGGATCTGAGCGATCTGCAAGTTGCGCTCGGTACCGGCGGACAGGTTGATCTCCAGCCGCCAGTCGGTGGCGGCCCCGCTCAACCCGCTGAGGAAGTCGATGGGGAAGCCGCCACTGTTGTTGATGGCTGCATTGAGCACGGCGGTCGTCGTGCCGTCCTGTGGGAAGCCTTGCGGGATGCTCTGGCCGATCACCGCCGTGGGGCCAGGGTTATATTGCACGATCTCCACGTCGGTGCGGCGAGGACCGATCTGGCGGCGATAGTTGCTGACGCCGCTGTGGGTCAAGCGCACCTGCACACTACTGCCAGGGTAGTTACTCTGCTCCGTGATCAGGTTGATCCCCAGCCCCTGGCAACCGCTGCCGCAGCCTGGCGCGGTGGTGCTCACCGGCGCGATGCGCTGGTTCCACAGGATGCGCGACGGATCAATCTGTTCCATCGACGTGGCGAAGTTGAGCAAGAGCAGCCGCGTCTGGCCGATGCTGTCCCCGGTGACGGCGCTATTGGTGGTGACCATGCCACGCAGGTTTTGCTGGAGGAGGCAGGTGCGCAGCGTGCTGATTTCGTTGATCACACCGCTACAGCCGGCCACGTCCGTGGGCCAGTTGGCGGCGGACGGATCCACCGTGTACGGCAACAGCCCGTTGAGCCGTTCGTTGGTCAGCCCCAGCATGTCCACGGCGTAGGAGAGGTTGCGCGGGCTGCGCAGCGGATTGGGCAGGGCGATGTTGATGTCGTCTAACTTCTGCAAGAAGTCGCGAATGTGCTGTGCGGTGCGCGCCCGGTAGAGGTCGCCGTAGGGGATCAGCGCCTGGTAGCCGTTGCTGGGATCCAGCGCGCCCAGCAGCTTGTAATCCAGCGCCCGCGCTGTGAGGTAGGCGTAGTGTTTGGCCCGGTTCAGCGCCAGGTCAGCCTCGCGAGCGGTGTCCTCTCGGATGATGCGGTAGGCCGGGTTGTTGATGAACTCCACATAGTCGGTCTCGGCGCGTTGACGCTGGCTGAGCAGCGAACGGTAGCGGTCGATGAGCAGGTTGCGCTCGGCGATGGCCCGGTTCAGCTTCGACACCGCGATCTCATACTCGATGAGTAGATCCGACTGTTGCAGCAGCAGGCGTTGCACTTCCGCTGCGCTGTTGACCCCTTCGATGCGGGCGTCGCGCTCAGCGCGGCGCAGATCCTGCATGCCTTCGAGCTTGGCAATCTCCTCAGCCTGCGGGTTCCACGTCTCGGTGACGGTTTCGAGTTTGTAGTCTTCGGTGTCGATGCCGGCCAGTTGGCCGATGGCGTCGAAGCCGTTCTCAAGGTTGCCCTGGCAGCCGTCGCCCAGCGCACCCAACGTCGCCCCCGAGAGCAGACAGGAGACAGCGTCCTTGCCGAAGTCGAGCCAGTAGGCGCCGCCCATGGGATTGCTGGGATCGTTGTTGGGATCGTCGTAGATCTTGTCGGTTTCGGCCACGGTGGTGATCTTCTGATAGCCTTCGAGCTTGGCAATGGAGAGTTGCAGCGCGTTGATCTCCGTCGCCGCGCCGCGGATTTCCATGATCACCCGTGCCGAGCGGTTCTCCTCGATGGCGATGAGCTTAGGGATGGCCGCCGCCCGCTGCCAGGCCAGAGAGACGGCGTCGCTAGCGGCTTCCAGATCCTGGTAGTTAATGGCCATCTTGCCGCTGCTGCAAGGACGGAAGGTAGGCGCATTGGCGCTGCCGCACAAACTGGCAAGCTCGTCGTTGTAGCTCTGGCGTAGTCGGTAGAGTTCGCCGGTGGGATCCTGCAGAACCTGGCCGTTCTGATCGAAGTCGCGCTGCGCTTGCCCTGCCGCAGCCTCCTTGCCGTCGAGATCGACGAGGATACCGCCGCCGCCGGTGGTGAGCATGCGATCGCGCAGATCTTCGTACGTCGCCAGCGGCACGTAGCCGGGATCATAGCCCAGCGGGTTGGCTTCGGTGCGGATCGATTCTACCATCTGCAAGATGCGCCCCAGGTTCGAGACGAGATCCGGTCCGCCGGAGTCGAGGAAGATCTGCCGCGCCTCGTTCGCCTGTGTAGATGGGTTGTCGAAGCCCTTCACGGCGTCGGCGAAGGCGGTGGCCTGCACGTAGAGCGCGCTGTAGCCGTCGGCCAGCAGCGTCAGGATGGCGTCACGGGCGGCGGTGTCCTCGGCCAGCAGGCGCTGTCGCTCGGCAATTTCGAGCAACGCGTCCGACTGGCGGACAGCGGCGATGGCCAGCGTCTCCAGATCCTTAGGCGTGAGGGCGTCGGCTGCCGGTCCTGCCGCCGTCTTTTGGAGGATGGCGGCGGCGAAGCCGAACTGTTGGTGCGCCTTTTGAAGTTGGCTGATCTCGTTGTTCAAGATGGCCGTCGCCGACTGGCCGGGCTGCGCCACGTTGTAGCGCAGGGCGTCGACCATGAACTCGCCGCCGTAGATCATGGGGATGGCGGCCAGTTCGCGTGCTGTCTCCACGGTGCCGGAGATGGCGACGGTGTGCAGCGGCGCGGTGACCTGTTGCCCACCCAGCGAGACTGTCACGTTCGGGTTGGCTGCCGCGATCATAGTGGCGTAGTTGGTGCGCGCCTGCGCCAGGACGTTGTGCACGTCCCACGAAGCGAACTGGCTAAGGTTGTTGCCGTTGCCACCGCTTGTCCACGGATTGCAGCGTTCGCCGCTGATCATGCTGCTGGGGTCGTCGCAGAAGCGATAGAAGAGTCGCCCGTCGCTGAACGATTGGTAATCCTTGGTGATGTCGTCTAGCGTGGTGATTTTGCCCTCGGCGGGGCGAGTGAGATCTTCGGTGCGGAAGGCGTGACCGATCTCGAAAAGCGTCTGGTTCCAGGTAAAAAGTTTGGCCCAGACCGAAGCGTAGTTCGCCATTTCGGCACGGCTCACTTCTACAGCGCCGATGTCGCAGATTCCCGGTGGCGTGATGAAGGAGAAGTAGTTGCCTGTGGCGTCTTTGAGTAGATCCTGCGCCGGGAGCAGCGATTGGGTGCGCGTCACGCCACGTTGATCCGTCCCTGTGCAGGCGACGGGGCTGGCGTCGATGGCGACGCTGCCGTTGAGGGGCCGCCGCGTGTGGGTGGCGCCGCCGTTGTCCTGGAGCGGTCCTAGCGCGGCGTTGGCGTTTGCCAGTGAATTGTTGGCCGCCGAGAAGCCGCAGCTATCGTCGCTGCTCAGGCTGTAGCCTTCACTGGTGATGCTGCCCACGCAGTTGGGGCTCTCCACACTATCGACGAAGAGGGTGTGCCCGCTTGTGACGCTGCCGGCGTAGTTCTGCACAGCGCTGCCGTAGTTGCTCGCCAGTGTGCTATGACGGATGACGGCCGCGCCGCCAGCGTGGAAGAGACCTGCGCCCTGGTCGGCGTTGTTGTCGCTGATGGTGGTGTTGACAATGATGGTCGACTTTTCCGTGAAGACGCCGCCGCCGATGCCCTGTCCACTGCCGCCACGACGATTGCCGAAAGCGCTGATGCCACCGGTGCCGCCGGTGGCGGTGTTGCTGTAGACGGTACTGTTGTAGAGGATCAGTTCGCCGTGGTTGGCAATGCCGCCGCCGAAACCTGCGCCGCCGCCACCACCGCCCGCACCGCTGCTGTCTCCGATGCTGCCGTTGCCGGCGCCGTAGCCGCTCGCACCGCCTGTGCCGCCCGCTCCGCCATCAGTCTTGCCACCTGCTGCGCCACCGCCGCCGCCGAAGCCACCTGCACCGCCGTTGCCCGGCATGCCGCGGAAGCCGCTGCCGCCACCGCCGCCGCTGTAGCGACCACCGTTGCCGCCTGCGCCGCTGTCCACGCCGCCGCTGCCGCCTGCAGCGCCGCCACCGAGGCCACCGTCGCCGACGAATTCGCCGCCGTTGCTGTAACCGCGTCCACCCGCTCCGCCGACGACTTCGTTGAAGCGGAGGGTGCTTGCCGTAATCGACAGGTAGGCATCTGCGCCGTTGTAGATGGCGCCGCCGACGCCTGCGCCACCCCCCCCGCCGCCGCCCGCGCCGATGAGGCTGCCCGGCTGTCCGGCTGCGCCGACGGCACGGTTGCGCTCGAAGACAGTGCCTTCGTCCACGGTGACGCGCCCGCTGCTGTCGTTCATGATGCCGCCTCCGTAGACGGCGCTGTTGCTGTAGACTGTGCTGCCCGTCAACGTGACGACGCCGGTGTTGTAGAGTGCGCCGCCCTGGGTGATGCCGGCAATGCCTGCGCCGCCGTCACGGTTGGTTGATCCGGTGGAACCGGGAGCGCCATTGCTCGGGGCCGGCCCTGCATCGGTGCTGCCGCAGCCGCTCAACGAAGTAGGCGCAGTGGACCCTTTGCTGCCGCCTGCGCCGCCATTCCCACCGGCGCCGCCCGCGCCAGGATCGCCGCCCACACCCGCCGTCGTTACGTTATCGGCCAGGCTGCTGTTCACGATGGAAAGGCTGCCACTGTTGGCGATCCCCGCGCCGTAGGCTGCACCGCCATAGCCGCCCAGCCCACCTTTGCCGCCAGGACCACCAGTACCGCCGCGTCCGCCGTTGCTGCCCTGGGCTACGTTGCAGCCCCAGTAATCGCTATCACCGCCAGCGCCGCCGCGGCCACCGGTGCCACCCTTGCCGCCTGTACCGCCAGTGCCGCCTTTGCCGCCCAGGGCTTCGTTGTTGCGCACAGAGGTACTTTCCAGCACCAGTGTGCCGCTGTTGAAGATCCCTGCGCCAAAGGCCGGTCCGCCGGTGCTGCCGAGGGTGCCTGGTCTACCATTGCCGCCTGTGCCGCCTGTGCCGCCCGCCGTAGACGCATCACAGCCGAAGAGGCCACAACCGGCGTCGGTGCCTGCTGAACCGGTGCTGCCGGTGCTGCCCTGACCGCCACTCACGCCCTGCGCGCCGTCACCGCCCTGGGCCACGTTGTCGCGCACGGTGACCCGGCGCAACGTCAGCTCACCTTCGTTGAAGATGCCGCCACCCAGCGCCGCCGCGTCCAGCGCCGGCGCGGTGACGTACCCATTGGCGATGGCAAGGTCTTCGATCACCACGGTGACGCCCGCCGCGATCACGAAGACGCGGTCTGCGCCGCCGCCGTCAACGAGCGTTTGTCCTTCGCCCGCGCCGCGAATGGTGACCGAGCGGTTGATCGTCACATTTTCGGTATACGTCCCCGCGGCCAGGGTGATGTCGGCACAGTTGCCGTCGTCCACGGCGGCCTGGAGCGTGTTATAGCCGCCTGGCACCGCACAAGATTGCGCCGCCGCCGGTTGTGTGGTTACCAGCAGCGCCAGCAGGCCAATGCCCGCAGCACAGACTATTGTCAGCAATGAAAGTGTCCAAAGTCGATGGCCTTCCAAAGGAATTCCTCCTTCTTCCGTAGCAGGTATGTGGTTCTGGCTCGTGTCTACAGCAGAGGATACCAAGGGAACGTGACTGGAACGTGACCGGGGCAATTTACGATTGACGATTTGCGATTGACGATTATCTCGTTGGGGGAATTGGTCGGAATGGCCGTGTGGTTTGATCAAGGGTTGTGAGATAGAACGAACTCATGTATCGACCACTTCAACCATAAGTGAGCGCTTTCAGTCAACCCCCTGCCCGTACTCACAAGTAAAAACGGCGGCCAAAGACGGAGAACAGCCACGTCTCGCTGTCCGCGGTGACGTGTAGCTCGGCGGCACCAGTGTGTCCACGTTCAACATATAAGGACCGCTCGTGTGGGGTAGGTAAGTGCCTAAATTTCTAGCGTAATTCTCATACTAAACACATTGACACAATAAACACACATATCGTATTCTATAAGTTATTCCTTACCATCCACTAGCAGTTTCTTGTCACCACTGTCACCACCACCACCATCATCTCTTCACCACCACCACCTCATGGAGGATGACTTTAGATGCGTAAAGTAATAGCTGTAGTTCTCACACTCACGTTTCTGTTTGTAGGAGCGCCTGTTCATGCCCAGGAAGGCGCACAGTCTTATCTCATCATCGCCAACGGTCAGATCCCGAACAATCTTACTGCTCAGATTGCACGCGCCGGAGGTGAAGTCACCAATGTTGTTTCTGAGGCTGGACTTGTTGTTGCCTCTTCTGCCAACCCCAATTTCCGTAGTGACCTGAAGGGTCCTTTCACCGTGGTGCCAAATATCCTGGTGCAGATGACGCAACCAGTGGAACGTGTTGCGGTGGAAGATGTTGCCAACCCGCCGTTCAGCGGTGACGATGACCGTTTCTTCGATCTGCAATGGGGTCTCGACGCTGTCAACGCGCCGGAGGCTTGGGCGGCAGGCTCACGTGGTGCAGGCGCAACAGTGGCTGTGTTGGATGGAGGCTTCCAACTTGATCATCCTGATCTTGCTCCGAACATTGTCGCCTGGTATGACGCAACTGGGGAAGGTATTGAGTACGGTCCCAACACTGATGATGCCACCGGCATTTTCAGCCACGGTATGCACGTGGCGGGTACGATTGGATCACCAGACAACGGGATCGGTGGCATTGGTGTTGCGCCCGAAGTCGATCTCGTGCTGGTGAAGGTCCTCTTCAACTATGGTTCCGGTTCCTTTGAAGATGTTGTTGAGGGCATCATTTGGGCGGCGAACTACCCCGGTATGGATGTAATCAACATGAGCCTGGGCGCAGACATTCCACAGGGAGCGGGCATCGGTTCGAACGAGGTGGCTGCGTTGCGCTCGTTGATGAACCGAGCTATTTCTTACGCTCACCAGCAGGGGGTCACTGTGATCGCTGCCGCGGGCAATGATGGCCGCGACCTCGACAAAGACAAGAGCCTGACTGTCTTCCCGGCGCAGATGCCACATGCCATTTCGATCTCATCCACTGCACCGGTTGGTTGGGCCGTTGATCCTGCCAACGCAGACCTTGATAACTTGGCGTCGTACAGCAACTATGGCCGCAGCGGCATTGATCTGGCTGCGCCGGGCGGCGACTTTGTCTACCCAGGCAACGAGGCATGTTTAATTGCCGGCCTCGTACGTCCTTGTTGGGTCTTCGATCTGGTCTTCAGTACAGGCGCTCTCAATTCCTGGTACTGGTCTGCAGGCACGAGCATGGCAGCACCGCATGCAGCAGGCGTGGCTGCGCTGATTGTGGCCGAAAACGGTGGCTCCATGCATCCGGCGCAGGTGAAAGCCGAGATGCAACGTCGTGCTGCGGATCTGGGCCAGCCGGGCAATGATCCGATCTATGGGGCGGGCCGTGTGAGCAGCGGGTACTAGGGTAGTGCGTAGTGCGTAGACAAGTTGAGTGACTGAGCGCCGGATGGCACGGTTTTCGGTACATACGTCACGGCAACAGATGATTTAAAGCAAGAACGAAGAGCGGGGGGCGAGACAAACTCACCCCCCGCTCTTCGTTGTCGGGCATTGGTCGTCTTTCAACTAACGATTCTGTGCTTCGTCATGCCGTGCATCACCTGCCCCATGACGCGTACACGTAGCATGCGCGGCAGCAGGCCAGGACCATAGGTGAGCAGTTTTGAGAGGAAGCCGGGCAGTACGGTGGGCGTACGGCCCAGTGCGTTCAGGGTGCTTTGTGCCACTTCGGCGGCGCTGAGGGCTGCGCCCATGCGCATGCCGGCACGGTCGGCAAAACCGCTGTTGGTTGGTCCTGGCGCGGAGGCGAGGACGTCGACGCCTTTGGGGGCCAGTTCCACGTGCAGCGCCTCGGCGAGGGCTTGCACATAGGCTTTGGTGGCAGCATAGTGGGCGGCGTTGGGCATTCCTTGAAAGCCCACAATCGAACTCAAGAGGACAAGCCCACCACGTCCTTGCGCGGCGAAGCGCCGCCCAAAGTGCCAACTCAACGTCAGCAGTGCACGACAGTTCAGGTTGAGCATTTCAAGCTCTTGCACCAGGTCAGCCGTGAGAAACGGCCCGGTGGTGCCGAAACCCGCCGCTGCCACCAGCAACCCCACATCCAGGTTGCGCGTCGCGTTGACCAAGGTGTCAATGGACGCATCCTGCCCCAAATCGAGCGGAAGCACCGACGTCTCAACATGAAATTGTGATGTCACTTCGTCGGCCAATTGCTGCAAAGACGGCTCACTGCGGGCAATCAGCACCAAGTTCAGGCCAGCTCGGCCCAGTTCAAGTGCAATTTCGCGGCCAATGCCCGAAGATGCACCTGTCACCACCGCCCAAGGACCGTACTGAGTGCGCAAATGTGTATGTCGTTTGTTGCTGCTCGGTGAATAATTCTCGTTCATAGGAATTTCCTCGCTAGATTTTGGATTGAACAGTCGTAACTCAGTTAAGTGAGGAGGGAGCACCCCCAGGTGAAGTTCAAAGCAGGAATAGCCGCACAAGGGTGTGCTTTCTCCGCAGGTGTTTAAGGCTCACATAGGAAAACAGCGACCAAAGGCGGAAAGCAGCCGCGGATCGCCTTGCATGCGAATTTTGCGGCGTAGCAACGGCCAGACGATGCCCGTCTCTTTGCCGAGGAAGCGCAGCCACGTCTTGCTATCCGCGGTGACTTGTAGATCGGGAGCGCCGGTATGCCCAAGTTTCACGCGCAAGGACCGATCCGCAATGGACACAGTCGCCGTAACCTCTTCACTGCCCGTAAAGGTGAAGTGGTAGGTAGCGTTCAGCCCTTCCGCCTGATTCTTCTGAAAGGCCAAGTGCAGGTTATCGAGGAAGGATTGGATCGTGTCGGGGCGGATACCGTTGCCCACACGCTTGATCGTCTTGTGCGGGAAGCGCTTTTGCACGTGCAATTCGGCATCGGAGTTGGGGGTGACGTAGATCACCTCTTCTTTCATCTGCAAGGGCTTCACCACATCTTGCAGAAACTGCTTGCGGTTGTTGAGGAAGGGCGCAATGACGTCCTCGCCGGCGGGGCAGACGGCGAGACAGTAGGCGGCTTTGTAGTTCGCTCCCGACGTCAAACTCTGCCACCATGAGGCGGTTTCTTCTATGCCCACCCGTTCCCGGTAGCTCTGTACATCTTTGCTTTCCACAATCGTCTCCACCCAATCCGAAAAACCGCCCATGAACTCTCGATAGTTGTGGGTGTAACAGGCCGAAAAGTTAAAACCGCCGTCCGGCTCAATCGCCCCCACCGGGCAGGCGGCCACACACAATTTGCACTCAAGGCAGGGATTGTAGGCCAGTGGTTGATCGGCGGACGTCACCTCCGCTGCCAGCAAAATCGTGTTGAGCAGGATGAAGTTGCCAAACTTGGGGTGGATGACGTTGCGGTGAATGCCCATCACACCAAGACCGGCGGCCTGGGCAATCGGTTTGTGTGAGACGATCCACGTCTTGCCTGGGTAGCGCGTCATTTCCATGGGGAAGGCCATCGACGGGTTGAGCGAGCGAATGCCCTGCCCATCCAGCGCGGCGACGATGCGCCGGGCGATCTCGTTCATCTCGTCGCCCACCTGATGAAACTCAAGATTGGCCACCGAGCGGGCTGGGCTACGGATCGGCTCACGGTGCATACGCGAAACAATGCTGATCAGTGTCTGCGTAACGGGGAAGGCAGAAAGGATCTCGTCGCGCTGATCATCCACTCCGTGGCGGCTGATGGCCACAAAACCCACATCGTCCGCCCCGGCCTCTAAGCAGAGTTGACGCAACCATTCAGCGTCTAACACTGACGGCGGCTGCACAGCCACATCTCTTTGCTGCAATTCACGAAAACGAACAACGGTTGGGTGTGTTTCAAGTTGGCTCATATCAAGGATTCCTTTCAAGACCAATCGGTCTGTTTTTGAGGCAAAAAAAACTTAGGGTTACAACAACAGTTTATCGTTCAAAAATGTGCGCAGGTGCGCAGCGGCACGTAAGAGATGATCCGGCGAATGGTAAAGCTTGCTCAGCATCACGCCGCCTTCCAGCGTACTGATGATGATGGTAGCGATCTCGTCGGCGTCGGCGATGCAGAACTCACCCTGAGCGATGCCGCGGGTCACAATGTTGCGCAGGAGGTCGCGCCAGAAATCCACGGCTTCACGCACTCGTTCGCGCAAGAGGGGATGGCCGTCGTCGCTTTCCACGGCGGTGTTGAGCAGCGGGCAGCCGCCAACCACAGGTTCGCCCTCGGCAAAACCGACGTGGACGTCAATCGCTGCAAAGAGCTGCGCCGTAGGCGATTCGCCGGCTGTGTGTAACGCCTGCGCGTACCGCGCTTTGAGCAACCCCCAATTGTGCTCAAACGCGGCGACAGCAAGTTCATCTTTGCTTTCGAAGTGGTTGTAAATCCCTCCTTTTTTCAGCCCCGTGGCCAGCATGACATCAGCAATGCTTGAGCCGCTATACCCCTTTTCGTTAAAAAGCGGTGCAGCTTTGGTTATGATGAAGTCGCGTGTCTCTTGTCCTTTTGGCATGAGTACCACCTATCCGCTGCTGTTGCCCAAAAAATAGACCGAACGGTCTCAACAATGGTGTGATTGTATGCTGCGTGGGCAACGTTGAACGTAGGCATTCATACAAGAGGATCAATTGGGGAGGAATTTGCCGGTGAAGATCTGCGACCAGCCGCCGCGCCGGTGCAGCACCACAGGTTTAACGTCCCCTGCGCGTTGACCGTGAGCTACACTGGCGCGAATAAAGGCGTCCAGCGCGCCTTCCTCCACATGGAAGAGACGCAGCGCTGCCAACTGTCCCAGGCTGCGGCAATAAGCGTAGTGGACGTTCTCACACAGTCCTCGTTCGACAGCGGCGGTCAGGGAAATTAAGACGGCGTCGTCGGCGTGTACGCCCTCCACGTAGAGGACGTAGGCGGGCTGTGGCAATATCTCGTCGCATGCCAACATCGTCCAAGACGGCGTCAGTCCTTGCGCGGTTAGGGCGTCATCGAGGACGCGGCCCACGTGGGCTTCGTGCAGTTTCTCGCCGAACCAATCGGAGACAGCCCCGCTGCGCCCGATCAGGCGGATCAACGGACAGTGGTTGTAAAAGCCGGTCACTTCCACCACGTCGCCCAGTTGGTAGCGGTACAGCCCACCGCCGGTGGTGATGACCACGGCGTAGCGTGTACCCAGGTCCAGTTCATGGGCCAGTTTGGGCGTAACGGCGAGATCGGCTTCGTCCTCGTGGAAGGGCAGGAACTCGAAAAAGTGGGAGCGTAGCGAAAGGGCTGCGCCGGGCAGCCCGTCCACTGGGAAGGAGACGAATCCCTCGGTGGCAAGCAAGCCCTTGGGCTGCAAAGCAGCCTGTGGGAAAAGTACCTGGAGTTGACCAGCATAACGGGCGGCATTGGCGTCGGCCCAGCAACTGATCAGGCGTAGACGCGGCCATAGGCGGCGATGACGCTCAGCCGGTGTGGTCGCAGTCCCGAAGATCTGCCGGATCTCGTCGCCGCGTTGGGGATCGGGGCGGTTGTACGCTGTCAGCACGCGGTGTAGATCGGCGTCGAGCGGGGTGGGCGGTATGAGCGTCCCTGCGGCGATGTCGGCGGCGAGGCGTTCGCCGTGGACGGTCAGCGGCGTAAGGAGCAGGGTGAGAAAGGTAGGATTCCAGATCGAAATCAGGGATAGCGTGCGGCTACGCAAGAGAAAGAGCAGGGTGACGTAGCGGAAGCTGTCTATGTCGGCAATGAGCTTGACGGCAGGCGGCACAGCCATGACGGCGTTGATCAGCTTGCTTTCGATGCCGCCGAAGTATTCGCTCTCGTCCTCGAAGCCGATGGGCACGCCGCCCGCAGAGCGCCGATTGCGCACCGTCACCGGGGTAACGGACCAGTACGCCTGTCCGCCCAAAAGTTGGGGGCGGCGCAGGAAGCTGTGCACCACCCACGGCGCGATGCCGCGCTGGAATTCGTCTTTAAGGGTGGGCGTGTAGGGGATCAGCTTGCCGACTGCGGTGGAGCCGCTGGTGGGTTCGAGCAGCGACACGGGTTGGGCCGTGAGTACGTTGTCCTCACCGGCGGCGATGCGGTCGATCCACGGGGAGAGATCAGGGTAGGTGGTGAGGGGGAAGGTGTGTTGGAATTCAGAGATTGAGGGTAGCGCGTCATGCATCATGCGTGATGCGTAATCGGTGGCGGCGTTGGCGCGGAGGATGCGGGTGAGCGTGGCGCGTTGTGTCTGCTCGACAGCGCGTGTGGAGAGCCGCCAGCGCATGGCTTCGGGCGTGGAGAGGGCGAGCCAAAGGGCGTTGGCGAGGAATGTGAGCATAAAGGCAAAAATGCAGATCGCGTCGAGTCAGTGCCTGGCACGGGTCAGGGGATCTAGCGAATACGGATCTGATGCTGACCCGTGCCAGGCACTGACTCGGCACTGACGGCTCTACCCCAGCATGCGTCGCCCGGCGGAGGTGATGTTTGCCCGGTCGATTTCGACGAGGCAGGCGAGTTGGTCTCCGCGGGCGTGGTTGGGGTTGCGGGCCACGAAATAGGCGATGTCGGGGTTTTTGAGGCGACGCTCGTCTACGTCGGCGATGCCGGGGCGCAGCGGCGCTGAGTCGGGGAAGCGGATGAGGCCGGCGGCGGGATCGTACTGTTCGCCGAATTTGGCTGCGGCCAACGCGTCGAGGACGCGCTGTTCGTGGGCCAGTGTGGGTTGGCGGTAGTTGGGGTAGAAACGCTCGAAGAAGACGGGCAAGAAGCGGTAAGTTTTGTAACCGGAGCTGATGAGGAACCAGTAGACTTTGGCGTCGGGTTGTTGGGCGTGGACGCTGTCGGCCAGGGCGAAGACATGTGCGCCCCAGATGCGGGGCAATTCCAGCTCGTGCCAGAAGTCGGGGTGGATGATGGTGTCGCCGGAATAGACGGCGACGATGGATAGACCGTCCACAGTGACGTTGAGGCGCAGTAGGGTGGAGAACCCCTGGATCGTGCCCGCGACATCGGTAAAGACGAAGACCCATTCTTTTTCGGATAAGTCCTGTTCAAATTGGCTGCGGGTGACGTTTTCGAAGAAGGCGTTGAGCAGTTCGAACATACGCCGGCGATCATCGTCATTGAGATCGGTGGGGCGATGGACGGTTCCTGTGAGTTGGGTGGATACGGCTGTGCTTTCGAGCATAGCGCATGCGTCCATTTCGGATGAATTTACGTTCAGTTGAAATTGTGAAGTGGTAGGTCGCTCTACGCGGAACGATAGCGCCAATTTGCTGCCTTGGCAAATCCTACGATTCGAGTGGATTCGGGTAAAATGGCGGGTGCAACTGTTCATGCTGCAAACGAGGCGTAACGACAGGTGCGACGCACCTGTGGCGGAGAGGCAAGGGAATGTTAGAACAAGCATTGCGATGGTTACAAAAACGTGTCACCTGGCGGGTGGCGCTACCGCTGTTTGCTGTGCAGACGGTAGCAACGGTGATCCTCTCTGCCGGGTGGGCGCCACAGTTGCGGGCGTTGGGCGATCATCTGTTGATTGACATGATGTTTGCCTATTCGGCGGACGATCTCTACCGTGCGTTGGGCGAGTATGGCGAAGGGGGCCGCGCCGCCTACGCCGCCTATCTGACACAGATTGATTTCGTGTATGGCACACTTTCGGGGCTGGCGTTTGCCGCTGTCTTGTTGGTTGTGAGCCGTTCTTTGCGCCACCTGGGTGGGCTCTTTTTGGTGCTGGCGCTGTTGCCGATGCTGATGACGTTGTTTGACTATGCGGAAGA
The DNA here is from genome assembly GCA_016124945.1 of bacterium. Classification (GTDB taxonomy): domain Bacteria; phylum Chloroflexota; class Anaerolineae; order Caldilineales; family Caldilineaceae; genus RI-153. The sequence goes on along the minus strand of WGMT01000048.1, from coordinate 43,656 downwards.
TCTGACGCTGCTTGCGATCCTGGTGCAGTTCCCCGAGGTTGTGATTCCGTTGGCCAGTTTGGCCAGCCTGCTCACCACGGTGAAGCTGATCCTGGTCTACGCCTCGATAGCGGCCATGATTGCGGGGATTGGGCTGGTGTTGGTGGAAAAGGTAGGGAAGGCAAAGGTCAAAAGGCAAAAGGTTGAGGGTTCATAGATCCTTGACCGGGTCGACTATTAATCAAATCCACCGGGTGGCTGTACCCATTCATTATTCTTCATTCTTTACGTTCAGGAGTTTCCCATGAAGGTCGAACTGCTTGCTTACACACGCGCCAACCCGGCGCTTTCCCCTGCGGCGCTGGCCGACGTGGGCGATCTGGCCACGATTTGGAACGGGCGGGGGACATTCGCCGAGAATGTGATCGAGTACGCCGGGCGTGTCTGTTACCGCAGCACGCACCGCATGGGTACAGCACCCAATTTCATTTCGGCGCGGGTGAAAGAAGGCCACGAGGACATCATCGAGCATGTGGTGGTGACGTTGCGCATTACCGGCAGCGACGAGCCGCTGCGCTGGCGCATGGTCAACCGTCATTGCGAGGTGAGCGAAGCGGGCGACGGCAGTTGGATCGTGAGTGGGAACACGCGGGTGTGGCTTGATTTCTTCCGCCGCGGCATGGGGCTGGGGGCATTGCCGATCCTCAAGCAGGTAGCGGCCAAGGTCTACGAGGAGTTTCCAGACGGCCCCAAAGAGCCGATCACATTGAACGAGCCGTCTTTCAGCGGCGATCTGGCCCGCCTCCTCCCCGCGGAGGACGGCCCACAGCGCGTGACGCTATTGGGCTTCACCCTGCCGCAGTTCGACGATCCTGAATTGGCGCTGCATCATGGATCGGCCACCTTCCTGTTTGAGGGAATCAGCCGCGCCTGTACGCATCAGTTGGTGCGTCACCGGCTGGCGAGTTTCAGCCAGGAGAGTCAGCGTTATGTGGACTTGAGCAAGGGCGGCTGGGGGGCAATTGTGCCGCCGCCGGTGGCAGAGAACGAAGCGGCGCGTCAGAAGTTGGAAGAGGCTTGGTCCTATTTACAGGAGGTTTACGCCGATCTACGTGGGCTGGGCATCCGCAAAGAGGACGCCCGCTTTCTGCTGCCCAATGCAGCGGAGACACGAATTATCACCACCATGAATTTTGCAGCGTGGAGCCACTTCTTCTGGCTGCGCGCCGTAGACATGGCCGCCCAATGGGAGATCCGCGCCATGGGTCAACGGGCGTTGGAGATGCTTTACACAGTCGCCCCGGAGACGTTTCAGGCGCATTGGGATGTGTATCAGCGGGAGTTTGTGAAGCGTAGTGCGTAGTGCATGGTGCGTGGTCCGTGGTGCGTGGTCCGTGGTGCGTGTACCAGCGTAGGCTGTTGACGCTAGATTGGGGCATTCGGGTTTACATAGGATCGACAATGCCCCAATAAAGCAGCAACTTTATCTACTGGTACACGCACCACGCACTACGCACTACGCAATGAGTTAACCGATTTCACATTCTGTTCATCCGCCCCCTCCACAATCGGGAAAGTAATGTGGAAGGTTGTCCCCTGATTGGGGGCGCTTTCGTACCAAACCTGGCCGCTGTGTAGTTCGACGAGGGATTGGGCGATGTAGAGGCCAAGCCCCATTTCGGATGTATCGTGGCGGCGTTGTTTGGGTACTTCGTAGGCACGCGTAAGCAAGCCGATGTGGGGATGTTCGTGGAAGCCGATGCCGTTGTCGGCGATGGAAATTTGCACGAAGTTGCCGGAATCGTCCATCTGCGCCGAAAGGACAACATGCCCGTGTACGGGCGTATATTTGCAGGCGTTGTTGAGCAGGTGGCCAATCACCTCGGAGACACGCAGGGCATCACAGAAGATGGGTGGCAGATCAGGTGCGAGCGAGACATCGAAGATCTGTTGCTTTTCCTCAAATTGGCGACGATTTTGCTCGACAGCCACAGAAATGACTTCGATAGGCAGGGTTGGGCGCAAGAGTAACTCCATACGATCCGCGTCGATGCGCGCTGCGTCTACCAGGTTGTTGATAGCGTCGAGCATTTCGACGGCATTGTTGTAGACAATCTGCAGCGACTTGCGTTGTTCCTGTTCAAGTGCGCCTAACTCCCCGTCGAGCAGGAGTTCTAAGTAGCCGTAGATCGAGGTGAGCGGATTGCGCAACTTGTGCGCGGCAATCTCGCAGAAGGCGGTCTTCATTTCATTCAAAAGTTTCAGTTCAACGTTGGAGGCGTTGAGCACCTGATTTTGCACTTGTAACTCTGCCTGGAGCAGTTGCAGGTCGTTATGACGCTGGGTTAGTGATTGGCGCATACGGCCTTGCATAGTGGTATCCTCCGCAACACGCACAACCCCGACACGCTGCCCGTGATCGTCCAGGCGCGGACGCAGCGAAAGGGTCACATAAATCATATCTTCTGCGGCATCATGGGCTGTTGCGACACGGTTTACCCAGGGATACGTGAGTTCTGTCTGTGTGCCGCTCAAGAGTTCAGCTAAGACAATGTCTGTGCCTTGCAGTTCGGGGATCAAAGACGTCAGCCGCTGCCCAAGGGCGCTGGTTGGATCATCGACAATGGCGCCGCAGAGCAAAAAAAGATTGCCCCCAACCTCACTAATTACACCATTTCTATCGGTGATGGCATAACCGACGCGGCGTTTCCACATCAACTGTTCAACAACAATAGGATTCACAGAAAACTCCGCTCCACTTCGGCTCCCCCATTGGTGGCACGTAGTGGTCTAGTGGCTCACACGAAAAGACTGGTTCACACAAGAAGACGGCCCAGGTGACGGAAGAGCGTATCCACCTTTTCGCCGCTCTTGGCACTGGTAAAGTAGACCGGCGCATCGATTTGGGCGGCGAATCCAAACAGGGCAGCATCCTCAACCGCGAAATTGTCGAGATCGGCTTTATTGGCAGCAATGGCAAATTTAGCATCAGGGCTGACGGCACGGATCTGATCCACATAGTTGGCCAGGTGGGTCAGTGTCTCCGCACGTTGCAAATCACAAACAAGCAGTGCACCCGCTGAGCCACGTAGGTAGCTGGCCCGAAAGAGATCAAATGCTTCGCTGCCGGCCAGATCCCACAACATAATGGTCAATTCTACGACTTCCGGTTCAGCGGGAACGACCACAGTTTTGCGGCTGACTTTGACGCCGATGGTGCTGATGTAACGGTCACTAAACAGATCGTAGACAAACCTGCGCACGAGGCTGGTTTTACCTACGGCGAAATCACCCAGCAGACAGACCTTTTTGCTGACGCTTTTCATGGACGTGCAGCTGCTTTCTAGGTTTCAGTAACTCACAATTTAGATGTGAAGTAGGCATCCTCAGATGCCGGGTAGACCAGAACAAAACGCACCTGAGGGTGCTCACCCCGCTGATTTAGGCGAGGATCGTGAACTACTGAGTTCATCAGTGCCCTCTTCATCAGTGCCCTCTTCATCAGTGCCTAAGAGCGGCGCAAAGAGCAGCCGAGCCGATTGCGTCAACGGTTCAGCATGTCCGTTGTACGACCGCACATGCGGTCGCGCCTGTTGGTTGAAAATGGTCACCCGTCGGCGTAGTTCGCTGCGAAATCCCACCGGTGGCACACCTTCCACCAGAACGCCCACATAGACATAACTGGCAAACTCCAATAAGATCAGCCGTTGCCCATATTGCAGTTCGTGCAGTTGCGATTCTCGATCTGTGCCCAGCACCTGTTCGGCAAATTCGCGAATGGCGGTGAGCATCGCACCGATCAGATCGGCGTTTGTGTCTGAAACATTGTCGCGGGTCAGGTGCCAGAGGAGCAGGCCACTCTCACGATGGATCAGGTAAATCTCGACAACGGAGAAGGGTAAAGCGTCGCGTAGCACAAGATCTGAAGCCGGTACACCGGTGACAAAGGATCGAAACCAGTTGCCGATGCGGTCGAAGGCGCTGGTGACACGCACACGATCGTCGATAGAACGAGCCAGATCGCGCATAGCTTCGGTGACGGCACGCATGACCAACTGGCCGACGATAGGATAAAGCGCCTCGATCACTTCTTCGCGTGAGTCGGCAATCTGCTTGCGAATGGCGCTGCCCAACACAGGTGCAATGGCTGCGGCCAACGCTTCTTTGTCGGAAATCTGCTCTGAAAGCGTCTGCACTTCTGCAGAGAGCGAATCAATGCGCTCTTTGTCGGAACCCAACAAGATGGATCGTAGGTCTGTGAGTGCCGCCAGCGATGCCATCGGATCCACCGGTGGATAGGCAACGCTTTCGTCCTCGGTAGACGTTTCGGCAGGCAGTAGGTCCGGCGAACTCGTCAACTCAGCGGCGATGTGTTCTGCCGATTCACGGGCAATTTCATCGACGGCCAGGTCAATCAACTTGTCTGGACTTCGGTTGGGTATTGTTGTATCGGCCATGTCAGAGCCTAACGACCAGGAAGCAATAAGTAGCACGTTGCGGGCGAAACAAAGATCTTCAAGCGGCGGAGTCTTCCTGAAGGCGGCGCCCCAGGGAGGTGAGGAGATCTCCGAGCATGCGCCGATCCAGTTTGTCATCGCGCAGTTGGTTCAGCGCATGTTCCATGTCACCGCGCAGTGACGCGTTTGCCGCATCTGTCTGCTGGCGAAGCTGCCCAATCTGGTCGATATGCTGGCGATTCTGTTCGGCCAGTTGACCGTTCAACTGGGTGACAGCTTGTTGCAGCCGTGCAATCTCATTCTGTAACTGCTGAATCCGCTTGTCCTGATCACGTGCCATTGACCCAAAGAGAATCTCGCGCACCCGCTCCAACTCTTCGAGGCCCGACGTTGTTTGATCCTGGCTCACGTTGGCTCTACTCCTGAAGTGTGTAGTGTACAGATTACGTTCGGCATTACAGTTCGGCATTACAGTTCGGCATTACAGAATGAGATACGCAGCACTATTTCGTCAAAAAGGAATAACCGACGCCCCGAACCGTGTTAATGTAACATGGACGTGACGGTGTCTCTTCGATTTTGTGGCGAAGCCGATGAATGTGAACACGCAATGTGTCCTCGTAGACTTCTTCGAGCGGCCACAATCGACGCAACAAGAAATCATTGGTGACAGTGTGCCCGCTGTTGCGCATGAGGATATAGAGAATCTTGGTTTCGGTGGGTGTCAACGCTACTTCGACGCTGTTGATAAAAGCACTCTTGTGGACAAAGTCGATGGAGAGCCGTTCGTCCACTTGGGTGACCAGAGCCAGTGTGTAGTTGTAATCACCCATACGGCGCAGAACACGGCGTACCCGCGCCACGAGTTCGCGTGGGCTGAAGGGTTTGATCACGTAGTCTTCGGCAAAGTGCTCAATCCCCTGGATCACAATGTCTTCTTGATCTACCGCAGTGAGAAAAATGATGGGCAGATCGCTGAACGATTGCAACCGGCGGCACAGGTCAAAGCCGTTCATGCCTGGCATGTTGATATCAACGATGGCAAGGTGGGGCAACCCGTGCAGTTCAAGCACAGCCAAGGCCTCTTCACCTGAGTGCGCGGTGAATACCTCAAACCCACTGCTCTCGAATTTGCGCGCCACTAATTGAGTAATGGCCAAATCATCATCTACCACAAGAATACGTTGGTAGATGCCACTTTCGTTTAGCGGGGAGGTAATGTCCATAATTTTTATTGAATGCGCTGCTGAAGCCATAACACGATCTCTTCTATAGGCATGGTGAGTTGATCACCACTTACCAGATCTTTGATAGAAACATGACCGTTTTGCACCTCGTCCGGCCCCAGAAGCACGGCATAGCGGATCTGACGTTCATCGGCATATTTGAACTGACGGCCATAGCGATCCAGGTCGGGATAGAGGTCGATGCGCAGGCCCGCAGCGCGTAGCCGTTTTGCCATCTGCAATGAGGCGGCCACCGTGCTCTCGTCGAACTGGGTGACAAGGGCATGAGGACGGCCAATAATGTGATCGGGGAAGAGATTGCGCTCTTCCATAATGAGCAGTATGCGTTCCAATCCCAGGCTGAAACCACAGGCGGGGATCGTCTGATTGCTGAACATGCCCACAAGGTTGTCGTAGCGACCACCGCCGCCGCCGGAACCGTTGAGGCCGATAAATTCGATCTCGAAAATGGCGCCGGTGTAGTAGCTGAGCCCACGCGCCAGGTAAGGATCGACGGCGAGGTGATCTTGCGCCGGCCCGTGCGCAGCATAGAGGACCACCTGTTTGAGTTCCGCCACGCCACGACTGCCATTTTCGGAGCTTTCCAGTTCGTTGGAAAGCCAGTTGAGCGTCTCTGCTACCGTCTGCGGCGCGCTCTCCAACATTTGCAACAATTTTTCTGCAGCGGCAGCATCCAGGCCGCGGTTCAGCAGTTCCTGGTACACGCCGTCACGCCCGATCTTGTCGAGCTTGTCGATGGCCACGAGGACAGTGCCTTCCATCTGCGCAGGGACACCGGCCACTTCCATCAGTCCTTTGAGGACGCCGCGGTGGTTCAGGCGCAGGCGAAAGCCCGATTCACCCACACCGACAAAGCCAAGTTGTTGCAGCACTTCGGCTCCAGCGTTAAGCACTTCGGCCTCCACCATCTGGCTGTTCGAGCCGACAATGTCCACATCACACTGGTAGAACTCGCGGTAGCGTCCTTTGGCCGGGCGGTCGGCACGGTAGACGGGAGCGATCTGGTAGCGTTTGAAGTAGCGCGGTAATTGGTTGCGGTACTCGGCCACCACCCGAGCCAGGGGCACGGTGAGATCGTAACGAAGCCCTTCGTCGGCGATGTCATCTTCGGTGGGTGTGTCGGTGAGGGCGCGCTTGAGTTTGTCTCCGCGCTTGGCCACACGGAAGATCAGTTGATCGCCTTCATCGCCGTACTTGCCCAGCAGTGTATCGAGCCTTTCCATCACCGGCGTCTCTAGCGGCTCGAAGCCGTAAGATTGGTAGACGCGCTCGATGATGTCGATCACGTAGTTGCGGCGCAGCACATCAAGCGGCAGAAAATCACGGGTGCCGCTTACGGGCGCTGTGTTAAATTTCGCCATAAGGTTTCTCGATTTCTTCGTTTGACGCATTCCGCAGAGCAGAACTATCCACGGATTAACAAAATCCAGACAACCAAAGCAGGTTTAGTTGCGAACCCAAACGATTGTACCATTTTGTACATGTTGGAGGAAAAGAATATGAATGAAGAATCAAGATTAGGTAGACAGTGTTTTTCCAGTTGAGAACGCGGTATCGTCTAACCAGTCTTTATTCTTCATTCATCCTAAGCCCACTTTTCACTACCTCTCGATATGTCTCAATCCGCGCCTCACGCAGAGGACGTTGACTGCCAAGCGCCGCTTTGGTGCTTTCCACCCAGATCTGCCAACGAAATTCGAGGAGCAGGAATTGGCGCAGGAGCTCAGCCCAGATTGGGCCGAAGTATTTGCGATAGTAGAGCACTTTGCTGCGGTTAAAGTGGATATGCCGCGCCGTGGAGACCTGCCCACTGCTGCGGCCTTCGTAGTGGATGACGATGGCGTTGGGATCGTAGACGACGCGCCAGCCGACTTGCTTGATGCGCTTACACAGATCCAGCTCTTCGCTGTACATGAAGAAGCGCTCGTCGAAGCTGCCCACCTGGTCTAGTGCTTCACTGCGCACCATCAGCGCCGCGCCCACCACCCAATCCACGTCCTGGCGCACGCTGTCGGGCCAGTCGGCCACGTGATAGCGGCGCGCCCAGGGGTTGTTGGGCCACAGGCGACCTGTCCACGTGCTTTCGAGGAAGCCGCTAAGCGGTGACGGGAAACGACGGCGCGTCCCCTGGCGGCTGCCGTCGCCGTAAAGCAACAGGGGACCCACTGCGCCGACGCGCTCATCAGCCTCAATCGCCTGGTAGAGTGTCCACAGGCTATTGGGCAGCACTTCGGTATCGGGGTTGAGGAAGTAGATGAAGCGGGGCGGAGATGGCAAGTTGCAGATGGCAGGTTGCAGGTCTGTTGGCGATCCTGATTGCGACTTGCAACCTGCCATCTGGACACCTGCCACCTGCAAGCCACGATTGTTGCCGCCGGTGAAACCAAGGTTTTCGTCGCTAAGGACGGTGCGCACCCAGGGGAACTGGGTGGGGAGCAAGCTAGGCGTGGCGTCGCTGCTGGCATTGTCCACAACGATGACTTGCAAGGTGGCATCGCCATGCGGGCCGAAGCGGCGCACATGGCGATCATCGGTAGGTGTGGTGTCGCCCTCAATGGCGGCGAGGCCGGCGCGCAGCAGATCCCACACATTCCACGAGACGATAATAATGGCGAGGTCGGTCATTTGGGAAGGGGATTGAGGATTGGTGATTGGTGATTGGGGGCGGTTAGGACACTCAACACGCCCCCAATCACCAATCACCAATCCCCAATCCCCAATCTCCTTCCTAATCCGCGACAACGGGGACAGTCGTCCCCTTCGTCGCCGGTGTTGAAATGTCACAGTACGGGCAGGGGTGGCGTTCTTCTGCCGCGACAATGGCCTGATCGGCGCTCCAGAAGAAGTTTTCGCGGCCGATGAGCGTGTCTAATCCACTGCGTTCAATCATTTTCATCACGTCTGGGTTGGTGCCTGCCAACATGAGCACCTGCCCCTGTTTGTGCATCTGCTCGTAGAGTGTGAGCAACGCTTCGATCCCTGAAATGTCGATGAGCGGCACCCCGCGCATAGACAGGATCTGTACGTGGACGCCATCTAGATCGGCGAATTCTTCGTTAAAGGTATTGGTCGAAGCAAAGAAGAGCGGACCGCTCAGATAGGCCACCTGCACGTGTGGGCAGTTGTGTTCAATCACAAGCCCGCGTGCACGTAGACGGTCCAAATCGACCTTAAGCTTTTCCACCTTGAGATTGGCCACGTTGTTGATAAAGACCACCGCCGAGAGCACACCGCCAATCAGGATGGCCTGTGTCAGATCCAGCGTAATCGTGGCCAGCAACGTCACCAGGAAGGTGATAATGCCTGTCTTGAAGCGGCGGCTGAACATGAAACGGATGGCAGGCCATTCGTTCATGCGGATCGCCGTCACCATCAACACACCGGCCAGCGCCGCCAGCGGCACCCGCCCGATGATGGGGGCCAGCAGCAGCGCCGACGCCAGCAGCGCCAGCGAGTGGATAATCGAGACGAGGCGTGTCTGTCCTCCGGAGCGGATGCCCACGGATGTGCGTGCAATCGCTGCCGTGGCAGGCACACCACCGAAGAAGGGGATAACAATGTTGCCCACACCCTGGGCGATCAATTCCTGGTTGGCGTGCAGGCGCACACCCGTCGCCTTGCTCGCCACAGCGCCGCAGAGCAAAGATTCCACACCACCAAGCGCCGCAATCGAAACAGTGGGGGCAATCAGTTGATCCAAATCCGCCCAGGGAATGTCTGAAAAGAGCAGCCGATCCGCCAGCAGAATTGTGCGCGGAATTTCGCCGATGCTCTCCACATTCCACCCGGCAAGCATACTCGCAATGCTGGCAAGGATCAAACCGGCCAACGAGCCTGGCACAACGCGGTTGAGCTGCCAGGGCCAGAAGAACATAATCAGGATCACAATAAAGCCGGTGAGCACCGCGCCTAGTTCGGGTGTAAAGCCGCCGCGGAAATAGTGGATCAATTTGAGTGCCGCCGACTCTGCGCCTTCGGTATGCACGCCGAGAAAATTATCGATCTGCCCCACAAAAATGATGACGGCAATGCCCGATGTGAAACCCGAAATCACCGGCGCAGGGATAAAGGCAATGAAACGCCCTAAGCGCAAAATCCCAATCCCAAGGATCAACACACCCGCCATGACGCCGGTGATCCAGGTAGCTTCCAACCCATAGCGGCTGGCGATCAAAATCAGGATGGCGCTCATTGCCCCGGTGGGGCCGGAGATCTGATACGGCGCACCCGACAACGCGCCAATAATGAATCCAGACAGGATTGCCGTCACCAGCCCGGCCGCCGCCGTCGCGCCCGACGCCACGCCGAAGGCCAACGCCAGCGGCAGCGCCACAGCCGCCACCGTCAGCCCGGCCAGCAGATCCTGGCGAAAAACAGACAGATTGTAGCCTGCAAATTCACGTTTCCACAATTGCCAGAGCGATAGCTGCTGCATAGGTGGGTGTACGTCCTTTCGTCCCCTGCGCCGATGACCGCTGTAAACGAAAAAAGAACCCGGACGCAGTTGCACCCGAGTTCATACTTAAGTAATTGTACACCTGATTACAAAAAGTTAAAATCCTGTCAACTAGTCCGCTGCACCACAAAAGCGCACAACCCCAACAAAGACTCTTTTGCGCGGCTATCGGGAAAGTCGACGAGGTTGAAGGCAGCGCGATCGAGGAAGTCGATGGCCTCGTCGCGGGCGGCATCGATAGCGTCGCTCTGGCGGATATTGTGGACGACCTGTCGCACTTCCTGGTAGAGCCGCTGCTCGTCGCCGTTTTCTGCTTCCTCACGCGCCGAGACAAGCCGATTGATCACACTTTGCGGCTGCGGATGGCTGCGCAGATAGTAGAAGAAGGGTAAGGTCAGCGTGCCCTGACGCAGGTCGCTGCCGGCAGGCTTGCCCAGCGTGTTTTCGTCGCTGGTAAAGTCGAGGACATCGTCGACAATCTGAAATGCCATGCCAAAGTGATAGCCGAATTCCTTCAACTGCTGGATCTGCGACTCGCGCAGCCCGTAGAGAACGGCAGCAGATTCGGTGGCGGCGCTGAAGAGGCTGGCCGTCTTGGCGTAGATGCGCTGATAGTAGTTTTCGCGTTCTTGATCGTACTCGTTACGAGCGTAGAGCTGGCGCAGTTCACCGTCGACGATGATTTTGAGCGTCTCGCTGAAGAGGTTGATCACACGCACATTTTCCGTCTCCGCCGAAAAATAGGCGGCTCGGGCGAACATGTAATCGCCGGCGAGAACGGTCTGCCCCTGCCCCCAGGTGGCGTTGAGTGTGGGCGCACCACGACGCAGGAGCGCGCCGTCAATCACGTCATCGTGGACGAGGGTGGCGGTGTGGAGCATTTCCACGGCAGCGGACAGTGAGACAAGTTTGCGCTGCCGGTCTTCGCCGTTGGTTGACGGGAGCAACTGGGCGGTCAATAACGCCAACGCCGGGCGCAGACGTTTGCCACCGCTGCCGATCAACTCGACAAAGGCATCAGCCAACGGTGCAAAGAGCGAGGTCTCCACCGTCTTCATCTTCTGTTCTACCATACGCAGCCCACCCTGCACAGGACCGAGCAACTGCTGCACGTTTTGCGGCGTGCGCAACGCATCGAAATAGGTGGCAACGCCTTCGGCGCGACGGGACGATGCAGAAAAATTGGTCAAGTGGGCCAGTTGAGTGTCCTCAGTGCTATAGTCGTAGATCATGGTAGGTTTCGTGTATGGCCACTTTCTCTGGCAACCCATAGAAATCGACGGCGACGGCGGTGGTGACGGCACAGATCTCGGTTACTGATGTATTTTGCAACTCAGCAAGCTGTTGCGCCACCAACGCCACGTAAGACGGTTCATTGCGCCGGCCACGGTGCGGGTGCGGCGTAAGATAAGGTGCATCTGTCTCAAGCATCAGGCGATCCAGGCGCAACTCTGCAGCGACGGCATGTAACTGACGTGCATTTTTGAAGGTAACCGGACCACCGATGCTCAAGACAAAATTCCACTTGTATGCCCGCTGCGCCAACGCCACATCGCCGCCGAAAGCATGCAACACCCCAGCATAGGAACGCTCTGCCAGCGGGGATGAACGAAATGCCTCGCTCTGCACCCAATCCTCCAAAATGGGAACGACATCGTCTGTAGCGTCCCGGTTGTGGATGATGACGGGTAGCCCCAGCGTAGCCGCCAGTTCAAGTTGGGCGACGAAAGCAACACGTTGCTGTGCTGGATCGACTTTGTCCCAATAGTAGTCGAGGCCGATTTCGCCGATAGCAACTACCTTGGGGTGCGCTGCAAGGGTACGAATTTCATCCAATGCAGTGTGACTATACTGTTCACTGCTGTTGGGGTGGAAACCGACGGCCACGTAGAGTTCAGGATAATGCTCGGCCAGCGCCAACGCCCGCCGACAGTGTGCTAAATCAATGCCCGGGTTCACGAGCACCCGTACGCCGGCACCTCGTGCACGCTCCATCACGGCATCGCGGTCTTCGTCGAAATGTTCCAGTTCAAGGTGGCAATGGCTATCCACCAGGACGCGATTCGGCCCGTTCGTCGCTTCGTGCATTTCCACTCACAGTGTCAACAGTGTACGGCCTGCGGTTTGTTCATTTTATCACAGAAGGATGCCGGTAGAAAGTATGTGCGCGTCCAGACGGAAGAGAGATTTGGGGATGATGGGATGATGAATCTACTTCACTATCCCATCATCTCATCATCTTCTATAGCCCCGCCAACCTCATCCCATCGCGCAAAATATCGTCCACACGGTCGCCCTGCGTCGTCTCGGTGTAGACGCGGATCAGCGGTTCGGTGCCAGAGAAACGGACAAGCAGCCAGCCGCCGTCTTCCATGACGAATTTGTAGCCGTCGATGGTCACCAGATCAACGATGGGGATGCCACCTAGCGTCTTGCCGGTGATGTCCATGGTGTTGAGCAGGTGCTGCGCCTCTTGCTTCATTTCATTGCCAATGAGGCGGGTGTCGATGCGACCGTAGAAGTGTTCGCCTACTTTGTCGAAGAGCAGTTGCAGCAGTTCGGTGGGGCGTTTGCCGGTACGCACCATAAAGTCGAGCAGATAAAGGTTGGCGACGATGCCGTCGCGCTCAGGCACATGACCGCGAAAAGCATAGCCGCCGCTTTCCTCGCCGCCGATGAGGGCGTCGTGTTCCACCATGGCCGGGGCTACGTACTTGAAACCCACACCTGTCTCTACCACGGGGACATCGTAGGCTTTGCCCAGTTTGGTAAGCATCGACGTCGTGCTGATCGTCTTGACGATGGGGCCGCGTTCGCCGCGTATTTCGAGCAGATAGTAGGCCAACAGCCCGTAGACACGCAACTGGTCGATAAAGTTGCCGTTTTCGTCGCCGAAACCGCAGCGATCGGCGTCGCCGTCCATGATACAGACGCAGTCCGCGCCCATCTGCACGCCATAAGCCAGCCCGGCGTCGACGTTGGGTGGAATCGGTTCGGGCCGCAACATTTCGGGGAAGATGGGGTTGCGCCCGGCGTGGAATTCGAGGATCTGGGTGCGGCCGCCACCCAGGATCTCGCTAAGCCAGCCTGCGCCGTTGCCCCACATGTTGTCCACCACGATCTTGAGGCCGGCATCTTTGATGGGTTGCACGTCGATGAGATCGGCAATACGTTTCAGGTAGGCAGGGCGGGGATCGAAGTACACGATCTGACCGCCGTCGAGTGCCTTCTTCAGGGGAATCGAGCGGATCGCCTCAGCGTCCCCTGCGGCGGGGATACGCGCTTCGATGCCCTTCAGCCCGGCGGGATCGATGGCGCCACCGTTGGCATCGCGCACCTTGAAACCGTTGTCTTCGGGCGGGTTGTGACTGGCAGTGATGTTGACGGCGGCCACAGCGCCCTTGGCGGGGACGCTGAAGCTGATCACCGGCGTCGGCGTCGGCCCGTCGGTGAGGAAGACGTGAAAACCGTTGCCTGCCAGCACTTCGGCCACCGTCGCCGCGAACTTTTCGCCCATAAAGCGTTTGTCGTGGCCGACGACGACGGCCTTGCCTGCGTGTCCTTCGTCCTGGAGCCAGGATGCGAATCCTTGCGCGCAGCGGCGCACATTGGCGAAGGTGTAGTCATCGGCCACGCGCCCGCGCCAGCCGTCTGTCCCAAATTTAATGTCGCTCATAAAGATTTCCTTCGATTTGGTGAGAATAGAACGCGGATTGGGCGGATTGGGCAGATTTTACGGATTTTTCTTCAAATGCCGTTTGTGCGCGTTGCTAAAGTAACGACGTTCGAAGTCCGGTTCTGGTCCGAAGTTAAAAACGAAGCCGATCTCACATGTCGTTGCGCGCAGGTAGTTTACAAGCTGTGCTGTGTGCGCTTCGCTAATCGCTTCGGCTGCTTTCAACTCCAAAACAACCAACCCGTTCACCAGCAAATCTGCATAGTAATCGCCAACAATTCGTCCTTCATAGTAGACCTTTATCTGCTTCTGCTGTTCAACTGAAAACCCTCGTTTGGTCAGTTCAAGAATCATGGCATTCTCGTAAACCTTTTCAAGAAAACCATGCCCCAATCGGTTGTAGACGGTGTAGAAAACGTTAATGATCTTTTCTGTCAGATCGGCATGTTGCAGTGCCATTTGCGCCTCGAATCCTCTGAGGAAATCCGCCAAAATCTGCCCAATCCGCTCAATCCGCGTTCTATCCCATCCCCGCCGCGCGGAATGCATCGGCGACGATTTCTTGCGCTTCCTGCACGAGACGCTTGAGGTGATCATCGCCGCGGAAGCTTTCGGCGTAGATCTTGTAGATGTCCTCGGTGCCGGATGGACGGGCCGCAAACCAGCCTTCCGCGGTGACGACCTTGAGGCCGCCGATGGAGGCGTTGTTCCCCGGTGCTCGGGTCAACTTGGCCGTGATGACATCGCCGGCCAGTTCCTTGCGCTCGATCAGATCGGGCGACAGGTCGGCAAGCACCTTTTTCTGCTCGCGGTTGGCCGGGGCATCGATGCGGGTGTAGACCGGGCTGCCGAACATTGATTCCAACTGCTTGTAGTGTTCGCCGGGGTCGGCGTTGGTTTTGGCTGTAATTTCGGCGGCCAGCAGATCCATGATGATGCCGTCTTTGTCGGTGGTCCACACAGTGCCGTCCTGGCGCAAAAAGGACGCGCCCGCGCTCTCCTCGCCGCCGAAGCCAAAGGATCCGTTCACCAGCCCATCCACAAACCATTTGAAGCCGACGGGCACCTCAGCCAACCGCCGCCCCAAGTGCGCGGCGACACGGTCAATCATCGAACTGGAGACGAGCGTCTTGCCCACGGCGGCGTCGGCGCGCCAGCCGGGCCGATTCTGGAAGAGATACCAGATGGCGACGGCCAGGTAGTGGTTCGGGTTAAGCAGCCCACTGCTGCGGGTGACGATGCCGTGACGGTCATAGTCGGGATCGTTGCCGAAGGCGACGTCGAACTGGTCTTTCAGGTTGATCAGGCTGGCCATAGCGTAGGGCGACGAGCAATCCATGCGAATCTTGCCGTCTTTGTCCACGGTCATGAAGCTGAAGGTCGGATCAACCCGTGTGTTGACCAGTTCCAGCGTCAGGCCGTAGCGTTCGGCGACGGGCAGCCAGTAGTCGATGCCTGCGCCGCCCATTGGATCAACGCCGATTTTGAGGCCGGCGGATGCAATCGCCGCCATGTCGATCACCGCGCCCAAGTCGTCGACGTAGGGAGTGACATAATCATAGGCATGGACGTTGTCGGCGGCCAGCGCCTTGTGCAGGGGGATACGCTGTACGTCCTTGAGGTCGTCGGCCAGGATCTGGTTGGCTCGATCTTGCACAGCTTTGGTGATCTCGGTGCCTGCCGGCCCACCTTCAGGCGGGTTGTACTTGAAGCCGCCATCTTCGGGCGGGTTGTGCGACGGTGTAATCACGATGCCGTCGGCGCGGTCGTTACGCTGTCCGCGGTTGTGGCTGAGGATAGCATGGGAAATCACGGGCGTCGGCGTGTAGCCGCGTCCTTGCTGGTAGACAACGTTGACGCCATTGGCGGCCAACACTTCGATGGCCGAAATCAGGGCCGGTTCAGAGAGGGCGTGGGTGTCCATACCCAAAAAGAGCGGGCCGGTGATCCCCTGCTGTTTGCGGTATTCGCAGATCGCCTGGGAAATGGCCAGGATGTGGTCTTCGTTAAAGCTGCCCACCGTCGCCGTGCCACGGTGACCGGAGGTGCCGAATGAGACGTGCTGGTTGATGTCTTCGATGTTGGGGGATTGGGTGTAGTAAGCGGCAACCAAACGCGGTACGTTGACCAGGAGTTCCTGGGGCGCTGGTTTGCCTGCCAATGGATGCAATGCCATTGTGCCTCCTCGGGGTTTTGACTGTGCCAAACGTGCGTACAGTATAACAGTTCTAACAGACACAGGCGAAGAATTCTTACCTCAGGTGGGATTTGATAGAACATAGAGGGGACGGATTAAAGCGGGTTTTATCAGAAAACTGTTAAGAATCCGCCTTGATCCGCTCAATCCGCCCCATCTGTGTTTTATTTCTACTCCGTTTCATCTCGTGCTAGAATCTGGACAATGCAGGACTGACTGGCTCACCGGCCGCAGTCAATGTTTCAGATGTCGCAGTGAAAGGAACGCACCCCATGACCAACATCACACGCCGTCCCGCCGGCATGAGGGCGTTCCTTGTGATCTGGTTTGGGCAATTGATCTCGATGTTGGGTTCGGGGATGACCCGTTTCGCGCTGACGATCTGGGCCTGGCAGGAGACTCAATCCGCGACAGCGCTGGCACTGGTCGCATTCTTTTCGTTTGCCCCCATGGTGATCCTCAGCCCAGTAGCAGGCGCACTGGTGGATCGCTGGCCGCGCAAGCTGGTGATGATGGCCAGCGATCTGGCGGCTGGCCTTTCGACTGTGGTGTTGTTGATCCTCTACAGTACAGGCAACCTTGAGATCTGGCACCTCTACGTGGCAGGCGCCTTTGCGGCGACATTTGAGTCTTTCCAGTTCCCCGCCTATTCCGCGGCTATCACCACGATGGTGGACAAAAGCCAGTATGCCCGCACCAGTGGCATGATCGGGATGGCCGACGCAGCTTCGGGCATCCTTACCCCGGCGTTGGCCGGTCTGCTCTTGGTGGTAATCGGCATCAACGGCGTCATGGTGATCGACATTGTCACCTTTGTCTTTGCGATTGGGGCGCTGTTGTTTGTCCACATTCCGCAGCCAGAACCCAGCGCCGCGGAGGACGAAAAACCCTCGTCGCTGTGGCGTGATTCATTCTTCGGTTTCCGTCATATCTTCCAGCGCCCCAGCCTGCTCGGGCTGCAACTGGTCTTTTTGGGCGTCAACCTGGCGTCTCCGCTGGCGTTTACACTGCTACCACCGTTTGTCCTGACGCGCACAGACGATAACTCGGTGGCGCTGGGCATTGTACAGGCAACACTGAGTGTGGGTGGATTGGCGGGCGGCCTGTTGATAAGTGCCTGGGGGGGCCCCAAGCAGCGCATTCACGGTGTACTGACGGGGATGATCGTATCTGGCTTGTTTGGCATCGCCGTAATCGGCCTGGGACGTACATTGCCGCTGTGGGTGGTGGGTGCGTTTGTCACCTTTGTGGCCATGCAGGTGGTGAATGCTTCGAATCAGGCGATCTGGCAGAGCAAGATCCCCCCACACCTACAAGGACGTGTCTTTTCGGTGCGCCGCATGATTGCCCAGATCAGTGCACCGCTGGCCGTGCTGCTGGCCGGGCCGCTGGCGGATCGGGTCTTTGAACCGGCGATGATGCCGGGTGGGATCCTCGCCGGCATCTTTGGTGGCCTCGTGGGCACCGGTCCTGGCGCGGGGATGGCGTTGATCTTCGTATTCATGGGGATTTTCACCAGCATTGTCGGGCTGATCGGCTATCTTGTTGCCGCCGTCCGTCGGGTCGAAGAGTTGATCCCTGATCATACGCCGGATGTTGTGGAGCAGGCGCTTGGGTAGACTCCGCAAGAATCGGGTGGTTTGTGATCCATCGTATCGGTATGATCATAGCAGCAAATCCGTACCGATTCAGGGGAGAAGACCATGACAATCTACGCTGAGGATGTCCACGCGATGGAGACAATGCCGGATTTCCGAAAATCGGCAGAAGATTACAAAGTTGTAGCAAAAGCAATCCACTACCTCGACGAACATTTTCGCCGACAACCTGAGTTGGCCGAAGTGGCGGCGTACGTGGGGCTGAGCGAGTTCTATTTTCAGCGTCTTTTCAGCCGTTGGGTGGGGATCAGCCCCAAACGGTTCGTACAGTATCTAACGAAAGAATATGCAAAAGAAGCGCTCGAACGCTCTCAATCCCTCCTCGATACGTCTTTGGATGCCGGTCTCTCCGGCCCAGGCCGCCTGCACGATCTCTTCATCAACACCGAAGCGGTGACGCCGGGTGAATACAAAGCAGCGGGCGTAGGCTTGACGATCCGCTACGGCGTTCACCCAACCCCTTTCGGCAATGTCCTGCTTTCGGTGACAGACAAGGGCATTTGTGGGCTGAACTTTGTCAACATGGGCGAAGAGGCCGAGTTGGCAGAACAGCAAAGACGATGGTCGGCAGCCCGTTTCGTTCATGATGCAGAGGAAACCGGCAGGTTGATCTCGCGAATCTTCACACCCGAGGCAAAGCCTACTCTGCTCCATCTCTACATCCGCGGCACGAATTGGCAGATCAAGGTGTGGGAGGCTCTGTTGCGATTACCAGTAGGTGCACGCGTCACCTACGGCGATGTGGCTCGCAGCGTTTGCACCGTCAAAGCGTCACGCGCCGTGGGGAACGCGGTGGGCAGCAACCCCATCGGGTACCTGATCCCTTGTCACCGTGTCGTCCGCCAAACAGGACGTTTTCACGGCTACCGATGGGGCAGCGAACGCAAGCAGGCTATCCTTGCATGGGAAGCGGCACACAGTCTCGGTGAGAGCAAAAGTTAGTTACAAGAATTAAGAGAAAAAAGAATAGATCCACAGATTGAACGGATTCAGAAGATTTTTCTGAAAACCCTTCAAATCTGCGGAGCTATTTTTGCCTTTCTCTTCTGAACTTGGCGTCCTTTGCGTCTTTGCGGTAATCAACCAGCCGCGCCGCGCAGGCGGGTTTTGAGCATTTCCCAGCGATTGGGCTGTAGCTCCTGAGTTTTGACCTCGTTGCCGTTGTCTTCGCGCTCGAAGTGGATATTCAAGCGATCTTCTTCGTACTTAGCACCGGTAATCTCAAGGCGAGCAAGGCCAGTGGGCAGGGCGACGTTGCGCTTCCAGTTGCCGATGCGGATGATCAACTCGTCCACGACACTTCGGTGTAGATTCACCTGATCACGCTCGGCCATGGGCAGCGGAATGCTGAGAACGTAGTGCCCATTCTGGGTGTAGATCTGCTGGGGCTGCCCATTGTAGAAACTGCGCGTCGGATCGCCATCCGCTCCGCGGACCATCTCTTCGCCGAAGACTTCGTTGGCCGTCCTTTTCAGCATTGCCTCGCCCACCAACTCCTGCTCAAAGAAAGGAATTTTGAAGATGGGCAGTGGCTGAAAGGCTTCTTCGACAAACTGTAGATTATCCTGTTGAGACTGTTTCCACTGCTTGAAATACTCGTCGGCAAGGTGCTGAGGGAAGACACGGTTGCAGACCACCGCGTCTACGGCGTAACCATAGAGGTTGAGGTAGGTGTAGGCGCGCTGTGCCTCCTTTACCACCATCTTCTCGGGGTTAAGCACCAGGCGCATACTGCTCACCGCGCTGTCACTGAGCAGGGCACTTGTCCGCTCGAGAATGTCTACGAGTTCCTCGATGCTGTCGAAGACATCGTCTTCGGGCAGGGGCATGTCACCGCCGAAGCGCTTCATGAAGGGTCGCGCCAGTTGAATCGTCTTGCGCTGGAAGGGGAATACCTTCTCGATGTACCAGCGCGCCATTTCGGGGAAGCTGAGCAGTTGCAGTGTAGAGCCGGTGGGCGCGGCGTCGATGACAATCACGTCGTAGTCGCCGCTGTCGGCCAGGTGAGTGATCTGCATCAAGCTGGCCAGTTCTTCCATGCCCGGCAACACCGATGTCTCTTCAGCCACGAGGCTGTCCATGCCGCGCCAGGCAAAGAGGACATTCAAATAGTCCTGGACTCGGCCCCAATATTTGTCCATTTGGTGGAGAAGGTCGATTTCCTGTCCCCACAAGTTGTTGCCGAGCAGTGTGAGTTCACTGCCGATACGGCGATCGAAGCTGTCACCGAGGCTGTGAGCGGGGTCGGTGCTGAGTACAACAGTGCGGTAGCCCAGATCGGCGCAGCGGACGGCCGTAGCCGCGCTCATGCTCGTCTTTCCCACGCCGCCCTTGCCTGTATAAAGTATAATGCGCATTCGTTCCTCAACTTTGGTCCAAGTTTTCGCAAAAAAATCAAAGAGTTGCTGTTGTTCTTCGCAAATGGTTCTTCGCAAATGATTCTACGCAAATGATTCTACGCAAATGATTCTACACCAATGAATTGGCAAAAAGTGTGCAGCGGTTCTCAATCTCAAAACCAATTTCGAGATTGGGTTCGCCAATAAAAAATGCCGAGTGGATAGTATCCACTCGGCAAGTAGGGAAAAACAGGTTTACGGGTTGACTACCGGGACATCGACAGGCGCATTGGTAACAAGCGCAGCAAAGATCCAAGCACCCTCTGTGAGTTGGTACCAATCCCCAGCAGGATTGCGCCCTGTAATCGTGACGACAGTCCCCACCTCTGCCGAACCGACAATGTTGAACTCGGTGCCGGGGCCGGCCCGTAGGTTCGCCGGTTCGCTCACTGTCGGCTGATCTGTATTTGCGGTGTCTTCACCGGCAGTGTCTTCACCGGCAGTGTCCGTCACCTCTTCAGCCGGTTCAGGTGTCGAGAGTGCAGCCGCATCGGTGTCTGCTTCAAGCGCCGACGTTGCATCAGCGTCAATTGTTAAAGGCAACAAATCGAGAATGCTACGTCCTTGGTTTGGACCGGAGACGATATTTCCTTCAGCGTCAACCACAGCAACCGATGTGATTGGATCTCCGAGCAGCGGGGCAGAGATCCAATTGCCATCATCGAGCAAGTACCAATCACCTGCCTCAGTACGACCGACAACGGTCAAAACAGCACCAAAGGGCGCCCCAACAACCACCTCAAAGTTTGTTCCTGGCCCAGAACGAAGATTCGCGTCAGCATTGGTGGTCGCCGTGACAGTTTGTGTTACGTCTATCGGGGCTGCCTCCGCTTCTACCACGGCTGATTCTTGCGCCTCTTCAGCGTCAGCAGCGGGGTCCACCACAGGCACGTCAGGCGCTTCAGTCAGCAATTCACCAAAGACCCAGGTGCCGTCTACGATTAAGAACCATTCACCGCTTGCATCCCGTCCGATCACTCGAATCAACGCAGGCGGATCAATCGATCCCACAACATCAAAGCCCAAACCAGGACCGGCCCGCAAATTCGCCTGGCTGGCCACAATCGCAATCTTGGGTTCGACAACAGAAACAGGTGTGAGTTCCAAACTGGGCGTGACCCCAACTGTGCTGGTCACGGCAGGGGTTCCGGCAATTTCTTCTGTTTCGGTGAGCGTAGCGGTATCCGTCAAGGTGGCGGTGTCTGTCACTGTAACAGTGAGTTCAACCTCGACTTCGGGTTCGGGCATCGGTGTGGCTGTAGGCGTAGAGGTAGGTGTAGGCTCTTCAGTAGGCGTTTCAGTTGGCGGGGCTGGGGTTGGCTCTTCTGGCGCCGGTGTTGCAGTGGGCAGTTCAACAGGATCTCCAAGGGCAACCCCCTCAGAAAGATCGATTCCTGTCAATTCCACAAATGTAGCCGCATCCACACCGAGTTGGTCGGCTAGATCGTCGATCATGCTTGTAGGAATCAACTGCGAGAGTTGGCCGGTCAATGCCAGGGCTGGAACGCCCACAACCATACCTAACCAGGCTATACTGACGATTACCGCCATGATCACTGCAAGCGCTCTTCTCATCCCTTCATGCCTTTCAAGTGGTACTGTTTCTACCTGTGTCCCTCATTAACTCACCGCTTTAGATGGATAAGTGTAACACCATCGTGCAAGCATTGTGCTGTGTATCAGGACAAATGGTAGATGGCCAGTGAGTATATACCAATGGCACTATACCATTTTTCAGAAAGTTTAACACAGGTTTAGGCGGACTTCAATTGAATAGTTATATATAGACAAATGTTCATGGTTCCTCATGAGTACACTGAAAAAACCCGCACATTCGGGCTCGTATATCGAAATCTGTACACAATGTTATCAAATACAAACATATCGCTAACTTTTTCACAACATATTTCAATGACTTGATTGATAAAATCGACATACCGTTTGACCTGGGAAAATTAACTACTGGGAACAATCCATGTTGAACAGATCATGAACCGTTCAGCTAGATTGGCATGAACCCGAATTAAACGGCCACTGTCATACCAGTAACGACATTAACAACAATAAAATCTCAATTGTCTCTGTGCAACATGTGCAAAAATTGGGGACTAGACAAATCTGTCCAAGTGTGATTTACTTATTGTACAGCATATGCACAGGTAATTGCGCCAAAAACAGAACTTTCCACTAGTCAGTTGCCCCACATATGTGCAGCATAGACAATTAGAGGTAACTAGCTGAAGGGATATAGGCAATGACTTACGAAACAGTGCTCCAACGTCCTCAGGTGAATCGGAACGAAGCAAATCAGCGAAACTTGAATCTGCCACAAATGCTGATGGATCTGCGGGAAGAAGATCCTGTTTTTGGACGGCGAATCAATATTCGGAGTGTAGATCGGGGCGAAAGCATTGCTTCACCCGAAGATCTAAAGCGCAAGATGTATATGCTGATGCAAGGTCAGGTTCATCTTGTTTGCACAAACAACGAAGGCCGTCGTTTAGTCATTGCCACTCTGGAGCCAGGTGCGATTTTTGGCGAAGGTGCCCTAAATAACCCTGGTGAAGCGAATGTCTTTGCTGAAGCGGCCAGTGATGTAACTGTGTGGTCGGTGCCGGCTTCAGAAGCACGCAATTTGACAATCCAGTACCCCATTTTAGGTTGGGGCATGTTGCAAACGTATGGCAAGCGGCTTATGCAAGTTGAAAACAACCTCGAGGATGTTGCCTACAAGAAATTACCTGAGCGCCTGGCTTCTCTTTTGGTTGAGCTTAGTAATCAGGCGAATGGCTTGATTCAAGGTGTGAGCCATCAAGCGCTTGCCGACCGTTTAGGGACCTACCGTGAAACAGTCAGTGCCATCTTACGTGATTTCAAACGGCAGGACTTAGTGGAACTTGGCTATCGCCGCATCAACATTGTCGATGCCGAGGCACTGAAAGATATCGCCGGTATCTGGGAGTGGTAGGTTTATTATTCATTTTATAACTGCATAGGTTAAACTAGGGGGTCGGTATATCCGTGAGGGTATCGACCCCCTTTTCACTATGAAAAGTTTTCACTATGAAAAGTTTTGCATACAAGGAGTTTTAGCCACCCATGGCAAATTATCCCCTACGCATGATTCCCCTGGGCGGATTGGGGGAAATCGGCAAGAACATGATGGTGTTTGAGTATGGTCGCAACATTATGATCGTTGATGCAGGTGTGAAGTTTCCAGAGAATGATATGCTGGGCATCGATTTAGTGATTCCAGATTTCACATACTTGGTAAACAACCGCGATCTGATTCGCGGCATTGTGATTACCCATGGACACGAAGACCATATTGGGGGTCTTCCCTTCCTACTACGGCAAGTAAATGTCCCCATCTATGCCCCACGGCTGGCGAGAGCGCTGATTGAGCACAAACTGCGCGAACATGGACTACTTAACCAGGTCACAATTGTGACTGTGAACGCCGGCGAAACGATACCACTAGGGCCGTTCCAGGTGGAAATGATCTCCACCAGCCATAGCATCCCAGATGCCTTTGGCCTTGCAATCAGGTGCCCTGTTGGGCTGATAATTCATACCAGCGACTTCAAATTCGATTACACCCCTGTTCACGGACAAGGGGTTGATTTCGGTCGTTTTGCGGCACTAGGTGCCGAAGGCGTCCTTGCACTGCTTTCAGACAGCACTGGATCAGAACGCCCAGGCTTCACACCAAGCGAATCAATTGTGGAAGATGCTTTTGATCACATTTTTCGAGATGCGCCTGGACGTATCATCGTAACAACCTTTGCTTCGCTACTAAGCCGCGTGCAACAGGTTGTCAACGTTGCGCACAAGTATGGCCGCAAAGTGACGTTTACAGGGTATTCAATGCGCAACAACACAGAGATTGCACGCGAGCTCGGCTATTTAAAAGTCCCTGACGACATGATTTTCGAGTTAAGGCGCAATCACCAACTCGAAGACAACCAGCAGGTTATTGTCAGCACCGGCAGCCAAGGACAGCCAGAAGCGGCACTCTCACGTATGGCCGAAGGAAGACACCGCGACATTGAGATCAAAGCTGGCGATACGGTGATTCTGAGCAGTCACCCTATTCCTGGCAATGAAGAAGAAGTCGGACGTGTCATCAATAACCTGATCCAACGGGGCGCAGAAGTCATCTACCCGCCATTAGAATCGGTACATGTGAGCGGCCATGCAAGCCAGGGAGAACAGAGATTGCTGCTTAGCCTTGTTAAACCCCGCTACTTCGTGCCAATCCACGGCGAGCCACGCATGTTACACAGCCACCGAAAAACGGCAGTTCAGATGGGCTTCCCAACTGAAAAAGTGTTTATTTTAAACAACGGTGACGCCGTTAAGTTCGACAAAGGTGACGTTGCACAAGTGGAGCGAAACTATACACCTGCAGCAGCCGTTTTGGTAGACGGAAGCGGCGTTGGCGACATCGGGCCGGCAGTACTGCGGGAACGTGAAATTCTGGCAGATCATGGCTTTGTAGTCGCCATTGTCCCCTGGGACAAGAGCAAGGGTGGCCCACGGGGTGGTGTCGAACTAAGTAGCCGTGGCTTCGTTTACCTGCGTCAGAGCAACGATTTGCTGAAAAATGCCGTAGAAATGCTCGAAAAAGAGTTAAATCATTCGCGTTCGTTAAGCAAACGCGATGCAGAGGAGATCATAAAGAATCAGTTAGAACGTTTTCTTTACGAGCAAACCAAGCGCCGCCCCATGATCGTACCAGTGGTGGTAGAGTAGGATATTTACTAGATTTATAGGATTTTGCAGTTTTTAAGCGCCACACAGTTGACTTTCTTACATATAGTTGCTATACTCTAGCTTAACTTTATCTATGCCTCGCCATGGGTAACGACTCCCATTCCAACTTCATTTGTTGCTACAGCGGTTGCTCCAAGACCAATCACTCCATACTGAAGTGGAGCGCAGGTGAGCAGCGTCTGATCCGATCAGTGCGCATTCACCACGCTCAACGCAACTTGGACTTTCCACAGCACACGGGACGCGCCGGATCGCGCGAGTTGGGTGTGTCCACAAGGGGTATCTCCTAGGATATCTACACAGGATTTCCGTCCACTGAAGAAAACGCCAGAGCACAATTTGGTTTAAACACCAACATACTCTTACATATCCCCTGTCCGCTGATTATACAGATCTTCATTGAAACGGAACCCACGCCAGTGCTATATCTCCCTGATTGATTACACCTGATTGATTACACCTGATTGATTACACCTGATTGATTACACCTGATTGATTACAGTGGATCTGCAACAACCACAGCCAGATAACTCGCAGTGCGCCCGAAGCTGAACCGCAGTATGGCCTTTTCACAGACAGCATTTGCTTCTGATTTCACAAGAGTCGTAAGAGGATAATCATGGAACTGGTGTCGATGACCATGTCGGAACTTGAGGAGCTAACCCTGGACGAACTCCGGGAGATGGCTCGCTCAATGGCGATCACAGGTTATACACGCTTGAAGAAGTACGATTTGATCATGCGCCTGCTACGTGCCAACGCAGAAAAGCAGGGCTACATTTTTGGTGGCGGCATTCTGGAAATCGTTCAGGATGGCATTGGTTTCTTACGCAGTGATCATTTGCTGCCCGGCCCTGAAGACGTCTACGTGAGCCAGAGCCAGATTCGTCGCTTTGGGCTGCGTACTGGGGATCTGGTAGCTGGTCAAGTTCGACCGCCTAAAGAGACGGAAAAGTATTTTGGTTTACTCAAAGTTGAAGCGGTCAATGGGCTAGATCCCGAAGAAGCCAAGCGGCGTCCACTGTTTGATCGGCTCGTGCCAATTTTTCCTGAGGAACAGATCGCATTAGAGACAAAGCCCAGTGTACTGGCCACTCGTCTCATTGATATGCTTTCGCCGATTGGTCGCGGGCAGCGTGGCCTCATCGTCAGCCCGCCCAAAGCTGGTAAGACGACCGTGCTTAAGCGCATTGCCAATGGCATGACGGCCAACTACGACAATCTCCACTTAATGGTCGTGCTGATTGGTGAGCGCCCTGAAGAAGTCACCGACATGGACCGGTCTGTGGAAGCAGAGGTGATCAGTAGCACTTTTGACGAACCGGTGCAAAACCATGTCCGCGTAGCAGAGATGGCCCTCGAACGAGCCAAACGTCTTGTGGAAAGCCAGCGCGATGTTGTCATTTTGCTTGACAGCATCACACGCCTTACGCGCGCATACAACCTCACAGTTCCCCCGTCAGGACGTACACTTTCTGGTGGTATTGATCCCGCAGCCCTCTATCCGCCAAAACGCTTTTTCGGTGCAGCGCGTAACATTGAAGAAGGTGGCAGCCTCACCATCATTGCGACCTGCCTGGTTGACACAGGCAGCCGCATGGATGATGTCATCTACGAAGAGTTCAAGGGTACCGGCAACATGGAACTGCACTTGAGCCGTCGTCTGGCCGAACGTCGCATTTTCCCTGCTTTCGACATCGAACGCAGTGGTACGCGTGCGGAAGAGAAACAACTCGACGCTGAAACACTGGCCAAGGTCTACACGTTGCGCCGCATGATTGATGCCATGGGCGGTGGACATGAAGCTCTGCTGCCAATTTTAGAGCGATTGAGCCGCACACGTAACAATCAAGAATTCCTCGACACACTCATCAAGTAGGCGAAAATCCAAAACGTAGGGTAATCGACGACTTTACGCAAGAATGGACGCATGAACATGCGTCCATTCTGTGTTTTTGGGGGTAAAAGGGTTCATAATCAGTTGATAGTTCGTAAAAAACCTAGCATCCAGAAATGTTTGCTACACCTGATATATACTTAAATCCTACGCGAGATCGACGTTTGATCAACGAAACAGTAAAAAATGTCCAAAAAGGTCGTCAAGTTACACCTTCGTTATTTGTATGCTTGATCCGCTGTGCTATAATCGCTGCATTGCTGTGCATCTGTTTACAGGCATAGTAAAAGTGCATTCATCATTATCCATCGATAAACACAACGTCGATTCGCAGTAAATACGGACCTTTCAGACATTTATCTCCAGACACATATCTCAGTAGTCAGGAGCGAAAAGTCAAACCGCAAAGGATCGTCAAGAATCGTCGTCCACCCAGTTGCGTCAAGACAGCCGGTTCAGCAAAGCTGATTCATCGATCCCGAACGCTGTTGCTTGCTGAAGGTGATTCGCAACACCCACTTTGGAGTGAAAGATGCCGTCTTCCGATGCTGTTAGGGCAGAGGGGGAGTATCGCTTTGGTCGTTTGTTGAAGACAGAAGAATTTACTGAACAAAAACGAGTCAAGCCTTACCCTTCTACTTCTACCGAAATCGGCAGTTCATCCCCCGGCAGCCACTCTAGCAAACGTGTTCAGCCGAATATGGATGGCTCCTTGGACAATTCATACGACTCTTCATTCGGACGTTCTGACTACCAAAGTCGCGAAGACAGAACGACCAACTCCCCACTGACAACACAGCAACCTACATATACCGATTATAGTTCCGCAAACACGAGCTATAATGACTCTGGGCGCAATGAGTATACATCTCGCCCAGAGTATACGGCTCGACGTGAGTTTGCAGGGCGAAATCCGGCAGTTGTTGCAGCGACCATGGAGATTGAACCTTCTCCCATTGCCAGTTCGGACGCTGCCAACTCGCTTGGAGCAAAGATCCAATCGTTCCTAAGCGATCAGGTAACACCGATTCGCCTTGCCAGCCACCTTGCGGTTGTTGCAGTCGCAGCCGTAGTGTTGATTGTAAGCCGCGTGGAATTGCCCAACTGGCAGTTCTCCTTGCGCAATTTGCCAGAAAATGGCATTTTTGCCCCTCAATCAGGCAGCACCATCGTTGCCGACAATCATCTGGCAGCAAGTGGTAACAGCGTTGCCGATGCCACAGAAGCCTTCCAAAGAGCAGTTGTACCATTTACAAGTGCCAATCAAGCAGCCGAAGTTGTGCAAGTCGAAGCGGTAAATCCCGTTGC
Source organism: bacterium (assembly GCA_016124945.1). Lineage (GTDB taxonomy): Bacteria > Chloroflexota > Anaerolineae > Caldilineales > Caldilineaceae > RI-153. The sequence continues at coordinate 15,606 of WGMT01000048.1, read as the reverse complement.
ACCACAAGTAGCGGCTCCCCCAACAGAGCGAACAGCAATTGAGACATACACCGTTAAGCCCGGTGATACAGTTCTTGGCATTGCGTCGAAGTTCAGCATCAACCCCGAAACAATTCAGTGGGCAAATCCTGAATTAGAGGCAAACCCCGATCTACTACGTATCGGAGATCGTTTGGTAATCCTTCCGACCGATGGTGCGCTGCATGTGGTTCAGCCAGGCGATACGTTGTATTCCATTGCCGCCCGATACAAGGTCACGGCGCAGGCAATTGCTGAAGCACCTTTAAACCAAATGGAAAGCATCGACTCGTCCATTTCTATCGGCACTCAGATTATCATTCCGGGTGGCACGAAGCCCTATATCACACGTCAGGTTGAGACTTACGCCGGCCCGGTGCCAGACAGCGCCATTAAGGGTAGTGGTACATTGGGCTGGCCTGCAGCAGGTAGCATCACCCAGACGTTCTGGGGTGGTCATCGTGCGATTGATATCGGCGCACGTACTGGCACACCTGTCACATCTTCGGATGCCGGCTATGTGATTGCATCGAAGACGGGTGGTTGGAACAATGGTTACGGCAACATGGTTATGGTCGATCACGGCAATGGTTATGTGACACTCTATGCTCACTTAAACAGCATCTATGTGCGTCAGGGTGAAAATGTGGGCAAGGGACAGCAAATCGGCACCGTGGGTAATACCGGTAACTCTACTGGTCCTCACTTGCATTTCGAAGTCCGCTATCAGGGTGTCGCCCGTAATCCCTTCACGTATTTGCCGTAACAGAATAAGCTTATAGAGACCCCAAAGCCCCAGCCTAATAGGCTGGGGCTTTTTTGATTGGTGATACAAGATACCGGCAGTCGTAGTTGGACCGCCGCCGTGGACTTACTCCTGAATACCACCCTCTGTCAATTGGCGAGGATCAAGCAGGCGATCTAGTTCAGTTTCGCTGAGATCGGTCATTTCCAGGGCGACTTCCTTGAGCGAACGACCTTCGGCGTAGGCGGTTTTGGCGATCTTGGCGCCCTTTTCGTAGCCGATCACAGGGTTCAGCGCCGTCACAAGGATCGGGTTGCGCCCAACCAGCTCCGAAATCCGCTCACGGTTGACGGTGAAGCCTGCTAACGCCATGTCCGCCAAGACATGCCCAGCGCTGGCCAACAGGGTGATACTCTGGATCAGGTTGTAGGCGATTACCGGCAGCATGACGTTGAGTTGGAAATTGCCGGACTGCCCACCGATGGTGATGGTAACATCGTTGCCCACCACTTGTGCACAGACCATCGTCATCGCTTCGGGAATAACCGGGTTGATCTTGCCCGGCATAATGCTGCTGCCCGGCTGCAAAGATGGCAATACAATCTCACCCAAACCGGCGATAGGACCACTGTTCATCCAGCGCAGGTCGTTGGAGATCTTCATGTAGGTTGTGGCCACTACTTTGAGCTGTCCACTCAGTTCGACGGCAGCGTCCTGGCTGCTCAGGCTCTCAAAGTAGTCGGGGCTGGTGACGAAGGGCTGTCCCGTCATGCCGACAAGTTCTTCGGCGATCATACGACCAAAATCGGGGTGAGCGTTAATGCCGGTGCCGACGGCGGTGCCACCCTGGGCCAATTTGGCCAATCTCGGCAAAGCTGATTCCACACGCTCAATGCCGTGAGCACTCTGGCTACTCCATCCCCACAACACCTGGCTCAGGCGCACAGGCATCGCGTCCATGAGATGGGTGCGGCCGGTGGTAACGACGTCGTCCACTTCGGCAGCTTTTGTATCAAGCGTCTGTTTGACGTAGCGCAGCGACGGCAACAATTCCTCTGCGGCCAGCAGGTAGGCGCTGACATGGATCGCTGTTGGGATGACGTCATTGCTGCTCTGCCCCATGTTGACATGATCATTGGGATGTACTTTACCGCCCAACTTTGTCGCCGCCAGGCTGGCGATGACTTCGTTGGCATTCATGTTTGTGCTGGTGCCCGACCCAGTCTGGAAGATATCCAAGGGGAAGTGGCGATCGTGCTCTCCTTGGGCGACCTCGTCGGACGCGGCCTGGATGGCGGCGGCCATGTCACCGTCCATCAGGCCAAGTTTCAAGTTGACGGCGGCAGCCGCGCCCTTGATCAGCCCCAAAGCACGGATAAAGGCGCGGGGGAAGCGCAGGTCGCTAATGGGGAAGTTCTCGATGGCGCGCTGGGTCTGCGCTGCGTAAAGTGCGTCGGCGGGGACACGGACTTCGCCAAGGCTGTCTTTTTCGATGCGATAAGCTTGTTCGCTCATGTCATTCGTCTCCTTTGAACGGAATGAAAAATGATAATAACCACAGCTACCGTTCACCACGCACGTAGGGCAGCCCTAAAGCTGCCGGTGCGCCCAAACGGCGGCTGACGTTTTCGTAGACGGTAATCAGCGTGAGAACCGCAATGGTCAACAGATAGGGCAGCATGGCCAACACTGCGGCAGGGATCACACTACCGCCTGCCGCTTGCAAGCGGAATTGGATGGCATTGACGCCGCCGAAGATCAGCGCGCCCAGCACCGCCCGCCACGGGTCCCAAGTGGCAAAGATGACAAGGGCGATAGCAATCCAGCCGCGGCCGCCGGTCAGGTTTTCGGTCCAGCCGGGGGTGTACGCCAGGCTGAGGTGCGCGCCGCCCAGTCCCATGAGGACACCGCCGGCAATGGTCGCCAGGTAGCGTACTTGTGGCACCGAAATGCCCATTGCGTCCGCCGTGGCCGGATCTTCACCCACCGAGCGCAGATGCAGCCCTGTGCGCGTGCGGTAGAGGATGTAGGTGGCCACCGGTACGCCGATGTACATGAGGTAGACCAGCGGATCCTGGTTGAAGAGTGCTGGACCGATCAGCGGTATGTCACTGAGGACGGGAATGGCGACGCGGGTGAACTTGGGGCCAATCAACCCGACAAGCGGCGCGCCGTCCGGCCCCAAACGCTGGCCGAGGAAGCTGCTCAGGCCGATGCCGAAGAGCGTCATAGCCAGGCCGCTTACCACCTGATCGGCGCGCAACGTAACGGTAAGGAAGGCATGAATTGTGGCCAGCAGACCACCTACCACCATCGCCACGAGGACGGCGGTCAATAGGCTATCGGTATGGTAGCCGACGGCGAAAGCGGTCACCGCGCCCATGATGAGGATACCTTCCAGCCCCAGGTTGAGGATGCCGGAGCGTTCGGTGAAGATCTCACCCACCGACGCAAAGACCAATGAAGTCCCCGCTTGAATGGTCACCGCCAGGATAGATACGATCAGCGCAATAGAGATGTCCATAATCTGCTCACCCAGCCGGTTCAGGTTTATCGGAGTAGGTTGAAGGTACGGCGGCGGGCTGTGGACGAACCACGCGCAGCCGGTAGTTCACGAAGACGTTGGCGCCTAGCACAAAGAAAAGGATCGATCCTTGTAGCACCCCTGAAACGGCGGCAGGCAGCCCCATGCTGATCTGCAACTGATCTCCCCCTGTAGTTAGCCCAGCCATGAGTACGCTGACGAGGATGATCGCCCAGGGGTTGAGTTTGGCCAGCCAGGCCACGATGATAGCAGTAAAGCCGTCACCCACGGCAATGCCGTTCTGCAGGCGATGGGCCACGCCGGCTACCTGGCTAAACCCGGCAAGCCCTGCCAATCCTCCGCTAATGAGCATCACAAGGATAATATTGCGGGCGATGTCCATGCCGGCGTAGCGGGCGGCCTGCGGATTCTCGCCGATGACTTTGATTTCAAGCCCCCACTTCGTGCGCGCCAGGATCAGCCAGATCACCGCAGCGGCGATGATGCCGATGACGATTCCGTAGTGAATACGTCCTAACTGGAGGGTGAATGTCCCGATTTCGATGGGAGCGATACGCGCCAGCCAGAATTCCCGGGGGAACTGTGCTGTGCCAGGGAAGCCAAAACCCGCCGGATCTTTCCATGGACCTGTGTACAGATATTGCATCCAGAGCAGCGCAACATAGTTGAGCATAAGCGTGGTGATGATTTCGTTGACGCGCAGGTATGCCTTGAGCGCAGCAGGGATCATCCCCCAGATAGCGCCGGCCAGGAAAGCCGTCACCATCATCAGGGCCAGCACCATCCATGACGGCAAGCCGCCCACCACATCAGGCAGGAAGAGTGCTACCCAAGTAGCAGCAATAGCGCCCCACACCAATTGTCCTTCGGCGCCGATGTTCCAGAAGAGCATACGAAAGGCAATACCCACGGCCAACCCGGCCAGGATCAGCGGAATGGCCTTGAGCAGCGTTTCGTTAAGCGCATAAGAATTCCCCGAAGTGAATTCAGCCCAGGTGCCGAAAGCGCCTTGCCACATGGCACGGTAAGTTTCAACCGGGTCGGCACCAAAGGCCAGCAACAAGAACGCGCAGAAGATCAGGGCGAGTCCTACAGCGATAAGGGGCACCAGGAATTCGGCCGACCGAGAACGCTGAAGTCGTTTTTCCAGAACAAGTCGCATACACTTGTGTCCTGTTACGAGGTTGCGGTGGAGGTTGATTCTTCATCTAGAGGCAGGGCAACGAAGAAGGTGCTGCCTCTACCCACTTCGCTGCGCACCCAAATTTCGCCCTGATGCGCCTCGACAATGGCGTTGATCAGAAAGAGACCGATGCCCACACCGGCAGTGCTACGGCGCAGGCCACTGTCGACGCGGTAAAAGCGGTCGAAGATCTTGGGCAATTCGGCTTCGGGGATGCCGATTCCCTCATCGGCAACGTAGATGACGACACGCTGTCGCCCGTCTTTGAAGTGTGGATCGTCTTCTACCCAGCCGCCAATGCGGATGGCCCCACCTTCGGGAGAATACTTGATGGCGTTGCTTAACAGGTTTGTGAACACCTGCCGCAACCGATCTTCGTCGCCGGAGATGAAAGGAAAGACCTCAGGCAGATCGACGGCGATCTGATGCATGGTGGTCTGTGTCCGGTAGTCCTGAGCGATGCGCATGAGCAGCCGGTAAAGGCTGACATCGGAAATTTCAAGGCGTAGCCCGCCGGCCTGAATGCGGCTTACATCGAGGAGGTTGTTGATGAGCGCCTCGAGGCGGTCGGCCTCCTCTTCGATGATTTCGAGGCCCTGGCGTGCAATTTCAGGATCCCAGGCGGCGTCGGGGCGGGCCAAGGTCTGTGCATACCCTTTGATGATGGCCACCGGCGTCTTCAATTCGTGGCTCATCACCGAAACGAAGGTCGACTTCATCTCCTCTTCCTCACGGAAACGCGTAATGTCGAGGACGTTGGCGATGATGTTGACCAGTTGATCATTTTCGTCGGTGAGAGGCGTGTAGGTGACGGCTACCGAAATGTGTCCTCCGCCAGGACGGACGAGATCGCCTTCGCAACGCAGGCCGGCCCCGGTATCGAGGACAAGTTCATTGTCTTCACTGCACAGATGATCGCCGATGACGTTTTGCAGTTGAAGGATCTGATCGCAAGGCTTGCCGATGGCGTCATGCGGTGCGATGCCTGTCATGGCAGCCAGGGCCTGGTTGATCACCTGTACGTGGCGCTCGGGAGACAGGATCATGATGCCATTGGCGCTGTTTTCCACAATCGTGGCCAACCGGCTGCGTTCGGTTGAAAGCTGCTGGTAGAGCCTTGCATTGCGCACGGCGATAGCGGCCTGATAGGCGAAACCCTGCAAGAATTGCCAATCAAGTTGGGTGAAGGCGTTGTCGCCGCGGAAGAGGAAGATGACACCGAGCACTTCGTCCTCGAAAAGGAGAGGAAGACCGAGAACCTGCCCCAATGGGTGGCCCAGGTTTTCTTCGACCATCTGGACGCGAAGTTCGAGTTCGTGTCGGTAAAGGTCACCTGATGTACCAAACGCGTCGCCTTCACTCATCGATCCTTCGGTGGATTCGGCCAGGGGCCACGCATTTAGAAGTGGACGGAAGGCCGGGAGCAGTTGCGGGGGGATACCATAGGCGGCGCGGATGCGGAAGTGGGTGCCCTCTTCGATGAACTCTGTGCCAGTAACGTTGGCTGGTTCTTCGTTTAGCACAATCAGCCCGGCGGGCGATGCCACCATTTCAGCAGCGCTGGCCAGGATGAGTTTGAGCAAGCTAGGCAGGTCCAGGCGAGACGTCATGGCCCGGGTGATGCGCAGCAAATACTCCCGTTGTCGGAGCTGATAAGTGGCCATCAATGCCGGAACATTCATGGTCGAAAGATAACACGAGCAGGGGGCAAAGTCAACGAAACCAGGAGGAGAGGGGAGATTATAGAATAGAGATTGGAGATTTGGCGTAAAGGACATTAAGTAGGCAGGTCGGGTGATTTGGGGATGAGCGGGATTAAGCAATTGGGCGATTTTAGTTCCTAGGCTGGAACTAAAATCGCCCAATCTCCAATCTTAGCTAAACCAAATGTTCCGGCATAAACGAATCTGGCAGTAGCGCGCGCACGCTGGTTGTACGGTAATTGCCGTCGGCGTCGGCAATGTAGACGGTCATGTTAGGGCCGAGTTCTGCCATGACTTGACGGCAGGCGCCACAAGGGGATCCGCCGTTTTCAGTGGCAACAGCGATGGCGACAAAGTCACGCTGTCCTTGGGCGATGGCGGCAGTAATGGCCACACGCTCGGCGCAGATCGTGGACGGGTAGGCAGCGTTTTCCACGTTGCAGCCTACGATCACAGAGCCATCGGCGGTGAGGACGGCGGCACCTACGTGGTAATGGCTGTACGGTGCGTAGGCACGATCACGAGCGTTCAGTGCGACGGCGATCAGTTCTGCCGCCGAAAGTGCGGGCTGGGATGCTGTCGAAGTTGTCACGAGCAAACGGATTCCTTCAAGTCATAGAGCGCTGGAATGGGTTCGTGCCGTTCTTTGATTCTTGGAACGTCTTCACATCGACGGCGACTTCGTCTTCGGTCTCTACCACAGGTTCCTGCCATTCTACACGCACCTGCCCAATTCGGCGTGCATCCACAGAGAGGACAGTGAACTGTCGCCCGGCATACTCAACTGTTTCCCCCTGTTCGGGGACTCTTCCTAGCTGATTGTAGATAAAGCCCCCGAGCGTGTCCACATCGTTCTCTTCAGTGAGATCAACTTGCACCAGCTCAGAGACTGTCTCGAGGTCGATACGGGCATTAAAGAGGTAGGCAGTTGCGGCAAGCTGTTGATAGTTCGGCTTCTCGCTGTCGTACTCGTCCTGGATTTCGCCCACGATCTCTTCAAGAAGATCCTCAATTGTCACCAGACCAGCAGTGCCGCCGTACTCGTCTACGACAATTGCAGCGTGGACGCGCCGAATCTGCATGTCGTGAAAGAGTTCGTCGAGCTTTTTGCTTTCGGGTACAAAACTGGCTTTGCGCAACAGTTGACGCAGCGGTGGGTTGACCTGTCCTTCGCGGAAGCAGCGCAGCAAATCTTTTGCATAGAGGAAACCGATGATATGGTCAATGCTTTCTTCGTAGACAGGAATGCGACTGTGTCCCTTCTTGATGATCAAGTCCAGTGCGTCATTGATGGGCGTGTCTACGTCCAGAGCGACGACATCAAGCCGGGGGACCATGATTTCACGCACAATCGTTTCCCCGAGCTGAAAAATGCTGGCGATCATCTGTTTCTCTTCTTCCTCAATGACACCCTCGCCTTCCCCCACATTGATGAGATAACGAAGCCCATCTTCACTGAGGAAGATGCTGTGCGCAGTGACTTCCTTGGTCTCACCGCGTACCTGGGTGCCCATCCATTTCAAAGGCAAAGACAAAGGGAAGAGAATCCAAGACCATACTTGCACTGCCGAGCCGGCTGCCAGGGCGATGCGATCTGTGTAGCGCAAGGTAAAGGAGCGACTGGCGATCTGTACCACGACCAATCCAAAACCAACAATGGCCAACAGCCCAATGCCTTCGGCCCACGGCCACTGCAAATGCAATATGAGCCAGAGTGATGAAGCGCCCCCGGTGATGTATGCAGCGCTTTTAAGCAACATAAGCGTTGATAAAAACCGGGCCGGATCATTCAAAAGCGTGTCGAGCACTTTGGCTCGCTCCACACCGGCGTCGATCATCTGGCGCACTCGACTCCGTGTGGTTGATGCAAGCGAAACTTCAGCCGCCGCCACAAATGCGATCATCCCCATGG
>WGMT01000048.1:0-2500 GCA_016124945.1 bacterium | reverse complement strand
CCCGTAGCTTTTCGCAGTGGTACACGTCCTTCTTCGGCCTTTGTCGCCTAGGCATCCACCGTATGCCCTTAGTAGCTTAACCACTAAGAACCACTTCTTCCTCCGGTGGACAAGAAGTCTTTTGCTTACCCTATTCCTAGAGCTCGCTCTCCCTTCTTGCCTACTTTGAAGATGCTTCTATCCTATTCAGTTTTTAATGTACCAGGGACTTCAGCAGTTAGCCGCTAGCCGTTCGCAGTTAGTCCAGAGGCGTCGCCTCTTCCCTAACTGCTACCCGCTAACTGCTTTCTGCTATCCCGCTTTCCGCAGTGGGCCTGCGTGGACTCGAACCACGGACCCCTGCGTTATCAGCACAGTGCTCTAACCGTCTGAGCTACAGGCCCCCAAAAGCGGTCTTTGGCTCACTCACCTACGCACCTGGCTTTGTCGCCTGACTTGCGTCAAAACATTGCCATTAAGAACTTTTCAACCGCACAGAACCCAAAGACTTTCCAAAAACACTTGTTCTTGCTTTGTGTTCTCTCTTCTTTGTGGCCAAACTCTCTTTGCTCACCTTTTCAGTGAACTTTCAAGCTCAACCTCTGCTCTTTGCTGTTGACTCAAAAATGCGCCAGAGATGTCGCCATCCCCTGCGCATTTCTTCGCTCAAGCGCTTGGCTTGTGGCCTGGCAGCGGTCTCTTGACACTAGCCGTTAGCTTTTAGCAGCCAGCCGTTAGTCTACATCGCTTTCACGACGCTTAGCCTAACCGCTATCTGCCACCTGCTAACAGCCAATCTCTCGATTAACCGCTGAAGAGTGGTAAGGTATCCAAGTTTAGACCTTGGGGTCGGACGACATTCGGTCTTTTGAGTCAGCTTTTGTCTTCAGAACCCGCACTCAGACGCTCAGTCGCATACTTCTCAGTCTGCCACTTTTGCCTTTTGTACTTTGCCTTCTAACTTCCAACTCTCAACCTTGTCTCTCCGTCTTCCCTAGAAAGGAGGTGATCCAGCCGCACCTTCCGGTACGGCTACCTTGTTACGACTTCGTCCCAGTCATCAATCCCACCCTAGGCAGCTCCCTCCCGAAGGTTGGGTCACCGACTTCAGGTGTTATCAACTCCCATGACGTGACGGGCGGTGTGTACAAGGCCCGGGAACGTATTCACCGCAGTATGGCTGACCTGCGGTTACTAGCAACTCCAGCTTCATGTAGGCGGGTTGCAGCCTACAATCCGAACTACGACCAGCTTTGTTGAGATTCGCTCCAGGTCGCCCTTTCGCTTCCCTTTGTACCGGCCATTGTAGCGTGTGTGTAGCCCTGGATATAAAGGCCATGCTGACTTGACGTCATCCGCACCTTCCTCCGGTTTGATACCGGCGGTCTCGCTAGACACTTGTAACTAGCGACGCGGGTTGCGCTCGTTGCGGGACTTAACCCAACATCTCACGACACGAGCTGACGACAGCCATGCAGCACCTGTGTACGCTGCCCGAAGGCTCGTTCCGGTTTCCCTTCACTACTACGTACATGTCAAACCCAGGTAAGGTTCTTCGCGTTGCATCGAATTAAACCACACGCTCCGCTGCTTGTGCGGGCCCCCGTCAATTCCTTTGAGTTTTAGCCTTGCGGCCGTACTCCCCAGGCGGTGAACTTATCGCGTTTGCTTTGGCACGAAGAGGGTCTATACTCCCCACACCTAGTTCACATCGTTTACAGCGTGGACTACCGGGGTATCTAATCCCGTTCGCTACCCACGCTTTCGCTCCTCAGCGTCAGGTCAATGCCAGAAGGCCGCTTTCGCCACTGGTGTTCTTCCCGATATCTACGCATTCCACCACTACACCGGGAATTCCGCCTCCCTCTCACTACCTCAAGTCTGACAGTCTCCAACGTCCCCTCCCAGTTAAGCCGGGAAATTTCACGTCGAACTTGTCAAACCGCCTGCGAGCCCTTTACGCCCAGTAATTCCGGATAACGCTCGACACCTACGTATTACCGCGGCTGCTGGCACGTAGTTAGCCGTGTCTTATTCCTGCGGTACCGTCCTTGCTCTTCCCGCAGAAAAGAAGTTTACAATCCGAAGACCTTCATCCTTCACGCGGCGTTGCTGCATCAGGGTTTCCCCCATTGTGCAATATTCCTCACTGCTGCCCCCCGTAGGAGTCGGGACCGTGTCTCAGTTCCCGTGTGGCTGGTCTTCCTCTCAGAACAGCTATCGATCATCGCCTTGGTGGGCCTTTACCCCACCAACTAGCTAATCGACCGCAGGCCCCTCCTGAAGCACCGGAGTTTTCTTGCTCTTCGCTCCCGCTCAAAGCAACTCATGCGGTATTAGCTGTAGTTTCCCACAGTTATCCCCCGCTTCAGGGCAGGTTACCTACGTGTTACTCACCCGTTCGCCACTAAGAATACATTGCTGCACCCTTCGTTCGACTTGCATGTGTTAGGCACGCCGCCAGCGTTCATCCTGAGCCAGGATCAAACTCTCCGTAAAGAATTCAATCTGCTATTTACTC
>WGMT01000070.1 GCA_016124945.1 bacterium | reverse complement strand
TCCCTGCCGGCACTCGCCTGGAGACGGCGGCCAGGGAATGATAGAGGCTGACCTCGGCCTCTGGGCGTCTGTACAGCCCGCGCTCAATACGTTCCAGATCTCCTCTCTCGACCAGCCGTTGCAGGTAGACGCGAGGGATATCGTGGGCCGTAAGATCCCGCGTACGTAGGATGCCCTGTTGATCAGCAAGTTGGAGAATGCGTTCATAGTGGTCAGCCATTAACAGCACCTGTTGTTACAAAATCGCTATCAATAACTATAAGTATAGTGAAATTGTAACAAAAAGCAATATCGTTGTCTACGCTCAGGCAGACCACCAGTGAAACATGGCCAGCCACTTGGCGCTGTCTTCGTCGACTTCATGGAATTGTAGGTTGGCCAATGTGGTGTTGTCCGAGAATCTGGATCTTGTTGGAAATAAGTGTAGAATTCCAAACGATAAGGAGTCGAAGCTGAGGCCGAACACCCAATGATCAAGGAGAAGTTGCATGACCTGGTTTGAAACCTTAACCGGCTTTCGTGAGACGTCACCAAGCTATGTGCGTCAGAACCTGATTATCAACGGAGATACTTTGACATCTCGCGCAAATGGGAAGGTGATGGTCTGCGGGCGTTTGGAAACCCCATCACTGGCCGAGCTGAGAGAACGCGTTCGCTCTGTTGGACCTAGCGGCGGAAGCATGACGGTGCGGGAGGTGGTTGCCAATGTGCAGGCATTGCACACGGATACGGCGAACGCCGATTCGCTCTTTCAGGTGGCATCCCAGTTCAACTTGCTTGAGATGACAGGGCCGGGTGTTACACCTGAGGCGGGTGTGGGCATCTATGAAAACGATCATACGCAAGGACCGGCGTGTGCGGTTGCAGCCGGCGCTGGGACAATCTACCGAAACTACTTTGCACCGGTTAATGGACAAATCGACCAAACGGAGAACAACCAGATCGACTGCCTCACTGATTTAGGCAGCGCTTTGGGAAATACCGATAACCACCTCTGGCAGATGCGTAATGGCTATGCACTGCCATCGCGTAGTGGGTTAATCGAGATCTCCAATCGACTTCAGGCTGCGAGCGAAGAACAACTCGATGCGCTTCGACAACTTCTACGCATCGGCATCCAATGGAATACACAGGTAACACTCCAAGGATGCGCGCACAAGGTCTCGCAGGTTTACTGCCCTGCCCTACCCGTTGCTTATGCCAACCATCCCCATGAGCTATGGGAGCCTTTTGCACGGCTGGTGTTGGAAGCAGCCTATGAAGCGACCCTCTGCGCCGCTATCATAAACTGGCGAAACACAGGCAATCCCCATGTTTTCCTCACCCTATTGGATGGCGGTGCTTTTGGCAACAACCCCAACTGGGTTGTAGAAAGCTTGATACGCGCGATCAATCGCTACCAGGATTGGAATCTGGATGTAGCCATTGTGAGCTATGGACGGTCCAGCGAACATGTCCAGCACATTGTTAATCGGTATTCTCTGACTGCACCAGATGTCAGTCGTGCCGATAAGTTCACCTGGAAAGAGGGAGATATCCAGATCATCAAAAAAGGGTACAGGGTGCCCTCTTCGGCGAAGCCGGGAAGCAAACCCTCTAGATCAGAAAATGAAGAGACGGATAGGGGGTAATTCTACTGCATTTGTGTGTAGGCGATGGTATGGAGCGCCAGCGCTGTCATGTCCAGTTCGCAGCCCAGCCCAGGAGCCATCGGCGTAGCCGTGTAGCCGGTGGCAAAGCGGATTGGTTCTTGAATCAGATCATCGGCGCGCGTCCAACTGCCGACGAAATCAGACGCCATGGTGCAGCTGGGGGCCACTGCCGCAGCATGGATGTAGGCGGTATCCAGGATGCCCAGATCGTTGCCCGATCCATGCCAGCAGGGAAGTCCGGCGGCGGCGGCAACGGCGGCGTTGCGTTGGAAGCCCACCAGGCTCCCGCCGAAGTTGAGACAATCCACCACGCCGGCTCGAATCCCGCGCAGCGCGGCCGCGCCATCGACGACATGCATGGCCAGGGGGAAGGGGATGGCGGCGTGGATCTGGCGGTAGCCCTCCAGATCGCGCTTGGGGATGGGGTCCACTTCAGGCGTAACGAATTAGCTCTAGCAAAGTGGATTTACCGGTACCGCGTCCGCCTATCACACAGTTGAGGTTGGGATTCAGTATGAGATCGAGGCCATCAAGAAACCCACCTTGGATCATGATCCGTTCCAATACTGGGTGAGTGCTTCCTTGCACCTGGATAGGGGCGTATGGCGTTCCTGGTCGAATGCGAACACCGGGATCATGAAAACAGAGTCGAAGTCCTTCCCAGGTGATCGGTTCTTCTAGTTTGAATAAAGAACACCGACTACCGATGCCCAGATGGGAGTGTTTTGTGTTCTGATCAGGGTGAGGATTGTCCGATGACCAGTAGTATGCAGGGACGTGACTGTACGGATCTCGACCTATCTCGTCCGGTAGTGACTGATTCACGATCTCTACTGCCGCAAATTCAGCTTTTTGCCACAGTTTCTCACGCGTCTGTCCAGAAAGTACCTGCCACGCACCGTTGTAGTCATCAATATGGGCCAAGACAGGCAATGCGCCGGCCAACCGAATCTGGTTGACTACCATTTCGATGCTATGGCGAGTAACCAGGGTATCTTGCTCACCACGTGAATCGACTCCTAAATCTAGCTTTGCCAGCAGATCGGTGACGTGAGCGCTACCGCGATTCTCGGGGAAAATCGCCAACACATGAACTCCTGGTTGTACGCTGATTTCTACCCCTGGAAAGACAGTGAGGGATGTGCCTGCGGCGGCTTCCTTGATTCGATCTACCCAGTCGCCAGTATTGTGATCCGTTATGGCAATGGCGCGCATGCCGGATTGGATTGCCTGCGCTACATAATCTTCTGGGGTAACAGTGCCGCGGAAGCACTTGGAAGCTGGGGTATGTACATGTAGGTCGACAGCGCAAAAACGGAGTCCACGTTGCATTGCTGGCATTTCCTGCTCCTTATCAAAACTCGAAACAAACTGCAAAGGTTCAACTTCCATTTGCCGGCCCATGAGCCACCTACGGATCGTCAACGGCGAATCCAACCGGGTTTGGTAAGACTCACCCGCTGCAATGGCGCGGGACATGTCGCCGTAGCTCCTACCGATGACGCGCTTGGCGTGCCATCAGTATCTGTTTAGGACTTCAGGCAGGTAAATCTCGCTTGCATTCAGGATCAAAGGGGTCTCTATGGTGTGCGTCCCGTTCGTCCACTTAATGAGCCAAACGAGGCCTACAAACAGCGGTTTGGTGTCGTCTGTCCCCGAGACTGTGGTGCTAAAGGATGTGTCTAGTGAAGTGCCAAATGCAACATCGTCTACTGTGAATATTAAGGCTCCATCTGCAAATGTGACCGTTCCTGATGACGTATACGCGCTATTCTGCACATATGCAGTTCCATCGGGTATGGTAACGGATATCGAAGTGCTTTCAGCTAGAGATCCAGTGTTTGTCAAGCGAAGAGAATATGTAATGAGTTGACCGGTGTCAGTTTGCTGCACTTGGTTGCTAGATCCCGCGCTGGAGAACTGAGCCGCACTCTCACACCCAGCATTTACTGCCGGTGAGACAGTTATGGTGAAGCCCGTTTCTGTGGCATGGTTCACACATATAGAGACGTTGTTTTCAAAATCTCTATGAGATTCACCAGGGATCCACAGCGCCTGTTCAATGTACGGGGGGGTGTCGTTGCCGCTCACAAGTTCAGCACCAATAAAGCCCGTAGTCCGATTGACTCTATGAAGTATGACACCTTCTGCGGGAATGTTGCGGTCGTAACCAACGCGACGTCGTGCCTCAAGTGTGTAGTACTCAAGCCCCGCATCGTCTAGGGGAATCTCCACCATCATGAATCCCTGAGTACTGGAGTGGGCAACACTCGTCAGATCAATTGTGGTCGGTGTCGCGATGTTGAATTGGAATATCTTTTCGCCCGGAATCCAGCCAGCCAATTTCTTGTTGTATGCTATTGGATGCATGGGTATGCAGCCATTCTCGTTGCCCGTACTGTATTGGCACACAGCGAGTGTATCGCCCATGATTCCCCATGAACTCCGGTACTGCTCGTTATTTACAAGGGTATGCGCCATTTGATAGATGTGACCCATTTCGTGTGCTACAATCGCAGGCGCGTATGAGGCTACCGGAGGAATTGCTGTATAGGCCCAATACCGTTTCACCCCATCTAGCTCTTGGAGAAAAGATCCTGCGCCTGCTCCGTACCAACGAGGGTCATTGAAAAAGACGTTGATAGCGAAATAATCCGGATAGTGAACATCTTGATCTGCACGGTGAATACAGTCTTCGACAATCTGGTGTGTATTTGTGTACTCAGACTGCGCACGCGGTAACGTATACCATCCGAAGATTTTCGAGCCCCTAGCCAAAGAATCATTCCCAGAAACTTCGCGCCAATATGCAATGAGACCAGGATAATTCTCTGCGAAAATCCCTTCGTAGTAATCAAAGGTATGAGGTTCATCAGAGATGTCAGCCACTTTGCATAACAATGTTACCCAAGGGGCTGAAGTGTCCACGACGACAGATTTGTCTTGAGCAACAACTGGGATGCTCAATGACAGGGATAGCAGGAGGATCCAAACAATGGTTGTACCTAACAGGAACAAAACCAGTGATCTTTTGGCTGCTGACACGTTTTCTGCTCCCCTGTTTGCGGCAAACATGCACACCGAGAAGGTGTTTACAAAATCGTTCCCTTTTGGGGACGGATTATTCCCCTACCACCCCACACGCAGGATCCGCCGCTTCTCCCCACCATCCAGGACGGCGCTGCACGTCTCCCAATCAATCGGCTCGACTTCGGTGTAGCGTAGCTCGAAGGGATGGGCCTGGGGGACGGCGTCGATGATCTTCTGCGCTGCGTCCTTTTCACCCTGGGCCAAGGCGATCCAGGCGTCTTCAAGGACGTCGGGGAGCTGGCCGAAGAGGGTGTAGATGTCTTGCAGGCGTGTGGAGAGGAGTTCGTGGACGCGATCTTCCACGGAGTCCTTGTAACGCATGTTGTAGATCTGCACGGTGTCGTGGACCTGGCCGATGCGCTGGATGCGCCCTTTGCGCTGCTCCAGGCGCGTAGGATTCCAGGGAAGGTCGAGGTTGATCAGCCGGGCCAGCTTTTGTAGGTTGAGACCTTCGGAGGCGGCGTCGGTGCCGAGGAGCAGCCGCAGTTCACCACGCCGAACCCGCTCTTTGAGCAGCTCACGCTGGGCCGGTTGCCAGTTACCACCCTGCATGATGCCGGAGGTGCTGGGACCGGAGTAGAGGCCAATCGGTTCGTTGGGGAACTCCTCGGTCAATTGCTCGGCCAGCCAACGTATGGAGTCCCTGTATTGGCTGAAGATGATGCAGCCCAGTTCGAGCCAGCCACGCTTGCGCAGACAGTCGACCACGACCGCATATTTGGGGTCGCGGGTGCGGTTGGCGTTGAGCGCTTCGATCAGCCGCTCCAAGATGCCACTTTCGGCAGGGGTTAGGGTGCGAGTCTGTTCGGCTACTGGAGCGGCACCGGCTTTGGCCTCGTTTTCCGCTTCGTCGTCCTCATCTTCCTCTTCGAGATGTTCCCAATCACCCAGCATGCGCTGCGCCGTGATGGTTCCGGCGTGGATGGTGCTGCCCATACGTCGCAACAACAGGGTTCTGAGGAACCCGCTGCTTTGTAGCCGCTCCCCCAACAGATGGGTAAACTCCTCGGCCAGCGTGTACACCTCTTTGAGGTAGCCGGGGAGCCGAATCGCATCGTTTTCGCCTTCGCCGAGCAGTTCAACGCCGATGCGTTTGAGCAACGGTTCCTGGGTTTCCGGATCGCGCTGTTCTTCCAGTTGTTGTCGGGTGCGACGAATGATGCGACGGATGAAGGGGTTGTGGTTGTCCATCAGCCTGGGGTATAGATTGTTCATGCGGCGCAGAGCGGGCGGACGCAGATCGCCAAGCAGGTGACCTGGCACCACGGCCACGTCGTCGCCCACACCCAAGTCCCGGCGCAGGATCTCGAAGTCCCTGTGCTCAGATTTGGGCGGCATGGGGTTGCGCAGCCATTCCCAGCGCTCCGCTTCGCCGGTGGGCAAAGACTGACTCTTCATGACCAGGTTGAGGGTGCGGTCGGCGCGCCGCCAGCGGCTGTACATGTCGCCCAACACGGACGCATCGCCACGGCTGAGGACGTCGAGCAGATCCCAGGCTTCGACAGGACGCAGTTGCACCGGCGTGGCCGTGGCCAGCAGCAGACTGCGCGTGCGTTCTGCCAGCTCGTACATGAAGCGCAGCAGATTGTTGGGAACAGGTGCTTCGCCATCGCTGTTGTTACCCAGGTTGCGACGGCGGGCGTGGTGCGCTTCGTCGAGGATGACACAGTCGTACTGAAGCCTGAGCAGGTGACCGACAGCCTCGGAGCGCCGTTTGATCAGCCCATTGGAGATGATGCCCACCCGCCGCGGACACTTGCGGATACCCTCCGCACCCAAGACAGGGTACTCAATGCCGTTCTCGTCGATCCAGCGTCGCCCATCCCACACAGCGGAAGGCATATCGAGCAGATCGCGCATTTCGCCCTGCCACTGCCAGAGGAGCGGTTTGGGGCAGATGATGAGGATAGGTTTGTCGCCGGTGAGGGCGATCAACTGGGCGGACATGGCCAGTTGTAGTGTCTTGCCAAGGCCAACCTGGTCGGCGAGGACGAAACGGGCTTTGCGCGTAGGGCCGCGGTGGGCGTCGAAGACGGTCTTGACGAAGTACTTCTGATGCGCCCACAGGCCGACCTCTTTGCGGTAGACCGGCGCTTCGACCAGGGCCGGGGCCGGATCGAGTGGTTCGTCGGCGCTGCTCTCGTGCTCCCAATCGGGCACGGTCCACAGGACACGGCGGCGGGCGATACGGCCGATATCTTCGACCACGGCTTCGGCTAGGGGACGGGCAAAGGGAGATCCCCACAGGGCGTCGAACTCTTCCTGCACCCAGGCGACGGCGTCGGCCGAAGGATCTTCCCAGACCAGTTCGTAATTGAGCCGCCAGGCCGACTTGGATTCGTTGGCGCTGCCCATGAAGCTGGTCTTGCTGCCGTCGGCCAAGGTGATGACCCCTGCTTTGCCGTGGATGAGTCCGTAGACGGGATCAGGCAGGACGCGCACTTCCAACTTGCCGCTTTGGAGCAGGGTGTAGAGACGGGCAAAGCGATCCCGCGCGGGGACTTCGTTGTTGCCGTGGACCAAGGCTTCGGGCGCTGACCCGGCCCAGCTCTGCCAGATGGCGTTCTGAGCGGCGCGGGCAGTTTGCACGTCTTTGGGATCCAGATCCGAGTTGCAGACCATGCGGATCTTGCCCATGACCGAGTCCAGGGCTTCGCCGGCGACTTCCAGCAGTGAGGACGAGAAGTAGCCGGCGATGCGGTCGTAGGCGAGCGCGCCTTGCAGCCGAGCCGTCAAAAAGGAACGGTCCAGCCGCTGTCGGCGAGAGGAGTAACGTCGGATGGTGAATGGCTCCACGATTGAATCTAGTTTATGAGGTATTTGCTGCCTTCATTTGGTCGATCTGTATCAGATCGGCTGTCACGCTCATTTGCATACGTCGAACTCTTTGTATTGGTAGAACGCCCGGATGCAAAAATCCCATAAATCTCACGATTTTGAGGTTGCCAAGACCAATCAGATGCAGAGTCCACCTCGACAAAAGTTGGTGACTCCAGATAGCGAGATGCAAATACTTTCATCCCCCACTACTCTCCTATGTTGAATGTAACCACTGAACAATTGAGTCCGATATTGGTGCTTCCACCAGCTCTTCAATCCATAACCACTGGCCCATAGGATTGATCTCAAGGAAGTACCATTCCCCTTGCGGTGTCACGACAAAGTCCAATGCCCCAAAAACCAACCCCATTTGCTGCATTAGCTTGGCAACTTTCTGGTGTATTTCATGCGGTGGTTCAGTACTGGAATGAGGAGTATGGGGTATATCGTATCTTCGCCAATCAATCTCTGCAATCTGTGACTTTTGAGATTCGATTCTGCATGCAAAGTGACTATCCGCCACGACCGTGTAACGCACCTCAAACTGCTTAGGTACATACTCTTGCAAGACAACCGGATTCTCCCCTACTTCCCCAAACTCATGGAGATCTGTGGGTGAAATCTGGTTGACATAGATGGATTTGTAACCTTCTTGCCGAGTCCCGTAGAAATCTTGTGACATTAACTTGATTACGGTCGTTTCATGGCGTTCACAAAAGTTGATAAGCGACTTTCGTTCATTTGACACCAGGGTTTGCGGGATTCGGAATCCAATCTGATGCGCAAGATCATATTGGTAATACTTGTTTTCGGCAGCAAATGCCTGCCTGAAGGGGTTTATCCATGACGCATTACGCAACGCGTAATACATGCCAGTGAGTGTACGATTCCACTCGTTCTCCCATATGCGCAAATCATCATCTTGCTCCTCGCGTTGCTCCATCGGTATTTCGACGAAGGCCCGCCGTAGATACACTTTTTTGACACTGGAGAGATCTAGGCACTTGCTAGCTTCTAGGTGAAGCACCCACTTTGAATCTGCATAAGTCACCAAAGTCTTTGTCAAAGACTCAACATCCAAATTTAGCCTGTATGGTTCCACGCCAAATCGACGCAGCTTTTTCTCAACCAAATCTGCATGGACATCAAAAACGTCGGCAATGATCAAGATGGTCATTGGTAGAATATGTCTTTCGGTAGAATCGACATCACATATGATCGTTCCGCACTGCATCGGCCAGGACAGCAAAAAGCGAACGACGATGTGGTGGTATGAAAGCGAGCCTTATCTGTCAAAAAGGAACGGTCCAGCCGCTGACGGCGAGAGAAGAAGCAATGATGCTCATCGATCCTGGGTGCAATTCATGTATGCTCAGAATTGATGCTTAACGGTTGCTACCTTCCAGCCCAGCAAGAACGGAGTGACAAAGATGTGCGCTGATCCAGATATCCGGGCGATCTGAAATCTCCTGAAAAAGAAGCTCTATCTCCAAGCGCGTGACAATCTGCTGCCGATATGCCTGCACAAGCAGACCGAGCGTTCCACGCGTCTGTATACCCATGCGCCTTGCTTCGGCACGTGCTGCCGCGTCATCCAACAATACTTCAACTGGCTGATACTGCGTGGACAGCGCCAACACAGCGCATTCACCCGCGCCCAGGATGAGTGATGGCGTTATCCGGTTGAGAAGCTCGTCGCCTACAGGCACGACCGGCCACCCCATCCGTTGCCAGAAAAGGCGAATGAGGCGTGCATCCGGTTCGCCGCGCAATGCCCCTTGAACGACGACCTCTCGGTAGACAGGTTCAGGCAGCAGCACTTCGGTATAGAGGTCTGCCAGCAGCCCTAGGCGGTTCAGCTTACCCAGTGCGATGGCTGGACCTGCATTGCAGATGATGACAGGCGTTTGGCTCACTGAAGCTCTTCCGCGACCATGTCCTGATCAAAAGGCGGTTCGATGTGGCGGACGTAGGCGGCGCGGGCCAGTTCGGGCATTGAAACGCCGGCCTGTTCAGCGGCGGCGGCAAAGGACATGCCACCCTGTTGGTATCGATCCAGCGCCTGTTCGACGTGAAGATCGCGCAGTCCTCGCTGCAAAAGATCGGTGATCAGCGCCTGATTGGCCGAGGCCAGCTCTGCCGCCAGTTTAGACGGAAGCTCTACAACCACTTTTTCAGGCATTGCCATAGCACAATCCTTTCACTACACATGAAGAGAAGATGCTGAGACTCTTGAGAGTAAGACCCAGCGGCCGCTTCCCCACTCTTGCCATGCAGCACTTGTAGGTAGTCGGCGATGTCGAAAAGCCCCGCCTTCATCGATAAAGATGGAATAGCCTGTGTTTGCTTTCCCCCGCGCCACGAAGTCGTGAACTCGCTGAATATCTGCGACGACGCTGGTCCATTCCACAACAGGCAACTTCTGTTTCAGGATGTCACTGCGGTGATGGGCGGGTTCATACTTGAACTCCATCACAGTCTCTATCACCCCATTAGCATTCACAATCGCCAGATCAGCGGATAGGCTCCGTCGAGACCCAGGCAAGATAGGGTAGTCGTTGTACACATAGCAAGGCAGATCCGCTCCCCCTATCAGACCACGCAGGTAGGTTTGCACAGTCCAAACAACATCGCGTTCGGTGAAAAACCGGTAGTCGGTATAATGCCGACACAGCCAAGCCAGGGCATGCTCGCCCAAGTCGTCAGCACTGGCATCACTACACATGATCGTTCCGCACCGCACCGGCCAGGAGATCGGCGGCGGCGGCGTCTTTGCGCCAGTGATCCATGCCGGCCACGTCTTTGAGACGGGCCAGGTAGCCGAGGAGTTGGACGATCTTGGCGCGCTCGTCCCAGTAGTTGGGGCGCTCGGTTTTGAGATAGTTGAGGCCGTCGCGGGTTTCTTCGCTCTTGGCCGAGAGCTGCACGGCGAAGAGGACCTGGCGCAGCAGGGTGCCGCCGAAGCCGTCGCCGCTGAGCATGCGCCGCCCAAACTCGGTAGGGGTTTTGAGGCGGGTTTCGTTGGCGCGGGTGTTGCCCATTAGATCGGTGTAATCGGCTGCGCCGAACCCGCGGGCCAGTTCCTGATAGACGCCGCTGCGGTATTCGCCGTGGCTCTCAACCTCGATGCCCTTGCAGTAGAAGCGTTCGGCGGGAGAAAGGGTTTTCCAGAGATCGGTATCGAAATCGCGGGGGACGAGGTGATCGCAGGCGATCTTGACCGCATCGCGAATGAGTTGTTCGACGATGCCCACTTCGCCACGCTGACGCTCGCGCAGAATTTCCTTGGCCGGGTCGATCTCGTAGATGGGGCGGGCAGTGAGCACACGCAGGGCGGCAGCGTAAGCGGCAAGCTGATAATCGGCGTCGCCGAAGTTGGGATCGCTGTCGTCTTCGAGGGCCGTCATGCTGTCGAGCTGGTGGCGGACTTCAGCTTCGATTTCGTGGGTGATTTCGTCAAGGAAGACCGGTTCAGTCTCGGTGCGCTTGCGCAAGACTAAGAGCACCGTCCCTTGCACGTAATTCCCCTGTTTCAACGCTGAGTCAGTTTCAGTAGCAATAGTCCAAGCTGCGGTAACACGAAGGCCAGCAGCCCACAAAATCATGGTTAAGTCTGCCCATACCGAAGCATCTTGATGGGTAAACATCACCATCTGCATTCCATTGACAGGCATTTTTGTCGTTAAACGACGATAACACTCTACCATTCCCTCTCGAAAGCTCTCGTCTGTTCCTTTAACAGCTAAGGCTCTTTTAGAATCTGCATACCAAGCCGGGAATATGCGCTTCAAAGTTGTTTGGTACCAAGCTAAGAAGTACTCTGAGAGTTCGTGATAATTGACCGCGTCAGCGTAGGGTGGATCAGTTATCCAAATATCTGAATTCCAAGTAATAGCACGAGCGTCACATAGCTCTACACGACGTGCTACATTCCTGGTATCGGAAACATTTCGCAGATCTAGAAAGAACGATGACTGCATCGATTTTGTTGTTCGACAGCAGTAATTAGCAAGAGGTGTAGCAAGTGACGGTTTATAAAAAGTCTGCGTGCCCTTTTCATTTGCAACGCTGGAATCCCAGCGTGACTGCCGACTATTCCAATCTGCAAGACGTCCTATCCCAAGAAGCAAGGCGGCCGTACCGTAATCCGGCAACTCAGTCTGTTCTGTGATCTCATGAAACAGACCGATGGTTAACAACTGGCGGGGATTGAAGAAATGATGCCAGTAGGTCCAACCTCTAGCGTTGGTAGGACGATTAATATCAATACCTAACTCGATCTGGCTGCTTGGAACATACCCCTGTCTCTGCCACCACTCAAACCGCTCATCGAGCAGATCCATTACATCTTTCTCTCTGCGAAAATCATCGAGAGTAGGCTTTCTATAGTGCCGAACAGCCTGTTCTTTGCCATCAGCATCTACAAATGTCTCAACCCAACGAACACAAAATAGTCTTTCTTGTATGGCATCATCTAGCGGGGGAGCTATATTCTCTTGCCGCCATAGATCATTCCTTTTCCTCAATGCATCTAGAGGGGTAGACACATTACTGTGTGGCACAACCAATCGGTAATTTTTAACCGTGCCTTGTTGTCTAGCCTCAGCTAGTGAATTGGGATCTGCCCCTTCTATTATCTCAATGTCGTATCGTTGATTGCTCTCATCAGGAATCAACTTAGCAATCGTTTTCGTCTTCTCCCCAATTACCCACGATGGTGCTAATGGTATCTTCCAGCCCGTTTCGGGATCTGTGACCTCTACGCAGTAAAGATATGCATCGGCACGCCAACCTACTGAATTGCATTCGATACCCCATTCTTTAATCTGACGCTCCACAGAGTCATAAACATGTCTTTGGGCATCTTGCACTTCTGTTGCCACTTCGCCTCCGCCCCCCATAATGTTCAAGGAAGCCCAGGTGAGCAAAGCAGCAACTGGATTTAAGTCTGAGCCATAGGCGTCACAGCCAAGACGCGCCGCCTCGAAAGGCACAGAACCGCCACCACAAAATGCATCTCCCACTCGAGGGCGACGCCCAAAGCGTTGCCGCCCCAGTTCTTCTACTAGATCCGGCAGGTTAGTTACCTTGATACCAAAATGCTGATTGATCTCATCCCATGCTTCTACCGATGGGCCGTCAATATGCTCTGGCCGGTCACAGTATTCGAGCTTTTCACCATACGAAAGACGGTTAAAGACAAGTTCTTGCAATTCTGAGCGTTCTGTTCGGGAGATCCCTCGTTTCAAATTACGCCCATCTTTATCTAGAAATTGTTTTTGGACACTGGGCGGCATACTCTGGATCTCTTCTACCATTCTCTTCCCTGGAATGGTCTTACTTTTCCGCCGAATCAGCCCCTCACGATCCATTGTCATCAGATTGAGAAAGATCTCTCGGTCTTTGACTGGATCGTCAGACGCAGGCATCAGAAGCCCCAGCAGCGCAGCGCGGACCAATACCAACGGTTTACGTCCCCACCACTTGCCAAGTCCAGTTAGGGTCTGGCTATAGTTCGACTTGCGCTCTTTATAGCTCTCCATTGAAATCTTGGCGACGGGGAATTGCGTTTCGATGAAGGAAAGTGCATCGGCTAGAGGCGTCTCCGCAGGGGCCGCTTTATCCTGGGGCGGGTTGGAAATGGTCACAGAGGTTGTATCCTATCTAAGCAAGCGAACGTACAGGGTTATTCGTCAATGTCGTCGGGCGCAGTTTCACCGCTGAAGAGTGAACCGCTGTTGGCATGGAGAAAGTATTCAGGCACCACGGCTTCGCTGGCGGCGCGGCCGGTGACCGGGTTTTCGGTGAGGGCGTAGCGCACGGCTTTGCGCCAGCCGCGGTTGCGGTCGTGAATGCCGTGGCCGGTGGCGGCGGCGGTCTGCGTATAGAGCCACCAGCGTTCTTCGGGCACCAGGCCCTTCCAGTTGGCCAACGCCGTGTCGATGAGACCAGGGTCGGCGTCTTCGATGGCCCAGGCCAGCAGCACCAGTTCCTTGCCCAGCTCACGGCGCAGCAGGTTGATCCCCACCTTCCACGCGCCTGGCTTGCGTCCCAGTTGGCGCAGCCGCCGGTTGAACTCGGCGCGCATCTCATCGGCAATGGCGTCCCACTTGAGCCGCGCCAGCATCACCCGGATCTGTCCGTCCTGGCGGCTGGCCGAAGTCACCTCGCTGGAGCCGATCTCTGCGTCCCAGGAAAAGTGCTCGCTGATCTGGATCTCCGCCGTGGCCCCGCGTGGAATCGTCACCAGAAAGTGGTGTGTGCTCTCGGCAGGGTCAAAGCCGAAGCTGTTTTTCAGATCGTTGGCAGTCTTGTTACTCATAGCATCATTTCGATGATTGGGTGATATCCGACCGCAGAGGTCGGCGCAATTAGGCGATTAAGAGACTGATTGCAGGTCGCCATTCGCAACTCGCAATTCGCCCCTCTTTACTGCCTCACCTCATCACCCTTCAAAGTCAGTTTGGCGTCTTCAACCCAGGCTTGCAGGTTGAGTCCTTCGTCGAAGTAGAGCGATTGGGCGTCAAGTTGCACCTGGCCGTTGGCCTGCACCTTGCGCATGGCCTCCAGGCAGCTTTCCACCAGAGCGGGCGCAACCTGCTGCTGCTCCGAGATGAACATCTCGATCCACCCCTTGTCGTTACCGTCGCCGGTGATGGTGATGCGTACACTGGTGACTAGCGCGCCGTACTTTTTGAGCCGCGCCAGGAATTCGTAGGAATCTTTGGTGGTGTAGTAGGCGTGGCTGCGTCGCCAGGTGGCCGGTTTCGCCGGATCGATGGGGGGGCCACCCTTCATTTTATCCCAGATGATCTTGATCTGCTCGATAGCCGATTCGATGCCATCCCGCTCGGCGTAGGCCTGCACCAGTACGGTGTTGGGCGGGATGACAAAATCTCCATTGTAAATGGCGCCTGCCACCCTGGGGTTAGAACCGTCGGTGCTGTAGTGAATGGTGGCCGGCGGCGCGGAACGCAGCTCCATGCACTTGTCATCGCCGCTGTCGTAGATTCTGTACTTGAGCGTGATCTGATTCTTCCATTCCTTGGGCACACCGGCGTCGTGTTCGCCCTTGGAGTCCACTGTGAGGAAGGAGACGCGCATGTCCTTAACGACGAGGGTGTTGCCTTCTAACTTAGCCGAAGCTGTCGAGGCATCGGCCCCCACATCGTAGTAGACGGTGTCACCGTGTAGCGGCGTCAGGCTCAGGGTCACTTCGCCGGTCTCGGCATTGCGCGAGATCTCCCGCCACAACACATCGGTGTCGGGCTGGGGGAAAGGCCCTTTGTCCACGAAGCCGCCCTGTTCGCGCCAGATGTCCTTGTGGACGGCGTCAGCCTTGACATCATCCAGGGCATCGGGTCGGTACCACTGCCAGGTGGTGTTGATGGCAGCGCGACGCTTTACCTCGCTCCAGGGCAGATTCTGCACGGTCAAAAGGCGCGCTTCCACCTTCTTGCGGAAGATGTCGCCGGCGACGTCGTCTTCAAACTTCTTCTTCGCGCGCAACAGTTCCAGGATCTGACCTTCGCCGGTGTACTTGTTTTCCTCAAACTTCATTTGAAAGTCGGCGCTCGTCAACCCGCTGCTGATGGGATACCAGAGCTGAGTAAAGGTCTCGCGCACGGCAGAATGGAACTGCATGAGGATACGGTCATGCAGCTCGCGGGCCTGCACCATCTGAGGATCGTTGTCGGGTACCTTCTCTTTTTTGAGGTCGTCGAGAATGTGCTGAACGGCACGCAACCGCTTGCCTGAATCGATGAGCGAGCTGTAGGTGTCCTTGCCGCCGCTGAGGAAAGCAACGCGGTTCTTGAAGGTGGCCCCGTCCCAGAAGGCGCGCAGTTCGTGGCGCAGGCCACTGCCTGTATGGGGTTCGCTGATCACCAGCGTCACCCGATCCTGATCCAGCTCGATCTCATCCACCGGCGGCAGCACCTGAACCCGCTGGTAGCACCAGCCGTTGACCGGCTTGAAGAGGTTCTCCAGGCGGGTACGCAGCTCCTTGATGGCCTGGTCGGCCACGTAGGCTCCCACCAGTGATTCCAGCTTGGCGTTGAGATTTTGCACGTTGCGGAAGTAGAGCTTGCCGTCACGGTTGCTGTGCAGATACCAGGCCGCCGTCGCCAGCTTCTCCAGCACATCGCTCTTGATGCGGGAGACATCACGTCCTGGCGCGCAGAGGTAGGCCACCAATTCGGGGATGGAAAGGCCTAGAATGGCGTTGGGCACGTTGGCCAGGGACGCCATGAGCAGCAGCTTGCAGGCGTCGCTGGTGTCCTGGTTGCCCAGGTTGCTGTCCATCGTCTCGGCCACGGCGGCGCCGCTGGAAGCGATATCGTGGGCGACGGCGTTCTGCAGTGAGTTGTTGATCTGCGTGATCTCGCCCAGCGTCTCACGGTCGTTGAGATCGATGTCATGGGCGCTGATCAGGTACTTTTTGTCGGCGGCATTGCTGCTCCACAGCCGAGAGGTGACAATGCGCATGAGGCGGATGAGTCCGCGCGTCTGCTGGAAGCCGGGATTCTCACGGAAACGGGCGTAGAGGTCACGGATCGCCGGGTGGAAGGGATAGGCGGCGCTGACGCGGGTGGCGAACTGCTCCGGCGACTCGCTGGTGATGTCCATCTGCTTGGCGTCGCGGACGGCCTTGGCGTAGGCCTGCGCCACCTCCTCGATCTCCCGATCCAGGGGCAGCTTTTCAAAGAGACGGGTGCGCAGGATCTGGTAAAGTTCATCGCTGCCCATGCGCACCGGTTCCAGCGCCATGGCCGAGCGGTGTGTCTCTTTCTCCAGATTGCCCAGCACGTCGGAGATGCGTCCGCTGCCGCCTTCGTAGGAACCGGTGAGATCGGTAATCACCAGGCATATCCGTTCGCAGCCTTCACGATTGATGGCCACCAGTAGGTTCGAGAGCGCCGTGGCCGTCACCTGGGCCAGGTCCGAGTTACCGATGGCGCGTGCTCGCGCGTTTTCCATGTAGGGAGGCAACTCGTCGAGCAGGATCAACACCGTCTGGTCCTTGAGCAGCGTCTGCCAGGCGGTTTGTCCTGGGGCTTGCAGCGGCTCGTAGAGACCCTTGAAGTGCTCTTTCTTGCCCAGTTGCTCGGCAATTGAACCCCAAATGCCAAAGGGCGCGTCGGATTCACGTCCTGAGAAGGCGACAACCTGTACCGGCCCCATCTTGGGATCAGGCGTGTAGAACTTGCCTAGGACGCCCTGGCGCACGGCGGGATGCTTGGCCAGCAACCCCAACGACAGCAGATTGTGCGTCTTGCCGCCGCCCATCGCCTGCTTGAGCAGGAAGATCCCCTGGTCGGATTTTCCTTCCAGTCGGCGGAAGCCCTGCTGCAGGAGCACCTTCATGCCGTCGGTGATGAAGTTTTCGGCAAAGAAGGCGGTGGGGTCAATGCGGTCGTTGACCAGATCGGTGAGATCGAGGACGGTATCCCGGCGTTGTGCGTCAAAAACGCTCTGGCGGGGGACGCAGAGGCTGCTCAATGATTTCATGAAAGGTCACTTTCCCTTCCAACGGCATTTGGTTGGTAGCTACAAGAGATGGACTACAGTGATGTAGATGAAACCAGAAACAGTGCGCCGTGAGTGGGGAAAGCAGCGGGGCATAGGTTTGCCTGTTAACGTCTCGCAAAGATGTCTCTGTCCAAAAATCACTGCATCTGCCAACGCTGGCCTACAGTATAGCGTGCATGGCATTTGTCTAACAAGTGTGGGCTTGCCGGCAGAGCACAGCAAAACAGTGCAGCACTGTTGAGCGGCAGCATCACTGGTCAACTGCACAGGCTGTGAGGAAGGAGTGTTGAAGGCAGTTGAGGCAAGTATCTGATAGTCATCTTCGTGGCGTGTCGGCAGATACTGTTTTTTCTACGCCAGCGCTTAGTATAAAACACGAATCTGCACAGGGCAATCACCGATTTAGCGTAGCAGATGTGCTTGCCTGAATGCAGGAGATAGCAGCTAAATGTGTATAACTAGCCTGATGGGTATTGTCGATCCAGCTAGACCTAGCTAGTCTCTGGCTATATCTGTAATGCACTATCGCCGTCATCATTGCCTCTCTATTGCTTAGCTTCCGACTATTCTCCAGGCTAGGTCCGAAACATACCATTAGATCAAGTAGATTTTGCCCCTGAAAGTGTTGTGATGGTCGCGATTTCGACAATTGGTGCCACTGACAGACGAGCAAGGCAGAATCGAGCGCAATCACTATATGGGGATGCACTGCATCTGGTATCTGTGCATTTCAGAATGGCTAGATGTAGTACCCACTGAAGCTCGATAGTCAACTCAAAAATGGCCAGAACTGGATGCGTAAGCAGTTTGTGGTGAAGATGAAATGGAAAAAGGAAGAGAAGAAGAGCGAAGGGAAAGAGTCGGTCCCCAACTCGAATCCGCCCTCGTAAGCGTCTGGGATGCCAGTGGCAACAGCCTATGTGGTAGTGGCCTGGTCATCCGCTCGGATGGCTATGTTGCCACCTGTGCCCATGTGGTTGCCTGCGCCGTTGGACAGGATCACACGCTTGCCACTGCACCAAATGAGCAGGTGAGTCTGCGCTTCCTCAAGAGCGGAGAGAAGGTACTGGCGCGCGTGGTGGCCTGGTCGCCGTGGCACGAACATGACCTCGCCGTGTTGCAGGTTGAGGGTGGTCTGCCTTCAGGCTGTACTGCGATGGATATGTTTGACGCGCCTGTGGAGTTTGGGCAGGAGTTCCGGTCCTATGGCTTTCCCAAACGAGGTGGCTATGAATTGGGGCGCTGGGCATATGGGACATTCCAGCATCCACTGCCAGGTGGAGGACGTATCCAGGTTCACTCTGACGACTTGCAGGTTGGGGATAGCGGCGGGCCCGTTCAACATAGTGAGACGGGCAAGATTATCGGTTTGGTGTCGGCAGCTGACGCAGAGCAGCAGCGGGCATTCCTCGTTCCCGTGCGCCACATCGTCGAAGTAGCCAGGAGCGCAGGGCTGGAGATCCCCTTCAACCGCACGAGAAGGCTCTTTGGGCCGCTGACTGCCGGCACAGAGGTGACGGGTTTCCAGTCGGAACTTGAAAGCTTTCTCCAAGAATACCTGAGTGTAGGACAGGGAAGTATCCCTTTCCGTGGCCGCACAGACTCTCTGTCCAAACTGGATGAGTGGTTAGAAGACCCCCAAGTATCGCGAGCCTTGATGGTTGAACCTGCCGGCCGTGGAAAGTCTGCCCTGCTGGCACAATGGGTGAATCGGGTCGCTGATGACAATCGAGCGGCTGTTGTCTATGTTCCTATCAGTCAGCGCTTTGGGACGAATTCGACAGAGGCGGTACTCTCGTTATTCGGTGGACGCTTACGCCATCTACTTGCACCGGACATCCCTCTGCCAAGGTCATTCACGGGCTGGGAAAAGCCAATCGAGAATCTTCTACGTCAGGACTATCTGCCACCAGTCGATGGTCCACAGACTTTGGTTGTAGTGCTGGATGGGCTGGATGAACTTGAGGGAAGAGGGCCTGATACCGACAATGATCGGGAATCGGTCAAGAGAGAAGAAACTGGCGAGAATGTAAGTGTGGAATTACCACTGCCTCCGGTGTTTGGTGAGAATGTGAAGGTTCTCGTCTCGGCTCGTCCGCTGGCGCTTCAACAGGACAGTTACTTCTGGACAGAGAAGTTGAAGTGGTCCAAGTCTGCCCTGAAACGAATAGAATTGCCAGGTCTGAGTCGGCAGGGGATTGGCGAGATTGTGGCTGCAATGGGGATGTTGTCAGAAGAGCCTACATCTCACATCGACGCCTTGGATGAGTTGGTGCGTTTGAGTCAGGGAGAACCACTCACCATTCGGCTCTACATGGAAGCGCTGCGCGATGGGGAGGTATCCATCGAAGAACTGCCCGACCTCTCGCCTGGTGCCGAAGCCTTCTTGGACCGATGGTTTCAAGAACAGGAGCAGGATAAGGAGTGGGGCAAGATAGGGCGCAACGAACGACTGTGGACATTGCTCTATCTTTTGGCCTGTGCGCATGGTCCGATAAGCAGAGCAGACTTGACTACCTTTGCTGCGTTTAGCGGCGAGCAGCTTGCAAGTAGCCTTGACCAGGAAGAAGCAATCAGCAAGATAGAGCGCCTTGTGATCGGGGATGGGGTCAAGCAGGGCTATGTATTTCAACATCCGCTGCTACAAGACTATGTCTACAAGCGACGCATGAATGAGAAGGAACAGGCGGATTGGCAGCAGAGGTATCGCCGCTGGGGTGCCGCCGTCATGGGTGAACTGCAAGCAGGAAAGCGTGAGTTCCGGTCGGTGCCCGACTACCTGCTCCGCCATTATGTCACCCATATGACCAACAGGCGTGACCTTGTTCCCGAGGATGAGGAGGTGTATGCGCTGGTCAATGAGGCATGGATGCGGGCTCACGAGGCCGTAGACCCGAGTCACGATTCTTTCCTTGGCGATGTACGCCGAGTATGGCGATATGCAGATGCTCAAGGCTTGGCGCAGGTGAATCGCGGGGAGAATCCAGGCACTCTGGGTATCCAGTTCAAGTGTGCTCTCTGTTTCACCAGTGTCGCTTCACTGTCTGCTTCTCTTCCCCCTCATTTACCTGCATTACTGCTTCAAGAGGGAAAGTGGACTTGGGCGCAAGCACTTGCTGCCGTCTACCGCATCCCTAACCCCATCCAACGCATTTGGTCCAAAATCGCTCTTTTAGATACTGCCAGCACAATAGAATTCTATGAGTATAGTGACATACTCAAACTTGAATCTGACATTCTCAATGAGATTCGAATTGCACTTGCCCAGTCGCAGAAGGAAAATTCACATGATTCTTCCGTGACAAGAGATCATGAGGAAGTTCATTACAGATCGCTAAACGAGTACCTAAAATACGTCTCCAAGGTGAACCGAATTCGAGATGTGTATAGTGTTGCATGTGAGTTCATGGGACTAAGCTGGCGCATACGTTTGTGCGCACAGATTTCATCGCAATTGCCAAGTCAAGAAGACCGTATTGGTGCACTTGCCGATGTACTGAATGATTTCCGCAGGATCAGTCCATATGGCGATATTTGGAGACATGGACACTGGAATTCGATTCTTGAATCAATCGCAAGCCATTTAGACATTGGTGTATTCGATTCAGCAATAAGGCGAACGTTCCATGAAAATAATGCCCAGAGGGACGATTCCATCGACCTCTTATGGAGAGATACTAGTGGAGCAGATCGATATGAGACTATATCTCGATCAAAGGCCCAATGTTTAATATCAATTGCTTACCATATTCGTTCAGAACAGGCATCACAATATCTGGAGATTTGTTACAATCATTGCAGTACTACATCTGCATTTCCCCAAATTACTACGATTCTTGCACCCAAGCTGTATATGAAAGACATAGTCATAGCTGCCAATCTTCTACAGGAGGCGGCAACGGCGATTACCACAGGTCAGAGAGATAAATCTCCATTTCGTCAGCGTGAAAACCCCGACAAGGCTTTGGATGCTACTGCAACTGCGCTTGCTTTTCTTGACTACTATAGTAAGCGTGATCTTATGGCAAACAACGTGGTTCTAGATTCCATAAACAAACTTCCTAAGTCAAAGAACTATAACCGGCAGTTAATACTGCATAGGCTGATACATGGAGCCGCAAGTGATGATGATAGGGCGAAACTAGTTGAAGCTAAAGAATTTGCTGATTTCAACGAATCTATTGTTCATGACTATCAGCCTTTGGCTGTGCTAATCGATTGTTTGGATGTGGAATCTCTCGACCAAGTATCTGCCCTTATGCTGCAAGTATTGCAGGATCCTACCAGCTATGAAACCGAGCGTCTAATCGCATCTCCATATCTTCTACCTCGCATAATGCAGCAGCTAGATCCACCAAGAATGAGAGCCTTTGTATCCGCCCTATCGGAAAATTGGTATCACTTTGCTCAATGCGGTCTACTCTTAGGTTTGGCCAGTGTGATAGACGAATTGCATGTTGAGCAACGAGAGTACGCAGTGGAACTCATACGGCAAAGAATCTTGTATTTCGACTGTTGTATCCCGCTATTAGTTTCACTTGCGCCTTATATGAACGGAGAAGACATTAGCTGGATCATTGCTCCCGATAAATACTCAACTGATGCCGAGTACTCTATCCATACATGGAGAGAAGAAGTGGCATTGCAGAAAATAGCGCCACTACTGGAATGCAATGTTCTCAAGGACTCTATAGAAACCCTTCTTACAAATATCTCACATACATACGACATCGAAGACGCGGCTAAGTTGGCTGTACTTGTTTCGCCGAACACATGTGCGGCTTTGACATATCGACAAGATGTTGCGTCTTTTTTGTATGATCGAACACATACAATTTTTGATCTCTCTTCAAGAGCGAAAATGGTGAGGGAGTTATCTGGTGCGCTTAGGATTCATCACTCTCGACCAGTAGCGGTAGCGCTGGAAGAAAAGATAACCCAACAGGCCCAAAATCATTACCAAAGGCTCAAACAAGATTTCAGCATGAAGGTGCGATACCTCTATTTTCTCCCTTTTCTGCAGCGAATCCGAGAAGCTGTGCAACTTTGGTACTCAGACTCCGGTCATAGAATTAGAAAACAAAATGGGGCGTTTAAGGTACTTCTAGACTTGTTATCACGATTTCCGCTCTTTCGTTCGCTCTTGATAGTTATTAACGCACTGCTAGGGGCGTGGTTCGGTATAAGCAAAGCTATTGTGAGAAGAGCAAAGCGTTATTTTTCGATTCAAAGAGAAGTTTCTCAAGAACAAGAGACGTTTGAAAAGCTAGAAAGACTTCTGAATAGTCTAGATAACGCCCAAGACAAAGTAGAAAATGCAAATCCGACATGGTGGCACAAAATGATGGCATGGTTCTCCGAGCTATTCAGTAGTCTGCGACAATTCACCTTATGGAATCAGCCGGCGGTTTGGACAGAACAGTTGTCATCGGCAATGCTAAAGATAGCACAAGACAACGAACCCATTAGTCGATGGTTTCTCGCCTTTTTCAAATTTGTCGCGAAGCCTACATCCAATTCTGAATCGTTATCTCCTGAATCAAGCTCATCACGAACATCTAGTCAACAGGACTTCAAACAGATCCTTAAGGAAATTCAGAGCGAGATCTTGGAGATTTCTCAGATTGAGGTATCAGAACGACGGAGAGCGTTTGAGTCACTTTATTATTCATTTCTGAGGGCATTGAGCAAAAGGAATTGGAGACCTTTAGACTGTATAGAATATCGGTCCTTACTACGCATAGGAACTACTGAAGTCTGGCAAAATGTAGGCATCCATATTCTTGAAGAAGCCATTCATTCCTTGTTGCTGTGGTACCGTTACAACAGGTTCAATCACTATTGGCGTCACCATAATGACCGAGACTTCAGTGTGGTTTGTAGTATCTTAATCCCATCCGTAGCGGAGTTCCGTCCAGATTTGCTCTACAAGTTTCAGCTCCTTGCAGATAATGTCGAAGATAGACTGGGACAGGCTATTCTCTACTCAGAACTAGCATACTACGCTGAAGAAGAAAATCGTAGGCAACTGCTAACTAAAGCCTTGGTTCCTGCTTCAACTCTGTCTCGAGATGCGTATTGGGTCACAGGAAACATTCTTTACGATGCAGCAGCGTATGTGACTTCCAAACAACTGCCATTTCTGCTTGACATATTTATAGAGCATATATACAAGCTGAACGATTTTGGCAAGCATGCATATCTCTCTTATGGAGAGGCGCTCTTAATACTGTCAAGACGTGTCGCTGACAAAAAGCAACTAGTGGAATCGCTCCTACCAGTGTTTCCGAAACTGCCTAATTTAGGACGCCAAACCTTTGACAAGTTAATGTCTCAAATTAGCGACTTAATAGACCAGAAAATGACGGTGAAGTTGCTCATTGTATTCCAGCATGATGACCTAAGCCAGTTCACAGACCAACGCATATACCTGATCCAACATTGGCGCGCCATGCAAAGGGTTACAGCATATAAGACATGGCAGCAGGTCTTGCAAGGACTCATCCATCTTCCTCGACAAGACTTTGTTGACTATGTTTTCTTCTTTTCGATCATAATTTGGGACTTGGATCATACGCAAGGCGTAACACAAGTAGCCGAAGCGCTGGTTGAGATTGGCGATTGGTGGCAGTAGTACAAAACCAAAACTGCCTAGTCTTTTGCGGTTAGTACATACAGATAAGTCTGTTCTCCCGTCCGAAACAGACAGGAGAGAAGTAGACACACGAGGTAACTCACTATCTACTAACTTCGCTTCTATCCACAGTTTTTCCGCAGAGTCTGAGGTGAACATGACAAGTATAGTGAAATTTGATTTGGATGAAGGTGATTCAATCCTAGTTGAGATTGATGAGCCAGTGAAAGGTCAGCGAACGTCTGGGATGGTACCGGCCTCTCCCAATGCGGCTGACGTGGTAGAAAAGGCAAAAGTATCCTTCGATGCAGCATTGGATAAAATCCGTCCCATCGCAACTACGGCAATTAGCAAAATCCGCCAGATCAGTGATCCACCTGATGAGGTTGAAATCGAATTCAATCTCAAAATGAGTGCTGAGGCAGGAGTTGTGCTTAGTTCTGTCGCTGGTGAAGCGCAGTTTGTGGTGAAGATGAAATGGAAAAAGGAAGAGAAGAAGAGCGAAGGGAAGGAGTCGGTCCCCAACTCGAATCCGCCCTCATAAGCGTCTGGGATGCCAGTGACAACAGCCTATGTGGTAGTGGCCTGGTCATCCGCTCGGATGGCTATGTTGCCACCTGTGCCCATGTGGTTGCCTGCGCCGTTGGACAAAGTCACACGCTTGCCACTGCACCAAATGAGCAGGTGAGTCTGCGCTTCCTCAAGAGCGGAGAGAAGGTACTGGCGCGCGTGGTGGCCTGGTCGCCGTGGCACGAACATGACCTCGCTGTGTTGCAGGTTGAGGATGGTCTGCCTTCAGGCTGTACTGCGATGGATATGTTTGACGCGCCTGTGGAGTTTGGGCAGGAGTTCCGGTCCTATGGCTTTCCCAAACGAGGTGGCTATGAATTGGGGCGCTGGGCATATGGGACATTCCAGCATCCTATGGTGGTCCCCAATGTCAAGACCAAAAATCAACAAAAATAAGAACCAATGCACCTTGCGTGGCGAAATGCGCTGTTAGCGACAACAAGGTGCGTGGCCTCGCCGTAGGGGTTGTGGAGAATGGGGGTAACTGCGGCAG